>NZ_CACOFR010000004.1 GCF_902626525.1 uncultured Prochlorococcus sp.
ACTGAAATATCTTTACTATTAAAATTTAAAGTGCCTGAACCCAAGGGTAAATATTATATTTAGTCCATATACCTTTTTTCCAATATATATCCTCTTCAATAAAATCTCTTAATTGATTTTCATCATTAGCATTAAAAATTCCAAATATATATTTAGTACATTTTGTTGGTCCTAAAGTAACTAAAATATTGCGATCTTTTAAATTTTTCAGTCTATTAAGATGTTGTTCACGAAATGGTTCCCTTTTAATAATTGCATCTTCACAATAATTTCCAAACACTATAAACTTTTCCATTTTTAGAGTTAGATAATAGAATAAATATATAATAAATAATTGCATACGTAACACACAAATTGCTATCTTATTTAAGAAGAACTGTCTTTTAATTAATTATGCTCACGGGTAGTGATCTTCTTGCCAAAGTTAAAGAACTTAGTGAAGTTAGCAAGTCTGACCTTGTCCGCGCTTGTGGATATGTTTCCACTAAGAAGAATGGGGGTGAACGCTTAAATTTCACCGCATTTTATGAAGCACTTTTAGAAGCAAAAGGGATTAATCTTGGCGATGCTGGGGTTGCAGGTATTGGTAAAGGCGGAAGAAAATTAAGTTACATAGCTACAGTACAAGGGAACGGGAATCTTTTGATTGGGAAAGCATATACAGCACTTTTAGATCTTAAAGCAGGAGATGAATTCGAAATTAAGCTTGGGAGAAAACAAATAAGATTACTACCCACTTAATGATCCCGTAAATAACAAAAATATATTTGATATTTATATATAAATCTCTAACTTATAAATTTTTTCTTAATCAATATATTATTTTTTTTTATCGGCAGCTGATCGCATCTCTTTACAAAAATCACCAACAAGATTAACAACTTCTTTTTCACTTGAACTAGAAATTCTCTTTACAAATGCACTTCCAATAATTACTCCATCTGCTCCCCATTCAAGAACTTTGTTGACATGTTCAGGAGTTGATATTCCAAAACCAACAGCAATTGGATTAGTATTTATCTCTTTTAACTTGGCAATAAGATTTTCTACTCTATTTTCCATTTTGTTTCTTTCACCAGTGACACCTGTAACACTTACTAAATAAGTAAAACCACTTGTATGATTGGATATTTTTTTCATTCTTTCAAAGGGAGTAGTTGGAGCTACCAATAAAACCAAGTCCATAGAGTAGGTTTTAACAATTTTTGAAAATTTATATGCTTCCTCTAATGGTAGATCAGGAATTATTAGTCCAGCAACTCCAGCATTGGATGCCACCTCGCAAAACTTCTCAAAGCCAAAACATATTAAAGGATTTAAGTAAGTAAAAAGTATAATGGGAATATTTAATTTACCTTTTAAAGACTCTACAAGTGTAATTACTTTTCTTGGGGTAGTACCTGATTTTAAGGCGCGAGAAGCAGATAATTGAATAATAGGTCCGTCTGCGAGAGGATCACTGTATGGAATTCCTAATTCAATAATGTCTGCTCCATTTTCTTGTAACTTTAATAAAATTTCAGATGTTATTTCAATATTGGGATCCCCAGCAACTATAAAAGGTATCAAAGCTAATCTTTTATTATTTTTTAACTCATAAAACTTCTCATCTAATTTTGATAAAGCTTCATTTTTAGTCATTTGCATTTTGTCTTCTATCATAAATTTTAGATTTTTATAAGTAAAATTTATGGATTTTTTTCTAAATCTTCCATTAGTTTTTCTTGCTCTTCCTTTGCCAAGGCATTGAACTTAGTTTCTAGTTTATCATTAAAAACTTTTTCATACTCTTTTCTATATCGCTTCCTTTGTTCCATAAAAGTCATTTCCCCATTTATAACTCTATATACATAAGATGATACCCAAGTAATAACAATCAGAAATAAAATACAGCTCGAGATAGTACTGGCTGTAAAATTATCGATTCCAATTTTCGGAGCCAATTGATAACTAATTAATCCTAATAATGAGAAAAAAAAACCAATTTGTACAACTTTACCTTTAGTCAATTATTTACCCTTTACTACTTCCTTTTAATCTGAGATTTAAAAATGGCGAGAATAAAATTAAACCTGGGAAGAATAGAAAAACAAGTCCATAAATTCCAAATCTCTCAAATTTACCCATAACATTCCATCTATTATTCATCCAGTAAAATAGTAACAAAGGAATAATTAATAAATAGAACGTAATAACACCAACGTAGGCAATTAAAGTAGCGAATGAGTTATTGAAAATATTTTCCATTTTGATTAATGATTCTTTAGTTAAAACATAACAATTATTGGTGGTTATTGTAAGAACCAAAAAGAAATAATTAAATAATGGGAGTGGGGGGACTTGAACCCCCACGAGCTAAAGCGCTCGACGGATTTTAAGTCCGGCGCGTCTACCAATTCCGCCACACTCCCAAGGCTTTTCAGCTAATTTATTGTAACAACGGATGTAAACTTAGCCAAAATTTGATGTAAAAAGTGATGATTTTGAAATCTGCAGACTCATTGGATTAAGGTATTTAAAAATCTACAGACATTTACTGATAAATTAACTACTTACTGTTAGCTTTCTTTTAGATATAAATATTTAAATGACCCCGATAATAAGAACAAAAAAAGGCGCTTGGTTTTTAGGAGTCTGTAAAGGTCTCGAGAAATCAAATAGAGGGAATGCCTTACTCTGGCGTTTAGTTTTTTTTGTAGGCGCTTGTTTCACTTTTGGAATACCAATTTTGATTTATCTTGGACTAGCAGTAGCGTTCCCAATCGAAAAAGCTAAGTGAATATTTAGTAAATTTTGTTGAAAATATAATTACTCCTTACAATTAATCTCCTCAGATATTTTTGTGCACTTTCGTACACTTAATAAACAAGAAAGGGATTAGCTTTTCAATTAATCCCTTCCACAATCTTCCACAATCTTCATCAATTTCGTACGAATTTTAAGTCCGGCGCGTCTACCAATTCCGCCAAACTCCCAAAAGGAATTAGAGCATTTTACCGTAACCGAAGGGACCCCATTTAACCAACTTAATTTTAATATTTAAACTTTTCTTGTATGGTCCTATTAAATTTTTTTTTAATTTATTATGCCATCAATTTCCCATTTTAAAGTTTCACCTGAGTGAAAAGGTTTTATTTGCCCAACAATATTTTTTTCTTCAACAACATCTATAAATTCTGCAATTTTATTAGGTCTAGATACTATTTTTAATTTTTCTTTATTAGGAGGTAAATTATAAAAATTAGGGCCATTCAAACTTGCAAACTTCTCAAAATTATCAAGAGAATTTTCCTCTTCAAATACTGTTAAATAGCTTTCTATCGCAACTGGCGAATTAAAAATGCCTGCGCAACCGCAAAAAGCTTTCCACTTTCTAAGGTGTGGGGCAGAGTCAGTACCCAAGAAAAAACATTCTTTCCCGCTTGTTGCAGCTTTTATTAAGGCCAATCTATTATTTTCCCTCTTAGCAACTGGTAAGCAGTAAAAATCGCTATTTAATCCTCCAAAAAACATTGCATTTCTATTTATATGTAAATGATGCGGAGTTATAGTAGCTCCAATGTAATTTTGTTGAACAAAATCCACTGCATAAGAGGTGGTTATATGTTCTAAAACTATTTTTAATTTTGGAAATCTTACAACTATTGGAGAGAGTTCTCTATCTATAAAAACTTCTTCTCTATCAAATACATCTACGTCAGAATCAGTCACTTCCCCATGAATTAAAAGCGGCATTCCATTATCTTCCATTGATTCAAAGATCTTATATAGATTTTCTATTCTCTTAACTCCATGACTAGAATTTGTTGTAGCATTAGCAGGATATAGTTTTGCCGCAAAAAAGACATTATTTTTGAAACCATTTATTAGTTCTTCTTTATCAGTATCATCAGTAAGATACATAGTCATTAATGGTTCAAAGCTAGAACCTTCTGGTAATGATTCAAGAATAGATTTCTTATAAAAATTTGCACTATCAATGGATGTTATTGGAGTTTTAGTATTTGGCATGATGACAGCTCTCCCAAAATATTCTGAAGTGAAATGAATAATATTTTTTAATACGAGGCCCTCTCTCAAATGTAAATGCCAATCATCAGGTTTTAATATGGTTAATGTCTTCAAAATTTTTACTATTTAGTCAATTTTAACAGCAAATTAAAATTGACAATAAATTATAGATATTCGAGGATAGTTATTAATCAATTATTCAAGATTAAATTATCTAAAAAAAACCCTTAAATATGAGTGATCTTTTAATTCCCATAATAGAAATAATATTAGGAATAATTTTTCTTTTTGCAGGAGGAGAGTTCTTTATTCAAGGAGCCATAAATTTATCTTTAATTTTAGGAATACCTCAAATAGTAATTGGATTAACAGTTGTCTCACTCGGGACAAGCTCTCCTGAGTTCTTAGTAAGTTTAAGTTCAATTTTAAAAGGTAGTGATTCGCTTGCGGCTAGCAATGTAATAGGAAGCAATATTTTCAACGTTCTTGTAGTTTTAGGTATAAGCTCATTAATAACACCTCTTAAGGTAAAAAGCAGAATAGTCAGAAGAGATGTACCTCTTTTAATGGCTATTTCTTGTGCTGTATGGGCAATGTCATCAACAGGCTTGTTAACGTTTCAAGCAGGTATTTTTCTAATATTTTGTTTAATCTTAAATACAATTTGGGAAATCAATACCATCAACGAGAAAGAAGAAGATACAAAAGATGCTGAACCACAGATAGAAATATTCAACGATGACAATAAAAGGAAGCCAAATATTTTACTAAAGTTAATTTTGGGTATATTTCTTTTAAGTTTTGGTTCAAATATTTTAGTAAGTGGTTCTCAAACGCTTGCTAAACTTTTAGGGGTAAATGAAATTGTTATTGGTTTAACTATTCTTGCAACTGGAACATCTTTGCCAGAATTAGTAACTTCAATAATTGCAGCATTTAAAGGTAAAACAGATCTTGCGATTGGGAATGTAATAGGAAGCAATTTACTCAATCAACTTCTTATTCTTGGAAGTTGCAGTATTTTTTCAGGATTTAAAGGTTTAGTAATTGAACAAAGCTTAATAAAAGTTGACCTGCCTTTTATGATTTTAACTACCTTTGCATGCTTACCAATTTTTTGGAGCAAAGGGAAAATCACCAGAATTGAAGGATTTATTTTGCTTAATCTTTATATTTTTTACATTCTCGATAAGATACTCTTTTTAAATGGATTTAATTATCTTTATGAATTAAGGATAGGTTTATTTATTTATTTTTCATTACTTATCCTGTTTCTCTTTGCTCAAGAAAAATTAAGATTTTCTAAATCATAATACTAACCATACATAGTGACAAATTCTTCTGAGATAGTTGGATGCAAAGCCATAGTATTATCAAAATCTTTTTTGGTAATACCTGCGTTTAAGGCGATTGATACCATTTGAATAATCTCAGATGATGTTTCGCCAAACATATGGCATCCTAATACTTTGTCAGTTAGCTTATTAACTACAATCTTTAACATACACTTTGATTTTTTCTCTTTAAAAGTATTAGACATAGGTGTAAATTTACATTTAAAAATCTTTATATTTTTCTCAGAGTAAACCTCTTTCGCTCTTTTCTCACTCAAACCAACTGTTGAAATTTCAGGAATAGTGAAAACTGCCTTTGGAATATTTTCATAATTAACTTTTCTTTTTTGATCATTAAAAAAATTATCCGAAAAAACTCTACCTTGTTCAATTGCTACTGGAGTTAAGTTTGGTCTATTTATAATATCACCAACCGCAAAAATATTTGCGTTGCTTGTTTGATTAAGTTCGTTAACCTCTAAATATGGTCCATCCATCTTTAAATTTAAAAAATCTAAATTTAAAGGCAAAAGATTTGGCTCTCTTCCTGCAGCAATAAGGATATTATTACTTAGAATTTTAACCCCAGAATCTAAAGTAGAAACCAAATTCCCATTTACTCTCTCGATAGACTTTAATTGAGTTTTGGAGATTATATTTATTCCAGCAAAAGTAGGTGATTCTTCTAAGCATGAAGACAGATCCTCATCAAAACCATTCAGTAAATTTTGACCTCTAATTACTTGAGTTACTTCAATACCTAAATTCTTGAAAATAGAAGCAAACTCACAGGCAATATATCCTCCTCCAACAATTAATATTGATTCGGGAAACTTTTCTAATTCAAAAATATCATCACTTGTCCATGCCAAATCTATTCCAGGAATATTTAATTTCTTTGCTTTACCTCCAACTGAAATAAGAATTTTTTTGGAAGTTATTTTTTTTATGATTTTTTTTGTTCTTGGACAAATTATTTCTAATTCATTTTGAGTAATGAATCTTCCTAATCCCTCAAAAATAGTTACATTAAATTTATTTAGAGAATCTTTATGTAAATTACTTAATCTGGTAACTTCTTTTCTAACATTCTCCAATAAGATATTTGATTCAAAACTAATGCCTTCACTTCTCAATCCATATCCTTCAGAACAAGTCATATTTTTTTTTCTTTGAGCTGCAAAAACCATTAATTTTTTAGGGACACATCCCCTTATTACACAAGTTCCTCCTATTCTATTTACTTCTATGATTGCAACTTTTGCTCCATAACTTGCAGCACGCTTAGCCGCAGCCAGTCCCCCAGATCCAGCGCCAACAACAATTAAATCAAATTGAAATTCCAAGATTTTTTTAATCAATTATTATATTCTAAGTTTATATCTTCAATCTAAAAAATGAATGAGATTTTGACATGGGGAGAATTGAGTAAATATGAAATTGAAGATTTTGATAGAATTAATGGTATTAATAATTCCTACTCAAATTTAAGATTATTTGGACATACTGAAAATGATGTATTAGTCACTCTATATAGAGATAGGCATTCTTGGTGTCCTTATTGCCAAAAGATATGGTTATGGCTTGAATTCAAAAGAATTCCATACAGAGTAAAAAAAATAAATATGTTTTGCTATGGCCAAAAAGAAATTTGGTTCCTTGATAAAGTCAGATCGGGTAAATTACCTGCAATTGAATTCAAAGGGCAAGTTATAACTGAGAGCGATAGTATAATAGCTTTTTTAGAAAATGAATTTGGAGCACTAGGATCTTTTATAACATCAATTGAACTTAGAGAAATTCGAGAATTAGAAAGAGAAATTTTTAGATCTTGGTGCAATTGGCTTTGCAGAGAAAGCCTTAATTTTATAGACAACTCTTTTAGAAAAAAAAGATTTAAAGAATCAATCTCAAAATTTGATGAAATCTTGAAAAGATCAAAATCAGGGTTTATTGATCCAACAATATCTACTACAGGTGAGATAGAGCCTGGTGTTGGAGATATAATTTTTATACCTTATATGGAGAGGATGAATGCTTCTTTAATTTACTATAAAGGGTTTAATTTAAGATCTAATTACCGTTATGTTCATAACTGGCTTACTCTTTTTGAAGGCACAAGTGCTTATAGAGGTACTCAAGGAGATTTTCATACTCACTCTCATGATTTACCTCCTCAAATGGGCGGCTGTTACAAAGAAAGTAATGAGCAACAGATAGCTTTTTCTAATTCAATAGATTCTGGGGAAGGTCTTGGTATTTTTGAATTAAATAAAAATTATGATGCGAAATATTACGCTAGATTTGCTCTCAAAAGGGTAATAAAGCATAAAGATAGTTTAATAAAAGTAAATCCATACGATAAAGAATTATTCGAACAATCATTGAGATCTGCATTGACAAATATGATCACAGGTGAAATAAGAATCCCTAAGAAACTCTCAGGAAAATCTCTGAGCTATTTAAAAAATAGGATATCAGTTCCAAGAGATATGCCTATTATTTCTGCTCGGTTATTAAGGCAATCATTAAATAAAATTGAATTATTAAGTGGCATCAATAAAACAGATAAGATACCTCTCACGCATAGATACGATCAAGATCCTAGAAATTTCATTTATAAAGAACTATAAATTTTTTCTTGAATCTATTTGAAGTAAATCTCTTATTTTTTGCACTTGACTTGCAATATTAGGATCAATAGACAATTTTTTTTCAACTTGTTCAATAGCATACATAACCGTTGTATGGTCTTTGCCTCCAAATTCATCTCCTATTCTTGGCAGGCTTAGATCGGTTCCATGCCTCATAAGATACATTCCTATTTGTCTAGCTTGACTTACTGGTTTTCTTCTACTTGAACTAGTCAATTCATCAGTTGAAACTTTAAAGTAATCTGACACTTTTTTAATAACTTGTTTTGGAGTAACAACTACTCCTACACTATTTGGATCGAGCATTGGAGCAATAGATTGAACTGTCATTGGCAAGCCTGTTATTGAAGCGAAAGCAACAGCTCTAGTAAATGCTCCTTCTAATTCTCTTATATTCGAAGTAAATCTTCCTGCTATAAATTGAATTAAATCTCTTGGAAGACTCATACTTTCTTGTTCTGCTTTTTTTTGAAGAATGGCCGTCCTCGTCTCAAGGTCAGGCGGTTGAATATCTGCAGTCATGCCCATTGAGAATCTAGAAATAAGTCTCTCCTGTATTCCCGCTAATTGACTTGGAGGTCTATCACTTGCAATAACTATTTGACTTCCTGATTCATGAAGAGCATTAAAAGTATGAAAAAATTCTTCCTGTGTGTACTCTTTACCTTCTAAGAACTGTATATCATCTATTAAGATCAAATCTACATTTCTATACTTATCTCTAATAGCTGTCATACCATCTCTTCTAATACCACTAATAACATCGTTTGTAAAAGTCTCTGTAGATACATATTTGACTTTTGCTTCTGGATCTATTTCTACTCGATAATGACCTATTGCTTGCATTAAATGAGTTTTACCAAGACCTACTCCACCACAAATAAATAATGGATTGAATTCTCTGCCAGGAGATTCGGCAACTGCTAAAGCTGCGGCATGAGCCAACCTACTATTTGGACCTACAACAAATCTTTTAAATACGTAACGTAAATTTAGACCATTAGAATTTTTGGATCGATTTTTTGAAGAATTATCTTGGCTATTATTTGAAAAAGAATTTGTTTTATGATTAATGTTCTTTAAATTTAGGTTTTCTTTATTAGTCAAATCACTACTGGTATTTGTTTCAGATTTAAAGACAACTTTTACATCATGACCACAAATTTCTTTTGCAGCTTTTTCTATTGTTTCGCAATAATTCTTTCTTAACCAATCACTTGAAAATGTATTAGGAGCAATTAAGGTCAATAAGCCATTCTCAAAGCAATTAAATTTAGCCGGCCTTATCCATGTCTCGAATGAAGGCTTACTTAAAGTTTTTTGTAGTAATTGTTGAACTTCCGCCCAAATAGGATTAGTTGCTTGCAAAGTTTTAATCTGTAGATTATTAATCTACTTGGAATTTAATAATTGGCCATTATCAAATCAAAAGATCACAACAAATTTAAAAATTTTTAACAAAGCATGTTCTAATTTTAATCAGAATAAATTTTATATTTTTTTATAAGCATATAATTATTATAAATCACACATAGGAATTGGATAGAGCATTACTTATTATCATGGCAAAATGGCATGGTTTTGGAAGATGTAAAACAAGATTGTCGAAAGATATAGGTAAAAGTAATTCGGCAAAAGTACAAAGAGTGATGACCAACCACACTATTTCCGTAGCCAAATCTCTCCAAAAAATTAAAATAATTGATATTTCTATAGCTATAACTGGTTTAGGGAAAAAAAATTGTAGAAGATGGTCTAAAGAATTAGGCATTAAAAAGTTTAATTTACAAGGGAAAGGCTGCCTAGGAGAAAGAATGAAAAGGCAAATATTTATAAACAAAAAATTTTGTACTCAAAATAAGATTAAAAATATTATTTTTATTGGTACTGACCTCCCAGATTTGTGCCATTTAGATATATTAAATACTATAAATGAGCTAAAACAAAATGATCTTATTTTAGGGCCTTCTAATGATGGAGGTTATTGGCTTATTGGTTTGTCAGAGAGAATATTATCTAAACATCTAAATTTACCTTTTATCAAAATAAGTTGGAGCAAAGAAAATGTACTTCAAAATACAATTGATAATTTTGCTACTACTGACTTGAAATATAAGTTTTTAGATAAAAAAATAGATATAGATACAATAATTGACATTGAAAATAGAAAGTAATCAATTTGACTAAAATCTCAATAATCATTCCAACAATTAATGAAGCAAATAATTTGCCACTATTGCTTTCAGACTTGTCGATTCTTAAGGAAGTTGGAGAAATTCTTATTATTGATGGTGGAAGTGAAGATAGAACTGTTGATATAGCAAAAATTTATGGTGCGAAAGTATACAAATCTAAAGAAAGAAATCGAGGTCTTCAATTAAATATTGGAGCTGAGAATTCAAAAGGACACTGGTTCATATTTTTACACGCTGATACTAGAATAAAACATGATTGGTTGACGAAAATAAAATCAATTTCAAAAGGAAACAAAAATTATATTTACTATTTTAAATTTAAAATCAATCACAAAAACCAAATTTTCAGGTTATTAGAATTTCTTGTTAATTTTAGGAGCAAATATTTTAAAACGCCCTACGGAGACCAAGGTTTAATAATTCATAGATCTACTTATTTTAAGAATAATGGTTTTAGAAAAATTCCTTTAATGGAGGATGTAGATTTTTTAAGGAGATTGAATAATAAAAAAGATTTGAAGAGAATAAATTTACCCATTTTTACAAGTCCACGGAAATGGGAAAGAACTAATATTTTTCTCCAAGCACTAAAGAACTGGAACTTTAGAAGAAGATGGTTAAAAGGCGAATCGACAAAATCTATTTATTCTGACTACTACAAAAAATTTAATTTGCATACCAAAAAGCGCATTTAGAACCTCTTGGTTCCAATATCCAGCCTTGTCTTTTGTAAAATGTAACCACTTCTGCATCAGCAAAAAGAGTAACTTTGGAAATACCAATATTTTTTAATTCTTTTAATATATATTTCATTAACTCTTTTCCCAATCCTTGTCCTTGATAGACAGGATTAACTGCCACGTCCCATACTGTTGCTTCTAAAATTCCATCCCCAGTACATCTCGCAAATCCTACTAGCCTTGGAAATTTATCATCATGACGCCATAAACTAACCACCAAAATACTAAAATCCAAAGCTCTTTTAACTCTCCTTATTGGTCTTCTGCTCCAACCTACAGTTTGCAAAAGTTGATCTAACTCTATTAGATCTAACTCTTTACTTTTACTGCATACAAATATTTCATTTTTGTTTTTTTGAGTGAATTCATAAGAATTTAAACCATAGATTTCCATAAGTTCGTCTCTCGATATACTATTCGATTTTTTTATTGATGATCCTTGGTTTCTAAAAATCATTAAAAATTACCAAATCCTTTTTGTTGAAGCTCAGAGAGTTGAAAATATAAACCCTTTTTCTCTCTCAATTCACTATGTGTTCCCTCTTCAATTAGTGCCCCCCCTTTTAAGACTAAAATCTTATCAGAATTTTCAATGGTTGCTAACCTGTGAGCTATTACTAATGCTGTTCTTTTTTTTAGAATTCTCTCAAGATCTTTTTGTAAAGTAGCTTCTGTAGAGGGATCCATAAACGCTGTGGCTTCGTCCATTATTAAAATAATGGGATTTCTAATCGCTACTCGAGCTACTGAAAGAAGTTGTCTCTCCCCTGAAGAAAGATTACCTCCTCTCTCTCTAAGAGAAGTGTTCAAACCATCAGGTAATTTTTTTAATAAATTATTTAATCCTAATTCTTTACAAAGATTTTCCAATTTAAGATTGTCTATATCCACATTAAGTTTCAAATTGTCCGCAACATTTCCACTAAAGATAAATGTATCTTGTAAAACTACTCCCAACATATTTCTAAGAGTTGCAATAGGAATATCTTTAATATTTATATCATCGATCAGAATTTGACCTGATTGAGGTTCATACAATCTACATAACAATCTTATTATGGTTGTTTTACCTGAACCCGTTGGACCAACAAAAGCTACATGTTCTCCAGGATTAATCAAGAAAGATAAATCCTTTAAAATATGTTCTCCTTCTTTATAAAAGAAATTAACATTCTTGAATTCAATTTTACCCTTAAATTTATGGTCTGTATTTTGTACATCTGCTGAAAAATACTTTAAAGAGAAAGAGTCTTTAATCTGAATTTCTTCATCTAATAGTTCATTTATTCTCTCAACAGCTGTAAGACCTCCTTGAATTTGAGTGAATCTTTCAGCAAGCTGTCTTAAAGGTTCAAAAAGTCTTTGGGAATATAAAATAAAGGTTGTTAAGGTTCCTAAACCAATATTTCCTGAAGTAACAAGATAGCCACCAACAGCTAAAACAAAGGAAACTGCGGCAAGTGAAATCCACTCAATAAATGCTGAAATACTACTGTCATAAAATATTGTTCCATTTACCGCTTTCTTGTAGGCGACTCCAGTATTTGAAAATTTCTTACTATTAATTGACTCTCTTCTAAACATCTGAACTACTTCTAGACCTTGAAGATTCTCTTGAAAATCAGAGTTTAGTTGTGATAACTCCTCTCTTACTTGATAATTTGCTCTCCTATAACGTTTTTGAAGCCAAATAATGAAATATGAAACTGGGATTTGAGTCAAGAGCAATAAGATAGCAAGTCCCTGATCAATTGAAAGCATTGTCAATGAAATCACTATCAGGCTTACAAAATCAGCAATAACTCCAACTGCTCCACTACCAAAAACCTCGGCTAAAGCATCAACATCATTGGTTAATCTGGTTAATAATTTACCAACAGGCATTTTATCGTGATACTTAAGAGATAAAGATATTGAATGATCAAAAAGTTCTCTTCGTATCCTCGCAGTTAATCTCTGGCCGACCGCTTGGATGTTATAGGTCTGGTATCCCTGCAAAATCAACCTAAAAATAACTGTTAAAAATAAGGTTAAGATTATGGCATTTATTGATTGCCCAAAAAAAGTTTTACTTAGCCAGACATCTGTACTTTCGTTTTTAAGAATAGTAATTGCTTGACCTACCAATAGTGGTTGAATAGCTCCAGAAAAGGACACAGGTAACAAAACCAATAAGATCAAATAGATTGTTTTTTTATCCTTAGTTAAATATTTACCTAACTTTTTAATCCTTCTAAAATCATTGGACATTTAGCTAATCTTCTCTAAAGCATTATTTGATTCTATTGATAAAATTGTATCTCTGAGATGATAATCATCTAATCTCATAGATAAAGGATTCCCAATTAGTCTCGCTGTTGAGTAAAAAAGATCATCAATTTTTATTAAACCATTCTCTTTGAGAGTCTTTCCGGTTGCTACCAAATCAACTATTGCTTCTGCCATACCTGTAATAGGACCAAGCTCGACAGATCCTGTTAAATGTATTATTTCTACAGGTAAATTTAACTCATCAAAATAAGATCTTGCTGTTTTTGTGAATTTACTTGCTACTTTACAATTTGCTGGTAAATCAGTTGGTTTACAATATTTGCTATTTTTTTTAACCGCCAATGACATATGACAACCTCCAAATCCTAAATCGAGCAAGTTTGCAACTTTTAATTCAGATTCTCGTAAGACGTCATATCCCACAATACCTAAATCAGCCTGACCATAACTTACATAAACAGGTACATCTCCATTTCTCACCAATAAAGCTTTTGCCCGTTTGCAATTTGATTCAAAGGTTAATGATCTATTGTTTTCCTTCAACGCATCCGAGAAATCTAACCCAGCTCTTTTGAAAATTGAAATTGAATCTTCTAATAAAGCTCCTTTTGGTAAAGCTATAGTAATCATAGATCAATTTCTTCCAAGAATCCTTCATTCTAAGTTAACAATGGAATTTAATAAAGCTCAAAATATAATAGGAATTAAAGTTTTAAGTGATAATGTAATTTGGTTATGGGAAAAAGATAAATCTGTTGTAGTTATAGATCCATCTGTACACGAACCAGTACTTAAGTATATAGATGAAAATAATCTCTACTTAAAAGCTATTTTACAAACTCATCATCATTCAGACCATATTGGTGGGACAAAATATCTAATAGAAAAATGGCCAAATGTTAAAGTGATTGCTTCCTCTAAAGATAAAAAACGAATACCTTTTCAAAATATTTCAGTAGAGGATGGTGAAATTTTGAATATTTTAGGTGAAGAAGTAAAAATAATTGAAGTATTAGGACATACAAGCACACATATAGCCTTCTTTTTGAATGGTAAAAATCCTATTCTTTTTATTGGAGACACGTTATTTTCAGGGGGTTGTGGAAGAATTTTCGAAGGGACTTATCAGCAAATGTACTCCTCTCTTGAAAGAATAAAATCACTCCCTAAAAATACACTAATATATTGTGCTCATGAATATACCAAAGCGAATCTATTGTGGGCATTGAATCTCAAACCTGAAGATCAAAATATCAAAAATAAACTTTTGCACGTTGAAAAAAAACTTTCTTTTAATGAATTGACAATTCCATTTTTGCTAGATGAAGAAATGAAAATAAACCTTTTTTTAAGAGCAAAAAATTTAGAAGAATTTGCTTTTTTAAGAGCCAATAAAGATTTATGGGTTTAAATGGATATAGGTATCATCTTAAAAAAATGTCCCCAAAGCAAGTAATTAAAACATTAAATGCTCCAGATCCAGTAGGCCCTTATAATCAAGCAATAAAAGCTGGGAGTTTTATTTATTGTTCCGGCCAAATTGCTATAGACCCAGCTCTAAATGAAATTACATGTTTGGGTAATATAGAGAAAGAAACCATTCAAGTTTTAAAAAATCTCTCAGCTGTTCTCAAAGCTGGTGGAGCAAAGATTGAGGATGTAGTAAAAACAACTATTTACTTAACCGACCTAACTAATTTTCAAATTGTCAATAAAATATATAGTGAGTTTTTCAATGTAGAGAATCACCCTGCAAGAGCCTGCGTTGAAGTTTCATCTTTACCAAAAGGAGTTTTAGTCGAAATAGATTGCGTTGCATATATAGATTAATTTCTAATTATTGAGAAATTTGAAATATGATCCAATTCTGCACCATATTTGTATAGATTATTAATTGGTAATTCCTATTTGGTCTATGTCAGCAGCAAAGCTAAATATAGATGAATTAGAAGCAGGCTATCCGTTATTTTGTAAAGCTCTCAGACTATTAATTTTAAAAGGCAACTCAGTTAAAGATATTGAAAAAACAGTGTGCTGGGGGCATCTCGAAACTCTAAATAGATGCCTGCCAGGAAGATATAAAGCTCCCACATATTTAATGGCTTTAATTAAAAGAGATATTGCTAAGCCCAATAATTATTGAAAGGTTTAATCTTCTAAATAAAACTTATCAATATCCTTTGAAAAGTCTTTTTCCTCACTAGATATTTCTTCACCATCTAAAAATATTGAAAGACTAACAAAATTCTTACCAAAACTGATATTTGGATAGGTATTCTTTTCTTTACATAATTTTTCAATTTTCCCAATAAATTTGCTTATTTTTGCGTATTCCTCAAATTCAAATCTTTTTTCGATTCTTAAAGGTGATTCTCTTACATTCCACATTAAATTCTTTATTCAAGTCTAATAACACTATACCTTCAACAAAGTTTCTCAAAAAACTTTTGAAGTTAAAACTTTTAGTCTCTCTCCCAATAATCAATAATACCTCCAATTGTTAAATCTGTTTGAACTTCTGGATTAGGGCAAGCAAATCTAGCGGCAGAGCCACTAGAAGTAAAAACCCAGTTACCTTCTCTAGCGCCAACAGGATCAACAGCAACTAATTTCTTTCCTTTATTATTTTCTAAAATTCGTAAATTCATATGATCTAAGCCAGCAACTCTTTGAGTACATACCATCCTTCCTAATACCTTCATGATTTCCACAATTTCTATCCTCCTTTTTTATGACTTGTCAGGATCCCAATGATCAATTATTCCCACAATTGTTAAATCGCTTGGATAAGATTTGCTTCCCGCTGCTTCTCTAGCAGCAGAACTTCCAACACAAATAACCCAATCTCCAGGCTTACAGCCAACAGCATCTACAGCAACCTTTTTTGAAGAGCCATCCAAAACAACCTGTAGATGTTTATGCTCAAAACCAGGAATCCTATTGGTTGATACAAGTGGTTTTACAACCTTACAAATTAACATAACTAGTGAGCCTCCTCTGTTTTTTTATCTAAAGACATTCCAATAATTTGGGCGGAATGAATTTCGTCCCTATCTCTAATAGTAGAGCAAGTATGTAACAAACCTTGATCAACTAAATTTTTATATCTAATTGATATCGCATTATTAACTCTTTCACAATCTTTTATTGCCCTTTCTTTTGCGCCTGGTACTTTGCCAGAGTAATCAAATCTTATTACTACTGGAATAGGTAGATCTTTAGAAACATTTAGTCCAGTAAAAATTTTTACTCCTACATCTAAATCAGGTGCCCCTTCTTCGACGGTATCTAAATGAGAAAAATAAGTTAAATTTCTTAGATGTACTTCTTTGAAACCTATACCAACTCCAATAAACCTCTCTGCATGCCCGATATCTTCATAAGAACCATTATAAAAATTCTTAACATAATCTATTTGCGAAATATTATTTACAATTAATTTATAGATAAATTTCTCTATTCCATGGAGTTTATCTTTTGAAGATTGCTTAGCAATTGTCTGACAAATTTCTCTCTCTGCATCCTCTTCTGAAAAGTTTATTGTTGAATTATAAATATCTAAAGTAGAAATAGTTTTTTCTAAATCTATACCGCCCTCACTGGTTGACAAATGTATTTTTAATGAATCAGTATCAGTATCAAGTCCAATTAACATTAAATCCACAGAAGCTCCGCAGCAAAAGCTATTCTCAACTGCCTCTTTGAAAGCATATAGTCTATTTCTACCTTCTTCTGCAGCTAACTCCTCATTACTTCCATGAGCTGCGCATCCCTGATGCAAAGGATCTACAGAACTAAAATGATAAGTTACAACTTTTAAGTACCTCGTATCGTTATGAGCTTCATTAGGAATATTTTCTCTATATCTTTTATGTTCAGTTTTCACCCATCTATTTACTGTATTTTCAATATCAAAAAGTGCACCAGCATGGGATCTTCTTCTTACTGAACTAAAAGGAATTCTCATTACATATGCAACAGAATGAGCTAATCTTCCATCGGAACAAGGAGTTATATCAAGTAAATGTATTCCACAATCTAAGAGAAATTTTTCAAAGTCTTCCGCACCTTTACTTCCAGCAGCACCTTCAAGTGGATCATTGTTAAAAAAATTATCACTAAGTTTGTCATGCTGTTTAAAAGCACACCATGCATATAAAGCTCTCATATCAATAGGTTTAACCCAAGATTTATCTAATACATGAAGAGGTAAATCTATTCCCAAATTTTTTCTTGATATAGTTTGAGCTTTATTTATAAAATCTTCATGATGTTGTATTCGAGCAATTTCCTTAAGAGTTGGGACAATTTCGTCAAAATCATTTTTTATTTTGCTTTCATACCTAAATAGATTTTCATTTTGAATATTATTGGTTAATTTGTGAGACTTTCCAGAATTTTGGAAATTATTTGATTCTTTAGTTTGTATATGGATATTTTCCGTAAAAGTTTTCATTGGAGCTGTTGGCCCCAATGTGAAGTTCTTGGCTTTAGCCAGTCCTCTTAAAGGCATTATTTACTTAACCTCTTGCACCACCTGAAAAGGTAACAAGTTGTCCTTCGCGAGTATTACCACTAGATCCAGTTATCAAGAAATCTGGTTTTTCTGTTTCCTCATTTCTTTTAACGTCTAAAGAAGGCATTGCGCTCATATTCCCTGCTCTTGATGGATTTCTCTTCCTAGATGAAGCTCCCTCTGTTCCTGTTACCTTATCTCCTCGATCCCAATCATCACCAGTTACGTTTCCCACTGATTGTCCTTCACCAGTAATCCTAGATGCAATTCTTTTCTCTGGAGTCTTTGCAGCACGTTCAGCCTCTGCAATTTGCATTTTTTGTTTATAAGTAATATTTTTATTTGGTTCAAATCTAAATTTTTCAGTTCCAGTGATTTTATCTGCAGCCATATCAAAAGGTCCTGTTACCTTTGAACCATTCTCATATTCATTACCGGTAACACCTTGTGTATTTTTTTCAGAATATTTGTCTCTTGATGGAGATTTAACAGAGAATTCTTTCCAAGAATTACCTGCTGACTTTTCCTGATTTGCATACTCAATATCATATGGCGGATTATCACAAGCTTTTGAAAACTGATCTCCACCAACATAAGGAGTCCCGGTTAGATCCTTACAAGCACCTTTCTTAGCACCTGTCATTACTCCTCCAATTCCAGGTTGTTGTCCTGTTAGTCTGGCATTTGAATTATTTCCAGAATTAACTATTGCTCGGGATTTCATATCTTCAGAAGTTTCAGTATTACAATTCTCATTAATCTGATCTAAGCCTGCGTATGGTGTTCCTGTTAACACTTTGCATGAACCGGGTTCATCTCCAGTGACTTTTTTTGATCTTCCTGTCATAGTCCCACTTATTAAATTAGACTTTGAAGAAAGACTTAAGCCTACTTTCCTAGCTTCTGGTTTTGGTTTTGAACCGCAAAACTTTTCATATTGCTGAGATCCTATATACTCATCACCAGTTACATTCTTGCAACTCCCATGTTCATTGCCTGTCATATGATCTGATCTTCCTACCCCTGTACCAGTTACATTATTACCATTAAGAGTGTTGTAACTGCCTACTTTTTCAAATACTTTGCCTTCTGGATTTGGCTCTGAGCCAAGATATTGATCTCCAGTTAACTGATGTCCAGAACCTGATTCATCTCCAGTGACTAAGTTTGATCTACCAGGAAGTGATCCAGATACTTTTAATCCATCAGTTGTAGTACTATGTTTAACCTTTGAAGGATTTTTTGGAACATCACCACAATACTTCTGTGATTGATTAGCAGATACATATTCAGTACCTGTAAGGTTTTTACATGTCCCAGGCTCATCCCCTGTGACCCTATCAGATCTACCAACTTCATTTCCAGTTACTTTATTACCTGATGTTGTTGCGGTAACAGTAGATCTAAGTGGTTGTTTATAACTTGGTCTATCTTGACAAAATTGATCAACAACTTCTGCTCCCATGTATTGGGAACCTGTAACTGTTCTGCATGTACTAGCTTCATTACCTGTAGTTTTTACAGATCTATTAGCTTGTGTTCCAGTAACTATTTGACCTGCATCAGTCTCACTTTTGCCAACTTTCCAGCTAGCGTCGGCAATATTTTGTTTGGCTCCATTTTTATTTGGACCACATGGTCTACATTTACCATTACCTTTTTTACCTGTGGCACCAGTTTTACTTCTTAGCTCTCTCACTCTCTGAGAAATTTCTCTGCTACTTAAATCTGGGTCTCCCCTTCTGGCTAAAGAAGCAGCACTGGTATTTTGTTTAGATGCTGATTTGCCATGCTTAGATTGAGCTTCTCTTCTCGCTAAAACGATATCTCTACTTGTATTAGCAATAGGCTTTCTCTTTTGATTTATTCTTCTTTTAACATTGGATTTTAAAGTCTTAGTTTCTGTATAAATTGAATTTTGAACTTCTTGAGTTTTACTTTCAGTTGATTTAAGTTGATTTACAGGACTTTCTTTTTTAACATCAGTACGAGTTCTATCGGAAGAAGTTATAGCTGATTTCCCATGAGTAGACATTGCCTTTCTTCTCTCTATTACTAACTCTTTACTAGATAAAGTTATTGAAGAAGACTTTCTACTTACCTTAGTTTTTGGAATATGTTTTGTAACTGGTTTAGAAATGTTTTGATTATTAGAAGAAGACTGAGTCCCAGAAATCTTTATATCTTGAGAAGATCGAACTCTATCTTTAGTAGTTGAAGAATAAGCAGCAGCTTTTTTACCGCTATCACTCATCGACTTTCTTCTTTCTAGAGCAATCTCTCTACTGGTTTTTTTTGACATAATCTTCAAATTTGAAACTCTTTAAAAAAACTCTTTAAAAAACTTTCTCCAAAAAATTTTGGAGAAAGATATTTACTACATGAAGTAGATTTAACGTCCTTGGAAAACAACAAAAGCTGTACCTTGGCTTTGAGTGTAAGCATCGTATCCGATTATTCTTACATGGTGATCAGGATATGCTCTATGGCAGGCCTCTAATTCACTTACAACCAAGTTAAGATCTTTTTCCCCAAAGAATGGGAGCTTCCAATAAGACCAATAAGTTTGCATACTTCCACTAGGATGAACGTGCTCAATAACAGGACTCCATCCTTGAGCAATTATGTATGCAATTTGATCATATATTTCTTCCTGGGTCATCGGTGGTAAGAAACCGAATGTTTCCAGGGTTGCAACTGTTTGATAGTCGCCTACTGTGCTCTGGAAAGGCATAATTAATTTAAATGTGAATGAAATTACTCGTAATAGAACGAGATTTGTAGAATTTTGAGGAGAAGAAGAATCTCCTCAATTTTGAAATCTTGTTTAACCTTGAACGTCAAGCTTGTCGACAGTATCAAATTCAAACTTAATTTCCTTCCAAGTTTCGAGAGCGATGGCTAATTCAGGACTGTGTTTAGCAGCTTCCATAAGAATGTCCCTACTCTCTTTTTCGATTTCGCGACCAGCATTACGTGCTTTTACACAAGCTTCTAAAGCAACTCTGTTGGCTGCTGCTCCAGCAGCTGAACCCCATGGATGACCATGCGTTCCTCCACCGAACTGAAGACAAGAATCATCTCCAAAAATCGCTAAGAGTGCAGGCATATGCCATACATGAATACCACCTGATGCGACAGCAAATACTCCTGGCATTGAACCCCAATCTTGATCAAAGAAGTTACCTCTTGATCTATCTTCAGGAACAAATGACTCTCTTAAGTTGTCAATGTATCCAAGAGTTGTTTGGCGATCACCTTCTAGTTTTCCAACAACAGTTCCAGTATGTAATTGATCTCCTCCGGAGAGTCTCAAACATTTTGCTAAAACTCTGAAATGAATACCATGCTTTGGATGTCTATCAATAACAGCATGCATAGCTCTGTGAATATGTAGAAGCATGCCATTTTTACGACACCAGTTTGCTAATCCAGTATTTGCAGTAAAACCGCCAGTTATATAATCATGCATGATGATTGGCATATCTAGCTCTTTTGCAAATTCTGCTCGTTCGTAAAGTTCTTCAGGAGTGTTAGCAGTACAGTTAAGGTAGTGACCTTTAACTTCTCCAGTTTCTTGCTGAGCAAGCTTAACTGCTTCTGCAACAAACTCAAATCTTTCTCTCCAACGCTGGAATGGTTGAGAATTAATATTCTCGTCATCTTTCGTTAAATCAAGACCACCTCTAAGACACTCATAAACAACTCGACCATAGTTTTTACCAGATAAGCCTAATTTAGGTTTAATGGTACAACCAAGAAGAGGTCTTCCATATTTGTTTAAACGATCTCTTTCTACTACGATTCCATTTGGTGGACCACCGCAAGTTTTAATGAAAGCGATTGGGAACCTAATATCTTCTAAACGTAGGTGTCTTAGAGCTTTAAATCCAAAAACGTTTCCTACTAAAGATGTTAGTACATTTGTAATCGAACCCTCTTCAAAAAGATCTAAAGGATATGCAATAAAAGCATAAAAAGCTTCAGGATCTCCAGGAACGTCTTCGATTCGATAACAACGTCCTTTATAAAATTCTAAATCTGTAAGTAACTCGGACCAAACTGTTGACCAAGTACCTGTTGAAGATTCAGCGGCAACAGCTGCTGCGACTTCTTCTCTTGGAACACCTTCTTGACCTGTACATTTGAAACAGGCTAGTAAATCGGTGTCTAGGGGTACATATTCAGGAGTCCAGTAGGTATCTCTGTACTCCTTTACCCCTGCATCATACTTCTTACTCATAAGGATAAATTTAGGTCTGTGTAGGGAAAATAATCATTGTGCAAAATTTATAAATCTTGCTTTACTTAATTAGTCCTTTTGACCAAGAAATTCACCGTTACCTAGAGCAGGTTCAACTTCTCTGTGAGGACGAGCAATAATGTGAGCTGCGACTAAACCGTCACCAACTCTTTCACAAGCATCAGCACCAGCTCTTACAGCTGCGTTAACTGCGCCTGTTTCCCCTCTAACTAATACTGTGACATAACCGCCACCAACAAATTCTCGACCAATAAGACGAACTTCTGCCGCCTTGGTCATTGCGTCTGCTGCTTCGATTGCAGGTACAAGTCCGCGTGTCTCGATCATGCCGAGAGCGATACCCATTGTTTCTGTAGCCATTGCCTACTAATTACTAAATGTGGAATGTTCAATCCGAAGAATGCTTCATTAAGTACTTATAAGTCAAGCGTTTTCGATAAAATCTCCATTAATGTTTTTTCTATCACTCATAAGTTAAACTTATCACCCTTGGTACTATTGATATGTCAATACTTATGCAAATTAGTTAGTGCATCAAAACATACTGTTGTGTTAAGAAAAAATTTACATTATGTTATTTCCGTACGAGACAGGCCCTGTCTACACAGGTGTGGAATGTTCAACCTTACCTGTCTCCGTATCTAGCATTGAAGTAAGATAATATTCACATTAATTTCATTTGTTATTTTGAACCTTCCAGTTCTTACAATTGCTAGTGGTAACTCAAGAAAAGTATCCGAAATCTCAGAGATGTTAGATGTTTTATCTTTAAGAGTAGAAAAGCAACCAGAATATTTAAATATCGAAGAGACTGGAAACACATATTTTGAGAATGCACTTCTCAAAGCAAAAGCAGCTGCTTTAGAGACAAAAACTTGGGCATTAGCAGACGACTCGGGTCTTGAAGTAGATATTTTAGATGGTCGACCAGGTGTATATTCAGCTCGATATGCCAAAAATAATACGGAAAAAATTAGAAAATTAATTAATGAACTTTCTGATAGTCCTTACAGGAGCGCAAGATTTATAAGTTGTATGGTTTTGTGTGATCCCTCAGGAAATTTAGTGAAGGATACAACTGGAATATGCTGGGGAGAAATTCTTAAAAACCCAAAATACCCAAATGGGGAGTTCGAATCTATTTTTTGGGTTAAAGAGGCTAACTGCGTTTACGGAGAGTTATCACAATCACAACTAAGCAAATTAGGCAGTAGGGGTAAAGCTGCAAAAATTATGTCTCCTTTCTTAAAGAAAGAAATTGGTTTAAATTAAAAAATTTTCAATAACTTGAAATTTCTTCAATTGCTCTAATAGCAGCAGCAGCTGCTTCTTCTACATCTCCTTCTTTCCCTGCGAGAGTTAATCTACCAAAAGCTCCAACTGCCTTCACATCAACGACAGTGATATTGGATGCTTTTTCTGCTTCATTTGCTGCTTTTAAAACATAACCAGCCGGTTCAGTTTCTAATATGAACATGCTCATTCCAGCTTGAATCATTGATCCACTTCTGTTTTGTCTATTAATTAATACTGAATGATCTGGAGTAATAGCTCGAATGACTTCAGTCCAACTTGTTGCAGGTTTTGTTCTTTTTCTAACTTCACTTCCAATAGCATCTAGAACAACATCTCCAGAATGTAAAACGGTGCTTTGATCTTTATGGTAAAGAGCAAGAGATCCAAATGCTCTTTCAACAATCATCTGACCAAGTCTTACATTACTCGCTTTTAAGGCAATATCGGTAACTCTATGAACGGCCATGCCAGGTGAAACTTCCATCCAAAGACATGAATCACCAGGGATAGGTAAAAAACCTCTACTAACCGTTCCCATATATGCAGCCAATTGAGGTTGTAGAGAATCTAGAAAAACATATGTTCTCAACTCTATTTGCTCAACCTGACTTGCTTGTCTGGATACCAAAGACTTTTCCGAATCAGTTGTAATGAAACAGCTAGCACCACCGGCCTGAGATTGCACCTCAGATCCTGTGACAAGAGAACTCCCTTTTTTTCGTTCCCCTCTGTTTAAACTAGAAGTTGGTTCCATTCACGCGACTATAACGGAAAATGGTTCATTTTTTCTATTAAATTTACTTGCATGCTTCCTACAAAACGATAACTTCAAGTAAAGATATTAATTTTTATGGGAAATTCTTCAAAAAAAGATCCAAATGTTTCTGGTACTGAAAAAGAATTAACACCGGATCAAACTCTTGGATTAGTTAGCCTAAGTTTGATGCAAAAACTATCTCAGAAAGACCCATCTTTTAGTTGGTTAGTCGAAGATAAAATAGAGAAAGTAAATCTTAAGAACCTCAGAGATAGATTGGAGTTAACTCAATTAGCTATAAATACTGGGGCTCCTTTAACGACTTCAGAAGTGACAACTTTAATTGGAGCAAAGCCAGGAAAATCTAAGTTGGAAAGAGCAGGATTATTAGCCACGAAAATAGCAAGAAATGTATGGAAAATATCAAAAACAAGTCAAGGAAATTCCTTCTACAGAAATTAAAATATGACCAAAAAATTATTTTCATAATTCTCATTTAAGTATTTAAACATTCATATAAGTTTTTTAAATGTGTGCATTTTGTAAGAGAACTTATTAATTACTTTCTTTAATTAAAAAGTTTATGCAAGCTTGAATTATAAGCTCTTGAAAATTTTTAATGAGTAAAGTTGAATTTAATAAGGAAGCTGGACCTAGGGAAGTTTTTTGTGGTTTAACTTCCATAGTTTGGCTTCATAGAAGAATGCCGGATGCATTTTTTCTAGTTGTAGGCTCAAGAACATGTGCTCATTTAATTCAAAGCGCTGCTGGAGTAATGATTTTTGCTGAACCAAGATTTGGAACCGCTATTCTTGAAGAAAAAGATCTTGCTGGTCTTGCTGACGCTCATGAAGAATTAGATCGAGTAGTTAATGATCTAATTGCGAGAAGACCAGAAATAAAAACTCTTTTTCTAGTGGGGTCATGTCCAAGTGAAGTGATCAAACTAGATCTTGCAACTGTCGCAGAGAAATTAAATAGAAGATTTTTAGGGAAAGTAAGATTCCTTAATTATTCTGGCAGTGGGATAGAAACAACTTTTACCCAAGGAGAAGATGGTGCCTTAAAAGCTTTAATTCCATTAATGGATTCCTCAAATGAGGAAAAATTATTATTAGTTGGAACTCTTGCAAATAATGTGGAGGATAGGTTTAAAAAGATTTTTAGAAATATAGGAATTTCAAAAGTTGAGAGCTTTCCACCAAGGCAATCAACAGATTTACCAAAGATTGGCAAAAATACAAAAGTATTATTAACTCAGCCTTATTTAAGTGATTCCATTCGAGACCTTAAACATCGTGGTTGTGAAATAATATCGGCTCCATTTCCTCTTGGTATCGAAGGAAGTACTAAATGGTTTTTAGCTGCCGCCAAAGCTTTCAAAATTAGTGAACAAAAAGTTCATGATATTATTTCGCCTTTAATCAATAGAGCAAAACTTGCACTTAAATCTCATAAAGAAATACTTAAAGGAAAAAAATTATTTCTTCTTCCTGAATCGCAACTAGAGATATCTTTAGCAAGATTTTTGCATAACGAATGCGAAATGGACCTTTTAGAAGTAGGAACTCCTTATCTAAATAAGGATCTTATGAGAGAGGAGATTAATTTATTACCTAATAATACAAAAATTGTAGAAGGGCAACATGTAGAAAAACAATTAGATCGAGTGAGAGAGTCTCATCCTGACTTAGTGGTTTGTGGAATGGGTCTAGCTAACCCACTTGAGGCAGAGGGCATAAGCACTAAGTGGTCTATAGAAATGGTATTCAGTCCAATCCATGGAATTGACCAAGCCGCAGATTTGGCAGGTCTCTTCTCTAAGCCTTTAAAAAGGAATCAAATACTAACTTCAAAAACTTTGGTAACGAATTAAAAAACTATGGAATTAACTTTATGGACATATGAAGGACCACCACATGTTGGTGCGATGAGAATTGCCTCTTCAATGAAAGATATACATTATGTGCTTCATGCTCCTCAAGGAGATACATATGCAGATCTTCTTTTTACAATGATTGAAAGGAGGGGGAAAAGGCCTCCAGTTACATATACAACTTTTCAGGCGAGAGATCTTGGAGGAGATACAGCAGAATTAGTAAAGAAAAATATTAAGGAAGCCGTAGAACGATTTAAACCAAAAACTCTTTTAGTTGGAGAAAGTTGTACAGCAGAACTAATCCAAGACCAACCCGGAGCCCTCGCAAAAGGGATGGGGTTTGATATGCCAATTGTTAATCTTGAATTACCTGCTTATAGCAAGAAAGAAAATTGGGGTGCTTCAGAAACCTTTTATCAATTAACAAGGACCCTTCTAAAAGAAAAAGTAAGTTCCTCAGAGAAAATAAATCCTCTAAGGTGGAAAGAATTAGGTCGAAGACCAAAAGTCAATATTCTAGGGCCCTCATTATTGGGATTTAGATGTAGGGATGATGTTATTGAAATCCAACGAATACTCTCAGAACAAGGAATAGATACAAACGTTGTTGCTCCATTGGGTGCCAGTCCAAATGATATTGAAAGAATAATTGATGCTGAAATAAATATTTGTCTTTATCAAGAAATTGCGGAAGCATCATGTGAATGGCTTAAGCGCAACTTTGGAATGGAATATACAAGTACTATTCCAATTGGAATAAAAAATACAATTGAATTTATAAATGAAGTTCATAAGAAGTTGGATCTTCCTTTGACTAATAAGGAAGAATTAGAACATAAATCAAAACTTCCTTGGTACTCAAAATCAGTTGACTCAAATTACTTAACTGGCAAAAGAGTTTTTATTTTTGGTGATGGAACACATGCAATTGCAGCAGCCAAAATTGCCAAAGAGGAATTGGGCTTTGAAGTAGTTGGGCTTGGAACATACAGCAGGGAGATGGCAAGGCAAGTAAGAGGTACTGCAAAAGATCTAAATGTTGAAGCTCTAATTACTAATAACTATTTAGAAGTAGAAGATGCGATGAAAAAAGCCGCACCTGAACTAGTTTTAGGGACTCAAATGGAAAGGCATAGTGCCAAGAGACTCGGTATCCCATGCTCAGTAATAAGCACCCCAATGCATGTCCAAGATGTCCCTGCAAGATATAGCCCACAAATGGGTTGGGAAGGAGCGAATGTGATTTTTGATGACTGGGTGCATCCCCTAATGATGGGATTAGAAGAGCATCTCATTGATATGTTTAAACATGACTTCGAGTTTGTTGACGGTCATCAAAGCCATTTAGGACATACAGCGACAAAAACAGAAAATTTAATAAATTCTGATCAGAAAAAAGATAAAAATAATAAAGAAGGAATTATCTGGACTGAATCTGGTAGAGCTGAATTAACAAAAGTTCCTTTTTTTGTGAGAGGTAAAGTCAAAACTAATACCGAAAAATACGCAATTTTGAGAGGAATTCCAGAAATAAGTGATGAAACCCTTTACGATGCTAAAGCGTATTTCAGTTAATTTTTTTTACTAATTTATTATAATAAAGTCATGAGTATTTTCACTTATTATTAAATAGATATAATCCTGAAAATCAAGTTATAGGAACATTGTTTGTACTTTTAATACAATTAAATAAATATTTGTTTAGAAATATATTTCATGGGTATTTACACTGCAAGAATATAAACAATTATGTGTTTTTAAGCTTTAAATGACAAGTACTCTAAATAAACCTCTTGATGGAGAAGGAAGCGTTCAAGTAAAGCAAGATCCAAAAATAAATATCGAAGAAGGAGCTTTAGTTATTGCCGTATACGGTAAGGGTGGTATAGGGAAATCAACTACATCATCAAACCTTTCTGCAGCATTCTCAAAATTAGGGAAAAAGGTTCTACAAATTGGATGTGATCCAAAGCACGATAGTACTTTCACTTTGACTCACAAAATGGTTCCTACTGTTATTGATATTCTCGAAGAGGTGGATTTTCATAGCGAAGAATTAAGACCAAACGATTTCATGTTTGAAGGCTTTAATGGCGTAATGTGTGTGGAAAGTGGAGGTCCCCCTGCTGGGACAGGATGTGGGGGATATGTAACTGGTCAGACAGTTAAGCTTTTAAAAGAACATCACTTATTAGAGGATACTGACGTTGTTATTTTTGATGTCCTTGGAGACGTCGTTTGCGGGGGATTTGCTGCTCCATTACAACATGCAAATTACTGTCTAATTGTTACTGCTAATGACTTCGATTCAATATTCGCCATGAATAGAATAGTCTCTGCAATAAAAGCAAAAGCGAAGAATTATAAAGTCAGATTAGGCGGCGTAGTAGCAAACAGATCGAAAGATACAGACCAAATTGATAAATTTAATGAAAAAACAGGTTTAAAAACTATGGCTCATTTTAAAGATGTAGATGCCATCAGAAGGTCGAGACTAAAAAAATGCACTATCTTTGAAATGGAACCAACTGAAGACGTAATTGAAGTTCAAAATGAATATTTATCTCTTGCCAAAAATATGCTTGAAAACGTTGAACCTTTAGATGGAACTCCGCTCAAAGATAGAGAAATTTTTGATTTATTAGGATTTGATTAGTAGTAATCAATCTAATCCAACCAATTTTCTTGTTAAATCATAAGTTAGCTGAGAGGTTTTCGTATCAATTATTCTTTTTGATAACTTTTGAGAAAAAGCTTTTCTTCCAGTTTTTTGACGATTTCCCCAGCTCCAATGGGCTGATGGTTTAGCATATTCTTTATAAGTTGCCACTTTAGCTACCCTCTCTCCTGCTAATCTTTCTGACACATATCCTCTTGTTATGAATTTTTGAAATATCGGAAAAAGAAATCTAAATATCCAAGGTGTATCTCTAAAAAGTTTTGTGTTGGCGACACACCCAGGATATAGAGAATTAATAATAATTTTATCTGCAGGATATCTTTTTGATAATTCCTGAACAGTAACCATATTGCAAAGTTTACTATCCTTATAAGCCTTACCAGGTTTAAATTTTTTTCCATTAGCCATAGATATTGGAGATAAAAAGCCATTTTTAAATCCAGATAAATCTCCTAGATCAGCAGGAGCAGGGATAGGAATTCTCCCTCCAAATTCTAAATAATTAGCTGTTACAGTTCCTAATACAGTGATTCTTGGCTTGAATAAAATAGATTTACCATTTAATTCAATTTCTCTTTCAGAAGATAAAATATTTTCCATAAGAAGATTTATCATAAGAAAATGCCCAAAATGATTTACTGCCATGGAGTTTTCAAAACCTTGAGGAGATCTATCAGGTCTTTTTAATCTTGGTTTATAAACTGCTGCATTACAAATAAGAGAATTTATTGGTTTTTTAAATCTTCCCAATATTTCATCACACCCTTTTCTTACATCGTCCAAGTTGGAGAGATCTATTTCTACAAAGTGAACATTTTGAATTTCATCTTTTGTCAAAAATTCCTCAGCTGTTGATATCGCTCTTTTATTTGATCTATTAACAGCTATAACTTCCCATCCGAATCTTAAAAGAGGTTTTAGGGTATTTAAACCAACTCCTGAAGTTGTTCCTGTAATTAGGACTAAACCGTTAATGTTCTTACTCACTAGAAAAAGATTAATAGAAAAATGATAAGTAAAAAGTTTCTTAAATCATACTTATCAACGCCATATTACCCTGATTATGTCCTTAGAAATTATTTGATCTTGATCCTTCATAAATCTTTGCTCACCTTCAGAAGAAAATAAATCATCAAATCTGCTTGTTAAAGCATTAAATCGATATTTTTCGTATAAAAAAGAGTCTTGAATTTCTCCCAATCTGGTTAATCTAACTTTTGAACTATAGCCAAGTTTAATCGAGCTTACTATTGCTAAAAAGGAAAAGCAAATTTTTATTGTAAGAAAAACTACAGATACAAAATTTTCCTGTTTCCGCTGCTTTTTTTTAAATGCAGAATTTAGAAATTTTTTGTTATAAAAAGTATTTTTATAAAAAGATTTTGGCAACTTTAGTAATTGGTATTTTGATTAAATAATTTAAATAAGTTTTAGAATATTATTACCTTAAAAATATATATTTTCTAGTCTTTTAACTCCTACCTAAACTAATTCCTAGTCTGAGTGCTAAAACTCCTGCATGTATAACTACTATGAGGCTTAGAGCAATTAAATTTATTGTTTGAGTTGGCTCCATGGTAAATAAAATATTTCCTATATTCTCCACCTAAAAGTGGGAATTTGACACACTATTACAAAATGATGTTACGTAATTTATAAATTGAAAGAAAAAATTTATTAAAAATTATTATTAATAGAACTGCAAGGTTAATTTTGAGAATAGAAAATCAAGCTTTAATTTTCTCAACAAAAAATTTAACCGGATTAGAACAAATGTCTTTGGATTTAAATTCATTAAATCAGACAATTTCGAATCCTGAAATAATTCTTACATTGAGATTCTACTATTGGTCTGGGGATTGGCTTTCAATTGGCTATCACCAAAAGGAAATTCCTCCTCATTGGAAAAAGTTACAATTTAATGGAGAAATTAGTATTGTAAGACGTCCTTCTGGAGGAGGAGCTGTTTTACATTCGGGGGGTATAACATATGCCTTAACATTTAAAAAAACTTACTATAAAGTCCTTAGCTATAAGATGGTTAATGATTGGTTAATAAAAAGTTTCGGAGAATTAGGTTTAAACTTGCAAAATGGTAATTTACGAAAATCACCTATTATAAATAATTGTTTTAGTACTTCATTAATTTCTGATTTAGTTGATAATGATGGAGTCAAGAGAATAGGAAGTGCGCAATATCGTAAAAAAGGCTCATTTCTTCAACATGGAGAGATTCAAATTAATCCTTCAAGAGATTTATGGTTCAAATTATTTAAAGAAGACGCTCCACCAAAAGTAAATCTAGGAATCACAAATGATGAAATAGTTGAACATTTGAGAGAATCATTTCTAGAAAACAAATCAAATCTAAGGATCAAATATGTTCACATAAATAATAAATATCTTAAAAATTTATATAAAAGCTAATTATTAAAGATCTCCTCTCTGCTTCATTGAATTTACTATTTTTGATAATTCAATTCCCAAAGGATACTTATATTTATTGTTTAATTTGTTAACAATTTCAGGAGGCAAATTAAAACCTAATTTATTCAAAATAAAGTAACCGATTTTGGACCTATCAATTATCCCCAAGGGGATATCTGCACAATTGAGTACTAATATAAGGCCCTCACTTGTTTCTTCAAGTTTTAATATAGTTTCCCATAATTTGTTATTCATATATACATTTGCAAAACTTTTAATTGGTTTCTTAAAGTCTCCAACAAAAGTCCTTTCCCATTTTTTTATAGAGACAGATTTTAAAATACTCTCGTCAACAAATCCCGTCCATCTTCCATTATTTGCAACAAACAAATATTTATCTGCAGCATCCTTTTTATTATTAATTAATGCATTTAATTCCGAAAAATTAGAATCAAATTCAATTTTTCTCAATGGCTTAAATTTCAGGTCAGAAACCTTGCTAAATTTTAGTATATTTTCAATTTTAAAAAATTGATTTTCAGATTTTGAAGAATTAACTCCAAACAAACCTAGAAAAGAAAGAATAAAGCCATAATAAAAGTTAAGTCCAAATAAACAAAATATCCCAAAAATTAAAATTAAAAAAGATAAAGATAAATTAACTTTATTTAGGAAATTTCTACCTTTATATTTACTCCCTGAGAAATGCCAAATAATACTTTTTAATAAATTCCCACCATCTAAAGAACCAATTGGAATTAAATTTAAGAGGCATAAGAATAAATTTAATATTCCTACTCTAGAAATTATATTAATAGCTATTAGTTGTTCAGATGTACTGTAATTACTAATTAAAAGTAGAATAAAGGCCGTAGAAAAACATGATAGAGGTCTAACTATCGCAATTTTTATATTACCTAAAGCTGTTTGACAATACTTATCTATTTGTAAAATTGCTCCGAGAAAATAAAAAGTAATTTTTTTTATTTTTACCCCATGATTTAAAGAAACAAATGTATGGAACACCTCATGAGAAATAATTGATGATAAAAAGAAGAAAGAAGTTAAAAATCCTATAATCCAAGCTTCTTTAGTACTGTAGATACCATCTGAGCTTAAATTAATTTGATTACTTATACTCCATGAAAATAAGAAGAGAATCACAAACCAATAAGGATGAATTTTGAATGGAATTCCCCATAATTTAAAAATTTGCCAACTTCTCAAAAATAATCTCCGTTATATTTATCAATATTATTAATTCTACATATAGGATAATGATATGCCCAAGACTAATACTTTAGTTAAAATTTGCGGAATAACCTCCGAAGAACAAGCTCTTAAAGTTGCCAAATTAGGAGCGAATGCCATCGGCATTATTTCAGTTAAAGAGTCTCCTAGATATATTTCAGCTGAGATAAAGAAAAAGATATTTAGAAGCTTAGAAAATTTTTATCCAAAAATCCAGAGGGTAACTGTCGTACAAAATTGTCCCATAGATTTAATTATTAAAAATTTCTTAGGAAACCCAAGTGAAACTATCATTCAATTACATGGAGATGAAGATATTGATTACTGCAAAAAAATAAGGGATAAAATTCCAAATATTGGCTTATGGAAAGCTTTTAGAATAAAAACAGAAAAAGACCTGGACAAAATCAAACCTTTTGAAGATTTTGTAGATGCGATACTACTTGATTCTTGGAATAAAGATACCTATGGTGGCTCCGGAAAAAAAATCAAATCTAAATTTCTAAAAGATTTAAAGTTTAAAAAAACTTGGTGGTTAGCAGGAGGGGTATCATTGGATTGGATTGATGAAATATTAAGTGATTTAAAACCTGATGGATTAGATATTTCTAGTAGTATTGAAGTATATCCTGGTATAAAAAATATAGAAGCAACAAAAAACATTATTGAAAAAATTAAAAGTTAATTTGCTTTGTGGTTTTTGAAAAAATTATTATTTATGAAACTTTAATAACAAGCCATTCCATTTGGTTGCTGTTTAACTAACTCAAAAAATTCCTGCTTAAGGCTGTGATCATGTCTAAAATCTCCTCTTACAATTGAATTTATCATACTGGTATTAGGCTCTTTTACCCCTCTCCAACACATACAATAATGTTTAGCTTTAACTAAAATTGCAAGACCTTTTGGTTCGCACAATCTTTCTATTTCATCAGCAAGTATCATTACAGCTTCTTCCTGAATATGAGGTCTAGAAAATACCCAGTCGGCCACTCTGGCAAACTTAGATATTCCTATTACCTTATCTCCCGGCTTAATTCCAATCCAGCAATCACCAATAATGGGAACCATATGATGGGAGCAAGCAGATCGAACACTTATTGGACCAAGAGTATATATTTCATCTAATTTCTTTGCATTTGGGAAATCAGTGACATTAGGTCGTTTATGATATCTCCCTTTAAACACTTCTTGCAAATACATTTTTGCAACTCTTTCAGCGGTCTCCTGAGAGTTATGGTCGTTCTCAATATCAATAACTAAGGATTTAAGTAAATCTTTGACTTTTGTTGCTACCTCCCTTTGAAGAATTTCTAATTCACCTGGATTAATAAAATCAGAAATGTTATCGTTAGCATGAAATCTTTTTTTATTAAGCTTTATTCTTTCTCTGATTATTTCAGATATAAGTTTATTGCTAATTTTGTCACCAAAAGTTTTCTTTATATTATCGTTAGGTAATGTAGAGGTCATAGAATTGTTATCAGAAAAATAATCTGCAAACTTAATTACTTTATATTCTCAAGTGCTGCTTTGCCAATACACTATATCACATACTAATGTTCATTAGAGAGAAAGAAGAGCTTAAAAGAATTATTCAAAAAGCCAAATATTAAAAAACACCCCCTGCAGGCATCAAAGTTAAGTCTTCAATCAATTGTGATTCGGGTTGTTTAGCCATATAAAGAATAGTATCTGCTACTTCGCTTGAGGAGAGCATAGAAGCTCTATCAAAATCAGAATTGATTGATTCGGAGTCCCAAAGAGGAGTATTTACTGAACCTAAAGTTATTGTACATGCTTTGATTGAATTAGATCTCTCCTCCTCCCTAAGACATTTAGTAAACATAGTTAGTGCGGATTTTGAAATGCAATATGCCCCCCAATTTGGGAATGCATTATAAGAAGCATGGCTACTAACATTAATGACTAAACCACCATCTTTTCTCATTTGCGGAACGATTGATCTGCAAATTTGAAAAACACTTGTGAGGTTTATTTGAATAGTTTGTTCCCATTGCACAAAATCCATTTCAACTAAAGGCCCATTAAATGCGCAACCAGCATTATTTATCAAAACTGAAGGGCACCCATACTTCTTAATTGCATCTTTAGCACAGTGCTCTATTTCTTGTGGATTAGATAAATCACATTTAACTAGGCTAATTTTTGATTTAGTAGTTAAGAGTTCATTCTTTAGTTTCTCCATTAAATCAATATTTCTAGAAAGCAAAATCAAGTCCCAACCAGCATTAGCAAAAGTAATTGCGGTTGATCTCCCAATACCTTTCGAAGCACCTGTTATAAAAGCTAGTTTCAATTTATTCAGTTTTTTGAGGCACTTCACTATAGATCTCTTCAATATTATTTGCTTCGATAAATTTACCTAAAGCCCTAAACTTTTTATATCTTTCTTCGATCAGTTCATCTTTATTCATTTGCAGTAAAGTATTGAGATGTTTCTCAATGGCATCTTTTAGTGTATTGCCAGCATCCAAAGGCGCCCAATTATTTCCACCAGAAGGCTCTGGTAATACTTCATCTATTATCCCCAATTTAAGAAGATCTTTACCCGTAATTTTAAGCGCAGATGCTGCTTCTGGAGCCTTGGCAGCATCTCTCCACAAAATTGATGCACATGCTTCCGGACTAGCAACTGTATAAACACTATGTTCGAACATTAGTAACCTATCTGCGACACCTATTCCAAGTGCGCCTCCAGATCCACCTTCTCCAATAACAGTAGCCACTATCGGTACTTTTAAACCAAACATCTCCCTCAAGTTTCTTGCTATCGCTTCTCCTTGCCCCTGCTCTTCAGCCGTTAAACCAGCATAGGCTCCAGGAGTATCAATAAATGTAAGAATTGGCAAGGAAAATCTATCGGCATGCTGCATTAGTCTAAGAGCTTTTCTGTAACCTCCTGGCTTAGCCATTCCAAAGTTTCTCACTACATTTTCTTTCGTATCTCTTCCTTTCTGATGACCTAATAACAACACTGATCGATTATTTATCGAACCAATTCCTCCAATTAGTGCCATATCATCACCTCCATTTCTATCTCCATGTAATTCGATCCAGTCATCACAAAACATTTGAATAAAGTCCAAGGTACTTGGTCTTTGAGGATGTCTAGCCACCTGAATCTTTTGTGCAGGAGTAAGTGATTTAAATATTTCTTCTCTTCGCCTAGCAGCTAAGGTTTCAAGCTGAAGAAGTTGTTGACTAACATCCACTTCTGAATCTCGAGCTAATTCTTTGATTTGCTCTATCTGTTTCTCAAGTTCAACAAGAGGTTTTTCAAAATCAAGGAGGTAACGTTTAGCCATAATCTAGACATTTAAAATTTTAGGCTGTTTATCAAGTCCAATCGCAGAAAAACCATGTTTTAAAGAAGCTGCTCCAATAAATTCCATTTTTTCAAGAGAAATGTTATTTCTTCCCCAACTAAAGTTGGTATGACACTTTTCAAATTCTAAAATCATGGCTTCTGCAAAGCAAGCAAACATCTCTCTCTGAGGATTTTGCATTTCTGCAAGTTCCATCATATTCCAACCAATATCCTTGAAAAACTTTACTATACCTCCTTTTAAAACATGAATATTTTCACCCTGAAATTTCTCATCAAGATTTTTTGGGTATCCACCATCAATCATTAAACATGGTTTTTTTAAGTTATCAGTATCAATTTCAATAGTTTTAGGCATACTTGCAACCCATACAACAATATCTGCCTGAGGCAGTGCCTCATCTAAAGTTGTTATGGTGCCACCATCTAATTCTTTTTGTAATAAAGCTAGTGGTTCTTGTTGTCTTGCGACCATAAGAAGTTCAGAAATACCAGTTTTATTCATAAGCCATCTACAAACAGCACTGCCTATATCCCCCGTAGCACCAATTACAGCAACAGTTGCTTTTTTAAGGTCTATCCCAATCCGAGGCGCATTTATTTCTAATTGCCTACAAATTACCCAAGCGGTATGAGTATTGCCAGTAGTAAATCTTTCCCATTCTAATGAAGTATTTCTGATTTGTTTATGCTGAAGCAGATTAAAATTCTCAAAAATAATAGAAGTAAATCCCCCTAAAGCCGTAATATTAATTCCTTTTTTCTGAGCTAGTTCCATTGCATTTAATACTTTTCTTCTTGCTGTTTTGAACCTAGAAAGCATTTCAGGAACAAAACAAGAATCTATATAAGAACCTTCAATAGATATTCCAATAGCACTCTTAACTTCTACATTTTCAACCAACTGAGGAGGAGCTGTACACCAAACATCCAAGTCTCCATCAGCAATATGATCAAAGCCTAGCATCGAGGCTTTTCTTTTTGCATCTTCAAAACTGGTTGAGTGGCCTATTAACCCAAACATTTAAAATTTACTAATAGTCACGATATCTTAAGAAGAATAGCATAGCGCTATTTCCTTCAAGGAATAAAATCAAATATTAAAAGGAGCAGTTAAATTTTAAAAAAACTAAACGATTGCTGCCATTGCCATTCTAGCTATTTCTCTATTATCTAGTCCCATTTCTAATAGTGCGTCTTGGTATGCAATCATAAATTCTTCCATCAACTCTTCTTTGTCCATAGATAAAGTTGCAGCATCTTCAGCAACTTGATCAAGCATCTTTTTTATTAAAGGTAAATTTACTTTATTAGCTGCTATTAATTCATCTTTGCAAGTATGAAGATTTTCTTTAAGCCATTTTTCACCATAATTTAAATGCAAATACTCATCGTTAACAACACCTTGAGTAATTTTTTTTGCAAAAGGATCAGCAACTCTTATGTATACATGATAGGCAGAAATAGCGAAAGCTTCAATTAAAATGGCTTGAATAAGAAGACATGTAGTTAGGTTTCCATCTTTCAATGCCATCTGGAAATTACCATGTAATTTTGAAAAGAATTCCTTAGCAAAAGGCATATCGGCTTCGACACCCAAATTCTTACCACATGCAGTAAAACCTCTTTTATGTTTAAGCTCCATTTTTGCCAATTTGGTTAATTCTTCAGAATCATTAGGTAAAAGAGTGGCGATAGAAATATAGTTGTCATAAGCTTCCTGTTCGCCTTCTATAACAATTGCATTTATTCTGCTATATGCATCTTTATAAGCATCCGTGGTGAAATCAGGCAGATTAGCTGAATCATTATCAGTTGATCCTTCTAATTGAATGTCTTTTTTAGATTCTAGAGTTTGCATGTTAGTAAAGCTTTTGTTCATTATGCAATGAGTTTACACAATTATAATGAAAATATAAAAATTTGAAGGAATTAGTTTCAATTTTAAACCAATTCATTAACTAATCAATACAAAAACTAATTAGGCCAATCTGATTTCATAAGATTCATAATCAATTTATACCAATGATCAATTAACAAATTCTTTAGATCATTACCCAAGTTTGCATTTGCACCTCTGCTATCCCCAATAACACCTGATTTACTGAAGTCGTCAGTAAGCCAAGCAGTAGGCGCATTGCCTTCTAGACTCCAACCTTCTGGGATCTTTCCTTTAATGACCTCATTTGGTCGTTCATCCCCTACTAATTGTGGTTTTAAAGCGAGCATCAAACTAGTTTCAGCTAAAGAAGCATGAAGACCATTCTCGATCTCTGTTTTTGTTAACAATTCACTTAATCCATTAACACCACTCCATAAGAAACAAGGGAAAACTGCAATATCAGGTGTGAAACTTCTGAGTTCTCTTGCCGCGGTATGTAGTAGTGAGATTTGACCTCCATGTCCATTAATCAATATTAATCTTTTAAAACCCATTTCAGATAATTGTCCTCCTACTTCCTTAATCATTGAGATTATTAAATTTGAGGAAAGTGAAATTGTCCCAGCAAAACTCTTATGTTCTGGAGAAAAACCAATATATTGAGTTGGAAGTTTTTTTAATGGAATATCGGGAGAGAATTGTTTAAAAACTTCGCTTATAATTTCATCAACAAAAATACTATCTGTAGCAAGAGGCAAATGCGGCCCATGTTGTTCAACAGCGCCAAATGGCCATATCACTGTAGATCTTTTGTCTTTTGCAATAATCTCAATTTCTTGCCAATTTAAATATTCAAATTTATTAGGTATTGGTTTAAAGTTCATTAATTTTAATTTTGAGTACTAACATTTAAAGTATGTTAATAATTAATTATTCTTATTTTACCTACGATGGGAGTCAGTAATAAAAATGCCCAAGATAATATCCAACCAAAGGGCAATAAAAAAGATTTAAAAAAACCTCTTCAGGTACTTCACATAAGCAAGAAAGATACTCAAAAAAAATCTCTAGAGATACAGAATGAGCAAACAAATTCTCAAGAAGAAATGAAAAAAGAAAATATAGCAATCAAACCTCAAATCATTAAAGATGAATCAGTAAAAGAAATTGAGGACAGTCATAAAAACACAAATGCTTTTGATATTTCTCAACAAGACTTAAAAAGACCCTTTGATTTTTCTGAGCAAAACACAGATTTTCAACTAGAAAGAACAGTTGATGAATTCGATTTTGATGAAAGTGCTTTTTTGGAGGCTTTAAATGCAAATGAGCCAATTGGGACTACAGGAGAAACAATTTCAGGGAAGGTTATAGCAATCGAAAGTGATGGACTATATGTAGACATTGGTGGGAAAGCACCTGGTTATATGCCAAAAAAAGAATGTGGGTTGGGCGTCATAACTAACTTTAAAGAAAAGTTTTCTATAGGCCTTGAAATGGAAGTTTTGGTTATCAAAGAACAAAATGCTGATGGGATGGTAACAGTGAGTGCTAGGGCATTAATTCTCAGGCAAAGTTGGGAGAAAGTATCAAGTTCCGCAAAAAATGGTGAATTAATTGACGTTTTAATTAATGGATTTAATAGAGGAGGGCTTACGTGTGATGTTGATGGACTTAGAGGATTCATCCCAAGATCTCAACTTGAAGATGGTCAAGATTATCAATCTTTTGTTGGCAAGACTCTAAAAGTAGCGTTTCTTGAGGTAAATCCAGAATCCAGAAAATTAGTGCTCTCTGAAAAGAAAGCATCAATAGTATCTAAACTTACAAGTCTAGAACTGGGTCAATTAATTGAAGGAGAAGTTTTAGCTGTAAAACCATATGGCTTTTTTGTTGATTTAGGAGGAGCTAGTGGACTTCTTCATCAATCCGCATTAACAAATGGATCGATTCGTTCTTTACGAGAAGTTTTTAGAGAAGGGGAAATTATCAAAGCTTTAGTATCTGAAATTGACCTCGAAAAAGGGCGCATTGGTCTCAATACAGCACTCCTAGAAAACTCTGCAGGAGAATTAATTATTGATAAGCAAAAAGTTATGAAAGAAGCCACAGAAAGAGCACTTAAAACCAAAGCACTCTTCGATAAAAAAGAACAAGATAAATGAACATCAATCAAAAAATGGAACCAAGTCTTGAATTAAAAATTTCAGATTGGGAGTTAGACTTTTACTCAAGGCCAATTATTGAATCAAATCAAAAAAAAAGATGGGAGTTAATTATTTGCTCTACAAAAAATTATAAGACAGAAGATATTTTTCTTTGGAATAAAAAATGCCCTGCCAATGAAGTTAATTCAGTATGGCTTACAAAAGCACTAAATGAAGCAATAAGTGAAGCAAGAAAACAAGGGTGGGCGAAACCTGCAATAGTTCGATTCTGGAGGTCGTCAATGAAATCGATCATTAAGAAATCTCTAGAGGCCGTAAGTATTGAGGCTCTTGTCAGTAGAAGAACTTACGATTTATTCGATAGAATCGAATTTCTTGAAAAAGAGATTTATCCAAAGGAAAAAGGTTATGTGAGAGGGGTACTAGCTCCATCTTTTACTTCCAAAATGGAAAACTCCCCTCAACCTCTACCAGAAGCAGTGAGGGGTGATGCATTAACTATCTCTGAAATATCAATTGGTGAACTAAAATCAGCAGAAAATTGGCCTATGGAATTTGGAGATATTTTCCCTATTCAGCAAGATTTAGATGATAATTACTTGGTTCCAGGATTAAGACTTTTTAGCAAAGATAGATCTTTAGCACTTTCTGCATGGTTCAGTTGTTTAGAACCGATTAAATTAACTATAAGTAAGAACCAACTCATTCTTAAAGCTTTAGAAGACGATAACTGGCTGGTGACAGATTTGCCAGAAAAAGATGCAAACATTTTAAGCACAAAGTTTTTAGAGAATAAAAAAAATTCTTTTGGTTATCAATTTATTTCCATACAGTCAACGCCATACGTCGAAAAATTTGCAGGATTCTGGATCTTGAGAGATATTGACTTAATTTCATAAATTCAGTTTAGGAGCAGGTACTATTCCTTACAAAGAAATATATTTCTCAAAAGCTGAAATTTTTATTCAAAACAAAAAATTTGAGTATTATTTATCACCTATACTTATTCAAAATAATTTCAAACATGCATATTTTACTAAGTCTAGCTCTGAAAAATTTCTTCAATTATTAGGTAATCACTTTAATGAAAATTACATAAATTGTTTTTCCAATCAAATTCACAGTAATATGATCGTGTTTGGATCACATTCGCAAGAAGGGAGTAAGACCGATGCAGATGGTCTTGTTGGTAATAAATGCAATCAAAACTTATGGGTTTACACAGCGGATTGTATGCCAATATTTTTTGCAGATAAAAGTACAAGAAATGTAGCAGCCTTGCATTGTGGAAGAAAAGGTTTAGAAAAAAAAATAATAAAAAATCTGGTTAAAATTTTTGATGATTTTGGGTCATCTAGAGATGATTTACTTGTTGCAATAGGACCAGCGATTTCGAAGGAACATTATCTAGTTGATAAAAAAACACTCAAAGAATTTTATAGAAAGGCCGAAAACAAAAAAATAACGAGCAATTTGCCTAAAACTGAAAAAGATTTTTGTTTTAGTGATTCAAATCTGTTTAAAAAGCAAAACTTAACTCAAATTGATCTTAAAAGATCTGCCTATAGACAACTTTTAGATGAGAAAATCCCTAGTACAAATATAGATATCTCAAATTTGTGCACATACAAATTAAAAAATGAATTTAATTCTTGGAGAAGAAGCAAAACAATCTCGAGACAATGGAATTTTATTTGCTCATAGAAATAGTTAACTTGGACAAAATTCACTAGTAAAGCCTTTAGCTACTAATAATTCGGACATCTCCTTAGTTCCTTTAATATTGAAAACTTTGGCTAATAAGACATTCTCTTCGAAACCAAAAGGTTTTATTTTCACTTTGCTTCCTCTTGGGAATTCACTCTTAAGTAAATTAGTTGCATCGAGTTCATCATTTTCATTTACATCTACACAAAATAATTCAATAGTTAAATTCCTATTTTGATCCCCCACCAAAATAGTATTTGAATTTTTAATTTGAAGAATTTCAGCCGAGTTAACCATTACAGGATTAAGAACAATTAAGCAGACTATAATTAAAGTTTTTGATAATTTTTTCAATTCACAAACATCTAAGTTTTTAAATTACCTTAAAGTTAATTTTGAAAAATTAGTCTTCACAATTAACATATCCAACCATTTGAGCATTACTTTTACCAGGAGGAACCATTGGATAACAATTTTCACCTCTTCTGACAAGGATATTAATCAAGGCAGGGCCGTCATGATCAAGTGCATTTTTTAATTCATTCTGTAATTGTTTTCTATCAGAAATTAAGTATCCTTTAACTCTAAAAGACTCAGCAAGTTTAACAAAATCAGGTTCTCCACAACTCATATCTGATGAGGAATACCTCTCATTATAGAAACTTTCTTGCCATTGCCTTACCATACCTTGCCAGCGATTATTTATGATAATTAACTTTATCTTTAAACCATATTGAGATAAGGTTCCCAATTCTTGGATATTCATTAATACGCTTGCATCTCCTGCTATACAAATTACATCAGCATTAGGTAGGGCTGCCTTCACTCCAATAGCAGCTGGCAATCCAAAACCCATAGTTCCTAGGCCTGCACTACTTATCCATTTTCTTGGGGAATTTCTAAGATATTGAGCAGCCCACATCTGATGTTGTCCTACATCTGTAGTTACATAAGCTTCAGGTGAAAGTTCCCTAACTTTCAAAAGAACTTCCTGAGGATAAATTTCTCCTTCATTAGGTGGCTCATACAAAGGATGTTTGTTTTTCCAATAATCAATTTTTTCTAACCAGTTTTTAGTTTTACAAACAAATTTGTTATCGAGAGATTTTTCATTAATTTTGTTAACAGCTTTTGAGACGTCAGAGATAATAGCGACATCTACACGTCTATTTTTATTAACTTCTGCTGGATCAATATCTATATGAACGACCTTTGCATTAGATGCAAAAGTATCTAATTTCCCAGTTACCCTATCATCAAATCTAGCTCCAATAGCTATTAAAAGATCACATTCTGTAACTGCAAAATTTGCATAAGCAGTACCGTGCATACCTAACATCCCTACTGATAAATTATCTTTTTCATCAAAAGCACCTTTGCCCATTAAGGTAGTAGTAACTGGAATTTGATAATTTTTTGCCAAAGTTCTAATCTCATCATGAGCGCCTGAAGATATTGCTCCGCCGCCTACATAAAGAAGAGGTCTTTCAGAATTTTCTATTAATTTAATAGTTTTTTCTATATCACAATCATTAATATCTCCATTTCTTTTAAATCCGTTAGGAATAATCTCACCAGGAAAAACTCTTTTGTAATTGAAGAATTCTTGACCTACATCCTTGGGTATATCAATTAAAACAGGCCCAGGTCTTCCAGAAGTGGCTATAAAAAAAGCTTCTGAAACAACGTTTGCGATGTCTGAAGGATCTCTTATTACCCATGAATGTTTAACTATTGGAAGAGTTATGCCAAAAATATCAGTTTCTTGAAAAGCATCTGTCCCAATAGCAGGTCGTGGAACCTGACCTGTAACTACTACTAATGGAACTGAATCCATTTGTGCAGTTGCAATTCCGGTTACCAAATTTGTTGCACCTGGACCTGAGGTCCCAAAACATACACCTACTTCACCACTAGATCTTGCATATCCATCAGCCGCGTGAGAACCTCCTTGTTCATGTCTTACCATATAATGCTTTAACCAACCATCTTGTTCTGCCTTATGAACAGCGTCATATATTGGCAGTATGGCTCCACCTGGATATCCAAATATAACCTTTACCCCATGAATCTTTAGAGAATCCATTAGCGCATCTGCACCTGTAATCCAAACTGGATTATCATTTTTTGAACTATCCTTTGACATGGATCTCGAAGTAAGAGTCACTAAAGAAATTCAATAATTACTCTAAATATTAAACTTAATTAAATACTTTTGCCTCATTTAGAAATGTAATGTCAGAAAAGTAATCAAAAATATCTCAATATATTGTAATTAGTAAAATAAGGAAATTGAACTTTATAAAATTCCTAGCCTATGTAGAGGGCCAGAGCCTGAAATAAGTTCAATAAAAAGTACCAAGAAAACAATCATGGCAACCCTACCATTCCATACCTCTGAACTATTATTCCAACCCCATTGCCATTTCTCTTGTGGATAAAGTTTAACTTTTTCAGGCAATTTAGAGGCTTCCTCTATATTAACTAATGGTCCTTCCAAGCAAGAAATCACTAGATCGGAGAGTCCTTCAATAAAAGTAGGATGAGTATTAAGAGCTTTTACTCTTCTAAAGTTTTTTATGCCAGCTTTTTCAGCAATTTCTTTGTATTCAATGTCGATTTCTTGTAATGTTTCGATATGCTCTCCAACGAAGCTTATAGGAACCACAATAAGATCATTAACCTTTGACCTTCCAAGATCAGCTAAGACTTCTTCTGTATATGGCTTCAGCCATTCAACTGGGCCAACTCTACTTTGATAAGAAAGTGTATACGGGTTACTATGGCCTAAATATTTTTCCAATTCATTTATTATCAATAAGGAACAATCTTCAATTTGTTGTTTATAAGGGTCTCCAGCCTCCTCTACATAACTCTTAGGAACTCCATGAGCAGTGAAAAATACATGAGCATTTGGAGGCGATTCACAACTTGATATTTGTTCAGAAATTAGTTCGACCATTGACTTTAAATAACCCGATTGACTGAACCAACTTCTTACACATCTCATTGGAATTTTCTTAAAATCATTATCAGCATCTCGCAATTTTTTTAATTCTCTAAAGCTCGAACCACTTGTACTTATTGAAAAATGTGGATATAAAGGTAGTACGACAATTTGATCTATACCGTCTGCTTTCATATCAGCAATTGCTGATTCAGTAAAAGGGTGCCAATATCTCATGGCGATATAAGTAGTAGCGTTTAAACCTTTATCTCTTAGTTTAGATTGCAATTCTCTTGCTTGTTGTTCAGTTATCCTTCTGATGGGCGATCCACCACCAATAGAAAGATATGCCTGTTGTGAAGTAGTACTTCTAAGCGTACTAATTAACCATGCTAAAGGTTTTTGAAAAGTAGGGAAAGGAGTTCTGATTATCTCTGGATCAGAAAATAGATTATATAAGAATGGGCCAACATCGGTAATGCGTTCGGGCCCCCCTAAATTCATTAGTAAGACGCCTATTTTATCCATTTAAAAATTATGGAGATTGAAAACCAACATTAAAAACGTCATTATAGATCTAATTATAGAATTAAATGAACGTAATTCAGGAAATTAATAATGTCAATGATAAATTTGCTACTCAAGGGAGCAAGCTTAGAATTGAAAAAAGAGGAGAAAAATTAAATATTAGAGGTTCACTTCCTTCAAAAAAAAATAAAAACAACTTTAAAATTCAAAGAATATCTCTTGGTATAAAGGCTGATATTTCTGGATTAGAGGAGGCAAAAAAAAAATTACAATTAATCAATTTGCAACTAGAATTAAATCAATTTGACTGGATTAATTGGATAAGTAACACTAATAGAAAGGAAACAAAAAATGATTTTTTATTTTCAAATAGACTAAATCAATTTGAAGAATATTTTTTTAAAGAAAGAAAAAATGAATACTTAAGCAGCACAAGAAAAACCACTTGGAGAAGTTCTTACAAGCCATATCTTAAAAGAATTCTTCATATATATAATTATTATGAGAATGAAGATTTAGAAAATATATTTCAAAAAACACTTGAAAGCTATAAGGAAGGGAGCAGAAGTAGGAAACAATGCGCAACCTCGCTGAGTGTTTTAGCTAAGTTTTTAGACATTAAACTTCCAGAAAATTGGAAATCAAATTCTAAAGGTTATGGTCTAAACAAAGCAGGCTTTAGAGATCTCCCCACAGACGAGGTAATAGAAAAACTTTGGGATAAAATACCAAACAAATCTTGGAAATTTGTTTTTGGTTTGATGGCTACATATGGTTTAAGAAATCATGAAGTGTTTTTTTGTGATTTAAGCTCTTTAATAAATAATGGGGACAAAATCATAAGAGTTTTACCAACTACAAAAACAGGGGAACATCAAGTCTGGCCATTCCATCCTGAATGGGTTGAAAAGTTCGAATTATCTAAACTTGGCAAAAATCCTGAGCTACTACCGAATATTAATAGAGACCTTAAAAACACAACATTACAAAATATTGGGAAAAAAATTACAGATCAATTTAAGCGTTACTCTTTACAAATAAAACCTTATGATCTAAGGCATGCTTGGGCAGTAAGAACAATCTTTTATGATTTACCTGATACTGTAGCTGCAAGAATGATGGGACATTCTGTTAGCCTACATACTCAAACTTATCACCACTGGATTACTAAAAGAGATCAACAACAGGCAGTTAACAATGCACTTTTAAAAGTTAAAAGAGCTAAAAGTATTTAAAGATTTATAATCACTAAATAAAACATAGTTATATGAAAGAAGAACCCTTATCCCCTGAAAAAATATTAAACCTCGATAATCAAGCCAAAGAACTTGGTATGGGAGGCAAACTATCACCAGAAAGAGATGAAATCTCATATAAAAAAAGAATGCAGCAAAGAAAAGATATTCAAGCTGAGAGACTACAAATTAGAAAAGCCAAAAAAGGATTATTGATTGTTTTTACAGGTAATGGCAAGGGTAAAACAACTGCAGCTTTAGGGATGGCCTTAAGGACGGTAGGACATGGTTATAAAGTGGCAATCATTCAATTTATAAAAGGGCGCTGGACTACTGGAGAAGAAAAAGCACTTCAAAATTTGTCTCCATACATATCTTGGCATTCATTAGGGGAGGGATTCACTTGGGAAACACAAGATAGAATTAAGGATGAAAAATTAGTTCAAGAAGCATGGCAACTTGCCAAAAAATATATTGAGGATGAATCCTACAAACTTATAATCCTAGATGAAATAAATATAGCTACAAAACTTGGCTATATTGCCTCAGAAGAAATAATCAACTTTTTAAAAAGCTTAACAGATAGAAAAAATCATGTTGTTTTAACTGGAAGGGGAGCTTCCGATTCTATAGTAAATTACGCTGATCTAGTAACAGAAATGAATCTAATAAGACATCCTTTCAAAGAGCAAGGAATAAAAGCACAAAAATGTGTTGAGTTCTAGTTCAAACAAATTTTTATTTAATTTTCTTCATGCAGGTTTAGAAATGTTTAAAGACTCAAGAAATATCTGAACAATATATAAATTCGGTACATTTACTTGCTAATGTCTTAAAAGTATAATTATTGAATGACTTACAAAAGAGTTCTCTTAAAACTTAGTGGTGAAGCACTAATGGGTGAAAAACCTTATGGAATTGATCCTGCTATAGTTCAGTCAATTGCAGAAGATGTATCAAAAGTAGTCGAAAATAATGTACAACTCGCAATAGTTGTTGGAGGCGGGAATATTTTTAGGGGACTTAAAGGTTCTGCAGATGGTATGGATAGAGCGACTGCTGATTATGTGGGTATGCTAGCAACGGTAATGAATGCGATTTCACTTCAAGATGGCTTAGAAAGAGTAGGAGTCGCAACCAGAGTTCAAACTGCAATAGAAATGCAGGAAATTGCAGAGCCCTATATCAGAAGAAGGGCTATGAGACACTTAGAAAAAGGTAGGGTTGTAGTTTTTGGAGGTGGATGCGGGAATCCATTTTTTACAACTGATACTACAGCAGCTTTGAGGGCAGCAGAGATAAATGCTGAAGTTGTGATGAAAGCTACCAAAGTTGATGGAGTATATAATCGTGATCCTAATAAGTTTCAAGACGCAAAGAAATATTCTACTCTCAGTTATCAACAAGTTCTTAGTGATGAAATCGCAGTAATGGACAGTACTGCAATCGCACTTTGCAAAGACAACAATATCCCTATTATGGTATTTGATATATTCAAAAAAGGGAACATCTCAAAAGCTGTTGCTGGTGATCCTATAGGTTCATTAATTAGTTAAAGCTTATTTAAATTTTTTTTATTATGAACGAACAAGAAATTCAAGAAAATATGAATAAAAGTATTGAAGCAACTCAAAGGAACTTTAATACCATAAGAACTGGTAGAGCTAATGCTTCATTGTTAGACAGGATAAGTGTTGATTACTACGGTGCAGAAACGCCAATCAAATCACTTGCCACAATAAGTACTGTTGATTCACAAACGATTTCAATACAACCCTTTGATATTTCATGTTTACAAGCCATAGAAAAATCTATTTCGATCAGCGATTTAGGCATTACTCCAAATAATGATGGGAAAGTAATAAGAATAAATGTTCCTCCTTTAACAGAGGAAAGAAGAAAGGAATTTTGTAAATTAGCCTCTAAATATGCAGAGGAAGGGAAAGTAGCCTTGAGAAATATTAGAAGAGATGCTGTTGACAAAGAAAAAAAAGATGAAAAAGATGGCTTAATTTCTATTGACGAATCGAGAGATAATCAATCTAAAATTCAGAAAATTACTGATAAATTTATTGCTTTAATAGAAACTAAATTATCTGAAAAAGAGAAGGAAATTCTAAAAGTTTGAAAGGATTTGACGTCGTTATAATTGGTGGAGGGTTATCGGGATCTTCTACCGCTCTTAACCTATCAAAAAAAGGATATTCTGTTCTAGTTATCGAAAAAGAAAAAAATCAAGCTTACAAACCATGTGCAGGGGGAATGGCATCTTCAATGCAAAAATTTCTTCCTTTAGATATAAAAGATTCAATAGAATCAAAAATCAAGAATGTTGAATTCAGATGGAAAGCTTCTGATAATGTGATCGCTGATCTAACTGGTGAATCCCCTTTTTGGATTATTAAAAGAGAAAAACTTGATCAATTATTATTAGATGAATCCATCAGAAATGGAGTTCAAATAATAAGTGGCCTATTAGTAGAAAAAATCAGAAAAAAAAATGATAATTGGGAAGTCACTTGTAATAACAAAAATAAATATATTTCTAAATTTCTTGTTATTGCAGATGGGTCCCAATCAAAATGGGCAGGATATTTCAATTTAGGTCCAAGAAAACCAAAATTTGCAAACACAATCTCACTAAGATTGAAAGGTTTAGGTGAAATTCCTAGAGATGCCGTTAGATTTGAGTTTGGATTTATAAAATATGGATTTGCATGGGCATTCCCCCTTAAAGAGAGCTTAAATATTGGTTTAGGTACTTTCATAAATAATGGTCATCTAGAAAATCAAGCTATAAATAATCAAGTTATTAGAAGTTTCGGATTTGATGATTTTTCTTACAAAACAATTAATAAGAAATTGAGAATATGGAATGGAATGCACCCAATTAATGGTGAAAAAATTTTAGCAGTTGGAGATGCAGCATCTCTATGCGATCCATTCTTAGCCGAAGGAATTAGACCATCTTTAATTAGCAGTTTTTATGCTGCAGAATGCATAGATCATTGTCTATCCGGAAGATTAGATGATTTAAATCTTTATACAAAAAAAATCAACAACGATTGGGGAAAATCAATGGCTTGGGGTAGGAGAATTGCTCAGGTATTTTATAGATTCCCAAGAACTGGTTATCAATTAGGTGTTAAAAGAAAAACAGCACCTAAACGTATTGCTCAAATATTATCAGGGGAAATGAGTTATGAAGACATCGCAAAAAGGGTTATAAGAAGACTTTTAACAAATAGCAGGATTTAATTTTTTTTTAAATAAATCATTAATTTAATTAGCAGAAATTAATTTATGATTTTTAATTTTTGAGAATCTCTTTAGTAAGAGCTCCTCTAATTCTTCTATAGCCTTACTAAATCCTGTAATTCCTTCACTAAGCTTCTCACTCGCCATTTGATCTTCTAACATATTCAATCTAAAATCTTTTTCTTCAAATTTGTAATCAATAGAATTATTTACTTGGGTAGTTGCATCTAATTTTCTAATTAAAACCCCTTTTTCTTTTTTGAGTTCCTCTAGAAATTTCGGAGCGATTGTTAGAAGATCGCAACCCGCTAATTCTTTTATTTCATCAAGATTCCTAAAACTTGCTCCCATTACTTCGGTCTTGAATCCTTTTTCTTTAAAATACTTATAAATTTGTGTAACCGAAATAACACCAGGATCATCAGCACCTATAAAACTAGTTTTACCAGTTTTCGCTTTATGCCAATCCAATATACGGCCAACGAAGGGAGAGATAAGAGTTATCTTTGCATTTGCACAAGTTACCGCTTGGCAGAAGTTAAAAAGCAAAGTTAAATTACATTTAATACCCTCTTTTTCTAAAATTTCAGCTGCCTTAATTCCTTCCCAAGTTGCAGCAATCTTAATTAATATTCTTTCTTTTTCAATTCCAAAATTTTTGTAGAGATTGATTAATTTTCTTGCTTTTTTTACCGTGGCTTCAGTGTCAAAGCTCAGTCTTGCATCAACTTCTGTAGATACTCGCCCTGAGATAATTTTCAATATTTCTTTTCCAAAAAATACTGAAACTTGATCAACAGTTTCTTTAATTAATTCAATTTCAGAAAATCCCTCAGGCAATGTATTTTTTGAACTTTCTAAAGCTTTATCAATTAATTTTACATAAACAGGATTCTTTGCGGCAGCTAGTATTAATGATGGATTAGTCGTAGCGTCCCTTGGTTGAAATTTTTTTATCGAATCTAAATCTCCAGTATCAGCAACAACAATAGTCATTGAGGATAATTGTTCTAAAATTGATTTCATATCCAGATAATCATATGTATATATATAAATTAGCTTTAATTCCTAACGAAATCATCAAATAATGAACTAAATATTTATAAAGTTCGAAAATTTTAGGGTTTTTTAACAATCATTCCATTTCCTTTAATCTTAGGAGGTATTTTTTCAATTACTATTAAACTCTCAATAATTTCTTTCGCAATTGGAACTGCAACAGTTGAACCATATGCATATGATTTAGATGGCTCATCTACAACCACAAGGACAACATATTTGGGATCATTAACTGGTAAGGTTGCGACAAAACTACAAACTTTTTTGCTTGTATATGAACCATTTAAAGCTTTTTGAGAGGTTCCAGTTTTTCCAGCTATTCTATAACCCTCAATCTTTGCTCCAGATCCACTCCCTTTATCAACTACACTCTCCATCCATTCAAGAACAGTTTTAGAGACCTCCCTTGAAAAAAATTGTTTTTTTTGATCTTTATTGACTCTTTTTTTGAAAGTTGTTGTTACATGGGGAGTCACTTCATAACCCCCATTTGCCAGAGCCGCATGAAGTTGAACCAATTTAAGTGGCGAGATAGAAAATCCTTTGCCGTAAGAAGCCACCGCAGGTTCAATTGATTGATTTACAAATAAATCTTTTCTCAATAATTGGCCTGCAGTTGATTCATATAAGTCAGTCTCTAATTTTTTATTTATACCAAGACTTTTTAACCAATCCCAATATATTATAGGGTCTAAATTTTTCATTATTTTTACCATCCCAACATTACTTGAAACTTGCAATACTTTGGGATAATCAATGTATCCATTACCTTTTTTATCCCAATTAGAAAGTGTCCATCCTCCAACATTAATCTCTCCACTATCTTCAACCAAACCATCTTTTTGAATTACTTTTTCTTCTAACGCTAAGGCAAGATTAATAGGTTTAAAAGTTGAGCCAGGCTCAAATAAATCTTGAGAATACCAACCCTTGAAGAGTTCAGGATCATATTGCCAAAATTCATTAGGATCATATGAAGGCACTGAAACTAAGGAAAGAATCTGTCCATTATTAACATCCATAACTATTGCAAATCCCTTTTTTGCTTTCCATTTACTTACTTGCTTAGATAATGCATTAAAAGAAGCTTTCTGTAATTTTGAATCTATAGTTAGAACTAAACTCTTGTAATCAGAAATAAAATCTCCTGGTGCTGAATTATCAGGAAGAGGGGTTCCATCTCTTCCTCTTATTATTAAATTACTTTTATTAAAAACCTTAATTTGATTATCTAAATGAAGCTCTAAACCGGCGGAACCTTTATTCTCATCATTAACAAAACCAACTAGACTAGAAAAAAGCTCCCCTTGTGGATAATATCTTTGCGAATATTTAAACAAATCAAGTCCGCTTATTTGTAGGTTTTTAATCTTTTTAGCTTTTTCTTCAGAAATTTTATCCAAAAGTTTGATGCCACTATTTTTGTTATTAAATTTTTCCAAAAGTATTTCATCCTTCATATCCAAAATAGGTGACAATTTTTTCGCGACTTCTTCAATACTTCTAACACCTTGAATTGCATCACTAGGAAAATTAAAGTATTTTGGATGGGCCCATAATTTATAGAGAATTTTATCGTAAGCAATCAGTCTATTATTTCTATCAACAATTGACCTTCTTTTTTTTAAGGAGGTAGTTTTAGAAGATTGTATTAATCTCGCTTTTTTTTGCAAATCTGAAGCATTAAAAACTTGCAATTTAACCAACCTAGAAAACAAACAAAGTATTATAAATAAGTTAAAAATATAAAGTACTTTGAATCTCCCTTGCGCAAGAGGTAAAATACTAACAATTTTTTTATATTTTTTCATCAATATCCCTTTAGATATTTGCTATCACTAAAACCTGCAATGTAGCTTTTAAAATTTTTCTTAAAAAAACTTTCTTTTTTTTCTTCAACTTTATCGAGATAAATTAAATCTTTGGGTTTGGTTTTTCTGTAAATATTGATAGACTCAAGTTCGCTAATATAAAACTCTTCTGTTTTAGAAATATAGTCAATGAGATTATTATTCATTGCTTTTGTTTTAGATAAAAATTTATATGTGTTTGACCATTTCCTTTGACTATCAAATGATAAGAAAAATAATGTAAAAATTAAAACTAAAAGGGAGATATTAATAGTTTCAAATATTTGATGTATGAATCTGATGTTTAATTTAGATATTTTTTCTGATTTTTTTTGTATTTCGTATGGAACTTTTTTTTTTAAATAAGAGCTCTTATCAAAAGGTTTCATCAATAATAAACTATGAAATTAAAGAAGTATTATTAATTAAATAAACATCTATTAGTTAGATACGCAAGTCATAGAAATATATTCTTTATGTTCTTAATAAGAACAAATTTAAGAAGGTCAACCCATTCCATAAAGAATGCATAATTACAGAAGAAAACAAGCTCCCTGAAGAAATTCTTGTAATTCCTAGTCCTATTCCTAGAACAAATAATGCTGGCATCTCTCCCAAACTTAAATGAGCTAAAGCAAAAATAAAAGCTGATACTATGATTCCCAAAATTATTCCAAAATTTATTGAAAGAGTTGGGAGCAAAATCCCACGGAATATAATCTCCTCAAACAATGGAGCTAGGAGAGTTGTTGTTATAAATAAAAGAATAAATGATAAATAATTGTTATTGTTAAGCACAATCTCCAACAATGGGTTACTGCCATTCTGATTATCGATCAAACTATTCATAATTAAAGAAATCAATAAGACAAAAGGAACTATGGTTAACCAACCCTTAATTCCCTGAATAATTGCATCCTTTATTGGCAAGAAATTGAATTGCAAATAATCTTTTTTAAAAGTGAATTCACCATTCAAAGATTTAATTTGATAATAAACAATTAATAATGGAGGAATAGCCATAAAAAGATATCCAAAAAATATTTTTAGTGATTGAGATAACTCATTCGAAATGTTTTTAGAAAAAATTTCAACTAAACTTATGGAAAAAATAGGCGAAACAACTTCTCCCAAGACAACAAATCCACCGGCAATTAATAAAACCATATCTATTAATTCTAGGTCTAAGGGTTTAATGTCTTTCCAACCAAATTTTTTTAAAGATAGAGCTTTCCACAAAGTTTTCAAAGCAAGAATTGAGCCAAGTAATATTGTTAAAAGTGGTATTAATCTGATAGCTAATATTTTTATAAACATTTTGCTTGAAAATGATTTTGTTATTAATGAACTATCATCAAAATCAAATTTAATACTTATAAGGTGATATAAAAATCTATCATTTTTAAAAAAATCAAACTTATCAGAATTAGGTTTATAAGAATTATTACTGGATTTTTTCTCTATCTCATTAATTAATAACTTATAGTTTTTATTTTTGAACTCTTTGGATAAACTTTTTTCAATTTTATATTCATTTGATTCTGAAGAAATTACCTTAATTAATTTATTTCTTTCTGTTAGTTCACTAAATGGAACTTGAGAAAGTGCATTATTTATTTCATCAACAGGATCACTTGTTATGAAAAATTTCTTAAGATTTTTTGGTATTGATTGGACTGCTAATTCAGAAATTTCTTTTTCTTTTTGACTAATATCAAATGAAACAGAAGGTCTACTCAAACTATCTCTTAAGCCTTGTTGCCAAACAAAAAAAGTTATGGTTAGAGAGATTAAAGCTAATAAAACTTTTGTCTTGGGAATATTTTTAAAGATCATAACTTATTATAAAGTTGAAAACTAAAGTTAGTTATCATTGAAATTTCTAATTTTGATATACCTATTTTTATCACTCCGTGAGATGATTAAATTATCATATTTCATAAATTTATATAATGACTATAAGATTAGTTTTAGTTAGGCATGGACTAAGTAGTTTCAATGCAAAAGGATTAATTCAGGGGAGGACAGATGATTCTTTATTAACTGATGAAGGATATGAACAAGCTTTTAAAGCAGGGGAAGCATTATCAAAAATAAGCTTCGATAAAATCTATTCATCCCCTCTAGTAAGGGCTGCAGAGACTGCAAAAACAATTAGAAAGAGCTTTAATAAAGAACAAGAGATCGTATTTGATAAAAATTTATTAGAAGTAGACCTTAGTAGTTGGTCTGGTCTAAAAATTGATGAAATAAAAAACAAATTTCCAGAAATTTACCCTATATGGAAAAACAACCCAGAAAATCTAATTTTAAAACGTACTAATAATAAATCTTATAAACCAATTCAAGAATTATTTGATCAAGCTAAAACTTTTATAGAAGAAATATTAAAGATTTATTTAGATAAAGATGATGTAAATCTTTTAATAGTTGGACATAATGCGATTCTTAGATGTTTAATACTTTTGCTAATAGGCAAGCCTAAACAAGGTTTTAGGAAAATAAGATTAGAAAATGCCTCTTTCTCAATTCTTAATATTTTAAGCCACAATAATTCTTTCAAAACACAAATTGAATGTTTAAATCAAACGTCTCATCTAAATAAAAATATTCCTAGTCAAATTGGGGATTCAAGAATATTTTTAATAAGGCATGGTGAAACAAACTGGAATAAAGAAGGTAGATTCCAAGGACAAATTGATATTCCTTTAAACGAAAATGGCAAAGATCAAGCGAGAAAAACTTTTGAATATTTAAAAAATATTTCATTCAATAAAGCTTTTTCAAGTTCAATGAATAGGCCTTACGAGACAGCAAAAATAATTCTTCAAAATAAAAAAGATCTAAATATAGAAAAAATAGATTCACTTGTAGAAATTAGCCACGGATTATGGGAAGGTAAACTAGAGACAGAAATAAGAGAACAATGGCCAATTTTACTAAAAAATTGGCATGATAAACCCGAAGAAGTCATAATGCCCGAAGGCGAATCTATAAAAGAAGTATCGGAAAGGTCCATAGATGCTTTTGAAGAAATATGTTTATCTCAAAAAAATAATGATTTAACTCTCCTAGTGGCTCATGATGCAGTCAATAAAACTCTTATTTGCAATATCATTGGGATTAATTATTCAAATATTTGGATGATAAAGCAAGGTAATGGTGGCATAACTGTGATTGACCTCTTTGATGATCCCTCTAAACCTCCTGTGATTAGTGCTTTAAACATAACAACACATCTTGGTGGGGTAATTGATGCAACTGCTTCTGGAGCACTTTAAATTAAAAAAAATTTTTTTAAAAAAAATTATTTGATAAAGGATGAGGCAGTAATAAGGCTTAATTTATTAAAAAAATTCAACTTTACTTAGAGGCCAAAATCTTAAATAAGCTTTCCCGATTATCTCCTTTTTGTGAAGAAATTTACTTCCCGGCCAATATCTTCCATCCCAGCTATTTGATCTATTATCACCTAAAACCAAAAAATGATCTTCGGGAACTTTAATATTTTCAAATTCACCACAGTTATCAAAAAGAGGTAATGAGCACTTATAAGATACATAAGGTTCGGGAATTAATTTATTGTTTATTATTACTTCACCTTTATTATTTACACTCACAATTTCTCCAGGGAGTGCCACTACTCTCTTAATATAAGCGTCGCAAGCTTGATCCCTCAAACCAGGGATAAAAGACATTGGAGGAAAACTCATAAAAAAACAATATCTTTTTTTTGGTAAAGGTTTTAATCTCGATGAAATTAGTTTTTTATCAAATGAGTGAGGAGATTTAAAAACAACCATATCTCCTCTTTTTGGCAATGAGTTCTTTAGAGAAATTTTTTCAATTATTAACCTATCATTAATTTTTAATTCTGGAAGCATAGAACCAGAGGGGATATATCGAGGTTCTGCAAAAAAAGAATTACAAGAAGAAACAAAAAAAGGGAATGCAATTAATAGACCCCATTCCTTTAAAAAACTTTTAATAAAAGCAGGCATAAATTTATAAGACTCTTGATTTTCTTACCTTACATAAATTGTTTGGAATATTCAAATTCAACAAATCCTTACATTACTTTTTTCTTCATGAATCAAAAATGGTCTTTTTATTAATTTGCCATCACTTAAAATAAGTCGATTAATTTCTTCTCTTGATAAATCAAAAATATCAAGATTAAAAGTTTTAAAGGCTTAACCTCTTGCATTAAAAATCCTTTTCTTATCCTCAAAGTATTTTTCTAAAGATAGATTTAAATAATTAAAAATTGATGGTTCTTTTACAATATCAATTAATTAAAAATTCAAAATCTTTTTATAAAGCAATTATGCTTCGTCTAAGCAAGTAAAGCATTTTTAATAACTAATAAAAAATTATTTTTTTAATTTAATTTACTAATTTTTGACTTCTTAAGGACTTTAAAGTTTTTCTTTTTTAGCGGTGTACAATTTTTCAATATATTCTCAACTACATTAAAATCCCTCCAACCATCAATTTGAACTGTTCTTCCATCAAGTCCTTTACTAGTTCTAAAAAATTCAGCAACATCCTCAAGCTGATTGGGAGCAATTTGATTAATACTTACTATGTTGGCTTGTCTAGGATTAGCCATAGGAACACATAAAATTTTTCCGTCATATGCACCACAATCATGCATATCTAAAACTCCAATAGGTCTAGCTTTTATTAAGCAGCCAGCAAAAGTAGGTTCATCCATTATCACCATCGCATCAAGAGGAGCGCCATCATCTGCAAGGGTATTTGGGATGAAACCATAATCAAAAGGGTACCTCACTGAAGAATGCAAAACTCTATCTAATGCCATTATTCCTGCTTCAGAGCAATATTCATATTTATTCCTGCTTCCTGCAGGTATTTCAACAACTATATTTACTATTCCCTTCATTGGAGATGGAGGTATTGAACTAAGATCCATCTTTTTTAAAATCTTGATTAAAAATTATCTCGTTTCCTTGAGAGAGAGGTCTTCCAATAAAAATACTTACCAAAGGTAATAAAAATGTAAGGAAGGCAAAAATAATACCTAAAGATGTTATGGATAAACTCCTTATACTTAAGGGGTCATCATCATCTTTTTCAAAATCACTTAAAGCATAATCTAGAGAAGGTTCTTCGCCTAATGTGCTTTTAATAAAGTGCTTTGATTTTGTATAACTCAAGAACTCTTAATTGTTAATGTTAAGGAGATAATTGAACACCACTATCCTACATTCTAAATGTCAATAAATCAAAACATTAGCCAGCAATTTTTAAATTATTCTTTCTCTAGCAACGACCGAATAGATTTTAATTCATCTAAAATTTGAACTAGTATATTTTGAGCCGCTGAGGAAGGTGTATTAAATACTTCGACAGTTACCTCCTTTATTCTGAGAATATCTTTTGCAAATCTTGCTACTTCATTAGGATGAAATTTTAAAGGGTCTTTTTGATCAGTTCTAAATTCGGGGTTTAATTTTCTTGGATTGAAACTTGGGTTTAGATTTCTTAAATCAGTATTTGTATATCTGTAAACAGAAGCTCTTGATCTATTTAGGAATTTTTGAACTTCATCAATACCTACTAATTCCTCTGCGCTTGAAATATTAGAATCAATATTTTCCATAACCTAAAAAATGTTTAGAAATAATGAAATTTGTTAAAGCTAAAATTCCATTACTGAAGAAGCTAGCAGAAACAATATATCTAGACTAGTTGCGTTGAGGGACTCAAGACACTTTTTATTTTTTTTTACATTTTAGTTGATAAAATTAGTTATTCTTAATGATTATTTTGTATGCGCGTGACCACCTCATTTCCTCTGGGGACACTTCGTAACACACCTTCTGAAGCTGAAATTATTTCACATCAACTACTTTTAAAAGCTGGTTACATCCGAAGAATCAATAGTGGCATTTACGCATACATGCCATTAATGCTTAGAGTTATTGAAAAAATATCCTCAATAATTGAAAAAGAACTTAATACTATTGGTTGCACTAAGTTACTTTTACCTCAACTTCATCCTGCAGAGTTATGGAAAAAAAGTGAAAGATGGGAAGGATATACTGCAGGGGAAGGAATAATGTTTAATCTCAAAGATAGACAAGGTAAAGAATTTGGTTTAGCTCCCACTCATGAAGAAGTAATCACGAGTATTGCATCAGAGATCATTAATTCCTACAAGCAATTGCCTCAATGTTTCTATCAAATTCAGACAAAATTTAGAGATGAGATAAGACCAAGGTTTGGATTAATGAGAAGTAGAGAATTTATAATGAAAGATGGTTATTCTTTTCATTCTTCAGAAAACGATCTAGCTTCATTTTATGAAAAGATGGGCATTGCTTATGAAAATATTTTTAAATCTTGTGGACTGCAGACAGTAGGGGTTGAAGCAGATAGTGGAGCTATTGGAGGTGCCTCCTCTAAAGAATTTATGGTCACTGCAGATGCTGGTGAAGATTCAATTTTGTTTACACAAAGCGGTTCTTATGCAGCAAATATTGAAAAAGCTGTTTCTATACCCTCTCAACCTATTCCAATTAGAGATAATATTTCTGGCTTAATAGAGACACCTCAACAAAAAACAATCCTCGAAGTTTGTAAAAATAATAATTTAGACCCTACTCAAATTATTAAAGTCGTAGTATTCATTGCAAAGTTTGAGAGTAAAGCCGAAATTCCCATTCTTGCATGTATAAGAGGTGATCAACATATCAATGAAGTAAAACTTTTTAACTTAGTAAATAAACTTCATAATTCCAACCTTCTTAATCTTAAGAAAATTGAAGACAAAAACATTATCGAAAAAAACCTAGTAGATTTTCCTTTCGGCTTTATAGGTCCAGACTTAGATAATAAAACTATTAAAGCGAGTTCTAATTGGAATAAAACTTGGACTAGAATAATTGATAGCTCTGCAAGTAGTCTCTCAAAATTTGTAAGTGGCGCGAATAAAGTTAATTTCCATAAAGTTTTTCAGTCATTTTCTTTTGCTTCAAACGATTATTTAGTTGAAGATATTAGGAACGCCAAGAAAGGGGATAAGATAAAAATTAACAATAATGAGGTACTGAAAGAAAAAAAGGGTATAGAGATTGGACATATATTTCAATTAGGTCAAAAATATAGTGAAAAATTAAATGCCAAGTTTTCTGATAAGGATGGTCAGTTGAGAAATTTATGGATGGGTTGTTATGGAATTGGAGTAACAAGAATAGCCCAAGCTGCTATTGAGCAGAATCACGATCAAAATGGAATTTGCTGGCCAATCCAGATTTCTCCTTTTGAAGTTATTATTATTCCAACAAACCTAAAAGACCAGATTCAAAGAGACCTTACTGAGCAAATATATAACAATTTGAAAATTAATAAAATTCAAGTGCTTCTTGATGATAGGGACGACAGAGCGGGTGTGAAATTTAAAGATGCAGAATTAATTGGTATTCCTTTTCAGATAATTATCGGTAGAGATGCTATCAACAAAGAAGTAGAACTTTTATGCAGGTCAAATAATACTAAATTGAAAATTGATGCCAATAATTTATTGGAAACGTTTATTAAGGAATCAAAAATAATGTACAATAAAAATTCTTAAGGCTAAATTTTTAGGAGCTAAGTTATGTTACTGAAATGGACATCAGAATTAATTTTTAAAAATCTTACCAAAGCTATATCTTTTACACTTTCTTTGATTGTTGTTTTTACATTATTTAGTTCCCCCTCAATAGCTGCAAAAACCGCTATGACAGGTGACTATGCAAAAGATACAATTTCGGTTGTTAAAGAACTACAAACAGCTGTTGATACTCCAAAAGATTCTCCAAATAAAGATGAAGTAAGAATTGAGGCTCTTACACTTATAACTGACTATATTTCCAGATACAGAAATAGAGGGATGGTTAATAAAACTCAATCATTTACCACCATGCAAACAGCATTAAATGCTATGGCAGGTCATTACAAAAACTTTGCAAGTAGACCAATACCAGATAAACTTAAGGAGCGTTTAACCAAAGAATTTTCTCTTGCTGAAAAAATGGTTCTAAGAGAAAGTTGATACAATTCATTTACTTTTTAAAAGTAAACTAAGATTTTTGAATATATTAAATATTCGCACAAAAATAATGCTCTTCTAAAATTGGCTAATGTTGTTGTAATCGGAGCCCAATGGGGTGACGAAGGAAAAGGTAAAATAACGGATTTACTAAGTCGTTCGGCAGATGTTGTCGTTCGCTACCAAGGTGGAGTAAATGCAGGCCATACTATAGTTGTAGATGATAAAGTCTTAAAATTACACTTAATTCCCTCGGGGATACTTTATAAAAATACTTCTTGTCTAATTGGATCGGGAACTGTTGTAGATCCAAAAATATTGCTAAAAGAAATTGACATGTTAATTGATAATGGAATTGACATCTCGGGGTTAAAAATTTCATCAACATCACATGTGACAATGCCTTACCACAGAATATTGGATGAAGCGATGGAGGCTGATAGAGGTTCAAACAAAATAGGGACAACAGGTCGCGGGATTGGCCCAACTTATGCAGATAAGTCACAAAGAAATGGCATTAGAATAAGAGATTTGCTCAATAAGGAAAGGCTAAGTGATGTGATCGAAATTCCATTAAAAGAAAAAAACGGTCTACTAGAGAAAATCTATGGCATTAAACCACTTAAATTAGAAGAAATTGTTGAAGAATATCTTGACTATGGGAAAAGATTATCAAAGCATGTTGTTGACTGTACGAGGACTATACATGCAGCCTCAAAAAACAAGATGAATATTCTATTCGAAGGCGCACAGGGTACTCTACTTGACTTAGATCATGGTACTTATCCTTTTGTCACCTCATCAAACCCAATATCAGGGGGGGCATGTATCGGAGCTGGAGTAGGTCCCACTTTAATTGATAGGGTAATAGGTGTCGCAAAAGCCTATACCACAAGAGTCGGTGAGGGGCCATTTCCAACGGAATTACAAGGCAGTATTAATGATCAACTCTGTGATAGAGGCAGTGAATTTGGAACCACTACTGGGAGAAGGAGAAGATGTGGGTGGTTTGATGGGGTTATCGGTAAATATGCTGTATCTGTAAATGGTCTTGATTGTTTAGCTGTAACGAAACTAGATGTATTAGATGAATTAGATGAGATTCAAGTTTGCATTGCATATGATCTCGAAGGAGAGGAAATAGACTACTTTCCTACCAATTCAGATGACTTAAAAAAATGTAAGCCAATCTTCAAAAAATTAAAAGGTTGGCAATGTTCAACTGCAGATTGTAGAAAACTATCTGATCTTCCAGAGAATGCTATGAATTATCTCAGATTTTTAGCTGAATTAATGGAGGTTCCAATTGCCATTGTCTCGTTGGGGGCGAATAGAGATCAAACCATAGTAATTGAAGACCCAATTCATGGACCTAAAAGAGCACTTCTAAGGTAATTTAGTTAAAAGTAATGAAGGAATCCTTTAGACATTTTGAACAGAATAAAAAGGTTGATCTCATTGGTCTGGGCAACGCAATAGTAGATATTATTGTAAATATTGAAGATGAGTTTCTTGAGATAAATAATCTGGATAAAGGATCAATGAATCTAATTAACTCTGATGAATCTCAGTCATTATTAAAGAAATGCAAAGTGATCAAACAAATATCAGGGGGGTCCTCTGCAAATACCGTTGTCTGTTTAGCAGAGTTAGGAAATCATGTGCAGTTTATTGGAAGGGTGAAAAATGATCAATTTGGGAATTTCTTTTCAGATGATATAAAAAAAAGTAAAACTATATTTAATACTCCACCAACTATTGAAGGCGCTCCAACAGCTCATTCAATCATTTTGATCACACCGGATGCACAAAGAACTATGTGCACTTACCTAGGAGCATCTATAGAGTTTGAACCCAAAGACATAGATTTTAGTAAACTCAAAGAAAGTAAATACTTATATTTAGAAGGGTATTTATGGGACAGCGAATTAGCTAAAAATGCTTTTCTTAAAGCCGCTCAAATTGCAAAACAATCTAATACCAAAATAATTCTTTCATTATCTGATTCATTTTGTATAGATAGACACCGAGAGAGTTTCTTGGAATTAATTAATGATTATGTAGATATAGTTTTTTGTAATGAAGCCGAGGTGTTGAGTCTTTTCAAAAAGGATAAATTAGCAAATTGCCAAGGAGACCTCTCATCCTTGTGTGAATTAGTCGTCGTAACTTTAGGTGGCAATGGTTCTCTCATAATTAACAAAAATGCTATTGAAGTAATTAAATCAATTACGAAAGGGAAGATTATTGATACAACAGGAGCGGGAGATATTTATGCAGGAGGATTTATTCATGGATTAATAAAAAATTATCCCCTTAAAAAATGCGGAGAGATTGGTTCAATTTGTGCTGGGCAAATAATTACAGAATTAGGATCTAGATCCAATATAGATTATAAAGAGCTAATAAAAGAAACTTAATCAAATAGTCTTGTTGATCCAATCATAATATTTCATCTCAGAATAGTATTTTTTGTAAATAATTTGTGGGACATCATAAGTAGAAATTTTATTTAAGAACTCAATTAAATAATCTTTAAATTCTGGTTTACTTTTTATTGTAATTTCAAACTCTTTAGTTTCTTTAATATCATCATCCCATTCATAAAGTGAAAAAATTTGCTTTATTGAAACACATGCTGCAAGTTTATTTTGAATTAGTAATTTAGCCATATGCAAAGCATTTGTTTTACTTGATTCAGTTGTAATCATAACCAAAACTTCCATAATTAAAAATCAATATTTGTTTTAATTATGTGATTTATCAAATTCTGGTATTGATTGAAAGAATAAGAATAATCATTTTTAACTTTTGGCCTTTTTACCAAAAATAACTTCATTTTACTTTCAGAAATTATACTTTCCCAGTGTTTCTGGGAATAACTTCCTGACTCTCTACATAGTACATAATCTATCCCCCAAAGATCGCAAAGTTTTTTTTCTAGAATTCCTCCCTCACTTCTACTTGGTTCAAGTATCGCTATATTTGTATTTTTTATACATGATCCAAAAGCTTTAGTTATACTCTCGTAAGTTGGAAGAACTCTTGCAAATACATTCGCTTTACAATTTAGATAGTAATTAGCAGTATCATTCAGAAATCTTGAACCTATTGCGAGCAGAATGTTCTTATTTTCTAGATCACCCTCATTAATGTCCTTTAAATCATTAATATAATAAAAATTGTCAGTGTCATTTACTAGAGATTTCCTCTCATATACTAGAAGTGGTATATTAATTTCGCTACATGCATCATTAAGATATTTAGAAATTATTACTGCGAAAGGATGGGTGGCATCAACGACATATTTGATTTGATTTTTTTTTATGAAATTAATAATTTCAACTCTATTATTAAGTTTGCCCGTAATGATATGTAACTTTGGGTTTTTAATATAAGCTTGACTTGCTCTATAAGTTAAAACACTTGCAAAAACTGAATAGTTAAGTTCAAGAAGTCTATTTGCTATTACAGGACCATCTGAAGTTCCTGATAGGATCCAAACATTTTCGTAGCAATTTTCTTTATTCTGCATCAGTATGTCTTTAATTAAATCAAAAGTAATGAATCATTGTTTAATTCAAGCGGTAATTAACAGCGCTCCACAAATGAGGTATACCAAAGAAAGCCAAACTCCAATTGCCGAAATGATTGTTAATTTTAAAGGATTACGTAGTGAAGATCCAACAAGAGAACTCAAAATATTAGGTTGGGGCAATATTGCCCAAGAAATGGTAGATGAACTAAAGGAGGGACAAAACATTGTAATTGAGGGACGTCTAAAAATGAATTCAGTAACTAGAAAAGACGGTACTAAAGAAAAACAACCAGAACTAACAGCATCAAAGATTCATCAAATAACTTCAGTTGAGCATCCTAAGCCCTCTCACAAAGAAAATAATGGATCATTTGATAAAAAAGAAACCAAAAAAGATTCCAGTTGGGATAGCTCACCTTTGGTGCCCGAAGTTGATGAAATACCTTTTTAAATTAAATTTCAACATTATTTTCTTGAACACTTATAATTAACTTGCTTATTTTTCTTTCAAGCGCAGCAAGTTCGCTTCTGATTTCTGGCCATTTACCCTTATCAAGATTTTCTAATAGCCAAGCTCTATCTTGATCAAGTTTAAAAATTAAATCTCCTTGATTTGCAGTATTAGGATCTTGCATAATAGTTGTTATCACATTTAATTATCATTTTAATTGATCAAAATGAAGAAATACTTATCGCCTGGAAATTTAATCATAACAATTGGAGGGATATTAGCTTTTATTGGGTTGACTGCTTATTTTACAGATTCAGTAAACTTAAGTGTACCTACTTTTTTTTATGGAGTACCTATTTTCCTAATTGGTCTAGCTCTAAAGACTACTGAGATACCTCCAGTAAAATTGTTTGACGTAGAAAATTTTAAAAATAATAGATTCAATAGGCCAAAAGAATTAACGGCACTTGTAAATGATGTGACAAGATGGAGATATGGAACAGCTCACCTTGAATCGTCTCTAGAAGCTTTAAATTTATGGAGTGAAGAAAATCCTCCACAACTGAAAGAGGTTGAGGAAATTACTAAAGAAGATAAAAATGGGTTAAGAATGCGTTTTGAACTAAATGCCGTTCCTTATGAAAAATGGATTCAGAAACAAGAAAGATTAAACAGGTTTTTTGTCAAAGGTCTTGAATCAGAATTTATTATCGACGATAATAAAAAAGAATTTGATTTTATTCTCTTTTATTGAATAAAGGGATATATTTGTAAAAACCTAATTTCTCAATTCAATCAAGTTTTAATGTTTTTTTATAATGAATGATTCTCAAAGAGTATCTATATTAAGCGAAGCACTTCCATATATACAAAGTTTCTCAGGTAGAAAAATTGTTATCAAGTATGGTGGTTCTGTTATGGAAAATGATGATTTAAAAAATGCCTTTTTTAGAGACATAGCACTTTTATCAACCGTAGGGGTGTGTCCGATAGTAATTCATGGAGGTGGAGCTGAGATTAATAATTGGTTAAAGAAATTAGAAATATCTCCTAAATTCGAAAATGGATTAAGAATTACTGATCAAAAAACAATGGAAATTGTCGAGATGGTTCTAATGGGTAGGGTTAACAAACAAATTGTAAAAGGAATTAATAAAACAGGATCCTTAGCTGTGGGAATATCAGGTCTTGATGGGAACTTAATTCAATCTAGAGAATTAGGAGATGGGAGCCATGGGTTAGTTGGAGAGGTCACAAAAATCAATTCTGAAATATTAGATCCTCTAATATCTAAAGGATATATCCCTATTATTTCTAGTATTGGATCAACCATGGAGGGTATTTCCCATAATATAAATGCAGATTTGGTTGCTGGAGAAATTGCTGCTGCTATAAACGCAGAAAAACTTATTCTTCTTACTGATACGCAAGGAATTTTAAAAGAAAAAGATAACAAGTATAGTCTTGTTGAAAAAACGAATCTTAAAGAGGCAAGAGATTTTATTAATAAAAAAATTGTTACTGAAGGTATGATTCCAAAGACAGAATGCTGCATAAGAGCTTTAGCACAAGGAGTCAAAGCAGCTCACATAATTGATGGAAGAATAGAACATTCATTACTTCTTGAGATTTTTACAAATTCCGGAATTGGTACAATGATAGTCGCCTAACCTATGAAAACTTATGAGCAAGTTTTAGAAACAGTAGAACTTGCTTTAGCTAAAGGTGAGTATCATTATTGTATTGAATTTCTTTTGCCCATAATCGAATCGTTTCCTTTATCAAGCAAAGAGGGAGTAAATTTAAGAACAATTTTAATTACTGCTCTTTGTGGTATCAATAACAAGGAGGAGGCTAAAAGATTTTGTAAAGAACTCCTAAAATCTTATGATAATAAGACGAGAGAAAATGCAAAATATTTGATGGAAGTTATAGATTCTCCTGACATTAAAAAGCCAGAAAATTGGAATGTACAATTTGAAAGCAACCCATCACTAAATAAGAAATCTCTTAACTCACTTCGCAATAAAAAAAAAGCAGTAAAGGAAAAAAATTTCATCAATATTAGTGATATTCCAACTGGTGAAACTAAACCCTTTCAGAAGGGATTTTCACTTATTATTTTTTTTATACTACTGTTACTAATTCCACTCCTAAGTGGCTGCGTTAAAGTTGAGAATTCCCTTGATCTTAGTGATCTTGATTCTATTACGAATAATCTATCGATAGAGAGTAAATACATTAATAAATTTCCTTGGCAGATAAAGTTCGAAGAGAAAATGAAAGATATTTTCCCAAATGCAGAAATTGAACAAGGAGAATCTAGTTTCTCTCTTAAAAATAAAAATCTCAATATGGAAAACACCAAGAAAGTTCTAGAAATAATAAATAATGCTGCAAGAGAGTTAGCTGGAGGATCAACAAATATAGAGATCAATACTATTCAAAAAAATTTTATCTTTTTAAGAAAACATATTTTTATGGTGGATTTAAATCTTTACTCTCTTCAAAGAGTTGATGATTTAGAACTTATTTTTAAAATCATTCCTTCAAATAAAGCTTCCTTTACTGGCAAAAATAATTCAAATCTAGAAATCACAAAAAATCTAATAATTTGGAAATTAAATCCTGGGGAGATCAATAGCCTTGAATTTTCTTTCTGGAGCTGGAACAAATTATTGATTGGCATATCAATAATTTCAATAATAATAATATTGGCTTATTTATTAAGATCTTATAGATATAAGTTAGGGACAGATTTACCTCAACTTCCATCTAAATAATTACAATTCTGAGGGGTTTACATCAATTGTTAAAAAAACATTTCTAGGAACAATTTTCCATAATAATTTTCTATCTGGCAAAGGTATCTTTGAACCTTCTGGACCATATATTAATATTTGCCATCTAAATTTTTTACCAATTTTAGCAATTAAACTTGGAGCAGGTCCAATTAATTTCCAGTTCTTTTGCTCACAAAAATTTAGCAAATATTTTGCTAGTTTCATTGCGATTGACTCTGTCAATTGATAATTTTCACCCGATAATTTCAAGAGACAAATCTCGCAAAATGGAAATAAATTAGAATCTTTTCTCATTTTCGAATTTTCAAGTAAAAATCTTTCATAATCTCTTTTCTGAAGATATGAAATTACCGGATGATTAGGTTTATATGTTTGAAAAATAACTTTTCCCTTTTTTTTAGCTCTGCCTGCTCTACCAGCTAATTGCAAAAATAATTGTAATGATTTTTCTTCTGCCGAAATATCTGGACGATGAAGTAATCCATCTGCAGCAATAACTACTGAAAGAGTAATATTGGGTATGTCAATCCCTTTTGCCAACATTTGTGTTCCCACGAGAATATCCGCATCACCTTTAGAAAACTTTGAAAGAATATCTCTATGAGCATCCTTGCTTGAGGTTGTATCACGATCAAATCGAAGTACTTTTAAGTCAGGAAACTCTTTATTTAAAAACTCTATAACTCTCTGAGTCCCTATGCCAAAAGGCTTGAAGGCATTTGAATTGCACTCCGGACATCGATTGATAAGTCTAGATTTGTGGTCACACCAATGACAACTTAACCATTTTTTTCCTTGTGAACCGAGATGTACTGATAAAGGAACGTCACAATTAGGACAATTTATTAAATATCCACAATTTCTACAACTTAAAAACCCACTATGCCCTCTTCTAGGGATCAAAATTATAGCTTGCTCATTCTTTAAGGGTAGTTGGGGAAGTAAATCTAATAGTTCACTTGATAAAATCTGCATATTTCCCTTCTTAAATTCATCCCGCATATCAATAATTCTTATTTCTGGGACTTCATTACTAGATATCCTTTGAATCATTCGTACTATTTTAAAATTCTTTTCATAAATACACTTTTTCCATGTCTTCATCGATGGGGTTGCACTTCCTAAAATTAACTTTATAGAGTTACTTTTTACTCTCTCAATAGCAACCTCTCTTGCGTCATAACAAGGCATTGGACTATCTTGCTTATACGAAACATCATGTTCTTCGTCCATTATTATTAATCCTAGATTTTTAATTGGAAGAAATATTGCGGACCTTGTTCCTATTACTATTAGAGGTTCATTAGCATTAATGATTTTCTTCCAAACCAAAGTTCTATGAACAGAAGAACAGTTACTATGATATTCGTAAACATCATTATTAAATCGATTGCTAAATCTATCAATAAGTTGTGGAATTAGCCCAATTTCTGGTGCTAGAATTAAACAACTTTTTTTCTTTAGTAATTGATCTTCAGAAATCCTCATATAAACTTCTGTTTTGCCTGAGCCTGTTTCCCCCCATAGAAGTAAAACATTTCCTGGTTTCATGGCTTGAAATTCTTGAAATGCAATTTTTTGCTCATTTGTAAGATTTGGTTTTTTAGTCGAAATATGATCATTTAAGAAAGAATTCAATTTGGTCTGAATTATTTTTTTTCTTTTTGATTTAACAAGGTAATCCTTATTAACCATTGAGTTAATGAGAGCATAATTAAAACCAGACTGAATTAAATTACTTTGCCAATTTCCTTTTTCGAGCAAAGTATTTATTAATAAAAGTTCTTTATTGGTTAATTCATTTTTTTTCATATCAAATTCTTTTTTTGTTTCAATCCATATTTGATCTTTTGAACCTTTAGAAATTTTCTTATGTTTACCAATCCAACCTGGAGGGAATGCTGTTTTAAGCATTTTTAAATTACTAACCATATAAAAAGAAGCTAAAGAATCTATCCATTCTCTCCAAGAGTCATCAATTATTTTTTTCTGCAAAATACCTTCGACAAACAAATATTTTATAATTTTTGGAGTATTAATTTCATTTTTATTAATGGTCGACAAGTTTTCTTTTGATATAACCAAACCATTTAATAATCTCCCTTTTAATTTTACAATTACAATATCCCCAACTTCTACGCCTAGATTATTTCCATCTAAATAATAAAAGCTACCACTACTATTGCCTATATCAAGCAAAATTTCTAATTTATTGGAAATTTTTAATAACTGATTACTTGCCGGCTTCAAAACTTTTTCTTAGTATTGGATTGTTGAACATTCCACAAAGTGTTTTTTGCACATTGTAAGTATCCTGCTCTAAAGGGAGACATGAAGCTTTGATCATTGGGTGAAAATTCAAAAATTGATCTGCCTGTCTGAGAAATCCCAAGACTTTTTACTTTAGGTAATCTATAGCACTATTTAAATTTTTCAACAATTTAGAAAAAATTTTTTTATGCAAATTTCATGAAAAAGTTCTTTAAAAAATTAAGGGAAACTTTACTACTAAATGTACAAATTAGCCCTAAATAAAATTTTATCTAGTTAAATTCACCGTAGAAAGGAGTTAATCATGTGTCCAGTAGCAGCAGAATCAAAAAATTCTAAGCCTAGTTCAAAAAAAAAGATTAATCAGAAAATAAATACTAACTTAGAAGATGTAGTTGAAGAAAATAATAGTCAAAATTTAACAGGATCTTCTGATTTAGTCGACAGTGGCATGGAAAATAATAATAATGAATTTAGTGATTCTGAGGAAGAAGAAAAAGGACTTGGGAATATAAAACTTGGGCCAAAAGGAATATACACTGAAGATTCAATAAGAGTTTACCTTCAAGAAATTGGAAGAATTAGACTATTAAGACCGGATGAAGAAATTGAACTTGCAAGAAAAATTGCTGACCTACTTCAATTAGAAGAATTAGCAACTCAATATGAGTCAGAAAAAGGCCATTTCCCATCTGTTAGAGAATGGGCCGAATTAATAGATATGCCTCTTTCCAAATTTAGAAGAAGACTTCTTTTAGGACGAAGAGCTAAAGAAAAAATGGTTCAATCAAACTTAAGATTAGTTGTTTCAATCGCTAAAAAATATATGAATAGAGGTTTATCATTTCAAGACTTAATACAAGAAGGAAGTTTAGGTCTGATTAGGGCAGCGGAGAAATTTGATCATGAAAAAGGCTATAAGTTTTCTACTTATGCTACTTGGTGGATTCGTCAAGCCATTACAAGAGCCATAGCAGATCAAAGTAGGACTATTCGATTGCCAGTTCACTTATACGAGACAATCTCTAGAATTAAAAAAACCACAAAAGTTCTAAGCCAAGAATTTGGAAGGAAGCCAAGTGAAGAAGAAATAGCTGAAAGTATGGAAATGACAATTGAGAAATTAAGATTTATAGCTAAAAGTGCGCAACTACCTATTTCTTTAGAAACTCCCATAGGTAAAGAAGAAGACTCAAGACTAGGAGATTTTATAGAGGCTGACATAGAAAACCCTGAGCAAGATGTTTCTAAAACTTTATTAAGAGAAGATTTAGAGGGAGTCTTAGCGACTTTAAGTCCAAGGGAAAGAGATGTTCTTAGATTGAGATATGGGATTGATGATGGAAGAATGAAAACTCTTGAAGAAATTGGACAGATTTTTGATGTTACAAGAGAAAGAATAAGACAAATAGAAGCAAAAGCACTCAGAAAATTAAGACATCCAAATCGAAATGGGGTTTTAAAAGAATATATAAAATAAAAAAAGTTAAATTAAATTTTCAGCTTTTAAAAGTTGAGAAAGAATAGCTTAAGATGAATTAGTCTTAATTTTAAACAAATAATAATATTTAATGACTAACTTTAAACTGAAAATTGCCAGTAGAAGAAGTAAATTAGCTATGGTACAAACTTTATGGGTTAAAGATCAACTAGAAAAAAATATTCCCAACTTAGAAGTATCTATAGAGGCAATGGCAACTCAAGGTGACAAAATCCTAGATGTAGCTTTAGCAAAAATAGGGGACAAAGGCTTATTTACAAAAGAACTTGAGGCACAAATGCTTGTAGGTCATGCAGATATAGCTGTACATTCTCTTAAAGATTTACCAACAAATTTACCAAGCGGCCTACAACTAGGTTGCATCACTAAAAGAGAAGACCCTGCAGATGCTCTAGTAGTAAGTAAAAAAAATGATTGTTATAAATTAGAGACCTTGCCTAATGGTTCAATTGTAGGGACAAGCTCTCTGAGGAGACTTGCACAATTAAAGAATAAATACCCTCATCTTAATTTCAAGGATATAAGGGGAAATGTTATTACAAGAATAGAAAAATTAGATTCTGGAGAATTTGATTGCATTATTCTTGCTGCTGCGGGGTTAAAGAGATTGGGCTTTGAATCAAGGATTCACCAGATTATTCCAGATGAAATATCCCTTCATGCAGTAGGTCAAGGAGCGCTAGGAATAGAATGTAAAACTGATGATAAAAAAGTTTTAGAAATCATAAACGTCTTAGAAGATAAACCCACTAGTCAAAGGTGTATAGCAGAAAGGGCTTTTTTAAGAGAGCTTGAAGGTGGATGTCAAGTTCCAATAGGTGTAAATAGTAATATTCAGAGTGAACAGCTTTGCCTTACTGGCATGGTAGCTTCCCTAGATGGAGAAAGGCTTATTAAAGATAAATATATTGGCAATATAAATGATCCTGAACAAGTCGGCAAAGAATTAGCTAAAAAACTCAAGCTTCAAGGTGCTGACAAAATACTAAATGAAATATTTGAAAAATTTAGAGAAAAATAAATTTAATTAATTTACCAATTTAGGATCAATTTCTTTTTTATATCTATCTTCACAATCTTTTATTACTTTAACAGCTTCTTCTATCCCAAAAAAACCATTTACAGTACATGTTCCTGGTTTTTTTAGATCTTTGTAGTGTTCCCAATAATACTTTGTTTCATTTATCCAATGTTCTCCAAGGTCTTTAAAACTTGAAATGTGGTCCATTCTTTTATCATCTGCCAATACCGCTATCACCTTATCATCCACCTCTCCACCATCATCAAATTTCATCACTCCTATAATTCTTGCTTCTACAATAGATCCTGGTATTAATGGCTCTGTTACTCCAACAATTTCTACATCAAGTGGATCTCCATCCTCATCCCATGTCCTAGGTATACATCCATAAGCGAAGGGATAAGCAAGTGAAGAATAACCTACCCTATCAAGCTTTAGATGACCTGTTTCTGTAATTAATTCATATTTATTTATCGTATTAGAATTCAATTCAACAATAGTGTTAACTGCTGAATTTGAGCTATCAGTGAAAGCATCAAGTATGTGTAATAAATTTGGTGTAACTCTACTCGGGGGTTGATTAAGATTTGCCATTAAGAATCTATTTTTGTTTATCTTACATCCTCACACTAAAAGTGATTTTTTAAAAGTAATGTTTAGGTAAAATCATTTATCTTAGACTTTAAATGATTAATAAAATATATTGGTGTCAGTTCCTCGTTAGTAACCTTTTTTACCAATTCCATAGAATTAACTGATCTACCATATTTATGTATATTATTTTTTAACCAAAAGATAATTTTTTGATATTCACCATTTTCTATTAAATCATCAATCAAACCAATGTCTCTCTCCATTTGAGTAGAAATTTGCGCACTTATAAGATGTCCCAATAAATATGAAGGGAAGTATCCAAAAGCTCCTTCACTCCAGTGAACATCTTGAAGACAACCCTCTGAATCATTAGATGGTTTTATTCCTAAGAGTTGTTCATATCTTTTATTCCACTCGACTGGGATATCTTTAGCGGACAAACCTCCTTCAATTAAATCTATTTCAAGTTCTGTTCTTATTAGAATGTGTAAACCATAGGTTAATTCATCTGCTTCAACCCTATTTAATCCTGCTTCCAAATGATTAAAAGATTTCCAGAGTTCTAAATAATTATTTAGGGAACATCCTGCTGAAACAAATTTTTTAAAGAATCTTTTTGAAAAAGATTTGGATTTAACTATCCTATTTTCCCAAAATAAAGATTGACTTTCATGAATACCCATGGAAGTTGCCTGGCCTAAAGGCCAGGCAAACCATTGATGACTTTGTGATGGTAGGCCCTGCTCATAGATTGAATGCCCCCATTCATGAGCAGTTGCTAAAAAACTTGATAATGGTTCACCCTTTACAATTCTTGTAGTAATCCTAAAGTCATTTGGCCCTAGTGTAATGGAAAAAGGATGCGGAGATTCATCAACAATAACAAGATCTTTATCTCTACCAAACTCATCTAGTAATTTAGAACATAAAAATTGTTGAGATTCCGGACTTAAATCCAAATGATTTTTTTTTGAGTGTTTGATTTCTCTAATTAAAGATGGAATAGTTTCTTTCAATGGCTGGAACATCTTATTCAACCATTCCAAAGTTAATTCAGGCTCAAATGGTTGAGCAAGAGTCTCCCAAGGCGTATATTGATCAGATATTTGTTTTGCCTCCTCAATTCGCAATCTAACCAGTTCTTCAAAGAATGGGAGAAAAATATTAAAATCTGATTTTTTCTTGGCTTCTTGCCAGCTTTCATATCCTTTAGATTTTGCCTTTGCTAGAGACTCGACTAATTTAGGATCTAAATTCTTTTCTTTATTAAATTCCTTTGTTAAAAGATTAATATTCCTCTCTTTATCTTTGATGCGAAATTGATTATCAGAATTTTTTTCAGTATTTGATAATTCATTTTTAGCAGACTGAATTAAATTAAAAAATTCTTCAGCAGAATTTCTTTTATGTAATATTTTTGCAATATAGGTAAGTTGTTCAGACCTCCATGAGGCTCCTCTTTTTGGCATCCCCGTATTCTGATCCCAATAAAGTGTATTTTGGATTGAACCTAATATTTGAGTTTCTTTAAGATAAGCTCCTAACTTATTCCATTGAGTTTCAGTCAAAAATCTAGACTCTAAATAAAAACATCTTAGGTAAAACTTTAATGTTATGTAGAAAAACACACATAATTTTCCATAATAGAATATGGATTAATTGCGTTTTGATTTTTATGGAACAGATATTTTCGAAATTAAAATTTTTTACACATGGAGAGGGGTTTATCGACATTACTAATGATTTAAACTTATTTATTAAAAAGAACAACTTTCATTCAGGAATTTTTAATTTAACTTCACTCCATACAAGTTGTAGCTTAACTATAAATGAGAATGCAGATCCGAATGTACTTAGGGACTTAAAAAAGTATATGCAATCTATAGTTCCATATAAATCCTATCTAACTTTATCTAATAAAAGAGAAGAAATTTCCTATAAACATTATCAAGAAGGCGCTGACGATATGCCAGCGCATATAAAAACATCTCTAACAAATACTTGTTTATCTTTGAGTTTTAAAGATGGCAAAATTTTGCTTGGCAAATGGCAAGCGGTTTATTTATGGGAACATAGATTTGATCAAAAAGAAAGAATTATAAATTTACATATAATTGGGGAGAAAATGCCAAATATTTATAATGTAATAAAGTCAAATTAATCACTCAATGGAACCTTACCTATTAAAAGATGAAGAATTAAAGGAATTAATTGTAAAAATTCCTGGCTGGGAAATTAAGCCTAAACAAATTGTGAGGGAGTTTAACTTCGATAATTTTATTGAAGCGTTTTCTTTTATGACTAAAATTGCTTTAATATGTGAGAAATATAACCACCATCCTAATTGGGAAAATGTTTATTCAAAAGTAATAATCAGGCTAAATACTCATGATTTAGGAGGTATTACAAACTTGGATCAAACGTTAGCTTCAGAAATCAATAGAATTTTCGATCAATAAAATTACATTTATTTTCATCAAAGAGTTAGTAAAATGTCTCAAAAATTATTGCCAGTTACGATTATTAGCGGATTTTTAGGTTCTGGCAAAACTACACTTCTTAATCATATTTTAAAAAATCAAGTTGGTATTAAAACAGCTGTTTTAGTTAATGAATTTGGCGAAATTGGAATAGATAATGACTTAATAATAAAAGGTTCAGAAGATATGATCGAATTAAATAATGGCTGTATATGTTGCTCAATCAATGGCGAATTATTAAATACAGTATCAAAAGTTTTAGAAAGATCTGAGGAAATAGACTACTTAGTTGTTGAGACAACTGGACTTGCAGATCCATTACCAGTAGCGATGACCTTTGCAGCTGGTGATCTTAGAGAAAAACTAAGATTAGACTCGATAATAACTGTTATTGATGGAGAAAATTTTGATTTTGAAATAAATAATACAAATGTCGCCTATTCTCAAATTTTATATGGAGACATTCTTTTGCTAAACAAATGCGATTTAGTCAATGAAGAACAATTAAAAAAAGTAGAACAGTTTATAAATAATATAAAAAAAGAACCAAGGATCTTGAGAACAACTAATAGTGAGGTTGGATTACAAACAATAATGAGTGTAGGTCTATTTGAGACAGATACTTTTAAATTCAAGGAAGATACAAACAATTTACACACACATGATCATTCTTCTCATTCGCACACACATGATCATTCTTCTCATTCGCACGATTTGATTAATAATATAGAGGGGTTTACTTCAGTTTCTTATGAGACATTTGAACCATTTTCTTTAAGAAAATTTCAATATTTCTTGGATAATCAAATATCACAAAATGTATTTAGGGCAAAAGGAATTTTATGGTTTATAGAGAGTGAAAGAAAACACATTTTTCACTTATCTGGAAAAAGGTTTTCTCTAGATGATGAAGAATGGACGAAGAAAAAATCGAATAAAATAGTATTTATCGGAAAAAACTTAGATCATCAAACTATTAAGAATCAACTTTCTTCATGTAGATTTAATTAAATGAGAGTTCATAATAGGGTTTAATCATTTTCTTGGAAATAATTATTAAAGGATTAAAAAAAGCAGTCACCGAATTAAAAACTTTTTATGTAATTTCATTTATTGTTGCGGTTTTAGTAATCATTCCTATTTCCAATTTTCTTTGGGAAGGAATCGAATATGTTTTAGGTGGAAATTTTTCATTAGGAATTGCAGGAGGAGGTGAAGTACTAGGCACTTTAAAAGTCTTAGCACTGACAAGTTTATTTGGAGGAGGATTAGGGACCTTAAATGGATGGTTACTTTCAAATTGCGATTTTAAATTCAGGAAAGTTCTCCGTATTTGTCAGCTAATCCCACTTGCTGCACCCGCATATCTAATAACAGCTATTTTGCAGGATTTAGGGAGTATTTTGGGTTATCAAATAACTGGATTATGGTGGGGGGTTTTAATACTTTCAGTATCAACTTATCCTTATGTATACATTCTTGCTAATGAAAGTTTTAACAAATTTGGAGTTAATCAAATCAATGCTAGTAGAGGATTAGGAGTTGGGCCATGGAAGAGCTTCTTTAAAGTCGCTTTCCCAATGGCGCTTCCAGCACTTATAACAGGAATAAGTTTAATGTGCATGGAAGTAATGAACGAGTTAGGTACATTTGAATTATTAAATATTCCAAGTATTTCTACAGGCATAACTGAAAATTGGATAATTGAGGGTAATCCAAAAAGTGCTATTGGATTATCTTTGGTAGCCTTATTAATAATTTTTACTTTAATTATTTTTGAAAAATTCTCGAGAAGAAAATCAAAGAGGTGGAGTGAAAATCCTGCTTCACAAGATTCACAAGGATGGGAATTAAAAAAATCTAGAGCTTTTTTGGCGATAACCATATCCTTATTCCCTCCAATTTTTTCTTTTGGAATTCCGTGTTTTTGGGTTCTGCTTAATATTGATCAAATTCAAAGAGGCTTTTCGATGGAATTAATTACTTTATCATTTAGGACTATTGGCCTAGGCCTTATTGCTGCCTTAATAACAATGCTATTCTCTTTAATACTCTCATTAGCAAGCCGCCCTAGTAAAAGCTCCTTACTACGACTCATTACAAACCTTGCTGGAATAGGTTACGCAATCCCAGGCACAGTATTAGCTTTATCTTTAATAAGCATTTCTTCTTCAAAATTCAATTTCATCGCTATTTGCTTACTAATTTGGGGTTATCTTGTCAGATTTCTAACTATTTCAAAAGGTTCTATTGATTCAAGTCTTGAGAGAATTTCTCCAAGTCTTGATGAAGCTGCACTTGGACTAGGAGAGGACTGGCTGGGAATCATAAAAAGGATACATCTACCATTACTTCAAGGCCCCATATTCGTTGGTTCACTTTTAGTTTTTGTAGACACGATAAAAGAATTACCACTAACTTTTATTTTGAGACCATTCGATTTCGATACATTATCTGTGAGAATATATCAATATGCTGGAGATGAAAGAATGGTGGAGGCAATATTACCAGCCATTTTTATCATGATTTTAGGACTTATAGCATCAATTACATTAATACCAAGTTTAGAGAAACAAAGCTAATTTCTTTTCAAAAGTTTTCTTATTAAAAAAGGAAAGCTTAAAAACAAATCTGACGAAGTTGATATAATTCTAAAATAAATTACACTAACCAAAATTATATTTTGTGGAATATTTTTGCCAACAAAAAAAAGGAGACAGGCTTCAAAAACACCAAAGCCACTTGGAGCTGCAGGGACTAACAAACCTAGAGACCATGATAAAGAAAAGATTACTAATAAAAAAATGATGTTAGGATTACTACTTGTATAAAAAGTATTTAGGCATATATAAAACCCTATAAATTTAGTTACAACAAAACCAATTTCAAGTAAAAACGCTGTTGTAGGGAAAAAAGAAATTATATTTATACTCTTTTCAAATTGATCTTTTGAATTTGATAGTCTCAAAACATTTAATGCTTTTCCCTTTAGAGACTCTAATCTTTTTATTATAGGATAAATTAATTTCCTATTTAAAAATACTAAAGGCAAAATTAAAAAAAAGTACAATGGTGAGAAAATCACTCCCAGCGAAGCCAAAATAAAAGATCCACTCAACATAAAGTAAGGTTCTATAAGTATCGAATAAAAAGCAATCTGTGGGTTACTTATTTTTTTTAAAAAATTAAATCTTTCAACAAAATGCCAAATCCCTCCAGGAACGTATTTAAGAATATTAGTAAAAACATAAATGGAAACTAGATTATTTGTTTTGAATTCTTTCCCAAACCATTTAACTATATATTTCCACGCGAAAGCATTAAGTAAAATACTAAAAGTACAAAATAAAAAAGATAAAAATAAATTAATTCCATTTTTTTTTAAATTGATATCAAAAGAAATTTGGTCGACATTATAAAAAAAATATATGCAAAAATATAACAAGCTTGAAATAAAGAAAATACTCTTTAAACCATTAAAATTAAATTTCTTAAAAAATTTCAAATATAAATTATTACTTATATGAAATCTCATTTCCAGTTTTCAAAAGCTTTAAATTTTTTACTGGATTCTTTTATTATTTTTCTTATTTCTTCAGCTGATTTTTTATGATCTATTTTTAATCTTAAAACTTCGTCATTTTCTGGTTTCATGGTGATTGATCCATCTGGTCTCAAAGTCTGTTTAACTTTTATATTTCCAAAAGTCGTTGAACATTCTCCTCTTCTTCGAAGTAATATCCACCTTAATTGGATTCTTTCACGTACTCCAATAGTATTGGAATAATCAAACCACAATCGCCTAAAAATTTCTCTTTTCTCGGTTGGCAAGATTGCTTGAATAGAAAATCCAATTCTATTTTTTTTCATGTTAATAGCTTGATATGAAACATCATAAGCTCCTTCAATTCTCAGTTTCTCTACAAAATTTGATATATCTTCAGGCGTTTGGTCATCAATCCATGCTTCTTGAATAGATATCTCTTCACACTTTGGATTAATTTGTTGATTAATAGAAGAATCATCAATTGAAGTAATTTTATAAACTCTAACCAAATTGGGGAATGAAAATTTTAAGTTGCCAATGCCAACTCCATAAGAGTTAATAGAATATTTTGAAGGGAGTTGATGATAATCAACCAAGTTGCAAAGTAAAGCAATGCCAGTTGGAGTAGATAGTTCCCCCTCTATAGAATCAAATGATGATACAACTTTAATATTTTTTTTCCTTATTAACTCGATTACAGCAGGAGGTGGGACAGATAATTTTCCATGTTCTGTTTGAACAAAACCTTTCCCCAACATGGGTTCATTGCAATAAACCTTTTTAGGATTTAAGTAATTTATTGCAGCACATACTCCTATGATATCCACCAATGAATCGATAGCTCCAATTTCATGAAAATGTACATCCTCAGGTTTGATACCATGGACTTCTCCTTCTGCAAATGCTAAAGATTCAAATATTTCATAAATATTTTGCTTTAATTTCTCTTCTAAGCACCCTTTTAAAATAAGACTTTTAATACTTCTCCAATTTCTTTTAGTTGGACTGGAATCAATATTCTTAACCTGTGCCCTTATCCCACGGATTGAAGAACTTTTAGATTCTTCAAACTTTAGATTATATAGATTCGTCAATCCAAGATCAATTAGTGGTTGTTCAATTACTTTTTTAGGCACACCTAAGTCATAAAAGGCTCCTAACAACATATCTCCTGAGATACCTGGAGAACATTCAATAAAAACATCTTCCATAAATCTTAGTTTTCTTTATTGGTAAAAAATGAGATGATGATCAACTTCTCATTTTAATTTTTTAGAAAGATTTTTTTCAATAACTTCGTAATTAAGTAATTTCAAAGAATTTCCATCTCTTATTAAATCTAAACTTAAAAAACTATTTAAAAGTTCATGAGAAAGTTCCCCCTTTATGACTAATTTAAAATTTTTATTTTTTAAATTTTTAAGCTTTGAAACAGAACAAATTTTAATTACGACCTCTTTCTTTTGGGTATTTACAAAAACTAATTCTCCTCTAACAGAAAAATAATTATCTTTTAAATCTAATTCATTTAGTAATTTAGAAAAGTTTGTTTTTGAAGAATCATTTGGGAAATCATTAAGCTGAAAAGGATCCCAAATACCTGCAACTTGGAAATGCAAGCTTTGAGTATTTTTATTCTTTGGATAAACAATCCAAAAATAACTTTTCTTTAAATCAATATGCTTTTTTAGGAGAGATAATGCTTTCCCCAATACTACTGTTTCAATTTTTTCACCTTTATTATCAGTTAAATAACCTCTATTTAATTGCTCAATATCATTGGGAATAAATTTACCTTTAACAATCCCAATTGCCCTATATTGCAATTCATTTGTTACTTTTGGGATAGGATTTTTTAGCATATTAATAATTTAAAATAAAAATTTATCAAATGAAATTTCTTATAATTCCTCCAAACTATTAAAAGATTCTAATGCATTGTCTATAGCGTCAGAGGGATTAGTCGCATTATTCAAACTATTATATCTCCTAATCTTGTCTAGAATTTCAAATGGATTAGTTGGAATGACTGATTTATCCTGTTCTGTCTTAGTAGAGCTATCTATTTGCGATTCTTCAGATAAAAATTCAGCATTTAGTAAATCAACTTTCAAAGAGATTAAGGAAATAAGAAAAATAAATATAGATATTGGTTTTGAAAGTTTTTTATAAAAATAAATTTTCATTTTATTTAACTTCAAAATTCTTTAATGCTAAAATTTATTTTGCTAATTTAATTTTACATATTTTTTAGAAATTTGTTAATAGCAACTTGGAATGTTAACTCTATAAGAAGCAGACTTTCACAAATAATAGATTGGATTATTCAAGTCAATCCAGATATCCTATGTTTGCAGGAAACAAAAGTGATGGATGATAGTTTTCCAGTAGAACCTTTTGCAAAATTAGGATATTCGGTAGAGATATACGGACAAAAATCATACAATGGTGTTGCTATTATTTCTAAAATAAAAGCAGAAAATGTTAAGAAAGGATTTTACGGTTGCACAAAATTTAATCAAAATATTGAAATTTTCCTTGATCAAAAAAGATTAATTTCGGCAGATATAAATGGTATTAAGATCATAAATGTATATGTACCTAATGGATCTTCATTAAACTCAGATAAATTCCATTACAAAATTAATTGGTTAAATTGTTTAGCTTCTTTTTTGGATGAACAAGAAAAGAAAGGAGAATTAATTTGTCTTATGGGTGATTTTAATATTGCTCCATCTAACTTAGATATTTATGATCCAAATAAATATGAAGGAGGAATAATGGCATCTAAGATAGAAAGAGATGCACTAAACAATGTTGTGAAAGGAAGATTAATAGATTCATTCAGGATCTTTGAAAAAAATACTGGTCATTGGAGTTGGTGGGATTACCGTAATAACGCGTATGAATTCAACAAAGGTTGGAGAATAGACCATATCTACATTAATAAAAAACTGTCATCAAAACTTAAAAGTTGTGTGATAGACAGCTCACCAAGGGGGAATTTACGCCCGAGTGATCATGTCCCAGTAATGATTGATCTTAACTTGAATAATATAAATGTTGATTTTTTTGAGGATGATGATAATTTTTTCGAAATATAAATAAAACAAATAAACTTTCTTTAATTCCCGAAAACGCATATTAATAAAGAGTTCTTTAAGGTAATGTAGATTAGTAATATGATTTTCAAAAAATTAATAATTTACAATCCAAACCAACGCAATAAAAATATCATAATGTAGAATTTCAATCTGTTTGACAAAATTTTTACTTATTTATAAGTTAGAACATGACAAATTTTTTCTCAAAGCATCATTTATTTTAATTGTGACTGACATATTAAATTGCAACCAATCAGAAGAAGTTTTCTCCGCGGCCCAAGAACTAATGCCTGGAGGAGTTAGCTCTCCAGTAAGAGCTTTTAAGTCTGTTGGGGGAAATCCGATAGTTTTTGATAGAGTCAAAGGACCCTTCGCTTGGGACATAGATGGGAATAGATATATTGACTATATCGGAAGTTGGGGGCCAGCTATATGTGGACATGCCCACCCTGAAGTTATAACGGCATTACAGGAAGCCATCGAAAAAGGCACCAGCTTTGGAGCTCCATGCGTATTAGAGAACAAACTTGCTGAGATGGTTATCGATGCTGTCCCATCTGTAGAAATGGTTAGATTTGTCAATAGTGGCACTGAAGCTTGTATGGCTGTTTTAAGGCTTATGAGAGCATTCACTGGAAGAGATAAAGTCATTAAATTTGACGGTTGCTATCACGGGCATGCAGATATGTTTTTGGTTAAAGCTGGATCAGGTGTCGCTACATTGGGATTACCAGATTCTCCAGGGGTTCCAAGAACAACAACTGCCAATACACTTACTGCACCCTACAATGATCTTGAAGCAGTAAAAAAATTATTTTCTGAAAATCCTGATGCTATTTCAGGGGTTATTCTTGAACCTATTGTTGGGAATGCTGGCTTTATTACTCCTGAACCTGGATTTCTAGAAGGATTAAGAGAATTAACTACAGAAAATGGATCCCTATTAGTTTTTGACGAGGTCATGACTGGTTTCAGAATCAGTTATGGTGGTGCCCAAGAAAAATTTGGGGTCACTCCTGATTTAACTACACTTGGAAAAGTTATTGGAGGAGGCCTTCCTGTTGGAGCTTATGGAGGCAAGAAAGAAATAATGTCTATGATATCCCCTTCGGGACCTGTCTACCAAGCAGGCACATTGAGCGGAAACCCACTGGCAATGACTGCTGGAATAAAAACTCTTGAATTACTCAAACAAGAAGGTACCTACGAGAAATTAGATGCAATAACTTCTAGATTAATTGAAGGTATAATTCAAGCTGCAGAAAACAATAGTATTGCAATCACCGGCGGAAATGTAAGCGCCATGTTTGGTTTTTTCTTATGTAATGGGCCAGTCAGAAACTTTGATGAGGCCAAAACAAATGATGCTGAACTATTTGGCAAATTGCACAGAGAAATGCTTAAAAGAGGGATTTATTTGGCGCCAAGTCCATTTGAAGCTGGTTTCACATCACTTGCTCACAGCGAAGAAGAGATTGATAAAACAATTGAGGCATTTGATCAATCCTTTAACGCTATAAAAAACTAAAAAGTTAATTTAAATAAATAAGCAAATAACTAGTATGTTAGAGAGAAGCTAAATTTAATTATCTTTTATTACCACCAACTATTACTGGTGGTGTACCTCCTTCAGAACCAGGCAGACCAGGTACAACTTGTGTGCTACCATCCCATTTATCGAGGAATAACTTGAAAAGTACTTGATCATCAAGACTTCTGTTTAAAGTTTCATATCTGAGAGCTTCTTGTTCAGCAATTTCAACTTCTGTTTTAGCTCTTAATAGTTGTTGACCTGCTATTTGCTTTTGTTCAATAGCAGCTCTATATTCTTCAGCAATAACCAATCCAGTCAGATCTAAACTTTTAACATCTACATAATCAAAAGAATTTAGTTCCTCAGCAACGGTTTCACCTATTCTTTCTGAAATTACTGCAAACTCGGTAGCTATTGTCTCTAATTCATATTGAGAAAAGACTGATTTAAGAGCTTTTAGTAAAGATGGCTGAACAATCTTTTGATAAACATCGCTATTTCTGTTTGCAATTGTGGCAAAAATTCTTCCAGCTTCGCTTGGCTTTACGGAATACTTTACTGTAGCAGTCGCGTTAATAACCTGAAGGTCTTTAGTTAATGTCTCAAATTTTTCTCCTACAACTTGAGTTTTAATATCAAAGGGATATACAGACTGAATAAATGGGATTTTGAAGTTTAAACCAGCTCTCCGTGAAGGTCCACTTACTTTACCTAGTGTTGTTATTACTGCAACTTGTCCTGAGGGTACCACAAAGAGAGACTGTGTTAGTAAAAGAAAGCCAGTAAAAGACAATACAATTAATAGAGTGGCTGTACCGCCTGGGCCAGTTGGAGTTACATTCTTAAATGATGTTGACATTAATTTTTTCTTTTAATTAATCATATTTAATCTAATTAATTAATGCATTAATAAGGCATTTAATTAAAATATTTTTTTAATAATTGCAAAAAAAAATAAATTATTATTTTTATTAATTTTTAGATTTAAATTCTTGCAAAAGTTGTAAATAGAGTTCCTCATCTATCTCTCTAATATCATATTCAGAGGGCAAAACACCGTGCTTATGCTCATGAACTGCCATCCAACAAAATTTCTCTATTTCTCCATTTGAAAAACGAGGATATTTTCTAACCTTTAAAGACAATTCTTCAATTAGCGATTCCGGATAATCTGCCATATTTATTTAAAGTATTCTTTTTAGAGATCTTATCTAAAATTATTAGCCTTTAGAGGAATATTCAAAGACTCTTCTAGGTCGCTCATAAGCTTAATTGCTAATTGAAGATCATTTTTGCTTTTACTAGAAACTCTTAGTGTTTCTCCATTGATGCTGACATTAATTTTTTTTATTTGATCCCTAATATTTTTACTAATTTTCTTAGCTATTTCTTGATTAATGCCTTGTTTTAATAAAATTGTTTGTTTCACTTTATTCCCACTCACAATTTCAATTTCACCGTAATCGAAAATTTTTAAAGATAAGTTTCTTTTTGTAGCCTTTTGTCTAATTATGTCATTTACAGCATTTAATGTTAATTCACTATTAGTGGTTATAAAAATATTGTCTTTATCTAAATCAATTGCCGTATCTGTTTCTTTCAGATCGTAACGTTGAGAAATTTCCCTTTTTGCTTGATCCAAAGTATTAACTAATTCCTGTCTCTCAAAATTAGAAACGACATCAAATGAAAAACTTTCAGCCATAGTAAATTCTTAAACGCAAGAATATTTTTAGTATAAATTACATTTAAATAAGAGAAAGTATATTTAATTAATCAAAAAATAACAAACTCACTACTTTTCCCATTTCTTCCGCACATCTGCAACTATTTAGCAAGGTTTCACTATCGTGGAAGGCAAAACATATCAATTGATCGCACCTATTAATGATTTCTTGATTACAAAGACTACTTGCTAAAGGCAAAGGTAATTCATCATTATCACTTTTTTCAACCAAATGCATAACTCTCTCAAGTTGATCCTTAATTTCAGGTATTTGTCTATCCAAGCTTTGTGGCAATAAAACAGTTAATAATGAGGGATTAACATCTAAAACAGCTCGAATAACCGCAGCATTTACTCCTTGAGATCCAGATGTAAGAATATTATGACCCTCCTCTGCTAATGACCTTGCTATCAACTCAATTAAGTGGATATCGACAACTGGTACATGTCTACTACCCAAAAAGGCAATCCTTCTTTTCCCGCTATCCTGAAGTTTGGCGAGTTCTTGAGCTAAGGTATCAACACCTTCGGTTGCTGGCAAATCTAAAGAGCGGCTCAAAATAAAATGGTCCCTATATTTGAAATTAGCATTTATCTGAAAAATTGCAGGGAAAATCTATCTTTTCGAGAATTCTTTTTAGATTTACATGCTCCTGAACTAACTGGACTGCATAAGAAGCTTTAATTGATTCATGTATTCTTACATGACCAAAAGCTTGTTCAATAATTTCTACTGTGGCCAGAGTATCTAATTCCACTTTTAAAATTGGCACCTCCAATTCCTCCGCTCTATGAATTAATTGTGATAAAGGTTCTCCCAAGCCAGTTAATATAAGACATTGAGTCGATGCTTCCAAGGCTGCAAGCTGGATATCAGTTCTATCTGCTCCAGTAACTACAGCCATATTTCGCCTTCTTCTAAAAAATTCCATTGCAGAATTTACACCCATCGCACCAATACTTAATGTCTCAACAAGTAATTGATCTTTTTCAGGGCAGCAAATTACTTGGGCATCTAATCTTCTAACAAGCTCATAAACAGTTACACTTCTAAGAAGTGGTGATTTTGGCATCACACCAAACACTTCAATATTCATATCTTTAAGAGAAGGTATAATTTCATTCTTAACTTTTTCGACTTCTTGAAGTGGAACTGCATTTAATACCGCTCCAGCCAAATGCTCCCCTAATTGTTTTTTTGCATCAAGTAGTGCATCGACGCTTTTACAATCTTCCCATAAATTTACAATTAAAACTTTCGCATCTAAACTCTCAGCTAGTTGTGGGAGACTTAAACCATAAATCATTCCTTCATTAAGACTTCCAGCAGCTTCCAAGATATTTAACCCTTCAAAATCATCATTAACTAATTTCTTAATTTGATCGAAACCATTCCCTGGGAGCAAGTCTTTATTAAAGATTCTTTTTTCAGCTGATATATTATCTAATAATCCTACAGAAGTAATTAAGTTCTCCTCTTCAATATTTAATGTAGATCCAATAAACTTAACATCATCATCTATTAACCCTTCATAAGACATTGAAGGTAGATTAGTAAGCTCGATACATGTTGCTAGTGGTTTACCGATACGTACTTTTTTTTTCTCCTGTAAAAGTCTTTTTGCTATCCCAAGAACTAACGCAGACTTACCACTAAATGGCTCACATGAACCAATTAATAATATATCGCTCATAATTAATTAAAAATATTTATCAATAGGTCCAAGATAATATTTTTTTCAGAACTAAACAAATATTTATTTATGAGTTTTAATCAAATATAGAAATAAATATTTTTTTGGGTAAATTTATTTTAGTTATTTAGTATTTCATCAAAATAAACAAAATGATAAATTCAATGAATAACGTGAAAACTATAGGAATTACTGGCGCTTCGGGTGCTCTAGGCAAAGAACTAACAAAATTATTTCGGAAGAAAGGATATAACGTGATCGGATTTACTCACAGTAAACCCAATTCTAAAATAAATCTCGAATCTCCTAATGAATGGATTAAATGGGAATGCGGGAAAGAATCGCTATTAAAAAATCATCTAAAAAAAATAGATATTTTAATTTTGAACCACGGGATCTATGATTTAAGTAGAGAAAGTTCCAATTATGAAAACTCAATAGAAATAAATGCATTAAGTAATTTCAAATTTTTAAATTTATTTGAAGAAATTGCCTTAAAAAATGAGTCGTCAATAAAAAAAGAGATCTGGATAAACACATCTGAAGCAGAAATATTACCCGCTCTAAATCCATCCTATGAGATAAGTAAATCTCTTATTGGTCGATTAGTTTCTTTTAAAAAAAATCTCCTTAACCCCGATACCAAGAAAAAATTAATCATTAAGAAAATTGTCCTAGGGCCCTTTAAATCAGAATTAAACCCTATTGGAATTATGACTCCCAAATTCGTCTCAAAAAAGATTTATGATTTAGCTAATTCAAAAAGTTATTTAATAATAGTTAGTCCAAACCCAATAACTTATTTGCTTTTCCCATTGAAAGAATTTTTTAATTTTCTGTATTGCCAAATTATCTATAAATATAAAAATTAATAACTAGAAATCTCTATCTGTCAATATCTCAATGCCATCTTTTAAAACAACAATTGTATGCTCCCATTGTGCTGATAATTTTCCATCTTTTGTTATTACTGTCCATCTATCATTTAATGTTTTACAAAATTTACTACCTTCGTTAACAATAGGTTCCACTGCTAATGTCATTCCTTCACGAAGAACTACATTGGGTAATTCTTTAGTCCTAAAATTAAATACTGAGGGTTCCTCATGAAGATTTCTTCCCACTCCATGGCCCGTATAATCTTCAACAATACTGAACCCATTTTTTAAAACAATATCTTCAATTTCCCCAGCTATATCAAAAAGTGTATTACCGGCCTTGATTTTTGAAAGTCCCGCATATAAAGCTTTAAACGCTACGTCGCTAAGTTTTTGAGCACTTTTACTAACTTCCCCTACACATATTGTTATACAACTATCTCCGTGGAAGCCCTCAAAATATGCTCCTGTGTCAATTTTAACCAAGTCACCATTTTTAATTATTTTATTCTTACTTGGTATTCCGTGAACAACTTCATTATTAATGCTAGAACAAATGCTAGAAGGGAAACCATGGTAGCCTTTAAAACTTGGAACGGCCCCAAAGCTTCTTATCCTTTTTTCCGCAAAATCATCTAAATCTTGTGTGCTCATTCCAGGTTTAATTAAGTCATTAATTTCCCTAAGAACTGTTGCCACAATCCTGCTAGATTTTTTCATCAAATTTATTTCACGTGCAGACTTTATTTCGATTCCTCTTCTCCTTTGAATAAATGGAACTTGATCATTAGCTTTGGAATTATTTTTATTTAATAAAAGATCTGCAAAATGTTTCATTGGGATAAATAATGGAAATGGGTAAATATCATCAAAATAGCCTTTATTGTCCTGGCTACTTTAAATCTATCAATAACAATGGGAAACAGGAATGAAATTTTTTTCCAATTCTAGGCAATTTCATAAAACTTTGGCACCCTGGGTATTTCTTCCATTATTTTTATCTTCGATTACAGGACTACTTTATAGAGTTTCAAAAGATTTATTAGGTTACTCAAGAGACCAGGTTCATTGGTTAATGTCTCTTCATGAGGGTGAATGGCTTGGAGAGAATGGAGAATTAATATATGTCTTTTTGAATTCCCTTGGAGTTTTATGGATGCTTATTACAGGATTCCAAATGTTTTCAAAAACAATTTCATTTACCAAAAAGGTTACTAAAGGCGAGTCAAAAGGTTAAGATATAAAACTTGTAGGATAAAAAAGAGCAAAATGGCTAAAGAGAAAAAAACAAAAGAGTTGGAAACCAACATCAAGACTGATGGATCAATTGAAACAGCAGTTGATAAGGAAGAGAAAAACTTAGTCACTGAAACTACAAAAAAAGTAAGTTTCCACAATCTCATTAATGAATTTGAAAATGATCAAATAAAAAAAGAATTACCTGAAATTTATGTTGGAGACACTGTTAAAGTTGGTGTGAAAATTACTGAAGGTAACAAACAAAGAGTTCAACCTTATGAAGGTGTTGTAATAGCAAAAAGACACGGAGGTCTTAATCAGACAATTACAGTGAGAAGAATTTTTCAAGGTATTGGTGTTGAAAGAGTATTTATGCTACATAGTCCACAAGTTGCCTCTCTAAAAGTTGAACGTAGAGGTAAAGTAAGAAGAGCTAAGCTATTCTATCTAAGAGATAGAGTAGGTAAAGCTACTCGCGTAAAACAACGCTTTGACCGATAAAGTTGTAAAGTAATAACCTTATTGGTCACAAAGGCGCTTATAATCATTTAGATGCGTCGTTAGTTCAGTTGGTAGAACGCAGGTCTCCAAAACCTGATGTCGGGGGTTCAAGTCCTCCACGACGCGTTTGACCAACATTATGTAAATCATTTTTCATAAGATGGAGTTAGATCTTCAACCTGGGGACGTAGTTAAAGTCCTCGAATCAGCTGCTTTAGGATGGGTTCGTGCAAGAGTCATCAGAGTTAAATCTGGAGGAAGAGTTGTTGTCCAAAGCGACCAAGGGAGAGAATTCACCGCAAGAGGTAATCAAGTTAGGTTGATAGAACCTGCTGGCTTTAGACCTCAAAAATAAATATTTCAAAATATTTAGTTAGGTCCAAAACAAACTATTTCTTTAAATCCTCAAATTAAAAATTTTTTATTACAACAACATTAATAAAGTATTATGATCTGATAATTTTAAGATTGACGTTCTAATTCTAATTTAGAACTTTAACTTTGGGACCGTAGTTCAACTGGTTAGAGCACCGCCCTGTCACGGCGGAAGTTGCGGGTTCGAATCCCGTCGGTCCCGTTTTTTCTTAAAACAATTTGGAAAAACGTTTAAGATTAGCTCCAAGTCCAACAGGTTTATTTCATATTGGTACAGCTCGAACAGCGTTATTCAACTGGTTGTATGCACAAAAAATAGGCGGAAAATTTCTTATCAGAATAGAAGATACAGATTTTCATCGATCTAAATCAGAATACACAAAAAATATATTAGATGGCTTGCAATGGCTTGGACTTACGTGGGATGATGAACCTGTAAAGCAAAGTGAACGAATTTCGATTCACAAAAAATACATCAAAAAGCTTTTAGAATGTGGAGCTGCATATAGATGCTTTACTACAGAAAATGAGATTCATGAATTAAGAGAAGAACAAAAAAAGAAAGGTTTACCTCCAAAACATGATAATAGACACAGGAATCTTTCAAAAGATGAAATAGAAACATTCATATCTCAAGGAAGGACTTCCGTAATAAGGTTTAAGATTGATGAAAAAAAACAAATCAGATGGGTAGATCAGATAAGGGGCGAAATCCAATGGCAAGGAAAGGACTTGGGTGGTGATTTAGTTTTATCAAGAAGGGCTAAAGGATTTGAAATTGGAGATCCTTTGTATAATCTTGCTGTTGTAGTGGATGATAATTTCATGAATATCACCCATGTAGTAAGAGGAGAAGACCATATCTCTAATACTGCAAAACAAATATTGATTTATGAAGCTTTAGATTTTAAATTACCGAAGTTTTCACATGCACCGCTAATACTAAATAGCGAAGGGAAAAAATTATCCAAGAGAGATTGCGTTACTTCAATCGACGAATTTAGAGATATGGGATATTTACCAGAGTCTTTATCGAACTATATGGCATTTTTAGGTTGGTCACCAAAATCTGCCAAGAGTGAATTACTCTCAATTCAAGAGATTTCTGAAGTTTTTGAATTATCAGACATAAATAAAGCTGGAGCAAAATTCAGTTGGGAAAAACTTAACTGGATTAATTCTCAATACATAAAAAATATGGAATCAATAAAGTTAAGTAAGATTATTGGGAAATACTGGGATGATATGGGTTGGAAACCTCCATCTCAAGAATGGGCTATTAAATTGGCTATTTTACTTAGAGACTCGATGATCCTTTTAAAAGATGCCATTGATCAATCAAAACCATTTTTTTTATTACCTCCAATTCAAAAGGAGGGTAAAGATTTTCTCGAAAACAAGGACGGCAAAGTATCTCTGAAACTTATTTTAAATTATTTAATAGAAAAAAATACTGGAAAACTACAAAAAGAGAACGCTCATGCAATAATAAACGAAATCTCAAAAATTCATAATATAAAAAAAGGTATTCTTATGAAATCATTAAGAGTGGCCTTTTTTGGGTGTCTCAGTGGTCCAGATTTAGTTCAAAGTTGGGAACTCTTCTCAGAGAGTAAAAGTGATATATTACGAATTAAAAGATGTCTTAATTAAGATTTAGATTTTTCTTTAGATAAATCTAGCAGATTCGCTAAAGGGTTAGCCGTTAAACCTTGAATACCCACTGTCATTAATATCGTAAGAAATACTAAACCTTGAAGACGTCCTGCTCCAAGGATACCTGCCTGCTCTAATCTGATTGAAAAAAGAGATGCTACTGCTGCGGTAACAATACCTCTTGGAGCTAACCAGGCTAAAAATACTTTTTCTTTTACGTTTAATTCTTTTCCTATAGTTGCTATCCAGATTGAGATAGGACGAACAATTACCATCATCATAAAAACGCAAACAATCCCTCCCCAGCCCAGCGGACTTAATTCACCCCAAGAAACATCAGCTGCTAAAAGAGGGAAAAGAACAGTTATAGCTAATTGAGCTAATTCACCTATTAGATTATCCAATCTCTCCTTATCTATTACTTCTCTCTTACCCACAATGAAACCTGCTGCTACTGAAGCGGGCAAGCCTGATTCTGGTAAAAAATATTCACAAATACCATACACAAGAAAAATAAAGCCCAGTGTAACTTGGAGCTCAATGCCAAATGAGGCTTCATTTTTTATTTTTTTTAAAATTTCTGATAATAACCAACCTGAACTTAATCCTATTAGAACTCCGCCTCCTAATCTTTGCATTAATGCTATAAATACATCATTAAGCCCGCGAAGGTCCCCTAGTGTTAGTTCTAAAAGTAATAAAGCGAGTACTGCACCAATTGGTTCAAGTAACAACCCCTCAGCTTTTAAAACTTCCGAAAGAGGGGAAGCTAATTTTATTTGTTCAACTAAAGGAGAGACCACTGTTGGTCCAGTAGCTAAAACTATGGCACTATATATTCCTGCAACTTGCCATGAAAGGCCAGCCAACCAATGAGCAATAAAGATCCCAGCTGATAATGAAATAAATAGTCTTATTAATGAAATTTTCAAAACTGTATTTCTTATATTCCCTTCAGGCAGTTTTAAATTCAGTCCCCCTTCGAATAGAACTAGGCAGACTAGAAGTCCGACTATAGTTTCAAGGCCTTGCCCAAGATCCAATGGCTCAACAATGCCTAAACCTGACCTTCCAATGAACAATCCAGAAAGCAACAAAATGACGACACTTGGGAATCCTGTAATAGAAGAAAATAGTCGAGCACAAGCACCTGCGAAAACAGTTATTCCCCAAAGTAATCCAAGCCTTTCAGGCGTCATATAATCTTATAAATAATAATAAAATTAATTATTTTGATTAAATCAATAATCTCACTGCAAGTCCATTAAATACAATATTTTTTAATTTAATTAATCAGCTGAACTAAAAGAAGCTTTAATAATTTTCTCGAAATATTTCATAAGCCAAAGATTTCATACCTATTAGGAAAATTGACTTATTAAGGCAATAATAATAAAAATCATTCCTATACCAATAGTTGCCATCCTTCCATTCCATATTTCTGCTTGAGGGGTAAAACCTCTTTTCCATAAATTCAGTTCCCTTTTATCAACAAAGTTTTTTGTTTCTTTAATCTCGATTTTAGGTTGTTTGTTCATTGGAGTTAAAAAGGAGGATTTTGTTCATAAAGGGTATTTGCTTGTTCAATAGATAGTCTCCCTGAGACACCTAATTTAAGAGAACTCAAATGATTCTTAAATTTGATCCTGAACAAAGCTGCTGCTCCAATCATCGCCGCATTATCTGTACAAAGATTAATGGGAGCTAAATGAACTTTAATAGATTTTTTACTAGCTTCACTAATCATCATTTTTCTTAACGTATTATTAGCAGCAACACCCCCAACTACAACAACATCATTCAAACAATGATCATTTGCGCATCTTATAGTTCTCTCTACCAATACCTCAGCCACTACTCTCTCAAAACTTGCTGCAATGTCAGGAACTGGGACGTTCTTACCATCTGAATTTATTTTTTCAACCAATCTTAGTACAGCAGTTTTGAGACCGCTAAAAGAGAAATCATATTTAAGAAATCCACCTTTTTTGTCAGAAATCCTACATTTTGGCAGCTTAAATTTGAAAGGGTCACCATTCTTCGCAATCTTTTCAATGGCTGGGCCTCCTGGATAACTAAGACCTAATAATCTACCAACCTTATCAAAAGCTTCTCCAGCAGCATCATCAAAACTCTTTCCTAGTCTTTGCATTCCTCTTTTCTCATCAACCTTGATCAATTCAGTATGTCCACCACTAACAAGTAAAGTAAGAAAAGATTTCTTTGGATAGTTTTCTGAAAATAGAATTGAAGATAAATGTCCCTCTAAATGATGAATTCCCAAAAATGGCTTTGAATGTAACATGCAAAGTGATCTTGCAGTAATAGAGCCAATTCGTAAACACCCAACCAATCCAGGCGCTACGGTTGATGCAATATAGTCAAGTTCCTCAATTTTAAATTTTGATTGAATTAAAGCCTTTTCTAAGACAAAGGGTAATAATTCCAAGTGCTTTCTAGCTGCAAGTTCAGGAACAACTCCACCCCATTTTGAATGATCGTCAATTTGAGATGCAATTATATTTGAATGAATTCTGAAAGTATCGCCAATATTAGAAACTATTGAGACAGATGTCTCATCACAACTTGTTTCAATAGCTAAAACTTTGCGCATATTTAATTCAACTTGTCCTATTTTAGTATTAATTTCTTACTTAAAACACTATAAGGGATTTAAAGATTGCAACTTATGAAATTCTTTTTTTCAATCATAACCGCAGTTTTTCTGTTTCTAGGAATTGCTCCAATTGCTCTAGCGGCTAAAGGGCCTGCTCTTAACGCAGACAGAGCGAGTACAGAATATACTGCTTCAGCACTCACAAAATGCTCCGAAAATCCTAAATTCATTGAGCGATCAAGTTCTGCAACTACTCAAAAAGACATCGCAAGATTTGAAAGATATGGAAAAGCATCATGCGGAGATGATGGTCTTCCACATTTAATTATTGGCCCTCCACTTGAGCCATGGGGAGCTTTTTTAAATAGAGGTCATGAAGGAGATTTACTTATTCCGGGAGTATTGTTCATTTATATTGCGGGAATCATAGGATGGTCCGGCAGAGAGTATTTGATTGAATCTAAAAAGACTAAAAATCCCGCAGATCTTGAGATCATCATTGATCTAGACTTGGCTAGAAAATGTCTTATAAAAGGCGCACAATGGCCTCTTCTTGCTAATAAACAAGGTAGAGATGGAGATTTAAGAGAAAAGGATAATAATATAACAGTAAACGGTCCTCGATAAAAATCTCTCAAAAACTTTCACACATTCAAATGTTCAAAATTCTAAGCACAAAATTTATTAGATCTGCTCCAGTAGTAGCAGCAATCTGGCTCACCATCACTGCAGGAATAATTATTGAATTTAATAGGTTTTTCCCAGACTTATTATTCCACCCTATGAGCTGATAAAGAGAGAATAATCAAGTTTGTATTAACTTAATTACTCTATTAGCTGTTTCATCAACATTGTGATTTGTTAATACAAAATCAAATTCATTTGAGGCTGAAATCTCATAATTAGCTCTTAAAAGTCTTTTTTTAATTGCCTCTTCTTTTTCTGTACCTCTATTTCTTATTCTTCTCTCCAACTCTTCTTTATTGGGAGGAAGCAAAAATATTGAAACGCACTCAGGAAACTTTTCTTTGATTTGTTTTGCACCCTCAACTTCAATTTCAAGTAAAACAGTAAATCCTTTTTTAATTTTCTCATCGACAGATGATAATGGAGTTCCATAATAGTTTCCAGCAAATTGAGCCCATTCAAGAAAAAGGTTTTGGTCAATCATTTCTTTAAACCTTTCATGATTCAAAAAAAAATAATTTTCTCCCTCCTTCTCTCCCTCTCTAGGTTGTCTTGTAGTTGCAGATATTGAAAGCCAAATATTTTTATCTTTACTTAATATTTCTTTAACTACGGTTCCTTTACCCACCCCACTAGGTCCAGTAAGGATAATGAGTTTTTGAGAATTTTTCATATTAAAATTTTTACAGTAAAATAAACTTCTTGTGAATTAAAAAAGAAATAATGCAAAAAGGCGTGCCTCAAATAATGGATATTACATCTATTAGATCAATCTTGCATTATTTATCAAAAAATATTTTACCTACAAAGTTTGAAACTGCTCAACAACCAGAACCTAATACAATTCAATTATGTTTCAGAGGTGTTAATTCTCAAACTTGGTTAGAAGTTTCATGGAATGGTGAATCTCCTAGAATACTCAAGATAAATAAGCCAGAAAAGATAGGAAGAGAAAGTACACTCTCTAAACAAATAAGATATGGATTAAAGTACATGGCTTTAATTTCAATTAATCAAGATGATTTCGAGAGAGTTATAAAATTTGGTTTTGCAAAAAAGCCTGGGGATGAAATTTGCAAGTATTTAATTTTTGAGTTGATGGGAAAACATAGTAATATTTTTTATTTGGATAATAAGCAAAAAATAATCGCAGTAGGGAAACAAATCAACTCAAATCAATCCAGTTTTAGAACAATTTCAACAGGCTCAATTTATTCTGACCCTCCAGTAAATCTTAAAAAAAAACCTAGAGAAGATGAATCTTTTCAATCGTGGAAAGACTCAATTTCAACAGTGCCTGAATCTTTAAAATTTTGTTTAGTAAATACCTATCAAGGTGTAAGCCCAATTTTAACAAAACAATTGGAGGTATTTAGTAATGCTAACGAATCGGAAATAATGGAAAAAAATATTGATTTCATTAGTGATGAGGACTTAAACGAAATATTTAAAAGTTGGAAGATATGGATAAAGAGGTTTAAAAATAATAACTTTAACTTTTCTATATTTAATAAATTTTTTTATTGCGTTTGGTTTTTAGATAAAGAAATAAACTATAGAAATAAAATAGATTTGTGTACCGGTATAGAAAATTATTATGATTATCACTTAAAAAAAAAGAAATTTGAACTACTAGTCAATAAAATAGAAGGGATAATTTTCAAACAAACAAATACTGAAAAGAAGAATTTAAATTTTCAATATAATCTCCTTTTAAAATCTGAAAACTACGAACTATACAAAGAAAAAGCTGATAAGATATTTTCTACAAATGAGATCAAAAAACAAGATATCATAAAAGGACAAAAACTATATAAAAAGTCAAAAAAACTAAAAAGATCTAGAGAATTGATAAAAGAAAGACTAATTATTTACAAAAATAATATTAATAGATTGGATGAATTTACTACACTTTTGGAAAATTTAAATTCTTTAAATGATGAAGAATTTTTTATAAAAATTAAACTACTTGAAGAAATTATGGAAGAAATATGTAATGAATTTAATATTAATTTCAAGAGGAATAGAGAAGACAGAAAAAGTAGATCTCAGATACAATCTTCACCAATTCAAATTGCAACTCCTTCAGGATTGAAGGTCCAAATAGGGAGAAATATGAGGCAAAATGATTTAATAAGTTTTAAGTTTTCAAAAAAAGGAGATCTTTGGTTTCATGCGCAGGAATCACCGGGAAGTCATGTTGTTTTAAAGTCTTCATCTCAAGTTGCATCTGAAAAAGATCTTCAAATAGCTGCAGATTTAGCTGCTTTGTTTAGTAGAGCGAAAAGAAACATTAAAGTTCCAATTAACTTAGTAAAGATAAAAGATTTGCAAAAAATAAAAAAAGGAGGACCAGGATGCGTTTCCTTTAAAAATAAAGAGATTATTTGGGGGAATCCTACAAGAGGAGAAGAATATATTAAAAAAAATCTTAAAAGAGCAATTTAGTTTATAATAAAAAAAATTTTAAATCTAAATGCTTGATTTTCTTTTGGGTACTCATGAATTTTTAGGGAATCATAGTTTTCCAGAATTTATAGTTGGATATCTGTTTGGCGCTGCATTAATAATTGGAGCACCAACTGTTTTCCTATTACTTGCATTTGTAAGCGCCCTAATGAAAACAAATGGGAAAATGGGTGGTTATAGAGAATATGAAACTTACGGTGAATCATCTTTAAATGATGCTCCTCCCTTCTTATTACCAGATCCAACTAATCCTAAGTTGAGCAAATAATTAATTTTACCGAGAAATAAATTTGAAATTTGGCGAAAGTGATTTTAAAACTTTTCTAACAAAATCTTTATTAAACAATAATGAAAGGTAGAGGTCAAAGCAAAAATGAATTATCTGATTCGATGACTTTTAGTGAGCATTTAGAGGAGCTTCGTCAAAGGATATTAAACTCAATTTACTCAATACTTATATCAATATTTTTTAGTTTTTTAATCATAAAGCCATTAATATCTTTTTTAGAAATTCCAGCTGGTGATATACATTTGCTACAACTTGCTCCAGGAGAGTTTTTATTTGTCGCTATTAAAGTTGCGGGTTATAGCGGATTAATAGTCTCTATGCCGTATATTTTTTATCAAATAATATTATTCATTTCCCCAGGATTAACAAAACAAGAAAAAAAACTTATCTTTCCCGCGGTTTTTGGTTCAGGTATTCTATTTTTTATTGGATTAATTTTTTCTTGGTGGATATTAGTTCCTGCTGCCATAAATTTCTTTATTACTTTCGGAGCTGACATTGTTGAACCAACTTGGTCGATAGAGAGATATTTTGATTTTGTTCTTTTATTAATGTCAAGTACTGCATTAGCTTTTCAGTTGCCAGTATTACAATTTATTCTTGGTTCTCTTGGAATAATCTCTACAGAAAAAATGATTTCGAATTGGAAAATAGTTGTTATCACCTCTGCAATCTTATCTGCAGTAATTACCCCTTCTACAGATCCATTGACAATGTCATTACTATCTATATCTATTGTATTTTTATTTTTTGTCGGTACCGGATTGACTTACTTATCAGAAAGTCTTAAATCAAAAACTCTTTCATCCTCTCATTAACATTCAATTGCAAGCTGACTGCTCTTCCTAACCTTGGCCTAGCATTTACTTTTTTTAGCCATTGCCTAACTTCCTCTGAATATCCACATCTATTTAAAATCTCGATTTTATCAGCTATTGATTTTTTATATTCAACTTCACTTAAAGGGAATGATTCTTGGCCAAGGAATCCCCACATCATTTGAAAATATAAAAATTTACCTCTTCTAAATAGTTTAAAGTCATATTTTTTACCCCAGCGATGAATCAAATAATGAATAACTTCATCGACTAGTAATGGTTTCATTTAAATCAATTAAATAATTCCGAAAGTTTTACTTTAAATTATTAAAAGTCCTATCTATTTGCAACAGAAATTGTGCAATTTGATTCATAATAACTAATAAATAACAGAACCAAGTAGCGAATGACTCAATTAAGTTCCAATGATGTCCCTTCAATGGGACGAAGGCAATTTATGAATCTTCTTACATTTGGTACTGCAACTGGTGTAGCTTTAGGAGCTCTTTACCCCGTAGCAAATTATTTCATGCCTTTAAGAGCAGGCGGAGGCGGTGGGGGTACTTCAGCTAAAGATGAATTAGGGAATCCAATCACTAAGACAGGTTGGTTGGAAACCCATCAAGCGGGAGACAGGAGTCTAGTTCAAGGTCTAAAAGGAGATCCAACATATCTAATAGTTAATGAGGAAGGAGGAATAGGAGAATTTGGCTTAAATGCAATTTGTACCCATTTAGGTTGCGTTGTCCCATGGGATAGTGGTGCTAATAAATTTATATGTCCCTGTCATGGCAGCCAGTATGATACCAATGGGAAGGTGGTAAGAGGTCCTGCTCCTTTATCTTTAGCACTAGCTCATGTCGATATTCAAGATGATGCTGTACTTGTTAAACAGTGGTCAGAAACTGACTTTAGAACTAATGAAAATCCATGGTGGGCATAAAAATGACTGATCTTAAAAATCAAATTATGAAAAAAATAACTTTTTTTATTTGCACTCTGCTCTTCATTTCGAGTATTTTATTTTATCCTAGGATCACTTTTGCTTATCCATTTTGGGCTCAGCAAAACTACGAATCCCCAAGAGAAGCTACAGGGAAGATAGTCTGCGCAAATTGTCATCTAGCTCAAATGCCAACTATTGCGGAGGTTCCTCAATCGGTTGGTGCTAATAGTGTTTTCAAAGCTGTTGTCAAAATCCCTTACAAAAATGACTTAAAAGAAATTGGTGCAGATGGTTCTGAAGTCCCATTACAAGTTGGAGCCGTTGTAATGTTGCCTGATGGCTTCAAACTTGCACCCCAAGAAAGATGGACTGAAGAAATCAAAGAAGAGACAGAAGGGGTTTATTTCACTAATTACAGTGAAGAAAAAGACAATATCATAATTGTTGGTCCTTTACCTGGCGATACTAATAAAGAAATAGTTTTTCCAGTACTTTCCCCTGATCCATTAACTAATAAAGAATATCACTATGGGAAATACTCATTACATATAGGAGGTAACAGAGGCAGAGGCCAAGTCTATCCAACTGGAGACAAAAGCAACAATGTGATATTTACCTCATCTACTACAGGAACTATTAACTCAATAGAAGCAATTGAAGATGGTAGCTACAATATCAATATAGAGAAAGAAAATGGTGAGATCACTTCTGAAACTATACCTGCCGGTCCTCAACTTATTGTGAAAGCTCAAGACAAAATCAATGCAGGTGACCCCCTTACTAATGATCCTAACGTGGGGGGCTTTGGACAATTAGATGCTGAAGTTGTACTTCAGAGCCCTTATAGAGTAATTGGCTTAATTGCATTCTTTATTGGTGTAGGTTTAACTCAAATTCTTCTAGTGTTAAAGAAAAAACAGGTAGAAAAGGTGCAGGCAGCAGAGGGTATTTAAGTTTCTTTTAAATGCTTATATTTCAAGCTTTTATACAATCTCCAGGAGAAACATTTTTAAATTTTGGTTTTCTAAATATTAGATGGTATGGCTTGCTTATTTCGATTTCAGTCTTAATAGGCCTATTTATCTCTAAAAAACTTGCAAAGGAAAGAAACATTAATCCAGAATACATAAGCGAGATACTACCATCATTAATAATTTTTTCGATTATTGGAGCAAGAACTTATTACGTGATTTTTGAGTGGAGGCAATATAGTGGAGTTAACTTTTTTACTTCTTTAGAAATATTTAATAACACCATTCAAATTCCTTCTTTTCTTGCAGTTTGGGAAGGGGGAATAGCAATTCATGGAGGGTTAATTGGAGGATTATTTTCAATAATCTATTTCTGTAAGTCAAAAAAAATACATTTAAAAACTTTTATAGATATTTTAATTCCCTCAATTATTCTTGGACAATCTATAGGAAGGTGGGGTAATTTTTTCAATAATGAAGCTTTTGGGGTCCCAACAAATTTACCTTGGAAATTATTTATTCCTGTCCAAAATAGGCCTTTAGAATTTATAAATTACGAATTCTTTCATCCTACATTTCTCTATGAGTCGTTGTGGAATTGCCTGGTTTTCATACTCCTAATTATTATTTTTAATAAACAAACCAAAACAGATATCGTCAGACCTGGATTTATAAGCTGTCTTTATCTAGTAAGTTATAGCTTTGGAAGATTTTGGATAGAGGGGTTAAGAATTGACCCTCTATGTATTGGTGGAATTCCACCTTTCTGTAGTGGAGGAATAAGAATGGCTCAATTTATAAGTATTTTTCTATTTTCCTCTGGCTTAATTGGAATATTTTTTTTAAAATTAAGGACATATAGTGGTAAGAAAAGAAAGGATGAGTAAAAAAATATCCTTTATTGGAGTTGGTCCTGGAGATCCAGATTTATTAACTTTAAAAGCATTAAAAAAGATAAAATCGGCAGATATTATTATTTGGACTGATTCTCTTATTCCTGAGAAGATTTTAGATTTTTCAAAAGAAGGTTCTGAAAAAATAAAAACAAGTTCGCTCACCTTAGAGCAAATCACCTCAGTGATGATAGAAAAATTTCATGCAGGCAAAACTGTTATAAGATTGCATGATGGAGACCCTTGTCTTTTTGGAGCAATAAGAGAACAAATAGAAATTTTAAAAAAAGAAAAAATTGGAATTGAAGTTGTCCCTGGTGTAAGTGCTTTTCAAGTAGCTGCAGCATATCATGAAACTGAGTTAACTATTCCTGACATAACGCAAACAATAATTTTAACTAGATCGGATGGACGAACAGCCATGCCTGAAAAAGAATCTCTAAAAGATCTTGCAAAACATAATTCCTCTTTATGTCTTTATCTAAGTGCTAGACATGTAAAAAAGTCTCAAGAAACTTTATTAGAATTTTACCCCCCAGACACTAAGGTTATTGTTGGATTCAGAGTGTCTTGGGATGACGGTTGGACATCATTAATAGATTTAAAAGATATGGAAAAATTTTCTACTGAAAAAAAATTAATTAGAACAACTATTTATATAATTAGCCCAGCAATAAGCAATTTTCAAAACAGATCTAATTTGTATAATCCATCCTATAAACATCTTTTTAGAAATAAATAGTCTTAAAGTTGATAGAAAAATATTAATTACTATAATTAGAAAAAATTTACTTGCTTTGGAAGAAATAAAATCTTTTACAGAAGACAAAAATGAAAGAGAAAATTCCTCTTTAAAGAGAATTGGAAATTTCATTAGAGAGGCAAGGTTAAGTAGAAATCAATCTATTGAAGAACTGGCATCTGATTTAAAAATCGGAGCACACCAACTTAAAGCAATAGAGGAAGGCATCGAAGAAACTCTCCCTGAGAAAGTTTTCGTCAAAGCAATGGTTCGAAGGATTGCACAGAAGCTAAAACTTGATACAGAATTTATAATGGAAGAATTTAATACAGATAGGAGAGAGGTGAAAATTGAAGAAATAGTTGAAGAAGTTGAAAAAAAAGCTCTTAAATCTAAACAATCTAAGAATATGAATCCACTAGGTTTTGGAATATTTATTTTAGTTTCAGGACTCCTTGGTTTGATTGCCTCTTTCTTTATTTTCAATTTAATTTCAGAGCATTTTTATAATCAAGTCCCAAAACAAGAATTTATTAAAAAAAACTAAACAACTTTTAAATCCAAATTACTTAGTTCTTTTATCACATAATGACATAATCCCAAGTTCCATTTTTCAAGTAGTAGATCATGGTTTTTATTTATAGGTATAAGTTCAAATGTAATAATATTTTTCTGCAATTTTATTTGAACTGAGGAGATTACCTCTTCAGGCCTTTGATCAAGGGCTGCCGCTATTCTCAATATCAATGACATTTCCAGAACTAATGCTTTATCTTCTTTTGATATTAAATTTTGCCAAGACTCATGTCTTTTTTTTGGCAACGTCTTTCTATGGTATCTGGCGATAGAAGCAATAATATTTGTTTCCACATCGGAATAACCTAACAACTCGCAATTTTTTATTAAGTACCAAGAGTGTTTATGATATGAATTAATATTTACATATTTCCCACAAGTATAAAGATTAGAGGCTGCCCAAAGAAGGTCTTTAGCTTTAGAGTCATTATTGTTATGAAAGATATTTTTAGTTTGATCATAAATTTGAAAGGCAATATTAATAACTTTTTCAGCTCTTAACTTATCAACTCCGAACTTACTAGCCTGATGCACTATAGTTGTTTTCCTAATATTACTTTGAATATTTAATTCGTTTTTTATTATCCCTTTACGGAGCATCCAATCGACAACTAAACCTTCTCTTAATGACCTTTCACTTATAGTTAATTCACTAAAGTCCAACATCTCCATTGATGCATTTAATATCAATGCACCTGGAATAATTATTTCTGCTCTTCTCTCACTTAATGAAGGTAATTTCTTAATTTCCGAGACTGGCATTTTAATCAATTTTTCTAATACATTCTGTAAATTTCCCCTATTAAATTTATAACCATGCATCTTTTGTTTGGATTCTCCTAAATCATCTAAAATCAAATTTCCTAATGAAGTTGCAGTGCCACTTGTCGCAATCATAGATAAAGGCTTATCTCCCCTTGTTCTACTCTTTATTTTCCGAACGGAAGGTTCTAAAGAACCTTGAATAAAAGTTGCTAGAAACTTAGATCTTTCTAAATTTAGAGGCTCTTTATTTAAAAAATCATTCTTAAGTCTTACCGCACCAATCCTCGAACTTGTTAGAGCTATTGCATCTTTTTTATCTGCAAGTATTAATTCTGTTGATCCTCCGCCTATATCTATGATTACATAAGACTGATCTTCAAAAGCCATACCAGATAGAACTCCAAGGTAAATTAATCTGGCTTCCTCAGCACCACTTATTAATTCAATTTTAATACCAGTTTCATCAAAAACTCTTCGTATAAAATCTTGTCCGTTTGGAGCTTCTCTAACTGCGCTTGTAGCTGCTGTTACTATTTGACTTACTTTATTACTTTTGCAATATTCCTTAAATCGCTTGAGAGTAACAAATGCCCTTTGCATTGATTCTTCAGAAAGATTTCCCTCTTCATCTTTTTCTCCAAGACGAGTGGTGGATTTATCAGTGAATTTTATAGAGAATGATTTTAAATCTAAATTAATTTCTGCTATCAAAAGATGTGTAGAGTTAGTTCCAATATCTATCGAAGCTACTAAAATTTCCTTCTCTTGAGAATATCTTAAATCTTTTTTCAGTATCATCTGTTTTTATAAGATTCAGATATCTTTTATCCATTTAGTAATATACTCAAGAATGACAATTAAATGATAGATATCACTGCATCCTAGTAAGATTATTTAAAGTAATGAAATATACAATAGTTTCTATGCGAAATAAAAATTGGGAAATTAAATTAAAGACTTTTTTTGAATTACTAAGGTGGAATAAGCCAACTGGCAGAATAATTTTGCTTATTCCTGCTGGCTGGAGCTTGTATCTGACTCCAGATGATAATCCAACATTTTTAATGTTTTTAAGAATAATTATAGGAGGGCTATTAGTTAGTGGATTAGGTTGTGTAGTTAATGATATTTGGGATAAAAAAATAGATCAAAAAGTTGTTAGGACTAAAAATAGACCTCTCGCTGCAAATAAAATTAATCTCAAAACAGCTTATACGATCCTTATCCTTTTAATTATATGTAGTTTCTTTTTAACCTTGTCAATACCTGAACCTGGCAGGGTCCTTTCTATTTCGCTTGCTTTTATAGCTTTGCCCATTATTTTAATTTATCCTTCTGCAAAAAGATGGTTTAAATATCCACAGTTAATCTTATCAATATGCTGGGGTTTTGCGGTCTTAATTCCATGGGCGGCAAATGAGGGTAATTTGAATAGTATTGTTTTATTGTTTTGCTGGCTAGCTACCATTTTTTGGACCTTTGGCTTTGACACAGTTTATGCTTTAGCAGATAAAAAATATGATATCAACATTGGAATAAATAGTTCCGCTATTAACCTCCAAAAAAATACAAGAATAACTATTCAAATTTGTTATTTTTTAACTTCTATTTTTCTTGCATTATGCGGAGTTATTAATCAAATGGATTTTATTTTTTGGCCAATTTGGCTTATTGTATCAATCTTAATGCAGAGAGATATTCTAAAGGTCTTTCCAGAGAATAAACAATCGATAAAAAATATTAGTAATCACTTCAAAAATCAATCAATTTATGGAGGAGCAATTTTATTAGGAATTATTGTTTCATCCTAAATTCTCAATATGGTTATTAGATTAAAAAAGGGAGATCAGATAAAAATATTAGCTCCAGGTTCTTTTATTGAGGAAGAAGAAAATTTTAATAAAGGCCTAAAAATTTTAAAAAATTGGGGATTAGAAATTAATGAAAATAATACTCTATCAAGAAGATTTGGTTATTTTGCAGGAGATGATCTAACTAGATTTAAAGAACTAGAAAAAGCACAAAATAGTAAGCTAATCATTTTTGCAAAGGGAGGTTGGGGTTCAGCAAGAATATTAGAGAAAGACCCTTCTTGGGGGAACGGATTAATGCTTGGATTCTCAGATACCTGTTCTTTATTACTTTCTAAATATTCTCAAGGCTTTACTGGTTCTATTCATGGGCCAATGGTTACAAGTCTTTTCAAAGAACCAGAGTGGAGTATTGAGAGATTGAGAACTTTACTTTTTGAGGGATACATAGATGATATAAGAGGAATTCCTTTAAGAGGAGGGAAAGCAAAAGGAGAAGTAATAGTTACTAATTTAACTATTTTCACTTTTTTAATTGGTACAAATCACTTCCCAGATTGCAGAGGGAAAATAATAATTTTTGAAGATATAAATGAAGATATTTATAAAATCGATCGTATGTTGACTTATCTGAGAATGACTAAAACAATAGCCGATATTGCAGGTATTGGATTCGGAAGTTTTTCTAATGATTGTTCTAACTCTGATTGGAAGGATTTATTAAAAAACTGCATTTTAGAAAGACTGAAAGAATTTAATTTTCCCATTCTTTTTGACCTCCCCATAGGCCATATATCAGGTAATGCTTGTATCCCTTTGGGATATAAAACTACATTAAATGGCGATGATGGAACTCTAAGTGTAGAGATCCCTTTTTGATCAAGAATTTTGCACAAAAAGTTTTGCTATTTTCAAATCTATCGGGGATGTAATTTTTATATTTGAATAATTCCCTTCAATAATCTTTACTTCCCAATTAAGCATTTCGTAGAGTGAAGCATCATCTGTGACTTTCCAATTTTTATCAATTGCCATCTTATGAGCTTTTTTTAATCTATTTACTAAAAAGCCCTGAGGAGTTTGAGCCGCCCACAAATTATTTCTATCTGGTGTTTCTTTAATAAAACCTTGATTATCAACTATTTTTATTGTGTCAGTTACCTTAGTAGCCAAAATAACAGCATCATTTTCATCTAATTTCTTGGCGCATTGGTCTATTAATTCAGGATTAATTAGACATCGAGCACCATCATGAATTAAAACTTTTTCAGCATCTTTTGGGAGTGCATTTAAACCATTAAAGACTGACTCTTGCCTAGTATCCCCACCATTAATCCAATTCACTTTATGAGAAAAATTCTTTGCTGAATTTAATAATAATTTTTTATCTTTTGGTTGCCCAATTATTCCTACCCAGCTTGTTGAGCTTGCAGAAAATACTGATTTAAGTGTCCAATAAATCAAAGACTCGCCTTCTAAATCGATAAGTAATTTATTTTTCCCAGCTTTCATTCTGCTACCACTACCTGCAGCTGGTATTAAGAAGTGCACGATAAAAGAACTTAATTTTTCTAGACAATTATAAATAAAAGCAATATCTTTGCACAAATAGTACTACCATTAAAAATTATAATTTTCATAATGTCCAATACAGATTCATTATCAGACAAAGTTGCCTTAATCACTGGAGCTAGCAGGGGAATTGGTAAAGAAATTGCTTTAGAACTAAGCCGCTTAGGAGCAGAAGTTATTATTAATTACTCTTCATCTGATGAGAAAGCTGAAGAAGTTGTCCGTTCTATAAAAAATTCAGGAGGTAAAGCTTATAAATTAAAATTTGATGTTTCAAAAGAGGATTCTGTAAGTTCAGCTCTTGAAGAAATCATAAAAATTAGTGGCTCCATTGATATCCTCATTAACAATGCTGGTATTACTAGAGATGGTCTATTGATGAGAATGAAATCTGAACAATGGGATGATGTATTAAATACAAATTTAAAGGGAGTTTTTCTCTGTACCAAATATGCTTCTAAATTCATGATAAAAAAAAGGAGTGGTAGTATCGTAAATATTTCATCTGTTGTTGGAATAATTGGCAACCCTGGCCAAGCAAATTATTCTGCAGCCAAAGCTGGAGTTATAGGATTCACTAAAACTTGTGCTAAAGAATTTGCTTCTAGAGGTATCAATGTAAATGCAATAGCTCCAGGTTTCATAGAGACAGAGATGACAGAAAAACTTAATACTGAAGAGATTCTTAAAGTTATACCATTAGGGAAATTGGGAAGTTGTTCTCAAATTGCGAACTTAGTATCATTTTTAGTTTCAAGTAATGCGGGGGAATATATTACAGGACAAACAATAAGTATCGATGGGGGAATGAGTATTTAATTATGTACTTTCATAAGGTTGAACCAACTCATCTCTTAGCCTTCTAATTTTTTGTAATAATTTCAGTCTTCGGCTTCTGGCTGTTAATGTCAAAAAAAATCTTAAAGGAAAATAAATTAATGTCATAGCAATTGCAAGCATTGCTGTAAGTGTAAAAATAAGATTATTTGTTTCATCCATATCTTAAAGATACTATTATTTGAATTAATTTGTTTTTCTTATAAGAAGAAATTCGGCTTTCCCCACTTAATTAAATATCCCTTAAAAATGATTCTATGGGAGATTAGAATAAGATTAAAGACCCTGTAAACATGGCCAAACAATTAAGCTTTTCTAACGAATCAAGAGAAGCATTAGAAAAAGGTGTGAATTTCGTAGCTGATGCAGTGAAAGTTACTATTGGACCTAAAGCAAAAAACGTAGTAATTGAGAGGAAATTCGGTTCACCAGATGTAGTAAGGGATGGATCTACAGTTGCTAAAGAGATAGAAATTGAGAACCCTATTTCTAATTTAGGAGCGAAATTAATAGAACAGGTAGCATCTAAAACAAAAGAAAGTGCCGGAGATGGGACAACAACAGCAACTATTTTGACTCAAAAAATGGTTCAGGAAGGATTAAAAAATATTGCTTCTGGGGCCAATCCAATGGAATTAAAAAAAGGGATGGAGTTGGGCTTATCCTATGTTTTAGAAAAACTAAGTTCAAAGAGTATTTCATTAAGTGGTTCTGATATCCAAAAAGTTGCCACAGTTAGTGCTGGAGGTGATGAAGAGATTGGATCTATTATTTCGAGGGCAATGGGTATCGTTACTTCTGATGGCGTGATCACTGTTGAAGAATCTCAATCATTAGATACAGAATTAGATATTACTGAAGGAATGTCTTTTGATAGAGGTTATAGTTCTCCGTATTTTGTAACGGACCAAGAAAGACAAGTTTGTGAACTTGAAAACCCTAAAATATTAATAACTGACCAAAAAATTTCAACACTAGCAAATTTAGTTTCAATCCTAGAGGAAATTCAGAAATCAGGTTCACCTTTTCTAATCCTTGCTGAAGATATCGAAGGTGAGGCTTTAACAACTCTTGTCTTGAATAAAAATAGTGGGGTGTTAAATGTAGCTTCTGTAAGAGCTCCATTATTTGGTGAGAGAAGAAAAGCTGCCCTTGAAGATATAGCTATTCTTACAGGAGCTAAGTTAATTAGTGAAGATAAATCGATGACACTAGATAAAGTGTCAATGGATGATCTAGGTAAAGCAAAAAAAATTACAATAACAAAAGATAAAACCACCATTGTTGCCTTCGAAGACACAAAAGATTTAGTAAAAGCAAGAGTAGAGAAATTAAAGAGAGAAGTCGACATAACAGAATCTGAATATGATCAGGACAAAATTAATGAGAGGATAGCTAAACTTGCTGGAGGCGTGGCTCTTATCAAAGTCGGAGCTGCAACAGAAACAGAGATGAAGTATAAAAAGTTAAGAATCGAAGATTCTCTTAATGCTACAAAGGCGGCAATAGAAGAGGGTGTAGTTTCTGGAGGTGGGCAAACTTTAATTGACATATCAGATGATCTCTTGAATTTGAGGCAAAACTCATCAGATGATTTAAGAACAGGAATAAATATATTAAGAGAAGCACTTTTGGAACCAACTAAACAAATTGCAAAAAATGCAGGTTTTAATGGTGATGTAGTTATCACTGAAATTAAAAGACTTAATAAAGGATTTAATGCTAATTCAGGAAAATATGAGGATTTAAAAGAGTCAGGGATATTAGACCCAACCAAAGTAATAAGATTAGCTCTTCAAGATTCAGTATCTATTGCAGCCATGCTTCTTACAACAGAAGTTGCAATTGCTGATATTCCAGAACCAGAAGCCGCTGTCCCTGCAGGGCCAGGTGGAGATCCCATGGCTGGCATGGGAGGAATGGGTATGCCCGGCATGGGAGGAATGGGTATGCCCGGTATGGGAGGAATGGGTATGCCCGGCATGGGAGGAATGGGTATGCCCGGTATGGGAGGAATGGGTATGCCCGGTATGATGTAAAAAAACTAACTAGCTTTTTTATTTTTATTAATCCACTTTCTTAAATTTCTAATGTCCGGGAGTGGTAAATTTTGATTTTTATTAATGTATTTTATATTTTTTTCAGAATTTTGATTATTGCTTAATATTTCATTCCTAATGGCAGTTTCTATATTCTTTAATTTACACTTAGTTTCTTCAAGATTTTCTGAAGTTTTTAAAAATTTTAGATTAACCTGTTCTTGATTTCCTTCTTCATGACCTTCCTCAATTAAAGAAATTTGTTTTTGATTTTGTTCATCATGCTGATTTTTCTTATTTTCTGGACTATGGATTAATAAATCATTTAAAGAATCAATCCCAAACCTATGGACCCACTTAACAATAATATTTTCTTTAAGCAAAATATTATTTTCTAGAGATGCCTTTGTAAAAGCTTCTGATAGATGATCCTTTAAAAGCATAGATTTTTTAATTTAATTTTCTGTTTAACAGTGGCCTTATTATGGTCAAGGAAAAAACTGTTAAAGAAAATAATATTAAGATACAACTCTTACAAGTTAAATCACCGTATGGGGCATGTAAAGCCACTAATTCCAAATCCATTGTTTGTGTATAGGCAGTTCTGATAGGTTCTATAGCAAAAGTTAATGGATTTAATGAAGCTAACCACCCCAGCCAATTTGGCATAAAAGAGATAGGAGCTAAAGCAGTACTTGCAAAAAGGAGAGGTAAGTTTATTACAAATATGAGGGCAATTAATTCAATATGACCAGGCAAAACGAATGCTAAACATAAACTTATTGATGTAACGAAAAGGACCAATAAAATAAGGGTTGTAAAAACAATGCCTAGACCATATAAGTTTGGCCATCCATAACCTAAAATGTATGAGACAATCATTATTACAATACTCTGAACAAAACTCAGTATGGTTATGTAAAAGAAAGAAGATAATACTATGGATAACCTACTTGTTAAAGGAGCCACAAGTAACCTATTGAGAAATCCAAACTCTCTATCAAACATTAAAGGCAGACCAGAATTTAAGGCTCCACTAAAAGCAGTAAAAACGATAAGTCCTGCTCCAAGAAAATTTCCATACGAATCTACTCCAGGCAAAAAACCTTCAGGAGCTTTAGAAAAAAGTGACCCGAATAAAAAAAGCCAAATTATGGGTTGTAATATTCCAGCCAAAAGAGTTGATGGCCTTCTTTGAAGTTGGATAAATAATCTCTTAGTTAAGGCAAATGTTTCTTGATATAAATAGAACAAATTATATTGTTTTAATTCCATAATTAATTGCAATTATTGTCCATTATAGTTAGTCAACAAGAATTTTTATCGCATCGATTGCTTTGATTCTTTTTTAAAGTCTCTTTTACCTGCCATCGAAATTTCAGCATCTAATAATGTTTTTCCAGTCGCCTGAAGATATACATCATCCAAGCTTGGCTGACTTTGGGTAAGAGAAAAAATTTCAAACTTTGAAAAGGCTAATTCCACTTTTAGCTTCGTAAGTAAATCTTTTTCTTTATCTGCTACAAAATTTATTGAAAACCCTTGCGATTCATTAATAATTATCTGACTAATTCCATCTATTGAAGATAAAATCTGACCTATTTTTTCTGCTTCTTTTTGATTACTAAATTCCTTAACTTTCAGAGTTATTCTATCTCCTCCTAATTTATTTTTAAGTTGTGAAGGAGTTCCTTGTGCTATGACTCTCCCATTATCGATTATCACTAATTTATCCGCTAATTTATCTATTTCATCTAAATAGTGACTACTTAAAATAATTGTCATTCCGTTATTTCTCAAATCTTTCAAAAGTTGCCATATTATATTTCTACTTTCAATATCTAAACCAACAGTAGGCTCATCCAATATTAAGACTTGGGGTAAATGTAAAAGTCCAGCCGCAAGATCTACTCTTCTTTTCATCCCACCCGAATAAGTCCCACATTTTCGATCAATCCAATCATGCATTTTTAATTGATCTACTAGTTTTTGTATCCTTTCAATTTTTTTATTTTTATTAATATGATATAAATCTGATTGAAAATCCAAAAGTTCTCTTCCTGTAAGTATTTTATCAAGTGCAATATCCTGAGCTACATACCCAATTAATTCTCTAATTTTCCTTGAATTCTTTATCAAATTAATATTATTTATAAAAACTTCTCCACTATCAGGTTCAATTAAAGTGGCTAGTATTTTTATTAATGTTGATTTACCAGCACCATTTGGACCAAGAATTCCAAATAATGTTCCAGCTTCAATTCCAAGCGATAAATTTTTTAATGCTTCAATATCTGAATATGATTTTGATAGCTCATTAACTTCTATATGATTCATCAAACCTGCTTGTTACTTAGAGTACATCTTACATCCAATTTAATTACTAAAGTAAAATTTGATAGAGGAAAATATTTGCAGAGTTTGCTGTTCAAATTCTACAGATAGTTGGGTTCTCGAAATTAATAATAAAAGACAAATACCAAACATATATAGAATTGACCACCTAAAAAGAGCCTTGGCTCTTAAAAGATCATCAGGAGATTTATTTAATTTATTTATTAATTGCAAAAGTCTTGCATTAAATGGAAATAACATAATTCCATATAAAAGACCTCCTTCTGGCAAAGCAAAAACCCCCATAATACTCATTAGAACTGTTGCCCATCCGTAACGAGAAATCGCTTTAGCAGTAAAAACAGATCCTTTAACAGAAGGCAGCATAGGAATACCAACAGATGCATAATCATCTTTTAACAAAATTGCAAGAGCCCAAAAATGAGCTGGGGTCCATAACATCACTAAACCAAACAACCACCATCCACTAAGACCAACATGTCCTGTAGCAGCAGACGCTCCAACTAAAGGAGGTATCGCACCTGCAACTCCTCCAAAAACAATATTTTGAGTTGTACGTGGCTTTAAAATAACTGTATATAGAATTACATAGCTACATAAACCAAGGAGTGTTAATCCCGCAGCTAGATAATTTACACCACTTATTAAAAGCATTGATGCGGCCAAAGTACATGATACGGCAGCTAAAAATACAGTCTCAGATGACAATTTACCAGAGGGTAAAGCCCTTTCGCTAGTTCTTGTCATCCTTTTATCTAATTCCATTTCCCACAAGCAATTAAGAGCTCCAGCTGCTGCTGCTGCCAAAGCACCTCCACCTAATGTACAAATAAGTTTCGGTGAAGACAAAGGCCACTCATCTGTTAAGGTCATTCCTCCCAAAGTTGTTGCTAATAAAAGTGGAATTAATCTAGGTTTTGCCACTTCAAGCCAAGGTGGTAATGTTACCCTCTTTCTTGAAGGTACAACTTCATCCCTTATTGAGGATTTGTATTTTAAATTATTCATATTGCTACTATTCATGAATTAATACCAACTATTTGAGAAATTGGAGATTGGTTAAAATCTTTTTTGAAAAAAGGATTTCTAAAAATTAGTGTTGTTAATATCGCAATTAATAATGAAGCATTAAGTTGATGACCGATAATAAAAATTGGTTCATTTAAATTTGTTTTTAAACTTAATACTCCTAGAACAATTTGTGAAATCAATAGAAAAACAAGTGCTGTGAGATATTTCCAATTTTTAATAAACAAACTTTTCTTATAAAATGAAACGGCAATAATTGATAAAATTGAAACAGTAATTGGGAAAGCAAATAATTTATGAGTATCAAGAATTAAGCATTGTTTGTTTAACGATAAGCAAATATGTGCTGACCATGTTGATGAAAGCCTTACTCCAATAAAAGATTGAATTAAAGTCAGTATAAGAGGGACAAACAATAATAACCTCCACCAAGTAATTGACTCTTTGATTTCATTATTTTCTAGATTTTGATTTATTGAAATCGTTGTGATGAGAAGTAGAAATGCTATTAAAAGATGTCCAGTAACAGTATATGAATCGAGCAGATTTATTACTGTTAAAGCTCCAAAAGAACCCTGAACCATAACAAGAAAAAGTAATAACGAATAAGTTTTAGGTAACCAATTTGGGATTTCACTTTTCCAAACTATTGAAAGTGCAAATTTAGAGAGAATTAATAAACCAATTAGAAAAGCATCTAGACGATGGAACCACTCTAGAAAAACTCTTAGGTTCATATGACTTAAAGGTAAAAAAGATCCATAACATAAGGGCCAATCTGGACAAGCAAGTCCAGCCTCCATGACTCTAGTAGCTCCTCCAATTACTATTAGTGCGATTAACGCAAATACACTATGATTTCCTAACCTTTTAAAAATTGGCAAATATTTTGATTGATATAATTGGTTATTAATCAAAAGTAATGAGACCTATTATTTTGCATAATAATTTAGATTCAAAAAGCAAACATTAATTAAAAATTAATATGTTTAATTGAATAAATAATTTATTGATTTAATCTTTTTTCCCTGACAATTAACTCTAAAAAGTTATGAATAATACGCCTTTTATTTCCTAAATCTTAAGAAGTTATAAATTTAAATAATTTTCTTTTAACAAAAGGTGCAGAAATTTAAAAATTGAATATCTTAAAAATATAAAACAAAATTTAATCGTAAATTGTTAAATAAAAACATTTATTTAATACTAGTTATTTCCTTGGTTTTTGGTATATCTTTTTGGATTGGATTTAATGTAAATCTACTCCCTACTGAAGCAAGTATTAATGCCCCAATTTACGATGAACTTTTTAAAATTCTTTTCATAATTGGCTTAATAATTTTTATAGGGATGATAGTAGCAGTTGTTTATAGTCTATTTAAGTTTAGGAAAAGAAATGATCAGATAGGAGATGGGATAGCCTTAGAAGGGAACTTAAGATTAGAAATTATATGGACAATTATCCCTTCAATAATTGTTTTGTTAATAGGGTTATATAGCTACAACATTTATGACCGAATGGGAGGAATGAAAGAACTAAACCATAACCACGAAATGATGAGTTCAAATCCTGAAAAAATATGGGCTGGAATTAGTCAAACTGCTGATAATGGAATATCAAAAAATGATTTATCTATTGAAGTTTCAGCGATGCAATTCGCATTTCTATTCAATTATCCCAAAGGCAATTTTATATCAGGCGAACTTCACGTACCTGTTGATCAAAAAGTATCGATGAAAATGGAATCTAAAGATGTTATTCATGCTTTTTGGGTTCCGGAGTTCAGAATTAAGCAAGATATTATTCCAGGTCAACCAACTATTCTAAATTTCACTCCTACAAAAGTAGGAAAATATCCAATAATTTGTGCCGAATTATGTGGCCCATATCATGGAGGTATGAGAGCCGCAATAATTGTTGAAGAGGAATCTGATTATAAAAATTGGTTTAACAAAAATAAAACAACAGAGGTGAATTTATGACAATATCAATTGATCCTCAAAAATCTGATAAAAGTCTACAACCTAAAGGCTGGCTTAGATACTTTAGTTTTAGCCTTGATCATAAAGTGATTGGAGTTCAATACTTGGTCTGTGGTTTTCTTTTTTACTTAATTGGAGGAACTTTAGCTAGTGCAATAAGAATAGAACTAGCCAGCCCAATGTCAGACTTTATGCCGAGAGATGTATATAACCAAGTATTAACATTACATGGAACAATAATGATATTTCTTTGGATAGTGCCTGTAGTCAACGGTGCTTTTGGAAATTATTTAATACCATTTTATGTAGGCGCAAGAGATATGGCATTCCCAAGATTAAATGCCGTAGCTTTTTGGCTAATACCGCCTTCAGGATTGATGCTTGTAGCGAGCTATTTTGTTGAGGGCGCGGCTCAGGCTGGATGGACTGCTTATCCTCCCTTAAGTATAACTACTCCGCAATCAGGACAGATAATTTGGATTATGAGTGTTCTACTACTTGGAGGTAGCTCTATATTTGGTGGGATAAACTTTATCGCAACCATAATCAAATTAAGAAGGCCTGGATTAAAACTTATGCAATTACCAATGTATTGTTGGGCAATGCTTGGTACGAGTCTTCTAGTTGTTTTATCAACTCCCGTTTTGGCAGGTACTTTAATTCTTCTTAGCTTTGATATCATCGCTAATACAGGTTTTTTTAATCCTGTTTTAGGTGGCAACGTAGTAGTTTATCAGCATTTATTTTGGTTTTATTCTCATCCGGCTGTTTATATAATGGTACTTCCTGCTTTTGGATTAGTTAGTGAAATCCTTCCTGTACATGCTAGAAAACCACTTTTTGGATACACAACAATGGTTTTTTCAATAATGGGAATAGTTGTTCTAGGTTTAGTTGTTTGGGCTCATCACATGTTTACTAGTGGAACACCCCCTTGGATGAGATTGTTCTTTACTATCGCTACAGCATTTATTGCTGTTCCTACAGGGATAAAATTTTTCAATTGGGTGGCAACATTATGGGGAGGTAAAATATCCATCAATAGTGCAATGTTATTCTCGTGTGGATTTATTATAAATTTTGTTTTTGGAGGTATTACAGGAGTTGCTTTAGCCCAGGTCCCTTTCGATATTCACGTACATGATACTTATTTCGTTGTAGCTCATTTTCATTACATCGTTTATGGTGGTACTGTTTTTATTATTTTCTCATCCATTTATCATTGGTTCCCAAAAGTTACGGGGAAAATGCTCAATGAAAAGTTGGGAATTTTACATTTCATCATTACCTTTATTGGATTTAACTTGTGCTTTGCTCCTCAACATTGGCTTGGTTTAAATGGAATGCCAAGAAGGGTTGCAGAATATGATCCTCAATTCCAATTCGTTAATCAAATTAGTAGTTTAGGGGCTCTATTGATGGCTATTAGCACAATTCCTTTTTTAATTAATATTTTCCTTAGTATGACAAACGGAAAAATTTCTGGAGATAACCCTTGGGACGCTCTGACACCTGAATGGTTAACATCTTCACCTCCTCCAGTTGAAAATTGGAAAGGGGAAGCTCCATTAGTGGAGGAACCTTATGGTTATGGGAAAAAATTGTCTGAACAAAATTAAAAAGATATGACTACACTAGAAAGTTCTAAAGAGACTCAGAAAAATAATTTCGAGGTTAACGAAAAACATGAAGACTTCAGAATGTTTGGTCTTATAACTTTCTTAATTGCTGACGGGATGACTTTTGCTGGATTCTTTGCGGCTTATCTAACCTACAAAGCAGTAAATCCATTACCTGATGGTGCTATCTATGAATTAGAGCTTCCAATACCTACACTAAATACAATTTTATTACTTGTTAGCAGTGCAACTTTCCATAAAGCAGGGAAAGCACTTTTGAAAGATAGAAATTCTGATTCCCAAAAATGGTTATTTTTTACTGCTTTTCTTGGAATAATTTTTTTAATATGTCAATTATTTGAATATTTTCATTTACCTTTTGGATTAACCGATAATTTATTTGCAAGTACTTTTTATGCTCTTACTGGTTTTCATGGATTACATGTTACTCTAGGCACTTTAATGATTCTAATTATTGCTTGGCAATCAAGATTAAATGGAGGAAGAGTAACTAGTCAAAATATGTTTCCTTTAGAAGCTGTTGAATTGTACTGGCATTTTGTAGATGGAATATGGGTTATATTATTTATTATTTTGTATCTTTTATAAAAAAAATTTAAAAAAAAATTAAATATATTTTTTATTAACTTGTATTGCCACAGTTCTCTTTTTTAGCAAGAATATATAATTAGAAATTTATTAGATAATGCTAGAAGGAAAAGAACTTCTTGAAAAAGCAAAATTATTAAGTAAACAATCTGAAAATGAAATAGCAAAAGGCTGTGGTTACGTTAGTCCTAGCGGAAGAGTATTAAGAAAAAGTTTTTATAGAGCTCTTATAGAAGCTAAAGGTTACAAAATTGGAAATGGCCAAGGAAGAGTTGGGAATAGAGCTTCAAGAGGTAGGCAGACAGAGTTCAAAACCAAGGTACACGGCAATGGGAACCTATTAATAGGTCATGCTTACACGAAGAAATTAGGTCTAGAACCTGGCCGGGAATTTAAAATAGATTTAAAAAAAGAATCAAAGATAATTAATCTTATTCCAATAAATTAAGACAATCTATTACCAACCATTTTCCTTAAGCCACTCCGAAGAGATATCATTTTTGGAAAAATCCTCTTTATTATCCCTTTTAAAAAAGAGTAATTTCTCTACATATTTAATTAGTGCATCTGCCTCAAGGTTTACGCTTTCGCCAACATTTAAATTATGCAAATTTGTGTTATGCCATGTATGGGGAATTATTGCGATAGTAAATATTTCTCCTTTGTTCTCATATTTTGCAATTGTAAGACTGATACCATTTACACAAATACTACCTTTATTAACTACATATTTTGAAAAATTTTTATTTTTCCACTTTAATGATAAGAGCCAAGATTTCTCTAACTTTTCTATATTCTCAACTATTCCAAGGCCATCAATATGTCCACTAACTATATGACCTCCTAGACGGTCAGAAATACGAAGAGCGGGCTCTAAATTAACAATCTGATTCGGTTTAGAATTTAATCCTAAAGTTGTTTTTTTTAACGTTTCCTCACTAACGTCAACAGTAAATTTATTTTGAAAAATTTCTTTAACTGTCAAACAAATCCCATCAACAGCAATACTGTCACCGATTTCCATATCAAAAAAGTTGTCTAGAATTTCAATTTCTAATTTATTTTTTTCCTTTTTTAGCTTTCCAATTGATTGAATTATTCCTGTGAACATTGATTTAAGAAAAATATTTTTGCAAAATTTTGTACTTACTCTAATTTACTTTAAATCATTTTCAACTATAAATAAATTAAATGGCAAATAAAAAATTGATCATATTTATATGATTACTAATTCAGAAAAAAGATCATTTGGTAAAGGCGCAAAAGTGAGCTTATTCACATTAGGGTCAATGCGCGCAACTGAAAGTCAAGAAAAAATGTATAGCATTATAAAAAATGCACACTATGTGGGAATCAACCACATAGAAACAGCACCTACTTATGGTGATGCAGAATCACTTATTGGAAGTTCAATAAAAAAACTTGCAATAGAAGAGAATATATCAGAAAAAGAATGGGTGATCACTACAAAAGTTTTACCAAAGGGTAATTTTGAATTTTTAAAAAATAATTTTAAAAATACTCTTAAAAATTTAAATGTTAAGAAAATCAATAATCTTGCAATTCATGGGGTTAACTTAAAACAACATCTAAATTGGATCCTAACTGGAGAAGGGGAAAAATTCATATCATGGATACTTGAAAATCAACTAGTTGATCAAGTAGGTTTTAGTTCACACGGATCTTATTCACTTATCAAAGAGGCAATAAACTGTGATGTGTTTAATTTTTGCAGTCTTCATCTACATTATCTAGATCAATCTAAAATTGATTTAGCAGAGCAAGCTTTAAAAAAAGGTATGGGTGTTTTAGCAATTTCCCCTGCTGATAAAGGAGGAAGATTATATTCGCCTAGTGATATTTTGTTAAAGGCCTCTAAGCCGTTTCATCCGCTGGAATTAGCATATAGATTTTTGTTGGCAAAAGGAATTACAACTTTGTCTTTGGGAGCCACAAAAAAAGAAGATTTTGAGTTTGCAAATAAACTTAAGAATTCTCACGAGAAGCTCACAACTCTTGAAAAAAAAGCTCTTAATGAAATTGAGAAAGTAGCTAATGAGAGATTAAATTCAACAAAATGTGAACAATGCAGATCATGCCTTCCATGCCCAAATGAAATACCAATACCAGAATTACTTCGTTTAAGAAATATATCTATTGGTTATGGCCAATTAGAATTTTCAAAAGAAAGATACAATTTAATAGGTAAAGCTGGCCACTGGTGGGAAGAAAAAAATTCCTCATTTTGTCAGGAGTGTAATGAATGTGTTCCTAGATGTCCCAATAAATTAGATATACCAAATTTATTAAAGCAAACCCATAATTTACTAATAGATTCTCCAACTAGAAGATTATGGGATTAAAGATTCATTCCAAGAATTTTCAAGATTTATCGTTTGTTCATTTGTTAAGAGAGGGAAAGACCAACTATTATTCCAACATTCCTGAGAAGGGACTGATGAAGTAAATATCTCAGATTTATACTTGCTCTGTGAATAATCACTTTTAAATGGTAGGTACCATCCTTGACTTACTAATTTATCTACTATGGATTTCTTTTCTAAAGTTTTTATCCATTTAATTAATATTGAATTATTTAAATTTGATCGCGTAAGGAGAAAATGCCACATCAAAGGTACGCCTTGGTTTGGGAAAACTAAAGAAAGCCTTGGATCTATTTTTAAGTATTTCGAACAGAAGCTATAGGGAACTATGGCAACGCAAGCATCAGAATTAATCAACCAATTGAGCATATTTTTATCATCAAATAACATTGCTTGACTTTTAAGTTTTTTTAGAGAGTTAGATGAATTTATTTTTTTAGCAATTGACAATACAACCCTAGGACTTTGTGGAAAAATAATTTTCCCCGTTAATTTTTTAGACAAAAGGAAATCCCAAGAACTTCTAGCTGAATTTATTAATTCTTTATTATTTTTAATCATAATTGTGTAGGGTACAACACCTATAGGAAATAATTTACTCCTTAGACTTTCCTTAAAACTTCCTAAAAAATCTCTCGATCTATTATCCAACTTTTCGATCAATGGATATTCATTTATTTTTTCAAATTCCTTAAAATTTAAACTAGTAATCCATCCATCATTTATTAGAGTAAAGTCAGATTTGAAAGTTGTTTTTATATTTTTTTCTGAATGGATACTTTCAAAATTCATTTTTACCTGTTTCCAATTTTTTGGAATCGTATCTTGAAAAGATTTTGGATAAAAAGATTTTTCAAAAGAAATCCTTACTTTATTAGGAACGTTACTACAAGAGTTTAAGAGGAATAAAAGCGAAAGCTTTCCAAAATTTAAAAATTCTCTTCTGGTTAAAAATTTTAGTAGCATTTAGTAATCCTTCTATAAAGAAATTTGACCATGATGCTTCATTATTTCTAGATTTTGTTGACACAATGAAACTATTTCTTTATTTTTAAATCCATTTAGGAAAGCAAGCATTGATATACCACCAGCACCTACACCTTCTTTTACATGTCCTAATTCATAATCCTTCAATTCATTAATTTTTGATGATTTAAAATTTAACGGGCTTGCTAAACCCAATAAGTTGACTTCATATTTTTCATTTATTAGATTTAATAAATTATTTAAAGAATTATCTTTTACTAGCCACCCAGTTGTGGCAATAAAAACATTCTTTATGAAATCATCTTTATTTTTTAAATCTAAGAATTCTAGTACCAGTACAATCAAAGCCAACATTTGACTCCCACCAGACAATATGACAGGTTTTTTTGCTAAACATGCTCCGATCAACATCCCCATTGAGAAGGCTTGGAAAGGATCTCCCACTGATGCGACAACATCAAAAGAATCAAAGCCAGTCTTGAGATCTGCATTCAAAAGACCTCTTTGAACTACTTTTCTTTTCAGTTCTCTTGGAGCTTTAAATAGACTACTACCTACTAAATTAGACACCTCTAAACTAAAAGCTTCCATTACTGCCTGAGCAGTTGTCGTGCCCCCTGGTACAGATTCCGAAATTAAAACAGGTTGTTTTGAAGATTTTCCTATAGTAAGACCTTTATGATATAGATTTAAAACTCTCTCTTTAGACATTGATTTACCAGTACTAATGCAATTTGAAGGTCCCAAATCCCTATCTTCTATAACTAAATGATTAAAGTAAGGTTTTTCTCCTATCCCCAAAGGCACAACAACTGGAATAATATCTATAAGCCTTGCACAAACATAACTTATTAGGGCAGGAGTTACTCCTGCATTGAGAAGAGGTAATTTATATTTATGATCTTTTGATGCACCATTAAGCAAGAATTCTGCATCTGCTAATGCAGTTTTTCTTCTAGAATTAGCATTAATACCTGCTGCAGAAATACCTGAAATTTGAGATGTATTAGTTCCTGCAATTACAAGAAATATTTTGAAATTTTTTATATTTTGTATAAGAATTTCTATTCTTTTTAGATTTGTTTTTTTTGTTGATTTACTACCAAAAAAATTCAAATTCAAATCTTCACTATTCATTGCTTACTAATATTTTTATATATTATTTAAATCAACTAAACTATTTAATAATCTTGGAGGATCGGGGATATTTAATTTAAATCTTGGGAAAAGAGAATAGGCTACTATATGGACAGTTAATACATACACTATTTCTTGAAAAATTATCAATAAAATTGCACCTAATTGAATACTCAAAATTGAAGGAAATAAAGGTAAGTTAAATAATTCAATAAACTTTTCTATAAAACTATAACTTGCTCTAGTAATTAAGACCCAAAGGTTATCACCCACCAAAGTAGACAATGCTATTACTCTAAGGAAGAACCCAATGGTTCCAATAATAACTCCTCCTGTTAAACTTAACCTCCAACTCTTTTTTTTAAACCAACACCAGCCTAACCAAAAAGCTAAAATTCCATAAGGGAATAAGAATAAGGCTCCTCTAATAGGACCCATTATTATAAAAAGAAGTAGAAATTGTATCAATAGTCCTTCTAATGCAATTTTAGTTCCTCTTCTTAAATGCAAAAGGATAATTGGGAGAGGTAAAATCAACCTTAATAAAGCCCCCCCAATTGGCAAGTAATATAAAGCAACCCACAATAAGGACGAAAGAGATGCCAAATATGAGGTCTCAACAATATTTAATGCTTCGGTTTTTGTTGTTATTTTCATATTTTTATAAATATTTTTAATTAATTTTTATTCATACTTTTATTTTTTGATTCTAAAAAACGTTCAATCTTTTCTATTTCAAAATTTACATCAGAATTCCTTAATATGGTACTAAACTCTTCAGTAGGATCTTTGGGATCAACCTCCTTTAAAATTAAAATTATTTTATAAGATTGAAGTTCAATTTTTCTTTTCTTTCCAGAATTACTAATTTTGTCATATTTTTGTTTTTGTATTTTGTCTAAATTTATTTCTTTTTTGTTTTCTAAAGATTTTGACTTTTCTAAATTGTTTCTTTTTTCATAATTTTTAAGATTAATTTCTTCATCTTTTTGTAAAACAGTTGTTTTATTTTTCAGATTCTCTTGCGAATCTTTATCTTGGCTTATTTTTTCTAAGTCATTAAAACTACTTTTAAGAAAATTTCCAATTCTCCCACCAGAACATGATTGTAATAAAATTAAAAAAATTAATAAAAAAAATTCTTTTTTTTTTATGATCATATCTTTATTTAACTTTTCTTTTTTCTTATAGTTTTTGTTTTTCTTATTTTTGTTTTTCTTGATAAAGATATATTTTTATCTTTTACTTTCTCTTCAAGAAGTACTATTGCATCATCTATTGAGAATTTTTCTAAATCAGTATCTTTGGCAAGCGAAACATTAGTTTTGCCACATTTGATATATACTCCGTATCTTCCATTTAATATTTGAATTTTTTCTTTAAATTCTTTTGGTTTTCCAAAGTCTTTAAGTACTTCTTGACCACCTCTACCCATTTTTGGCATCGCAAGTATTTCCAATGCTCGTTTGAGGTCAACTGTAAAAACATCATCATCTTTTTTTAATGATCTATTTTCAGACTCATTTTCATTTTTAATCCATTTAATATAAGGTCCAAATCGTCCTCTATCAGCCTCAACGAAACCACCTTGAGGATGAACTCCAAGCAATTTTGGCAAGCTTAAAAGTTCAAGAGCCGCATCTAAAGTTAAATCATCAGTTTTCAAGTCTTTAGGTAATGAAGCTCTTCTTGGTTTCCCTTTATCATTATCATTGCTACCTAATTGAACATAAGGACCATAAGGACCGAAACGTAAAAAAACTTTTTCCCCAGTTTTTGGATCAGTTCCAAGATCAGATGGACCACTTAATATTTGATCAACTTTCTTTTTGTCTAAATCTCCAGGTGTAATATCCATTGGGAGATTGCCTTTCGTCTGAATTTCATTTCCAGATTCATCAATTTTTATACCTTCTAACCAAGGCCCGTTAGAGCCTATTCTGACTATGCAAGGGAGATCTTCAAAGTCAACTTGTCTATAAGCTTTACCGTCAATATCACCCTCTGTTTTCTGTACTTTTACCTCAAGACCATTTTTACCTTTATAAAAAGTCTCAAGGTATGGCAACCATTCAAGATTACCTGAGGATATTTCATCTAATGAAGATTCCATTTTTGCAGTAAAGGTAGTATCAACTAGATCAGCAAAATATTCTTCTAATAAAGCTGTAACAGCAAAAGCTGTAAATGTTGGAGCCAATGTATTGGAAGATATATTTGCATAACCTCTATCGACGATTGTCCCAATAATACTTGCATAAGTAGAAGGTCTTCCAATTCCTTCATTTTCAAGGACTTTAACTAATGCCGCCTCTGTATATCTTGCGGGTGGTTTAGTTTCATGATAAGTAGATTCCGCATTATTAACTTCAAGACAAGTCCCTATTTTTAAGTTTGGAAGAATTATTTCTTGTTGTTCAAGAGATAAACTCGGGTCATCACTACCCTCAACATAAGCTCTAAAGAATCCTGCGAAATCAATACTTTTACCGCTCGACTTGAATACTCCCTCACCAACACTAATTTCAGCATTGATTGTTGTTATCCTAGCCTCTGCCATTTGACTAGCAACAGTTCTTTTCCAAATTAAATCATAAAGATTTAAATCTCTACCTGTTAAGTTTGTTTCTTTTGGAGTTTTAAAAATCTCACCTGCTGGCCTAATAGCTTCATGTGCTTCTTGAGCGTTCCTTGCATTTGAATTAAATTGCCTCGGTGAGTCAGATAGATACTCTTGCCCATATTTAGAGCTTACACATTCTCTAGCTGCTCTTATAGCTTGCTCAGAAAGATGAACTGAATCAGTTCTCATGTATGTTATGAAACCTCTCTCATATAAACCTTGTGCAGATCTCATGGTTTCTCTTGCAGATAAGCGAAGTTTCCTGTTAGCTTCTTGCTGCAGAGTGCTCGTTGTAAATGGAGGTACAGGCTTTCTGACAGAAGGTTTTTTTTCGATTTTTGAAACCAACCAATCATCCGAAGAAAAAGCTTTCAACAAATCATTTGCCTTTTCTTCACCAATTACCAAAGATTTATTTCCTTGTTTTAAATCACCAGTCTGTTCATCAAAATCGGAACCATTAGAAATTCTTTGTCCGTTTAAACTAAATAATTTAGTGTCGAAAGTAATATTATCTTTAACTAAAGAAGCTTTAATCCCCCAGTAAAAACCCTTTTTAAAAGATCTTCTTTCTCGCTCTCTTTTTACAAGCAGTCTTACAGTTACTGATTGAACACGACCAGCAGATAATCGGGGAGCCACTTTCTTCCAAAGTAATGGAGATAATTCATATCCAAAAAGTCTGTCCAAGATTCTTCTCGTTTCTTGCGCTTGAACAAGTTCCATATCAATTTCTCTAGTTTGATCTAAAGCTTTATTTATGGCTTTTTTTGTAATTTCGTGAAAAACCATTCTTTTTGTTGGTATCTTCGGCTTGAGTATTTGGAGAAGGTGCCAGCTAATACTCTCGCCCTCTCTATCTTCATCAGTTGCTAATAATAGTTGGGTTGCGCCTTTTAATGCATTTTTCAAATCTTTAACAACCTTTTTCTTGTCTTTTGGAACTATATAAAGTGGTTCAAAATCCTCTGTTGTATTAACTCCTATCCTTGACCATTTTTCTTTTTTTACTGCAGCAGGGATTTCAGCTGCACCTTTTGGAAGATCTCTTACGTGTCCCATTGAAGCAAGAACTTCATAGTTAGAAGGCAAAAACTTTCTTATAGTTTTTGCTTTAGTGGGACTTTCAACAATAACAAGTGTGTGATCCAAGGTTTATTTCAAAATTGATGTTTTTGTTCAGTTAGGACATATTATGATTATTTGAAGTTTATTCAAGTAATTTCAACTGAAATTCCAAAAATCATACCTACAAATTATAATCAAATTAAGATTAACTCTTTCATCCTCACAATCAAACATTTAATTTAATCCAATTTAATAAAGTGCCCAACGAAATCTTTACAATTAATTTAAATGCGCAAGCTATTATTCCGGAAGCTTTTATATTACTAGGTATCGTTGGGACTCTCCTTGTAGATTTAGCAGGCGAAAAAACTGCATCAAAGTGGGCACCAATAATTTGCTATTTATCAATTGGCAGTTCTCTTTTTAGTTTGGCTTTACAATGGAGTAATCCTGTAAATAGCGCGTTTCTTGGTTCCTTTAATTCAGATAATTTAGCAATCGCATTTAGAGCCATAATATCTTTATCAACTTTGGTCTCTTTACTAATAAGTTGGCGTTATACAGAACAAAGTGGTAGCCCTATTGGCGAATTCGCAGCGATAGTTCTTTCGGCAACTCTAGGAGCAATGCTTTTGTGTGGATCTACTGACCTAATTAGTGTATTTATATCTCTTGAGACTTTATCGGTAGCAAGCTACTTACTCTCTGGTTATCTCAAGAGAGATCCTAGAAGTTCTGAAGCAGCTTTAAAATATCTTCTAGTTGGCTCAGCCGCTGCTGCCGTTTATTTGTATGGCTCCTCTTTTCTTTATGGATTAAGTGGTTCAACAAACTTAGCAACAATTGGTTCCGAGATTATCAGTAAGCCGTCATTCATTACTTCTCTAGCTCTTGTATTTGTCTTATCAACTGTTGCATTTAAAATCGCTGCAGTTCCGTTTCATCAATGGACGCCGGATGTGTATGAGGGATCACCAACGCCTGTAGTAGCTTTTTTATCTGTTGGGTCGAAGACAGCAGGATTTGCATTTGCAATAAGAATATTGAGCACTACTTTTTCTTCTTTCGATGAAGAATGGAAACTGTTATTTACAATTTTAGCCATATTGAGCATGGCCCTAGGGAATGTTGTTGCCCTTGCTCAAACCTCAATGAAAAGGATGCTAGCTTACAGTTCTATTGGGCAAGCAGGATTTGTAATGATTGGAATAGTATCTGGGACTCAAGATGGTTTATCAGCTGCTGTTTTATATTTAGCTGCATATTTATTTATGAATTTGGGTGCGTTTTCATGTGTAATACTTTTCTCACTAAGAACTGGTTCTGACAGAATTATTGATTACTCAGGGCTTTACCAAAAGGATCCTCTAATTACATTAGGCTTAAGCCTTTGTCTTCTTTCTCTTGGGGGTTTACCTCCAATGTTAGGATTTTTTGGGAAGATATATTTATTCTTTGCAGGATGGGCTAATCATCAATATTTATTAGTAATTGTTGGATTAGTAACTTCAGTTATATCTATTTATTACTACATTTCAGTGATAAAAATGATGGTAGTAAAAGAACCACAGGAAGCTTCTGAAATAGTTAAATCATATCCTGAAATAAATTGGAGCATTGTTGGATTACCTCCCTTAAGAATTGCACTTTATACTTGTATAGCGGTTACAGCTCTCGGGGGGATCCTTTCTAACCCTCTTTTTAAATTAGCTAATACAGCAGTTTCAGAAACTCCTTTTTTGCAAGAAGTAATTGCCATAACAAACAATATTTCATAGGATAATTTTTTTCAATAAATGTCTAAGAGAGTAGCAAGTTTAGAGAGAATATCAAAGACATATGGGAAAGATGATCTTACTGTTAAAGCCTTAGATAGCATAAACTTAGAAATTTATAAAGGTGACTATTTAGCTGTAATGGGAGCAAGTGGCTCGGGTAAAAGTACCGCTATGAATATTATTGGATGTCTAGATAGACCATCTGAAGGTATTTATAAATTAAATGGTATCCCCATTGAGAATTTATCTGATGATGAGCTAGCGGAAATACGTAACCAAAAATTAGGCTTTGTTTTTCAGCAATTTCATTTACTTTCAGACGCAACAGCACTTGAAAACGTAATTTTACCTATGATTTATGCTGGCATTGAACCTGAGCAAAGATTAGTACGAGGTAAGAATGCCTTAGAAAAAGTTGGTCTTTCTGAAAGAATGAATAATCGCCCTAACCAATTATCGGGAGGTCAACAACAACGAGTTGCTATTGCTAGGGCTATCATCAATAATCCTGCAATACTATTGGCAGACGAACCCACTGGTGCACTTGATTCAAAAACAACTGAAGATGTTCTAGATCTTTTTGATAAACTACACGAATCAGGAATAACAATAGTTTTAGTTACTCACGAAGATGAAGTCGCAAATCGTGCAAAAAAAATAGCTAAATTTAAAGATGGCAGAATAGTTGAATTAAAAGTTAATCAGGTTTAGAACCTGCTTAATATTCGCTCTTGTGTTTTGTTGTGAATTCTTAAATTTCCATTACAGTCGATATCTTTTATTTTCCATATATGAGGACAATAACCATTAGGCAAAAATTTTTTTGTTAGGAATTTATTTGCCGATTCGATCACATATTCTTTTTTGTTATTACATTCAATTGAATCTTGAAACGCTTTGAGAACTTTTGCTGTCCAATAATACTGATTAATATTTTTTGTTTTTAGTATTTTTGATAATGAAATGCCTTCTGAAGGAGTTTTGTTTAAAACATTCATTCCAAGACCTATTCTTACATAGATAATTTCCTCACCTCTTGTTATCACCCTTGGCAAAAATCCAATCAACTTTTTCGAATCAACAAAAATATCATTTGGCCATTTCAAAAAAACATTTATATTTTCCTGCCTAAACATTTCACATAATTTAATTCCGATGGACAAGCTAAATATTTGACTAGTAAATTTTCTTGAAAATATTGGATAAGCTGCGCTCAACCAAATCCCTCCTTTTGGGGAAACCCAAGTTTTTGAGTTTTGACCAAAACCTGAAAACTGTTCTCTTGCAACTATCGCTACTGGCTGGTTTCTTTTTATTTCAGAATATCTAAGCCAATTTGAAAGCTCATTTTCAGTACTTTTACATTTTATTTTGTACTTAATTCTCCAACTTGGATTTTGACTCTGAATTTTTTTTAAATAAAAAAATGTTTTAGCTGCAGATCCGATAACTTTCACAAATTTTTTATTAAAACAACAAGCATCTTTTTTAAGATTAGTTTAACTTTAGTCTTAAGAAGTAAATTTCACAAATTGGGTAAAAAGTATATGCAAATAGTGAACAGAAGGAAAGCTCATCTTTTAAGAAATTGTCTTGATAGCTTCAAAAAATCATTGGTGGACTTTGATAAACTCTCAAAAATCAACGAAAATTGGAAGGAATTAATAGGTTCGGAACTATTTGAAGAATGCAAACCATTAAATATTGAAAAAAAAATACTTACTATTGCAGTAAATCATCCGCAGTGGCGCCAGGCATTAATCTACAACAAGCATAAATTACAAGAGAGAATCGAAAAAATTGGAATAATTTTGAATGAAATAAAAATCATACAAAATTATGAACTTACAAATGAAAATATTAAAGCTTCTAATGCAAAGATAGTTTGGGCTAAGCATCCAAGCAGAATCCATCAAAACAGTATGAGCATTTGTACGATTTGTAATTCTCCAACTCCTGAAGGTGAAATTAAACGATGGGGAAAGTGTTCTTTTTGTTGGAGAAAAATAAAAAAGTAAATTCTTTATTTAGCTAAAATTAATATTCCCATCTGACCCAAGCAAATAGTTCTATATTCAGCTTTTTTAAATCCAACTTTCTTAGCTATTTTTATAAGCTCATTTTTTTTTGGATAATTTCTAATACTTTTTTCAATATATGAGTACTCTGGACTTAAATTAAAAAGCCGCGAAATGGTTACTACGATAAGTCTTAAATATATTTTCTGAAAAACATTAGACAAAGAATTGTTTGTAGAGTGATTAAAATCAAGGAATCCTGCCCTTCCTTTGTCCTTCAAAAGATAAAAAACTTTTTTTATTCCTTCTTCAATATTATTCAAGTTTCTTAATCCATAGGACATGCAAATCCCATCAAACCTTTTCGAATAATCATCAATTTCCAAAACATCTTTAATTTGCCACTTAATAAATTTATTTTGTTTTAAATCTGATTTTTTCTTTGCAATATTTAAGATATCCTTTGCACTATCAATTCCCGTAATTGAGCCCCTTGGAGTTACTCTACTAGAAATTAAGAATGCTAAATCCCCGGTGCCACAGCATAAATCAGCCCAGTCTTCACCATTTAAAGGTTCTAGCAAATTAACTAATTTTCTTTTCCATAATTTGTGTAATCCAAAACTTAATAAATTATTTAAAAAGTCATATTTATGGGAAATTTTATTAAAAATATTTTTGACTTCTATATTTTTTGAGAATTTCATTTTTAAAGTTTAGTCACTTTCTTTTGGGTTAAATTTAAATTTTTATTCATATGGTCTAATTGGAAGTTTTTTTTCAAGGAGGAAAGTTTTTATTTCTTTTAAAGTAAGTTTCTTATCGTGAAGTAATGATGCTAAAAGTGCTGCAGATGCATTGCCTTTCATGAAAACATCATAGATATCTTCTAGACAGCCTGCTCCTCCAGATGCAATTACTGGGACGCTAGTAATATTGGCAACGGATTCAGTCAAATTTAAATCATATCCATTCTGAGTGCCATCACCATCCATTGAAGTGAGTAAAATTTCCCCTGCGCCTAATTCCTCCACTTTCTTTACCCAACTTAATACATCTATTCCAGTGTTTTCTCTCCCTCCTTTTACATATACCTCCCATTGATCAAGCTTATTAACTTTTCTTCTAGCATCAATTGCAATTACGATGCATTGAGCACCAAATTCTTTAGAACTTTTAGAAATTAAATCAGGATTCCTAACAGCAGAAGAATTCAAACTCACTTTATCCGCTCCTGCTCTTAAAAGATCATTAATAGAAGTAACAGAATCAATCCCGCCACCAACTGTGAAGGGTATTTTGACTGCTTTTGCTGTTCTTGAGACAAGTTCAACTAATGTATTTCTATTTTCTACACTTGCTCTGATATCCAAAAATACTAATTCATCTGCGCCTTCATCAGAATACCTACAAGCCATTTCAACTGGATCACCGGAGTCTCTCAAGTTAATAAAATTTACACCTTTTACGACTCTGCCATTGGCGACATCTAAACAAGGAATTAAACGAAGAGCAACCATTTTAGTAAAAATTGTCCAAATACTGTTAATCTTGCATAATAGCTTTCATTTTACCTCTTATGGCTGAAACAAAATTATTACCGAAAATTGGTAGTAAAATCAAAATTAACATTAACAAAGTAAAAGATAGACTACCAGCGAAATTAATTGATCAAATATCCTCTAATCCTAAAGCAGTAATAACAGGCTATAAAATGACTGACGGTAGGAGTATTGGAATTACGGCAAAATTCCAGAATGGTGAGCAAAACTGGTTTTTTCCAGAAGAAATTGAGAAAGGTTAAAAAGTAAAGTGAATGATCCAAAACAACTATTAGGAATTAAGGGCGCTTCTGAAACATCAAGTATATGGAAACTTCGTATACAGTTAATGAAACCCATAACATGGATCCCTTTGATATGGGGAGTTATTTGTGGAGCAGCTGCAAGTGGGAATTTTGAATGGACATTTAATAATGTTTTAGCTTCATTAGCATGCATGTTAATGAGTGGACCACTTCTAGCTGGTTATACCCAAACCATAAATGATTTTTTTGATAAAGATATTGATGCAATTAATGAGCCAAATAGGCCAATTCCTTCTGGAAAGATTTCAATTAAAGAGGTAAAAATACAAATCTGGGTATTACTTATTTCAGGCTTAATAGTTGCTTTTCTATTAGATTTATACGCTAAGCACAATTTCCCTTCCGTCTTACTCTTAGCATTAGGAGGATCTTTTGTTAGTTATATCTATTCTGCTCCACCTCTAAAATTAAAACAAAATGGTTGGCTCGGAAATTATGCATTGGGAGCATCTTATATAGCTTTACCCTGGTGGGCAGGACAAGCTTTATTTGGAAAACTAACTTTTGTAACGGCATTACTAACACTAGCTTATAGTCTTTCTGGACTTGGTATTGCTGTTATAAATGATTTCAAAAGCGTTGAAGGAGACTCAAAGCTAGGATTGAATTCATTACCAGTAATATTTGGCATTAAAAATGCGAGTAGAATAAGCGCCGGACTTATTGATATTTTTCAATTAGCAATGGTTATAGTACTAATTTTAATAGGTCAACATCTAGCATCTGTAATTTTAGTTTTATTGGTAATTCCACAAATCACATTTCAAGATATGTGGTTACTAAGAGATCCTCTAAAATTTGATGTCAAATATCAAGCAAGTGCTCAACCGTTCCTCATTACTGGAATGTTAGTTACAGCTTTAGCAATAGGGCATAGTTTTTTAGTTGCTTAAAGTGCAAAAGATTAAAACCAAATCTTTTCTTTTAATAATTCCAATATTAATTTTTTCTGGTATAACTTTTTTTATTTATGATCTAATATTTTCAACATTAAGATTTGATCCATCTAAAAATAAAAATTCACGAGAAACCAAATATTCTTATGTAATATTGTCTTCTGAAAATGAGATACTAAGCAAATTAAGCCGCAAATTTAAAATAGATGATAGTGAACAAAAAATTCCACTTTTTTTAAAAAATTCTTTTATTTCTTCTGAGGATAAAAGATTTTATAAACATAATGGAATAGATTTAAAAAGTATCTCACGTGCTCTTTTTCAAAACATCAGAAGTGGTTATGTGAAAGAGGGAGGTAGTACTATTACTCAACAGGTTGCTAGATTACTTTTTCTAAATAGTGATTTAAGTTTTCAAAGAAAAATCAAAGAAATATTTATATCGCTAATACTTGAATTAAAATATGACAAAAATCAGATTTTAAAACTATATTTAAATAATATTTATTTAGGATCAGGTGCATACGGGGTTAACGAGGCTTCTCAAATTTATTTTGGAAAACTTATAGAAGAGTTGACCTTATCCGAGATAGCATTAATTACAGGATTAGCGCCAGCCCCATCAATTTATTCACCTTTCCAAAACATAGAAATAGCTATTAAAAATAGAAATAAAGTTCTTGAATCAATGTATCTTGATGGACATATTTCTCTTTCAAATAAGAATAAGGCTATTAAAGAGAAAATAAACTTGAATTATCAAACAGCTAATAATTTTTTAAATGATAAATTACTAATAAATTTTATACTTAATGAAACTGATAAAAAAATTGAAAATAAAGATGATTATAAGTTTTTAATAATTAAATCTTCTATTAATAAAGATTGGCAAAAAAGTGCCCAAAAAATTTCAAGATATGTTGGGCCTAAAGAAATTGAATTTGCATTGTTATCAATCGAATCAAATACAGGACTAATAAAGACAATGGTTACTGGCAAAAATCCATCAGTTAATGAATATAATAGGGTGACTTCATCTGTAAGACCTTTAGGTTCGACTTTTAAAATAATTCCTTATGCTGCTGCATTAATAGAGGGGACAAAATTAAGTGATAAATTTGAAGACTTACCAACATGCTGGAAAAGTTATTGCCCAAAAAATTTTTCAGAAGAATATCAAGGCTCAGTATCTTTGATTGAATCATTTAAAAATTCATCAAATATTGTTCCAATATCATTGTCAAAAAAAATAGGTTTAAAAAATATTATTAATTTAGCAAATTCATTTGGACTAGGATATAAACAAGAATTTGAGGAATTTCCATCATTAGCTATTGGCTCTTATGGGGATAATCTTTTAAATATTACAAATGCATATTCTGCAATAAATAATAATGGGAAGCTTTTCAGGATAAGCATCTTAGAAAAAATAGAATCATTGGATAACGAATCTATTTGGGAAAACAAATTTATTTCAAAGAAAATATTAGATTTAAAAGTAACTAAAAAATTAAATAAACTTCTTGAAAAATCAGTTAAAGCAGGCACTTCTAAAGCTGCCTTCATAAAAGGAAAGAAAATTTATGGAAAGACTGGCACATCTGATGGAAATAAAGATCTATGGTTTGTTGGTTCACTTGATAATCTCACAACAGGTATCTGGATAGGTTATGACGATAATAAAGAATCGCAGTTATCTAGTGGAAATGCAGCTTACTTATGGAAGAAATTTATGACAGAAATTTTTAAAATATCAACTAAAAAATAAGTTTTTAAATTTTAGATTTATGAGTAATTATTGCAGAATAAAAACCATCACCAGGATAATCTAAGCTAGGCAAAATTTGTTTTTGGCTAACCATTTTTAAATCTTTATTTTTTTGGATAAATCTTTCGATTAATAGATTATTTTCATCAGGACAGATAGTGCAAGTTGAATACACTAAAGTCCCGTTTTTTTTCAAAAGAGGCAAAATACTTTCTAATAGTTTTTCCTGAATTAAACATAAGGAATTTATTTTTTCCTGACTCAAGGACCATCGAGAATCTGGATTTCTAGAGAAAGTTCCAATCCCAGAACAAGGAACATCTAACAAAATTTTATCAAAATAGGACTTAAAGTTAGGATTCAATTCAATCAAATTTCTTGCATCAGCCCTAAGGGTATTTACAGATTTTAAATTTAACCTTTCTAAATTTGATTGAAGTATTTTCAATCTTTTTGCTGATCTATCTACAGCTAGGATTTCAGCATTGTCATTTACTAATTCTGCTAGGTGGGTAGACTTACTTCCTGGCGCTGCACAAGCATCTAAAATCTTTTCACCTTCTTCTGGATTTAAAAGAGGTGCAATCCACTGAGAAGATCTATCTTGAATTGTCCAAAGTCCATCACTATATCCTGGTAAATTTTTAATAGATCTTGGATTGGATTTTAAAGTAATTCCATTATTTAAATCCTTAATAATTTCTGCATCAATTTTATTTTCATGAAGTAATTTAAGAAATTTATCTAAATCAGTTTTAAGTGGATTAATTCTCAAATCAATTGAAGGTTTTTTATTAAATGCCTTAACTATATTTTCACCCTTGCTATTGCCTAACCATTTATAAAGATCATTTACAAGCCATAATGGCAATGACTCAAGATATGAAATTCTTTCTTTTTTATCAGAAGATAATTTTGGAAAAATTTCATATTTTAATTTTCTAGATGCATTCCTCAATATCGCATTAACAGTTCCTGATAAACCCTTTAAATCTGTTTTTTTAGCCACTTCTACAGTAGTTGAAATAGCTGCAGAGAATGGAATTTTATCCATTTTTAATAGTTGATATAAACCTATATGTAAAAGCCATCTTAATTTTGGCGGCTGCTTTTTATGAGTGATTTTTGATGTATGATCTACCCAAAGATCAAGAAATTTTCTATATCTTATACATCCAAAAGACAATTCAGTAATAAAAGCAATATCAAGAGGATTAAATTGATAATTTTTTAAAACCTTATCAAGAGCATAATCAGAAA
>NZ_CACOFR010000005.1 GCF_902626525.1 uncultured Prochlorococcus sp.
TTAGCTTTTCGTTTTTATAGAGAAATTGCAAGTTTTAATTGCTATGATAAGCAATCTTTATATTTTGGGGTTAGAGATTCATTTGATTGGTTGGATTGGTTGCACTATGATAAAACGTTTAATGTGCAAGTAACTGGTAGAACATCTTCTTTAAGTCATACACATTTTACTGCCCTTGAAGTTAAAAATTCGATAACTGATTTGCAACAGGCAGTTTGGAATAAAAGATCAAATATTTGTTTAGATAATCCAGATTTTATAATTCATCTTCATTTAAATAATAATAAAGCAATTATGAGCCTACAAAGTACTGTAGCAAGCTTACACAAGCGAGGTTATAGGCCTGCAGTTGGAAATGCACCATTAAAAGAAAATTTAGCTTCTGGATTGATAAATATGACTCAATGGAATGGCAAAGCTCCTTTAATTGATATTATGTGCGGTTCAGGAACTTTTTTAATTGAGGCAGTTAACCAATTTCTTGAAGTTCCTACGAATATTCATCAAGTATATCTTTTTGAGAATTGGTTGGACTTTAGAAAAGATATTTACCTTAATGAAAAAAATAAGGCAAAAAATAAAATTATTAATTATGCAAAATTACCAAAAATTATAGGCTGCGAAATTAATAAAAAGGTTTTTGAACAGGCGAAAGTAAATATATCATTGGCGGGACTCGAAGATTATATTGAACTTATCAATAATAATTTTTTAGAACTCCAATTAAAGTTGCCAAGTGGGATAATTATATGTAATCCACCATATGGCAAAAAATTGGGAGATGAAAATCAATTAATTTACTTATATGAACAAATGGGGACCTTTCTAAAGAATAACTTTTCTGGTTGGGAATTTTGGCTGCTAAGTGGTAATCCAAAACTAACAAAATATTTGAAAATGAAATCTGCAATGAAAATTCCGGTGAGTAATGGGGGGATTGATTGCAGATGGATTAAGTATTTAATAAGGTAATTTATTTTTTGCCTAAAACGGCTTTTGTTGTCTTGCCTAAACCTTCCAATGTTTGAGGAAGATAAGGTCCTTTTGCTAATTTTCCTCCAAGCTTTAAACTTATGCCTGCAAGCATTAAATCTATAAATATTATCAATAGTAAATTATATACAATATTCCAGTTATTATAATTTATTAGAAAAAGATAAAAGATAATATGGATACAAATTAGAACTAATAATAGTAATATGCCTCCAATTGCTAAAAATATTCCACCACTAATTAGTCTTCTTTTTTCTCTATCTACCTCTTGAAGAGCTATTCTTACATGCAAATCCATTAATGAACTTGCAATAGCTGAAATTCTTGAAGCAGTATTTGCAAAGTTTTTATTTTTTGGTTTTTCCATATTATTTTCTGCCACTATTTAGTAGAGCTCCTATTAGTAAACCAATACCAGCGGCAATAGCAATAGATAATATTGGTTTTTTTCTAATTGGACTTTCTATCTTTGGTCTTAGTGTATTGTTAAGTTCCTCTAATAACTCTTCTAATTGACTTTCAATAGGTTCTATTTTCTCTGATATCTCCCAATTATTTTCTCGGATTGAATCAATGATGTCATAAAGTTGGCGTTTTATTCCAATTGATGAGGTTCCACTATGGCTCGCTATTACTTCAACTAAATCATCAATACTGCCTTTTGTGGCTTCAAGGGTTTGCTGAGCAATGGTAGGCCATTTTTCTTTTATTAAAGGTATTAAACTATCAATTTTTTCAAGCAACCATTTTTCCGAGATAACTTCTTTTTCAGGAAGTTCAGAGTCATCTTTTTTTTCTTCTAAATTTTTGGGAGGATGGTAAGTCTCCATTATTTAAACCAATTTATTTAAGATTAGACCCTATTTTCTTAATTTGGAACCCTTATCTAAAGATTTGTACGATTTATAAAAATAAAAACATATAAAATTTTATTTACATTTTATTTTTCTACTCTGTTCTGCAAGAAGGTTTTGTTAAGCTATTACTGAATTTATTAAATGAGTTTTAATTTCATCATGGATATCACATTTGCATCATTAATTTTTGCATCTCGCACAATCCCCACAGATTTTGGATTAGTAGCTGCAGCTATTGCAGGAGCTGGAAGTTTGCTATTCATCGCTTTAAGATTTGTCCCTGATGCTAGTAATTAAAGAACAGGAACCATTTTAAATAAATTATATTTTCATCTCAATTTTATTTTCAAAATAGATTTGATTTACTTATCAATTAGATAATGAATAGATGGGTTTTGCTAGAACATAAACTTTTTTCTTTTAACTCTCTAGATATTCATTATGATTTCCTTGTTGAAAATGGAATAGATTGTTTAACTTGGAAATTTATAAAAATACCTTTATTAAATCAAGACTCTATAGAAATTTTCAAGCAGCCAAATCATAGACTTGTATGGCTATCCAGAGTAGAACATGAACTTTCTGGAAATAGAGGCTTCGTAAAAAGAATCGATCATGGAATATTTAAAAACGTTTCTGATAAATTTGACTCTGAAGATTTTCGATTCATTTTGGATGGCGAACTTCTTTATGGTTTGTTTGAAATTAAGGGTAATTCTTGTAGATTGAGCAAAAATAATTAATATTGATTTATAAATAATCGTAATATTTCTATTGAGAATTTTTGGAAATTAGTTATTCTTATTTAGCTATTGAGACTTGAGATTGGTATATATCAATCAGGTCGAGTTTGAAAATTTTAAATCTTTTGGGGGAATTGTAAAGATTCCTCTTGAAGAAGGTTTTACAGTGGTTACGGGTCCTAACGGTTCTGGGAAAAGTAATATTTTAGATGGAATTTTATTTTGTTTAGGTTTAGCTAATAGTAGAGGAATGAGGGCAGAAAGATTACCAGATCTTATAAATAACTCTAAAGTTAAAGAGGGTAAGTCATCCGAAACATTTGTATCGGTAAAATTTAATATTCAAGATTGGTCTCCTAGAGAGGACCTTCCTCCCTTGGAACTTGAAGAAGAAGAAATTGCTCTTAATAAAGGTCAAAAAGAATGGGTAGTTTCTAGAAAATTAAGGCTTATGCCTGGCGGTTCTTATGCCTCTACTTATACTTCTGACGGAAAACAATGCACCTTGCAACAAATACAAAGAATATTAAGGGAAATTAGTGTTGATCCCGAGGGCAGCAATGTTGTTATGCAGGGTGATGTAACGAGAATAGTATCAATGAATAATAAGGAGAGGAGAAATCTTATTGATGAATTAGCAGGAGTAGCACTTTTTGATACAAGAATAGAACAAACTAATGCAAAATTAAATGATGTTTTCGAAAGACAAGAAAGGTGTGAAATTTTAGAAAATGAATTGCAATCTAGTAAAAATAAGCTTGAAAAAGAATGTGAAAAAGCACAGCGATATAAAGAATTAAAAGCAAAATTGCTTCAAATATTAGAATTAGAGAAAGTTCTTATTTTTGATAAACAAGTAAAGCATGTTGAATCCATAAAGAAAAAAGAAACTGAAATTGAAAAAAATAAAATACTCTTTAATGAACAAAAAGAATCTATTAACAAAGAAATATTAGTCTTAGAAGGTGCTTTGAAAATTTTGGTTGCTGAGCTTAAGGAGAAAGGAGAGGATAAATTGATAAAAGTGAATTCTGATATTGGAAGTATTAATTCTAGTTTGAGAGAACTTGATAGAGTATCAAGTTTGAATAAAGAAGAGGGCATTAAATTACAAAAGCAAAGAGATGAAATTGCAAGATCTAAGAGGAATATCGAGTCAGAGAAAAACAGACAAGAAAATTTTGATGAAAATTTTTTAAATAAATTGAACTCGCAAATTGATGTTCTTACATCCAAACATAAATTATCCAGAAAAAAACTTTCTGATGCAGCTGGAGAATCTGGAGAATTCTCAAAACAAAGTATTAAATTAAATGCCGAGCTTGAAAGTATAAAAAATAAAATTAATCCTTTGGAAATAAAAAAAAGAAAAGTTGAAGAAGAAATGATTCAAAATAATATTCAAAAAGATGCAATATCTTCTCAGATATATGCATTAGCTTTAGAAAAGCAGAAACTTTTAGAGGGAAATCAAAGAAAAAAAGAGACATCTGATATAAATAAAAGTAACTTATCAAGTAATAGCTCAGAAATAAATTCTTTAAAAAATGAAATTGATTTATTAAATAAAACTAAAATAAGACTAAACAACGAGCAATTAAGGCTTGAAAAGGATTTATCTAGATCTGAAAGTAGAAAGGAGGCTTTAAATGAATCTAGAGGTTCATACGCTCTCAGAATTCTTTTAGAAGCAGGGTTAGAGGGTATACATGGTTATGTGGCTCAACTTGGAGAGGTCAGTGAGAAAAATAGATATGCATTAGAAATTGCTGCTGGAAATAGACTTGGACAAATAGTTGTTGATAATGATCATATTGCTTCAAAAGCAATTGAAATTCTTAAAAAAAAGAAAGCGGGAAGATTAACTTTTTTACCTTTAAATAGAATAAAAAGTCAAAAGAAGAATTATTCAATTTCAAGATTTGAAAATAATAGAGAGCCTGGATTTATTGATAAAGCAATTAATCTAATCACTTTCGATGAGGTTTATTCAGATGTTTTTAGATACGTTTTTGGAGATACGTTGATTTTTTCAGACTTAGCTTCTGCTAGGTTATCTAAACAAAAAAATAGGCTGGTTACTTTAAGTGGTGAACTTTTAGAAGCAAGTGGTGCTATCACAGGTGGTAGCAAGTTAAATAAAGATTTAGCTTATAGATTTGGAATTAATAATGATCTTGATGATACTAGCCCTATAAAAGAAAGATTATTGGTTATTGAAGAGGCTTTAAAAGAGTCAAATAATGATTTGATCATAAAAAATAGTAGACTCAATAAATTAAATTCTAACCGTAGTCAAATAATTGAGGTTTGTGCCTCATTTAATAAAGAAATTGAAGTAAATCAAAATTCTCTAGAAGTTGTAATGAAAAGAGTTGATGATTTGAAATCAAGATTAAATAAACTTAATAGTGCTAATAATTTATTAGTTGAGGAGCTAGATCGTTTAAAAAATGAACTGAAGCCTCATTATGATAAATTTAATCAATTACAAATCATTCTTAAGGAGAATTATGAAAAAAATCAAAATTCATCATTAATAGCTTTTAATAACGATTTTAATAATCTTGATAAAGAACTTCAATTACTTATTAAGGAGAGAGATAATTTACTGGATAAAAAGAATCAATTTGCTTTAGATAAAGAGCGTATCAATAATTCTTTAAAAATTACATTATTACAAGAAAAAAACTTGCAGGAATCTATCAAAGAACTTGCAATTGCTCATAATGAATGGATAGAGAAAAGAGATAAATTTAAAAAAGAGCTTTTAGTTCTTGATACTCAAAAAAATTCTTTAGAGAAGGATTTAGGTTTATTGAGAAGGAAAAGAGATGAATTAAACACTTCAATTTCAAATAAAAGGCAAGATTATAATAACTATCTATTGAAGCTTGAATATCTTGAAAGGGATATGCAATCTTTGAAAGAAGAGATGAGGAGCGAGAAAATAAAATTAGAAAATTATAAAAAAGATCTACCTGATCCTTCCCCCAAATTTGGAGAATATGAAGGAAAGAGTCTTGAATCTTTGCAATCAGAAATCTCGATTATAAATGCAAAACTTCAAAGTTTAGAACCTGTAAATATGTTGGCTCTTGATGAATTAGAAGAATTAATTGAGAGATTAAATGGATTAAGAGAAAAATTAGAAATTCTATCTAATGAAAGATCTGAATTATTACTGCGAATAGAAACTGTATCTACTTTGCGGCAAGAGGCTTTTATGCAAGCATTTGTAGAAGTTGATAAACACTTTAGAGAAATTTTTGCAAATTTATCAGATGGGGATGGTTTCTTACAGCTTGAAAATCCTAACTCTCCTTTGGAAGGAGGCTTAACTTTAGTTGCTCATCCTAAGGGAAAAAATGTTAGAAGATTAGCTTCTATGTCGGGTGGTGAAAAATCATTAACTGCCTTAAGTTTTTTATTTGCTTTGCAAAAGTATAAACCTTCGCCTTTTTATGCATTAGATGAGGTTGATAGTTTTTTAGATGGTATAAATGTTGAAAGGTTGTCAAAATTAATATCTAATCAGTCATCAAATGCTCAATTTATAGTCGTAAGCCATAGAAGACCTATGATAAGTGCATCTGAACGAACAATTGGTGTCGCGCAAGCGAGAGGTGCTAATACTCAAGTTGTTGGGTTACCAAATGCTGCATAATCCCAATTTTTCAAATTTATACGTCAGAATGATAAAAAGTTATTAATGAGTTTGTCTAACACATCTGCTAATAAGAATAGTTTTAATTCTGTTCCTAGTGAACGGTTATGGTTAAGATCAGAATTGATGGGAACACAAGTTATAACTACTGATACTGGTAGGCGGTTAGGTGTAGTTGGTGAAGTTGTCGTTGATATTGATAGAAGAGAGGTAGTCGCTTTGGGACTTAGAGATAATCCCCTTACAAGATTTTTACCAGGCTTACCAAAATGGATGCCCTTAGAAAGTATAAAACAAGTTGGAGATGTCATATTAGTCGATTCTCTAGATTCATTAAATGATGATTTTTCTCCAGAAAGATATGGAAAAGTAATTAATTGTCAAGTGATTACAGAATCTGGACAACTTTTGGGTAGAGTTCTCGGGTTTTCATTTGATATCGAGACTGGGGATTTGATTTCTCTTGTCATGGGCGCAGTCGGTGTTCCGCTTTTAGGTGAGGGAGTTTTAAGTACTTGGGAAATTCCTGTGGAGGAAATAGTAAGTAGCGGTACGGATAGAATTATTGTTTATGAAGGTGCTGAACAGAAATTGAACCAATTAAGTAGTGGACTTCTTGAGAAACTTGGAGTTGGAAGTTCTTCATGGGATGAAAGGGAAGCAAGTGGATATTCAGCAAATCTTGTGCCAGTTGAGAATCAGTTGCTGTCTGGTACGGAATCAGAACAACAAAATAATTTGGTTGAAGAATATGAAGAAGAAGTTTTTGAACAAGATGATTATGAAGATGATGATAATTATGAAGATGAACTTGAATATGTTGAAATAAAGGGTTCTTCACGAGAAACTAATAACCGAAAAAGGCTATATATGGATAATGATTATCCTAGTCAACTTGAGAATTCAAATGAAGATAATCAAATAGAGGAAGAAAAAAATATTAATTTCAAACAAAAGATAAAATCAAATGCTAATTTGGCATCGAAAAGACCAATTCAAAATGCAACAGAAACTTTAGATATTGAACCACTAGATGAAAAAAATTTAATTAAAGAAAAAAAACAATCAGAAAATTTTGAAATTGATGATCCTTGGTAATTAATGAAGTTTTTTTATTGAATCAAAAACTATATAAGCAAGTTTCTTTGCGGCACCTTTTTCCCCTCTCTCTTTGAGTAAATTTTCAGTAATACTTTTTAAGTGATCTCTATTTTTAATTAAAAATAATACTTCTCTTGCAATTGTTTTAGGTGTGATATTTCCTATCCTTTCTGGAACAATCATTTTTTTTGCTTTAATATTTGGCCAAGCAAAAAACTTCTTTTTTTTGAAATAGAAATATTTAACAATAAAAGTTAGGAATCTATTAATAAATGAAATTTTTCCAATTACCCCCAAGATACCGTCCCAAGCATTCATCATATCTAAATGTTGAGTTGGTAGAACAACTAACATTGGAAGAGCAATAGCTGCTAATTCTGCAGTATTTGCTCCTACAGTTGTAATCGCCAGATCACATTCTTTTAATATTTCATAACAGGGATGTTTCTTAATTAGATATATTCTTGTATTTTTTGATGTTTCAATTACATAATCAAAATTGGAGTCTTTAATGTTCTTAATTGTTTTGATTTTTGATGAGTAATATTTTGCAATTGGATTTTTCTCGCTTTGAAAGAATAGATATTCGCTTTTAGTAGTAGTTGGAGCAATAGGGATTATAAAAGTTATATTTTGATTTTTTTTAGCTATATGATCTGCTATTTCTAAGAAGAAAGGAATTCCAATAGAAAGCTTGGCCTTTTTAGAACCAGGTAACAATGCAATATAACGTTTCCCTTTATCTTTTAATAATATTTCACTATTTAGTTTGATGTCTGCCATCAAATCGCCTACAATTTGACATTTATTTTTATATCTTTTTGGGATTAACTCCTTTACTTTTGCATTCATAGCTGCAATTTTGTTTGTCCATTGAGGCCATCTTGAGATCCATTCAGCATATGTGATATTAATGTAACCTAATCTTTTAGCGAGTAAAATACTCCAAAATTGATCCCCACCAAGGAAAATAACTATCCCTTTTTGTGGCCAACTTGCAAAAGAGTATGGTTTTATTAATAATTGCCAAAAACTGTTTGCATTTATTATTAATTCAAATTTATTCCATGAATTTGCGACTGTGAATTCTTTACCAGTGGCATTTGGGCAAGGAACCAGGACTAACCTGAGAGTAAAATTCAGTTTATCGTTATCACATAGAGATTTATTTATTTTGTTAAGCTCATCTACCACAGGTCTTACCCATGTCGCTAACTCACCTGGCCCATTGGAAACTAAAACTACTGCAAGTGATTTTTTTTTCATTGCAGTCAGACCAGAATAAATCAAATGCGGACGGCGAGACTTGAACTCGCAAGGCCTAAGCCACACGCTCCTTAGACGTGCGCGTCTACCAATTCCGCCACGTCCGCAAAGGGTTTTCAAGCACCAGCGGATGCCTAAACCTTAAAAATATAATACATTATTGACTGAAATTAACGATGTAACTTGCAACAAGAATTTTCGAATATTATTGATTATTTTTCTATTGCATAAAACAAATATTTATACATTTATGACGTTCTAGGTTGTATTGTAAAAAAAGTCCTCGGATAACTAAAAAATTTTGTTAGATACTTTGGCAAAGAATTTTTTATTTTTAGTCATTTTCATTTCTTCAATTTAATTTTCATAATGGTTGAAAAAGTTTTAATTGCTAATCGTGGAGAAATAGCTTTACGAATTGTTAGAAGCTGTAGAGAGCTAGGTATTGCGACAGTTGCAGTTTTTAGCACTGTAGATAAAAAAGCATTACATGTGCAGCTTGCAGATGAAGCTGTATGTGTTGGCGACTCGTTAAGTAATAAAAGTTACTTAAATATTCCAAATATTCTTGCTGCTGCTACATCTAGAAGAGTTGATGCTATTCATCCTGGTTATGGATTTCTAGCTGAAAATGATAAATTTGCTGAGATGTGTAATGATCATGGCATAGTTTTTATTGGTCCATCTCCTAAAGCTATTAGATCTATGGGAGATAAATCTACCGCTAAAGAAACGATGGAAAAAGTAGGCGTTCCAACCGTTCCTGGAAGTAAAGGCTTATTATCAAATGTTGATGAGGCATATAAATTGGCAGATGATATAGGCTATCCAGTAATTATCAAAGCAACTGCTGGAGGAGGTGGAAGAGGTATGAGATTGGTTGAAAACGCTGATAATCTTGAAAAAATGTTCAAAGCAGCTCAAGGTGAAGCAGAAGCAGCTTTTGGCAATGATGGTCTATATATGGAGAAATTTATAAAGAAGCCAAGACATGTAGAAATTCAAATATTAGCTGATAGGTCTGGAAATGTTGTTCATTTAGGAGAGAGAGATTGTTCAGTTCAAAGAAGACATCAGAAATTATTGGAGGAATCTCCTAGCCCAGCAATTAACGCTGAATTAAGAAAAAAAATGGGAAAAGCAGCTATTGCTGCAGCGAAAAGTATAGGGTACGAAGGAGCTGGTACAGTTGAATTTTTAGTAGATGAGGATGATAATTTTTATTTCATGGAAATGAATACTAGAATTCAAGTTGAACATCCTGTTACTGAAATGGTTACAGGCGTGGACTTAATAGCTGAGCAAATTAAAATCGCAAGCGGAGCAAACTTAGAATTTAATCAAGATGATATTAAATTAAATGGTCATGCTATTGAATGTAGAATCAACGCTGAAGACCCATCTCATAATTTCAGGCCATCGCCTGGAAAAATAACTGGGTGGCTTCCTCCCGGTGGTCCTGGTGTAAGAGTTGATAGTCATGTCTATACAGGATATGAAATACCTCCTTTCTATGACTCATTAATCGGTAAATTAATAGTTTGGGGAAAAGATCGTAATACTGCAATTAAACGTATGAATAGAGCTTTAAATGAATGCGCAGTTACTGGCATTCCTACAACAATTAACTTTCATTTGACACTATTGAATAAAGCTAAATTTAAGGAAGGTAAGATACATACTAAATATGTTGAAGAAGAATTATTACCAAATTACTAAGGATAATTGATAAATCTCTATGAAATTGGTGTATTCAATGCAAGTTTTATAAGCCCTTGTTGACCAACTAAAATCTCTCTTATAAAACTTATAACTCCAATCCAAATAACGGGTCCTACATCAACTCCTCCAATAGGAGGAATTAATTTTCTCGTTAAATTTAGGATAGAGTTTGATGGGATTGAAATGAATAACCACAAACCTTTACTTAAATCAATTTTTGGGTACCAAGTGAGAATTAATCTTATTAAAAAAACTATAGTTAGATATGAAAGAGAAATTCCTAGACTAATATCTAAAATTTGGAGAGATTTTTCAAGCAAGGAAATCACAATTGTTTAATTCATCTTAATAAATAACCCATGGAAACGTATTTAATTCGTATTATAAATTGAGAATTAAATCTTTAAAAAAGTGTTTCAAATCTCAAATTTATTAATAGCTGCTGATTTTTCTGCTGAAGTTGCAAATAATTCTGCAGTAGGAATGATAGGCAGTTTTATTGCAGCCGCTTTACTTATACTTATTCCAGCTTCTGCTTTTTTGATTTTTGTTAGTCAGAATGATTCTCTTGATCGTACTTCTACTGGGAGACGCTAGTTTTTGTAGAAGTTTTAAGTACACTATATATATAGGGTGATTTATATCCCCCTTTAAAAATAATTTTGGAGAAAGAATGTGGTCAATGCTAGTCTCAATTGGGCGAGTATTGTTGGTATAGTTCTCGCAGTATGTGGAGGGGGCCTTTATTTTTTAAGGTCTTTTAAACCTGCATTAGCTAGAGATTATGATGTTTTCTTTGCAGCTATAGGATTGTTATGCGGAGGAATATTATTTTTCCAAGGCTGGAGATTAGATCCAATTCTTCAGTTTGGACAGTTTTTGTTAGCAGGAACCACAGTTTTTTTTGCATATGAAAGTGTGCGATTGAGGGGAGTTGCTACTGATCAAGCTAGAAGGTCCTCTTTTTTTGAAGATGACCCTATTTCGGATGTGCCCAGAAATTCTAGAGGTCGTTTTAATGATGAATACGAAAGGTTTGAAGAGGCGGAGCGACCATCTAGAAGATTTAAACCTCAACAATATGAGTTTGAAGAAGACTACGTGGATGGCGTGAAACCACGCAGTAGGGATGTTTCAAGAGCTATTCCTGCTTCTGCTGTAAGTAGAAGAAGGACCTCAAGAGAAGTAAATCAGTTTGAAAATGAAGAACCTATAAGAAGAAGGCGGAATTCTGAAGATAGAAGTAGTAATGCATCAGTAAGAAATAACTTTGGTGATAGACGAAATTCATCTCGTAATGAAGTTAAAACAGGATCAAGACCTAGAATGAATCAGAGAGTATTAAGACAAGATAATATAACTTCTTCTGATGATTCCTCTCCCTTAAGAAAAAAATCTACAAGTTCTTCTATTAGACCGCAAGTTTCAAAAGAGCAAGTTGAAGATGCATCATTTAAAGATGCTAATACAGTAAAAAAACCTCGTGTGACTCGTAGAGCAAGTACTTCAAGGAGATCAAGTTCAAAAAATCAAAATGGCAGATATACTGTTGGAATGAATAGAAGAAAACCTAGAGATAATAGTTCTAGATTTGATGATTAATTATAAGATCCCTGCCCATTTTAAAAATGATTGTTGACTGAATAATTCAATTAATATTATTGCTAGAAATCCCATCATCGCAAATCTTCCATTCGTTATTTCAGAATAACTACTCCATCCAAATTTATATTCATCATCAATGTCTATTGATTGTTTATCAAATTTAGTATCCGAAGTTTGTTTATTGATGTTGTTTGGGTCTATCTTTTTTTCTGTAGAAGCTTCATTTCCTAAATTAGTAATTCCTGAGTTAGTTTGTTCTTTTTTAGAATTCATTTTTTTGTTTAATCCCTAAAATTATACTTATCAGAAGTCAATAATTTCCAACCACCTTTCCCATTTAGTTCTAAAATATTTTCATGGAAATCTTTTAAACTTGGTCTATGACCAACACTAATAAGAGACAATTCTCTTTCTTTGAGTAAACTATAGAGTTTTGTTTCGGTGTCAATATCTAAAGCACTTGTTGCCTCATCAAGTACTGCAAATCTTGGAGAATTTAGTAAAAGTCTGGCAAAAGCTAATCTTTGTTGTTCACCTAAAGAGAGAATTCTTGGCCAATCTTGTTTAATATCAAGATTAGGGTAACGATCTACTAAAGTTTTTAAATTTACTTCATGAAGCACAGATGTAAGATGTTCATCACTAAATTTTTTTACTTCTGTGGGATAGCACAATTGTTCCCTTAAAGAACCTAGTAACATATAGGGCTTTTGAGGTATGAATAATAGTTCCCCAATTTTTGGTTTTTTAATTACTCCCTTATTAGGTTCCCATAAACCACTAATCATTCTTAGTAAGGAAGTTTTCCCACATCCGGAAGGGCCTACAACTAAGAGTGATTGATTAGTATCAATACTTAGATTTAAATTTTTAATTATTGTTTTATTTGAGCTTGGTGGGCTAAGGTCAGCATTGTTAATAAGAATTGAAGGATAATCTGAAATAATCTTTTGATTATTTGCAGGGATAATTTGACTAATAGATTCGACTTTTGATTGAAACCCTTCTAATCTCCCTATCCCAGCAGTAAATTTTGCAAGTTCTTCTATTTGATTAACGATAAAAAATAATGAACCTTCGACCATTCCAAATGCGAAGCTTGCCTGAATAAAGCGCCCATAATCAATATCACCTTTAAAGTAGGGGATTGCCATTATTAAATATGGAAAGAAGTTTCCAGCATAATTAATAGATCTTCTCATTACGTCAATTATTACTCTCCATATGATCAGCAAATTAAAGTTTCTCACTACTTCTCCTAATCTCCTCTCAGTTTCGCTTCTCTCAGGACTCTCCCCAGAGTAAAAAGCTATTGATTCAGCATTATCTCTAATATGAACTAAGCCATATCGAAAATCTGCTTCGTACCTGAGTTGATCAAAGTCAATCTTTACAAGATTTTTACCAGCAATTAGTAGGATAGAAGTTGCAAATGCAGCGTAACCAAATAACGAAAAAGTAAGTGTTCTACTTATGCTCCATAAAATAAGAATATTTAATGAAAATGTTAGTAATGCATCAAAAACACCTAATGTAAAAGACAGACTTTGACCAGTAAAAGCTCGAGTATCATCTGTAATCCTTTGATCAGGATTATCTACGTCAGTTTGCTCTTCATCATTGGGATTTAATTGATAATAAGCTTTATTAGTCATATAATCTTTGACTAAACTTTTTGAGAGCCATTCTCTCCAAATTATTCCCAATTTATAGGTAAAAAATATTTGAGAAACACGTATTGGTAAAGCGACAGCAAAACAACAAGCATAAATTCCTAATATTCTATAGAATCCATCTTCCTGTTTCTCTACTAAAGCATTTGTTAAATCTCTTGCTATAAATCCTATCCCCGCGTTTATCCCATTTACAGCTAAAAGCATTAATACTATTACTGCAAGGAATAACCAGTGTAACCATCTACGGTTTTTGAGTTGGCGTCTTAAGCTAAAAAAGCTTCCTGATCCTATGAGAAATAGAGCAGAAAAAAGCAAACCCCAGCTTCCAGCCCAAATTGAATTGAGAGTATTAACTACACCTCCGAAATATTTTTCTAGTAAAATAGGTTGAAAGCTTTCAAAAAAACTTATTATTCCTGTAAGGCCAACAAGAACTACTCCTCCAACACAAAATAAAAGAGATATTAGAAGCCATATAAATTGAAATCCATTACATTGATCTATCGGAAGAAAAAATGGTTGAGATAACCTTCTTAATTTTTGTAATTGGTATATTATTTTAGATTTATTTTTTACGACTTTATTCATTACTCGACTAGTTTATAAAATAGGTTATATCTTCTATGAAGTCTATTGGCTAAAACCAATAAATGAAAGTGCCCAGTCAGGTAGGTTTAGGTAATTTAAAATTGTCGCATCAAATTCATGTACTTTGGCTATTGATTTGTCTAAAGCCCACCATATTAAAAATGGTAAATTAAATAAAATTTGTAGTTGCCATTTATATGTTAAAACTTTCCAAATTTTTGTGAGAACGACTTTTTGGGAGTTTTCTAATTTTTCCCAATTTTTATATATTAAATCTAAAATATTTTTTGATTCGGAGTTTATTGAGTCAGGTGTATTCATTTTTATGTTTTTCTTATTTATAGCCAATAAACAATTATTTCGAGAGTTTTAGCCTGGTGGCCAGTTCATTTTTCTCCCTGATAAGAAATGTATATGTAAATGAAAAACTGTTTGTCCTGATTCTTCTCCAGTATTAATTACAGTTCTCCAATTACTTAAGTATTTGGACTTTGCTATTTTGCTTCCTGTAAACAATAAATGTCCTAATAGGTTTATATCCTCTTGCATACACTCAGATAAACTTACGATGGTCTTTTTGGGAATCACTAGAAAATGTACCGGAGCTTGAGGTGAAGTATCATTAAATGCAATACAATGATCATCTTCATGAAGCTTTTCGCATGGGATTTCACCATTTATTATTTTGGAGAAAATAGTTGTTTCGCTCATTTAAAATTTGTAAATTAATTAATTCATTGGGATAACATCTTTCATTTGATAACCTTCTTTCGTAAGCTCTTTTTTGAGGTCTTCTTTTGAAGTTACTCTATCAACGAACAGCACGCCTTTTAAATGGTCCACTTCATGCTGAATACACCTTGCCAAGAGTCCATCAGCATTCATTTTTCTTGGCCTTCCCATTTCATCTCTAAACTTTAATTTTATGGTAGATGGTCTAATAACATTTAAATAAACACCTGGTATGCTCAAGCAACCCTCCTCATAAGAGTTAAGTGTAGATCCAAAAGCAGTAATTTCTGGATTAATTAAGATTAGAGGTTCTGCTGCAGAATCTTCAAAATTTATATCGATTACTAAAAGTTCTTTGCTTATTCCAACTTGAGGAGCTGCTAGGCCTATTCCTTTTGCAGAATACATGCTTTGTAGCATCTCTCTTGCAAGTTTTCTTGTATCCACATCCACTTTACTTATTCTTTTAGCGGTAGTTCTTAAAGTGGTACTTCCAAGTTTATATATTTCTAAAGGGGGATTATCAATAGCCTCTTTTGTAACTTTAGTAGCAGAAACATTATCCCTTGATTTTCTTGCCAGCTGTGAAAAATGATTTGCCACTATTTGTTGTAGTAGTTGAGGTTTAAACTATAAAAATAATAACATTATTTTGAAACTTTGAATGCTATAAGTTCAATGAAAAATCACATTTCAAACAAAAGCGAAGATCTCAATAAATTAAAGAATTCTCATAAAGAGCTATTACTTTTAAAAAATTTAATTTTCTGGATTGAACCTGTTCATACAGAAAAGGAGGGAATAAATGCAATTTTTGTAAGACCCTTTAATAAAAAAAAATCGCGACCTCAAAATTTAACAGGAGAGGAATTTTATATAAAAAACTCCTTTCATGGATATGGAGGCATGTCATATAAATGTTTTGAATCTGGCGAAAATATATATATTTTTTGGATTGATCAATTATCTAAATCATTATGGAGTCAAGTTTTTCAAATTAATGTTCTTGAAAATACTGACAATTATATTTTGCCAAAAGGAAGTATAAATAAATTAACTAATTCAATAGAGGGCAATTTTGATGGATGTTTTTGCCTCATGAATGAGTCTACATTAATTGGTTTAATTGAAATTAATAAAAATGATTATCTTTACTCCCTAAACATAAAGGGAATAAATCAAGATCTTAAAATACTTAAAAAATTTAATAATTTTGCTGGAGATTTGTCTTCTAATTCTTCGGATAATTTACTTTCATGGATAGAGTGGGATACTCCATATATGCCTTGGGAAAAAAACGATCTTTTTTTTGCTGAGATTGATGTTTACGGTCAATTAAAAAAAATAAAAAAATTTTCGCATAAAAATATTAATAAAAATAAAAATGTTTCTTTTTTTCAACCTTTTTGGATAAGTGAAAAAATTTTAGTATGTTCTGAAGATAGTTCTGGATGGTGGAACTTAATCTTTCTAGATGTTAGTGAAATTGAGAGTATTTTTATTAAGAAAAGAGTAAAGAGAAATTTTGTAGAATATGGAGTACCTCAATGGGTGTCTGGAATTACATATTTTGGAGGAACTATTAAAAATTTCTTTTGTTTAGCAAAAAAAGGAAATAATTTGATATTAGAACACTATAAAGACCTTTTGTTGAATAAAGAATTTTCTACTCTTTTTACCTCAGTAAGTGATTTCAGTGTTTTTGGTAAGAATCTTCTTTTAAAAGGTAATGGATTTGATTTTATGGGAAATATAATTGAAATTGATTTTGCAGAAAAAGCTTCATCAACTTTTTCTGAAGAGATTTATGTTGAACATATAAAAGATTGTTCAAATCCTGAATCTTTCTGGTTTAAAGGTTTTGAAGATAAATCTACTCATTCCTTTCTTTATAGGCCTCTTGAAGACAAATTTATAAAGCCACCGCTCTTAGTTAGAGCACATAGTGGACCGACTTCTTTTTTTGATGGATCATATAATCCTGAAGTTCAATATTGGACGTCTAAAGGGTTTTTTGTTGCTGAAGTTAATTATGGAGGATCATCTGGCTTTGGCAAAGAGTATAGAGAGAGGTTAAATGATAAATGGGGTATTGTTGATTCTTATGATTGCAAAGCACTAGTTCTTGACTTACTTAAATTAGATCTAGTTGATAGAGATAAAGTAGTAATTTTTGGAAATAGTGCTGGTGGGTTAACTGCTCTAAATTGCTTGTTATATGAGTCCATTTTCACAGCTGCAATTTGTAAATATCCTGTTATTGATCTTAAGGATATGCATTACAACACTCATAGGTTTGAAAAAAATTATTTAAATTCCTTAGTAGGAAATTTTTCAAATAATTATGATGATTATATAAATAGGTCGCCAATAAATAAAATCAACAAAATAAAAAAACCTATCTTATTATTTCATGGAAAAAAAGATTTAGTTATTTCGTATAAACAAACTTTAAAAGTTCAAGAAATATTAATTAAGAATAATATGTATTCTGAAGTTGTTTTATTCGAAAATGAAGGACATGGCTTTAAAGATATTCAAAATAAGGAGTTAGTAAAGCAAAAATCTGAGAAATTTTTGAAAAATACTTTGAATATTTAGGAATTAATTTTCAAGAAATTAATAGTCTCTTGTAATTTTTCTATGAATATATCAATTTCCTCTAGATTAGTTGTAAAATTCATGCTAATTCTAGCCGTTGATTTAATCCCAATATATCGATGAAGAGGTTGACAGCAATGATGTCCACTTCTGATACAAATTCCTTTTGAATCAAGAATCTCGGCGATGTCGTTTGAATGTATTTTTTTTATATAAAAGGTAGCTAGTGATGCTCTTTCTGGATCTATCTCAGGAGACGGACCGATGATTTCAATATTTTTTATTTGATTTAATTTTTTAAATAAATATTTAGTAATATTTTTCTCATATTCATGAATTTCATCTAATCCAATTGTGTTTATATAATGTATTGCTTCTGCAAGACCTATAGCTTCTGCAATAGCAGGAGTTCCAGCTTCAAATTTATGTGGGAGTTCAGCCCAAGTACTTGACTTTTCAAAAACATCCTGAATCATTTCTCCACCTCCAAAGAGAGGAGGAATCTTTTCAAGTATTTCCTTTCTTGACCATAGAAAACCAATACCTGTTGGACCGCATAGTTTATGACCAGAACCCGCTAAAAAATCTATATCAAGATCAATTACATCCAGTTTTTTATGGGCTAAACTTTGACATGCATCTAATAAAACTAAAGAACCTTTTTGCTTAGCTAATTTAGTTATCTCTTTGATCGGATTACAGCAACCTAGTGTGTTACTTATATGAACAAGACTAACAAGCTTTGTCTTAGGAGTTAATTTAGATTTGAAATCTTCAATATCTAATTTCCCATATTTATCTATACCAATAAATTTTAATTTGCATTTATTTTTTGCTGCAACCATTTGCCAAGGAACAATATTGCTATGATGTTCCATAATTGATAGAAGAATCTCATCATTTTCTTTTAAAGAAAATTCGCCCCATGATCTAGCTGCAAGATTAATTGCTTCAGTAGCGTTTCTTGTGAAAATAATTTCTTTTGTTGTATTCGCATTTATATATTTACTTATTACATATCTTGCATTTTCAAATTCTTCTGTTGCTTTTGCACTTAATTGATGTGCACCTCTATGTACATTTGCATTGAAGTTTCTATAGTATTCATCAATTTTTTTTAAGACTTGAATCGGTTTTTGAGTGGTCGCAGCATGGTCTAAATAAATGATTCGCTCTTTACTTTTGAAACTCTTATTTAAAAGAGGAAAGTCTTTTTTAGTTAATTTTGGGAAATTTTGAATCGTTTCCATTAATTTTCATTTAAAAGTTTATCAAGTAAATCCCATCTATCTTTTGAAATGGGAATGAATGAAATTATTTCTTGAAAGAAAGAACTTAATTGTAGTTTACTTGCTTCCGTAAGTGTGATACCTCTAGTCCTCATATAAAAAAGTTCCTCCTCATTTAATTGTGAAATTGTAGCTCCGTGTTTGCACTTGACATCATCAGCAATTATTTCTAATTGAGGTTTCGTGTCTATTTGGGCAAAATTTGATAAAAGTAAATTTCTGCTTAATTGAGAAGCATCAGTTTTTTGAGCAATTTTTGGAACAATTATTAAACCTTCAAATATTGCATGTGATTTATCGTTAGCTATTGATTTGTTGATTTGATCTAAAAATCCATTTGGGCCATTAAAGTTAATTTTTGTATAAGTAGAAATTTGTTCATTGTTTTTTGTTATTTGCATACCCTTGATATTGGTTTTAGCATTGCCAGCAGATTGTTTAATGCGAATTTCAAATCTTGCATAATTGAATTTGAAATGTAAAGATCCTAAGTTGTATTCGCTATTTTTTTGTTGAATCACATTAAGAGAATTTAATAAATGTGATTTCCTTTCCCCATAAGAGACAATACCATGATTTACAGAACTATTTTCTTCTAAACAAAAAAATGTTGATTGAGATAATGAGGAGTTTTCTTTACCAAGATTTACTTGTAATAGTTTTACATCACAATCCTTTTCCACAAATATTACAAGAGTTTTAGCTTTTAAAGAATTACTTAATGCATGACTAAAAATTTCAATAGGAGGGATTTTTGATCCTTTGATTTTTAATCCTAAGATATTTTTCTCACTGCTTAAACATAGATTAAGGAGGTCACTCCAATGTTCGTTTTGATCAAAACAAGATATCTTTTGCTTAATGTATTTATCTAATTTATCTCTATTTAATTGCTGTATTGAGTAATTTTCCTTTTTTAATAGAATTTGGCTATCTAACCCAATTACTATTCTTATAATATCTTTGGGATTAGAGTGATATGGGATATCAAAGTTTGGATTTTTCTCATTAGCTGAGTATTCAAAAAAATTTGAAAATTTTGATTTATTTGAAAGTCTCCATAATTCACTTTTAGGATTAGGTAGTGGGTTTGATTGTAATTTATTAAGACAGATTTTTTGTATATCTGTTGGATTGTCAATTAATTTATTGGTTTTTATTCGTTCAATAATTTCCATTTATTTAAGTCTCTTTTATCAAGTTATCAGTCCATTCATAACCTTTTTCTTCAAGTTCTAAAGCAAGATCACTTCCACCAGTTTTTATGATTTGTCCATCGGCCATAACGTGAACATAATCAGGTTCAATTTCATCTAATAATCTTTGATAGTGCGTAATTAATATAATTCCAGTCTGTGCATTAGATATTTTTTTAATTCCCGATGCGACAATTCTTAGAGCATCAATATCTAGACCAGAATCGGTCTCATCTAAGATTGCAATCTTGGGCTGAAGTAAAGCCATTTGCAGTATTTCGTTTCTTTTCTTTTCACCTCCAGAGAATCCTTGATTTACGCTTCTAGATAGAAATGCATGATCCATTTTTACAAGTTCTAACTTCTCTTTAACTAATTCTTCGAAATCAAAAGTATCTAACTCTTCTTTATTAAGGTATTTTCTTCTGGCATTTGTTGAAACTCTCAGAAACTCAAGATTACTAACGCCTGGAATTTCTATTGGATACTGGAAACCAAGGAAAATTCCTGATTGAGCTCTGTCTTCAGGTTCTAGAGAATTAATATTTTCACCTGAAAATTTTATATTGCCTTTGGTAATGTTATAAGAGGGATGTCCTGCAATAATTTTAGAAAGAGTACTTTTACCACATCCATTCCTGCCCATAATGGCATGGATTTCTCCAGGGTAGACAGTCATTGATACCCCCTTCAATATTGGAAGATTATCAGTAGATGCAAAGAGATTTTGAACTTCTAATATTGGATCTGATTCTTTCATTTTACTTTGCATTTCACTTGAGAAATTAATTAACCTACTGACCCCTCGAGTTTAAGAGCCAGTAATTTATCTGCTTCAGCAGCAAACTCCATGGGTAATTGATTAAATACATCTCTACAGAAACCACTGACCATCATAGATATTGCTTCTTCAAATTCTATACCTCTGCTTTGGAGATAAAAAAGTTGATCTTCGGAGATTCTACATGTGCTGGCTTCATGCTCAATTTCGGAATTTGGTTGTTGAGATTTGATGTAAGGGAATGTATTAGCTGAGGCTTGATCTCCTATTAACATTGAATCACATTGACTGTAATTTCTTGCACCAGTTGCTTTTGAACCCATTTTGACAAGACCTCTGTAACTATTTATTGAATTGCCAGCACTTATTCCTTTGCTAACTATAGTTGATTTAGTTTTGGGACCAATATGGATCATTTTTGTACCGGTATCTGCTTGTTGAAGATTATTGGTGAGAGCTACTGAGTAGAATTCTCCTACAGATTCTTCGCCTAAAAGAAGACAGCTAGGATATTTCCAAGTTATTGCGGATCCTGTTTCAACTTGAGACCAGCTTATTTTACTTCTCTTACCTAAACATTTTCCTCTTTTGGTGACAAAATTAAAAATTCCGCCAACACCTTCTTCATCTCCAGCATACCAATTTTGTACTGTTGAATATTTAATTGATGCATCATCTAGAGCTATTAATTCCACAACTGCAGCATGTAACGTATTTGTGTCGAACATTGGTGCTGTACAACCTTCTAAATAACTTACAGAACTTGATTCTTCAGCAATGATTAGAGTTCTCTCGAATTGTCCGGAATCTCCACTATTAATTCTGAAGTAAGAAGACAGGTCCATAGGACAGGTTACACCTTTTGGGATATAAACAAACGAACCATCACTAAAAACAGCAGAATTTAGTGCTGCAAAATAATTGTCACTTGCTGGAACTACAGTACCTAAATATTTTTCGATTAAATCTGAGTGATTTTTTACTGCTTCACTTATTGAGCAAAATATAACTCCATGCTCAGCAAGTTCTTCTCTAAAAGTTGTAGCAATTGAAACACTGTCAAAAACAGCATCTACTGCGACATTTGTTAATTTTTTTTGTTCAGTAAGAGGTATCCCTAATTTGTCAAAAGTTTCAAGGAGTTTGGGATCAACTTCATCTAAACTAGAAATTTTTTCTTTTTGTTTGGGAGCAGAATAATAAATTATATCTTGATAATCAATTTGTTTATAACCTAATTGTGCCCAATCAGGCTCCTTCATTTTTTGCCATTTTTTAAAAGCTTTTAATCTAAAATCAAGTAAATATTTTGGTTCCTCTTTTTTAAGTGAAATTAGTTTAATAATGTCTTCATTTAATCCTTTTGCAATTTTTTCAGTTTCAATATCAGTAACGAAACCATATTTGTAAGGCTCTGTCACTACATCTTTAACTAAATTTTCGTTAACCATGTTATCCAAAATAAACTTATTACAATTAGCTCTATATACTTTAACGAAAGATACCCCCAATATTGAGTTTTTTCTTTTTTTTAAAACTAAAAATTAATGTCAAATCAATCTGATCCTTTTTCAAATCCCATAAACATTAAAAACATTCAAGCAATTGACTGTCTAGATCTCCCAACAATGCAGAAACATCATGTAAGAATACTTGCTCATTGTCTACAGATTCTAAAAACCATTACCGCAGAAAATATTTATCAATCAAGTTTTAAAAATCAACTTAGAGAATGGTGTGAGAATCAATCCAAACAATTTGATGATAAAAAATTTAGTGAACTTTTTTATAAACAATTAGAGTCTACTGCAAATAAATTAAATACTTTTTCTCAAAAAATAGGTAAAAATATTCAGGATTTAGATATTAAAGATTTGGTACTTCTAGTTGAACAAGATCAGGAATCTATTTGAATTGATCCCGAAGAAAAAATATATTTTTGTTGAGTCGTTAACAATTCTAGGTAATAAAATTTAAAAAAAAAGAAAATTAATTTAAATATAAAAGATTTTTAAAAATTAAATAATTCATCTGATACCAACTGTTTTGAGGAGAAATATAATTTTTGTTAATTTTTGAGTAGTCAGAGGATCCTGACGACAAGGCTAAAAGACACACAATTAGTTAAAAAAAAGAACATACTGATCCCAAACAAAAACGGAGATTTTAAGGTGGCTGATGGGATCATGAATAAAGATCAATTACTCTCACTTACCCTCAGACAATTACGTCAAGAAGCAAGTAAATTATCAGTTCCTTTATACAGTCGTAGAACAAAAGCCGTTTTAGTTGACTTAATAATCCAATATCAAGAAAAGTCTCTTAGGAAAATAAATAGTAGAGATCCAGACTTAAATCTTGATAATTCTTCTGAGTCCAATATTTTAAATAGTAATGATGAAATTAAAACAAATGTAGTCTTCCTGCCTCGAGATCCTGATTGGGCATATGTTTTTTGGCAAATTTCTGATTCTGATAGAGAAAAAGCTCAATCTTTGGGAGCTAATAAATTATGTTTACGATTATTTGATGCGTCTGGCTCTGATGGAAGTAATTTAAATCAAGGAACATTAAGGGAAATTGCGGTTGATAGTTACAGCACTGAGTGGTATTTGCCAATCCCTCTTGCAGATAGGGATTATAAAGTTGAATTAGGTTATAAATATGGATTTAACTGGATGTCCTTGGCATTCTCATCAATAAGTCACGTGCCTGGATCTCATCCATCTGAGCAAATTCTTGATAAATTTGTACCTTTTAATTTGGATTCAACTTCCGAGCCAATTCTTGATCATTCTAATCCCTTGACTTCAGAACAAAATGGTATGCATGAAAGGTTATATCAAGCAGCAACTAATATTCCATTTAGAAGGAAAGTTGGTTCAGAGGAATTTATGGAAAATGTAAAATCAACAAAACTCAATGATAATCTAACAGACTCAGGTTCTGGTAAATGGTCTTCAGGTTTAAATGATTCCGGAAGTGGAATTGTTAAAAATAGATCTTTTTGGCTTGTTGCTGATGCGGAATTAATCGTTTATGGAGCAACTGAACCCTCTGCAAAGCTTACAATTGGTGGAGAAGATGTCCCCCTTGCTGCTGATGGTACTTTTAGAATTCAAGTCCCATTTAGAGATGGTACTCAAAAATATGATATCAAAGCTATTGATGTATCTGGTAAGCAAATTAAAAGTATATCAATGAAGTTTGATAGAATTACTCCACTTGACGACACTAACGAAAAAGATAATGCTGAGACAGAATGGTTTTAACCAATTAAATAAATGCTGAAAAAAATTGTAACTTTTACCCCTTTGTTTGGAGCATTAACATTTCCACTTGTAGTTCCAATTACAATTTCTAAATTCGGCGTTAACTTCGGAATTCTTAGTGCATTGTTAATTTCCTCTTTATGGTTTATCGCTATGTTAAGAACATCCGAAATGCCTCATTAATTTAGTTAGATTTTTTGGGAAGTACCTTGAATTATGACTGAAGTTAATGTAGTAAATATAAATTATCCTTTCTTAGATCAAAAACCTGGGACCTCTGGTTTAAGAAAAAGCACTTTAAAATTTCAGGAAGAACATTATCTAGAAATTTTTATAGAAGCAATTTTGCAATCACTTGAAGATTTACAACGTTCAACATTAATAGTTGGGGGTGATGGTAGATACGGAAATATTGAAGCTATAGAAAAAATTGTGCAAATATGCGTTGCTCATAAAGTCCAAAAGGTTATTGTTCCGAAATATGGTTTGTTGTCTACCCCTGCGACATCACATCTAATTAGGAAAGAAAATGCTATAGGTGGTATTATTCTTTCGGCAAGTCATAATCCAGGAGGGATTGATGGTGACTTTGGAGTTAAGTTGAATATCTCTAATGGTGGTCCAGCTCCTGAGATTATTACTAACAAGATATTCAAATCTTCACAATTACTAACTAGTTATAAAATCTGTAAAATTAAACCACCAAAGTTTAATAAATATGGAAAGCATCATTACGGGGAAACTACTTTAGAAATTATTGATGGATTGAAAGATTATTCTAATTTAATGGAGAAAATTTTTGATTTTGATCAAATTAGTGATTTTTTAAAAAAAGACTTCTCATTAATCTTTGATGCAATGAATGCTGTTACAGGTCCATATGCAAAAAATATTTTTGTTGAAAAAATGGGTCTCGCAAATGATTGCGTTATGAATGGTAATCCGTTAAAAGATTTTGGTGGCTTACATCCTGATCCCAACTTGACTTATGCATCTCATTTGGCTGACTTATTATTAAATAAGAAATCTTATAGTTTTGGAGCTGCTTGTGATGGAGATGGTGATAGGAATATGATTCTAGGCAGTGGATGTTTTGTTAATCCTAGTGATAGCCTTGCAGTGATTACTGCTAACACAAAATGTGTCCCTGGTTATAAAGATGGTATAACAGGTGTAGCTAGATCTATGCCAACAAGTTCTGCGGTTGATAAAGTAGCGAACGCATTAAATATACCTTGTTTCGAGACACCTACTGGTTGGAAATTTTTTGGAAATCTTTTAGATTCTAATTTAATTACTTTATGTGGAGAAGAAAGTTTTGGAACAGGTAGTAATCATGTAAGAGAGAAAGATGGAATATGGGCAGTTTTGTATTGGTTGCAAGTTTTAGCTGAAAAGAATAGTTCCGTAACTGATTTGATGCATAATCATTGGAAACAATTTGGTAGGAATTATTATTCAAGACATGATTATGAGGCAATCCCCTCAAATATTGCTAATCAAATCTTTGAGAATTTAACTTCTATGCTCAAAACTTTAAAAGGAAGAAATTTTGCTGGTCATTTAGTTCAAGATGCAGATAACTTTTCATATTTAGATCCTGTTGATGATTCTATAACTGAAAATCAAGGTTTAAGATTGATTCTTGATGATAATTCCCGAGTAATTGTACGTCTTTCAGGAACTGGAACTAAAGGTGCAACATTAAGACTTTACTTTGAAAAATTTTTCAATCCTAAACAGAATCTTTCGTTAAATCCTCAAATCGCTTTGAAGCCTCTAATAGATGATTTAGATAATTTATTAAACATTTCAAAACTTACAAAAATGGAAACTCCTACAGTAATTACATAGACTTTAAAGTAATGATTTTTTGACTAATTTATATGGATTCAGAAAATTTATTTACTAATTTTCCTCAATTAGAAAATAATGCTCCTTTGGCAGATAAATTAAGACCAAAGAATTTGGAAGAATTTTTTGGTCAACAATCAATTTTGAATGAGAATTCGCTTTTAAGAAATGCCATACTAAACGATAAGATTAGTAATTTAATTTTTGCTGGCCCTCCAGGTGTTGGAAAAACTACTCTAATTGAAATTATCTCCTTTAATACTAGATCAAAACTAATTAAATTAAATGCAGTATTGTCAAGTATTAAAGAATTAAGAAATGAAATCGCTAATGCAAAAGAAAGATTGATAAATTCCAAGAGAAAAACAATTTTGTTTATTGATGAAGTACATAGATTTACATCAGTGCAGCAAGATGCTTTATTACCTTCAATAGAGAATGGAACAATAACTTTTATTGGCGCTACAACTGAAAACCCCTTCTTTGCAGTGAATAAAGCGCTTGTTAGTAGGTCTCGCATTTTTACATTACTTCCTTTGGCTGAAAATGATTTGAAGAAAATAATGCAAAAAGTTATAACTTACTATTCAAAACAAAAAGATTCAAAAAAGGTTAATTTAACCCAGGATGCAATAAATCATTTAATTAAGTTTTCTGGAGGTGATGCAAGAACATTAATCAATGCACTGGAGATGGCTATAGTAACGACTAGTGAAAATGATAATAAAGAAATAAACATTAATCTCTCAATAGCAGAAGATGCGATTCAAAAGAAAAATATTGTTTACGATAAAAATGGTCAAAATCATTACGATATAGTAAGTGCATTTATCAAGTCGATTAGGGGTTCTGATCCGGATGCAACATTATTTTGGCTTGCAAATATGTTGGAGGCTGGTGAAGATCCTAATTTTATTTTTAGAAGACTACTGATATCTGCTTGTGAAGATATTGGGATAGCTGATCCTAATGCCATAGTAGTTGTAAAATCATGTTGTGATGCATTTGATAGAGTTGGTTTTCCAGAGGGTTTATATTTTTTAACGCAAGCTTCTTTATATTTATCTCTATCTCCAAAAAGTAAAAGTACGAAAAGTATTTTTAAAGCAATTGAAATAATAAAATCTATCAATGCTTATGAAGTTCCAAGTCATTTAAAAAATAACTCTAAAAGTTATGTCAATCCTCATAATTATCCAGAAAATTGGATTGCACAAGAATATCTTCCAATATCTGTAAGAGATTTAAAAATATGGGAACCAAATAATAACGGATGGGAGAAAATTAAACATGAAGAATTACTTAAAAGAAAAAAAACTAAAAACTTTTCGAATAACAAATAATCTTATTATTAAAAGAATTTCTCTCTTCGTAGGCTAAAGCTATAGTCCAATTTCGAAAATTAATTTGAGAATAATGTAAATGTAGGTTTTTCTTGTTATGAATTAACTTTTTTGGTTTTTCAAAATATTGCCAATGGTTTATGTCTTTAGATAATTTTCCATGATCCCATTTTATTGCTGCTTCAGTAGCACACCATTGATTAAGTATCATATTTTTATTCAAATTATTCTTATGAATTGATTTATTGGTATGAAAAAAATATTTTTTTGCCAATTTTGCATAATTAAAATCTCTATCTTTTCGCTCAATATCTATTCCTATTTTGTTTCTATGCCAGACTATAGTTACAGCATCTTTGCAATGACTTAAACTTATATATCCCAAGCCCAGAGGTAATCTTGGAGGTTCTCCAGGATTAGCATTTATAGGAATTTCTAAGGGATCTAAATCAAAAAGTGTTGATAATGATTTTCTTAAATAAGCTCTGGTCTCTAAAAAAACCTTTGATCTTAAATCTGACAGTTTTCCTGCAGTTTTAATTTCTTCTATCGTTACGACATCTTGTACACCTTTAATCTCATAAAACCAAATTTTTGGTATTTTATATTCATACTCATTTAATAATTTCAATGGCTCTTAAGGTTGGTGACAAAGCACCAGAATTTAAATTAAAAGATTCTTTTAATAAAGAAATTTCTCTTAATGATTTTAAAGGTAAAAGAATAATACTATATTTTTATCCAAAAGATAATACTCCGGGATGTACTAAAGAAGCCTGCAATTTTAAAGAAAATTGGGATTTGCTAAAGAAACATAATATTGTTGTCCTTGGTATCAGTAAAGATAATGCAGTTTCTCATCAGAAGTTTATAGAAAAATTTAATTTGCCTTTTATTCTTTTAACAGATCCTGAACCTTTTAAAGTTTCTTCTGATTATGATAGTTATGGCCTTAAAAAATTTATGGGAAAAGAATATATGGGAATGATGAGAAATACATTTTTGATTGATACTGATGGTAAAATCGAAAAAATTTACTTAAAGGTAAAAGCAGCAATAATGGCTGATCATATAATTGCAGATCTTGGATTAAAGTGACTGCTTAAGAGATAAGTAGTGAATGATCATTCCTTCCATAACTAAATTAGGGGAATTTATAATATTTTTTTTCTGTATTTGTAGAGATTTTGTAAGGAATTGAGAGTCTCCTCCACAGGTGACCAAGATATCCTTGAATGGATTAAATGTATTATTAATAACTCCATTAAGAGAGTTGATTACTCCTTTTAAAATTGCTTCTTCTGTATTCATTAAAAAATTTTTGGTTGGGATAGCATATTTTTGGGGAACTTTGAGGGCTTTTGTGTTTTGTTCCATTGATTTTAATTGTGTAAGAAAACCTGGAATTAGTTGCCCACCGATAATAGATCCTTTTGAATTTAACTTTGTTATTGATAGTATTGTTCCAAAATCTGCAATTAATAAATCTTTTTTTAGTGGGTTAGCAATAATATGAAGAGCGGCAAGACAGGCAAGAGCTCTATCAACGCCAAAATAATCAGGGAGATTTGATAAACGAATGTCTTTAGTTTTTATTTCATTTTCACCTTTCAGTGAGAAATTTGGAAGTTTTCCTACAGAAGCCCAAATTAACTTATCAAGATCTATATTTTCTGGAATATTTTGTTCTTTTTTTGTATGGAAGAATTTTGATTGATTTTGAGAATATTTCGCCCAATGAAGTCTACTATTACCCACTAATAAAAAATTTATATTTGAGACCATTTTTTTATGATCAATTTAATTATTTGTGTGTATTCCACACTCTTGTTTAATTCCCCCAAATCTGGTTGCTCTGCCTTTTGTGTCATTACCATCGGGAATGCTTGAGTGCCAATCACCTACAGTAGAATAACCTTTTTTAAAAAGTGGATGGGCAGGTAAATTATTTTCTTTCATGTAATAAAAAATATCTTTATTTGTCCAACTTAATAAAGGCCTTAAAGAAAGTCTTTGACGAATTACGTCTAGAAATTTCATTTCTTTTCTATTTTCTGTTTGGCTTGATCTAACACCGCTTGCCCAACACTGAATATTATATTTTTCTAGTCCATTTTCTAAAGGTTTTATCTTTCTCAATTCATGATACTTATCTAGATCACTCGCTTTATTGGTTTCCCAAAGTTTTCCGTGTATAGCTTCCATTCTTGCTGGGGATAATTCACTTTGCAGAACTTCTACGTCTAAAGACAAATCTTTAATAAGTATCTGAGCATATTGGTATGTTTCAGGAGGTAAATAACCTGTATCTATCCAAAATATTTTGATTTTTTTATTAAGACATAATTTACTAACGATATTTAGAAGGACTGATGACTGTATACCAAAACTTGTAGTAACCGCGAATTGATTATCAAACTTTTTATAACCCCATGAAAGAATATCTTGAGCTGTCATATTTATAAGCTCTTGATTATATTTATTTATTAATTCAGGTTGAATATCTTTATGGATTTTTTCAATCATTCTTCAAGTTGTTCATGAGATTAATGCTATTTCGCTCAATTTTAAAATTATTCGTATAGTTTAATAATACATTTACGCATACTAATATTTTGCAAATGAAATCAATACAAAAACCAATAGTAATAGTTGGAGCAGGTTTCGCAGGTATGACAGTTGCTTTGAATTTAAAGAATCTTTACCCTTCTTTACCAATTCTTGTAGTTGACTCTGAATCCAACTTTATATTTAAACCTTTGATGTATGAAGTCTTAAGTAAAGAAATAAGAAGTTGGGAAGCTACGCCAAAATTTGCAAATATTTTTTCTGATGCAGGTATAACTTTCTTAAGAAATTGTTTAACAAATATTTCCTTCAAGGAAAATATTCTTGAATTTAGTGACGAATTAAAATTAAGTTATAAATATCTCGTAATTTGTACAGGATCTATTCCAAATAGTTATTTAATAAAAGGTGTAGATGAAAATTGTTATTTCTTTAATGATTTTCATGATCTAAATAAATTAGAAACTTTTTTAAAAGAATCTCAAAAAACTGTTCTTCATAAAAAATTATTCATAGTTGGGGGAGGTCCCTCTGGTATTGAGTTAGCATGCAAAATTAAAGATTTATTTAAAGACCAATTTGAAATTAATGTAATTGAAAAATCTAATGAATTACTTTATAAAAATAAAATTTTTAATAGAGAAGAAGCAGAGAAGGCTTTAGAAAAAAGAAAAATCAAAGTTCTTTTAAATTCTATAGTTAAAGAAGTATCAGAAAATAATATTAGTATTTGTAATGAAGATGGAATAACTATTTTGGATAAAGATATTGTAATTTGGACTGCAGGAGTCAAACCTAACTTGTCTTATTTGGAAACTGATGATCTCATAAAAAAAGATGGGAGAATTTTAGTTAACAATAAATTGCAAATAGAAAATAATAATGATTGTTTTGCTATTGGAGATATTTCAATTATTTCGGGGATGGAAGATTTGCCCATAACAGCTCAAGTTGCAATGCAAGAAGGAAATCATCTAGCTAAAAATATAGGACTATTAATTCAAGGCAAAGATCTTTTACCTTTTGAATTTCAAGATAATGGTGAAATGATTAGCTTAGGCATAGGCGAAGCTTCAATCTCAGCACTTGGGATAACTTTATCAGGGAAATTAGCTTTTGAGGCAAGAAGACTTATATATGCTTCTAAGTTGCCTGATATAACTGAAAGCTTAAAATCTGCTTCTTCATGGATAATCCAAAAAAAATCAATTTTTAAAAAATTTCTAAAAAAAGATAATCTCAATTAAACTTTTTTGAAATATTGTTTTTGGGTATATTGAGTTAAATATGTTTGATATGAATTTAATTACAGTAATTAGTAATAATTTTAATGCGTTAGTAACGGTAGTAGTTTTAATAATGTCAATAATTTTGTTTATCAAAAATACAATTGCTCCTGAATTGACTGGCTTATTATGTGTTGGAATATTTATAGCTACAGGGGTTCTTTCTCCTGAAGAAGCTTTAGCTGGATTTGGGAGCCCATCCTTAATTACTCTTATGGGTTTATTTGCAGTTTCCTCTGCACTTTTTAAAAGTGGAGCTCTTGATAGAGTAAGAGAATTGATTTCTTCTGAAAGTATTAGAACTCCAAAGAAATTAATTTCATTAATTGCTTTTTTGATTGCTCCAATATCTGGAATTGTCCCTAATACCCCAGTAGTGGCCTCCTTGTTACCTTTAATTGAAGGTTGGTGCGTGCGGAGAAATATATCTCCTTCAAAAGTTTTATTACCTCTTTCATTTGCTACTTTATTAGGCGGAACTCTGACATTGTTAGGTAGCTCTGTCAATCTTCTTGTAAGTGATATTAGTCAACAATTAGGTTATGGAGCTTTAGAGTTATTTAGTCTGACTTCAATTGGAATTCCTGTTTGGCTGATAGGTACAACATATTTAATCCTATTTTCTGATTTGCTTTTGCCAGATAGAGGGAGAGATAAAGATTTTATTAGAAATGGCGATATGAATATCTACTTTACTGAAGTTACTATTCCCTCTGAATCAGAATTGGTTGGGCAATCTGTTAGAAATAGTAGATTGCAAAGAAGATTTGATGTTGATGTTCTGGAGTTGCAACGTAATGGAAAAGTTATTCTCCCTCCTTTAGCAGATAGAAAGATTGAACCCGATGATAGATTAATAATACGTGTTACCAGAGCAGACTTATTTAGGCTGCAACAAGAACACACAATCTTATTAGGAGAGAATAAAAGATCATTTGAGGAGACTAATGTATTTGTAGATGATGAAGGTACTAAGACTTTTGAAGCTTTGTTGCCTTCAGGTTCAACTCTTGCTGGTGCAAGTTTGAGAGAATTAAGATTCAGGCAGCGTCATAATGCTACAGTTTTGGCACTGAGAAGAGGCCAGCAGACTGTTCAGGAAAGATTGGGCCAAGCTGTTTTAAGAGCTGGTGATGTCTTATTATTGCAAGCTCCTTTAGATTCAATCAGAGGTTTGCAAGCCAGTAATGATTTACTTATTCTAGATCAATTTGAAGATGATTTACCTGTCTTGATAAAAAAACCTATTTCGATTGCAATTGCAATAGGTATGGTGGTTTTGCCTTCGATTACCAATATTCCATTAGTAGGAGCTGTTCTATTAGCAGTTATTGCAATGGTTGCTTTTGGATGTTTAAGACCTGCCGAAATACAAAAATCAATTAGGTTAGATGTTATTTTGTTGCTTGGATCATTATCCTGCTTCAGTGTAGCTATGCAAGGTACAGGATTAGCATATTTATTTGCATTAAATCTAAATTTCATTCTAAATGGAATGCCTCTGTATTTTGCATTAGTTGTAATTTTTGTATCCACCGTAATCCTTACCCAATTTATTAGTAATGCTGCTTCAGTTGCTTTGATATTGCCTGTAGTTATTGAATTTTCAAGTTTAGATATTTCGCCTAGCGCTTTAATAATGCTTGTTTTATTTGGAGCAAGTCAGTCTTTTTTGACACCAATGGGTTACCAAACAAATTTAATGGTTTACGGTCCGGGAAGATATAGATTTTTTGATATTGCAAAATATGGAGCGGGATTAACACTTATAATGTCGTTAACAGTTCCAGCATTGATAATTTTTAATTTCAAATAACTAAAGTGAAATTCAAAAGTAATATTTATAAGTTAAAAGATGTTTACAGAAAACTATCTGTACCTCAATTTACTATTGTTACCGGATTAGTAATTATTTTCTTTGGAACTTTAATTTTAAGTTCTCCTCTGTGTTCATCTGCAAAAGTTGGTTTGTGGGAAGCATTTTTTACATCTACTTCTGCCATTACTGTTACTGGGCTAACCATAATTGATATTGGAAATGATTTAAATTTTTTTGGCCAATTGTTCTTGGCTTTTATGCTTTTATCTGGAGGTCTAGGATTAATGGCTATTACGACTTTTTTGCAAGGTTTCGTTGTAAAGGGGACTCAGCTAAGAACTAGATTAGATAAAGGAAAGACTCTCGATGAATTTGGAGTTGGAGGAATTGGTCGTACTTTTCAAAGTATCGCGATTACAGCAACTTGTATCATTTCTTTTGGAGCAATTGTTTTATATTCTTTTGGATTTGTAGATATTCAAAATAATTGGGAAAGACTTTGGTCTTCAATTTTTCATAGTATATCTGCATATAACAACGCTGGTTTTTCTTTATGGTCAGATAGTCTCCAAACTTATAGATCAAATTTTATGGTTAACATTGTATTTGTTTTTCTCATTGTAATGGGAGGTCTAGGGTGGAGGGTTATTGATGATATTTGGAGTAATAAAAAAAATCTTTCATATAAAAAATTGAGCTTACATTCAAGATTAGTTATTAGGACAAGTTTTTATCTAATATTATTTGGATCATTGGGATTTTTATTTACTGAAGAATTGCTAAATAGTCAATTCTTCAGTGATTTGAATTTGTTTGAGAAGTTATTATCATCTATTTTTGAAACAGTGAGTGCGAGAACTGCAGGCTTTACAAATTTTCCGATATCTTTGAATTCAATATCAGATACCGGTATCTTATTATTAATGACATTGATGTTTATTGGAGCAAGTACCGGAGGAACTGGTGGAGGAATAAAAACAACAACATTTATTGCTTTAATGGCTGCTACAAGATCAACTCTAAGAGGCCAAAAAGATGTAATTATTAGTAATAGATTAATTTCAGATAAAGTTATACTTAAGGCTGTTGGAATAACAGTAGGTTCTTTGCTTTTTGTTCTTTTAATGGCAATGTTGCTTAGTACAACAAATACTTTTGTTAAGAAAGAATCTTTTACATTTCTAGAAATTTTGTTTACTTGTATATCTGCATTTGCAACAGTTGGTTTTGATATTGGTTTGACCACAAAGTTAAATCATTTTGGCCAATTTATTCTTATTGTCGGTATGTTCGTAGGCAGACTTGGCATTCTTTTGCTCTTAAGTGCCCTTTGGCAGGCACTTTACAAGAGTAGAATAGATAGACAAAAAAGAATTGGCTATCCTAGGGCTGATCTTTATGTTTAGAATTGACTGTTTTTAATTATGGCTGATTGGTGGCAATGGTCTCAAAAGAGAGAAAATGAAACCCTTACTTTTGCTGTCGTCGGTGTTGGTAGATTTGGAACAGCAGTTTGCAGGGAACTTATAAGTAATGGTGCAGATGTTTTGGCTGCAGATTATTCTGAAAAAGCTATTGATGATTTAAGACAATTGGAACCTTCCATAGAAGCTAGAGTAGTGGACTGTACTGATGAAGAGGCTATGAAGGAATCCGGAATACTTGAAATGAATACTGTTGTAGTAGGTATAAGTGAGCCAATTGAAGCAAGTATAACAACAACTCTAATTGCTAAAGATAGTGAGGGTAGCAAAGTTAATAGAGTAATAGCCAGAGCTACGAGTGACTTGCACGAAAAAATGTTAAAAAGGGTAGGTGCAGATAAAGTTGTTTTCCCTTCAAGGATGCAAGGAGAAAGATTAGGTTTAGAACTTGTTAGACCAAATCTAATTGAGAGATTGGAGCTAGATAATCAAACAGGTATCGATGAAATAACTGTTCCTGAGGAGTTTATTGGAAGGTCCTTAAGAGATTTGAATTTGAGGAAAAATTATTTAGTAAATGTTCTAGCAGCAGGACCTGCTGGAGAGTTAACAGTTAATCCTCCTGCAAAATATATATTAGAGAGAGGAAATATTTTGGTAGTTATGGGAAAAACTGCAGATTTGCAGGAATTGCCTCAAAATTAATTATTTTCATCAATTTTTTTATAGTATCTAATCCTTTGAGGCGCCCGTTTTAATCTTCTTACGCCTTGTTTTTCAAGTTCGTCTCTAAATTTGTCTGTATTTGAATTATGCTCAGGGATAAGTGCTGTGCTCTCTTTCTCAAAGTATTTTTTTATCCCTTCTTGTATTAACACTTTTGCCATATTACTGACTGTCCTAGATTCATTAGTTGCTAAAATAGTCAGTTGCTCACAAATTAATTCTGGAAGAACTACTTGAATCCTAGGGGATTTAGGCTTCCCATTCGTTGAATTTTGACGGGTAGCCATGAGTCACAATGAATAACTGTTACTTATAAGTATACACAGTTAGTCAAGGATACTATCTTTGTGTATATTATTAGTAGGGAAATTTATGCCTTAATCAATTAATTGTTTTTACTGTGCCATGAAAAATTCAAGAAAACTTGATTCACCTAAAAGGTCCATAATTCAAAGAAAGAAAAAAATACTTGCAAATTCTGATTCTTATGAAAATAGTGATGTTTTGGTATCAGCAGTAATTAGTCCTTATTTGTTAACTCATCTTCACCATATTCTTCAACAGTCTGAGTATTATGCGCAAAAAGATGGTAGAAAATCTCATGCAGCCAACTTTGCAAAACTAAGAAAGGTTTTATGTTTAGATGCAAGAAGTATGGCAGATGCATCAGCAAAAGAAATAAAAGATACAGATAATGATTTAATTATTAATAAATTTAATGAACAAAATGTAGCTTGAAGTAATAATCTATTTATAAATATTTTATTAAAAACATGTCCAGTAATGCAGAAAAGCTTTATAAGTTGATTGCAAACGACTCCAAAAAGAAAAAAAGTTTGTTTTTGATAGCTTTGACTAACCCAAAATTAGCTCTAGATAAAATATGTGATATTGGCGATGAGTTGAATATTTCTGTTACTAGAGAAGAGGTTATTGAATATTTGAGTACTATTGATGATGAAGCAACTAAAATGTGGCTAGTCAAGGCTCGAGGAGGTCTTTAGGTAAAGGTTCCGAATGATTATTGTTTGGATTCATCATCGGTTTAATTCTTTTATTGTAGCCGCCTCCACCAGCCAAAGTCCAAAAAAACCAGTAACTTGGTATTGCAAGAGCTGCAGCTATGAAAATTGCTACAATTTGTTCTATTCTTTTCATAATTAAATCTTATTCTACAAAATATTTTTTGGTAAATTTGCCTCTTATTTTGTAATTTCTTTTTTAAAACAGTGATTAGATTCGAAGGTGTAACCAAAATTTATTCTACGGATGTTGTTTTAAAAAATATTAATTGGGAGATTAAAAAAGGAGAAAAAGTAGGCTTAGTTGGTTCAAATGGCGCAGGTAAATCAACCCAATTTAAGATTTTAATTGGAGAGGAATATCAAACAAGTGGAGAGATAATTAAAGAGGGAAATCCTAAAATTGTCTACCTAAAGCAGGAGTTAGATTGTGACCTGAATCATTCAGTGAGAGAAGAATTAGAAAGTTCGTTCAAAGATATTCAAATTGTTGCTACTCAACTTTTAGAAATCGAGAATAAAATGAAATCTTTGGATATAAAACTACATTCCGATGAACTTGAAATATTAGTAAATCAACTAGCAAAATATCAAGCCAAATTTGAGGCTTTAGGTGGATATAGAATGAAAACAGATGTAGAAAAAATTCTACCAAAATTAGGTTTTTCTGCCGAGGATGCTGATAAATTAGTTGGTAATTTTTCAGGTGGTTGGCAAATGAAAGTAGCGCTTGGAAAAATAATTTTACAAAAACCTGATTTACTTTTATTAGATGAACCTACAAATCATTTGGATTTGGATACTATTTTTTGGTTGGAAAAATATCTATCTTCTCTTAAGATTGCAATTATTGTTATTAGTCATGATAGATATTTTTTAGATAAACTTTGCGAAAAAATAATTTATGTAGATAGAGGAATATCTGAAACATATAAAGGTAACTATTCTTTTTTTGTGGAGCAAAAATCCTTAAATGAAGAATCAAAAAATAAAGCATATCAATTACAGCAAAAAGAAATTGAGATGCAAAATAAATATATAGAAAGATTTAGGGCTAGTGCAACAAGAAGCTCTCAAGCAAAGAGTCGAGAAAAACAATTAAAAAAGATTTCAAGAATTGAAGCTCCTATATCAAAATCAAAAAGTCCTGCTTTTAAATTTCCAGATTGTCCTCGTTCAGGAAAATCAGTTTTAACTATCAAAAATTTATCTCATAGTTATGCCGATAATATTCTTTTTTTAGATGTTAATTTGAAGGTTTATTCTGGCCAGAAAATAGCAATCTTAGGACCTAATGGCTGTGGTAAATCTACATTGCTTAAAATAATTATGAAAAGGATATCTCCTGAAATTGGAGAAATTAAATTTGGTAAACATAATATAATTGCCAGCTATTATGAACAAAATCAAGCTGAAGCACTCTCACTTGATGAAAAGGTTATTGATTTAATTTGTAATAAATCTCCAGAATGGTCGCAAAAAAAAGTAAGAACATTTTTAGGAGGTTTTGGTTTTCAAAATGAAACTGTTTTTAAATATATTAAACAGCTAAGTGGTGGTGAAAAAGCAAGATTAGCTTTGGCGCTTATGATTATGAATCCGAGTAATTTTTTATTATTAGATGAACCAACTAATCATTTGGATTTACAATCTAAAGAGAATTTAGAATTAGCAATAAAAAATTATAAAGGATCATTATTAATAATTTCTCATGATCGATATTTTATTTCAAAAGTTGCAAATAGAATTATCGAAATTAAAGATTCAAAATTATTTTCGTATGATGGTAATTACAAATATTTTCTAGAAAAAAAATAAAAAGTACAAGTAATTAGTGATTTTAAAATTATAAGTGCTGCAAAAATTTTTGAAAATTTTTAATAAAGTTTACATTCAGATAGGCAAGATCACTCATTTATCTTTACATAGTTTCCCTTCAGTGATTAATCTTAAAAATACAAAATAAGTTTAAGATTAATATGAAAAATTCTGATTTAAAAGAAAAACACTTTCAACATGCTGATCCTATTGAAAGTTATTTTGAGTGCATTTCAAGGTGTGATATCCAAGATGGTAGTTGTATCTCAATGTGTGTCGAAATTCTTAAACAGTATGATAATTAAAAGAGTTAATTATCTTGTAGGTTAGTAATATCAGTTGGTACTACTGATAATCTGATAAAATTATTTTTTCGTTTTAATAATATATTTATTTGTTTATTAATACCATTTTTACTTATTTGGTTTATAACATCAGAGGCTGTTTCAATATCTTTATTACCTACTTTTATGATTATGTCATTTACCAAAATGCCACTCTTTTCAGCTGGACTATTTGCTAAGACATAGCCAACTTTTACGGAATTATTATTTGTTTCAAAATTACTTTCATCTATTAAGCTGATTCCAATCATAGGATGTATTACTTTTCCATTATTTATTAATTCATAAGCAATTTTTTTAGCTTTATTTATTGGGATTGCGAAACTTAAACCCGCTCCTGGTCCTGATCTGATCAAGGTATTAATACCAATTACTTCTCCATTTCTATTTAATAGTGGGCCTCCAGAATTTCCAGGATTAATAGCAGCGTCTGTTTGAATCAGTTCAAGTTTTTTGTCGTATATTCCTAATTGAGCGACGTTTCTTTTTAGATTACTAATAATACCAAGCGTAACTGTATTTTCTAGTCCGAATGGATTGCCAACTGCAATTGCCCAATCACCAACTTGAATTTTTGTTGAGTCTCCTAATTTTGCTTTTGTCCAAGGTCCCTTCCCCTCAATCTTAAGTACAGCTAAATCGGTGAAAAAGTCTTGCCCTACAAGTTTTCCTTGAAACTTTTTACCGTTTGTTAGCCCAACAATTACCTTATCCGATCCGTTTACAACATGAGAATTAGTCATTATAAGCCCGTCTGCAAATATAAATCCACTTCCTTGGCTTTGTTCTATGCGTGGCTGATTTTCATTAGGCAAATTTAATCCAAAAAATCTTTCAAAATATGGGTCTAAAAATAGTTGAGAATCTCTTGAAAATTTTCTTTTTTTTACATATCTTTGAGTCTCTATCGTCACTACAGAAGAACCAGTTTTTTCGACAGCTTTAGTAATAAAGGATTTGTCTGAGTATTTATTGATTTCACTAAATTTTGGATTTATAAATGGTTGGGATATGGCAATTGATGGTGTAAAAATACCCATAGTAATTGCTGTAGATAGTAATAATTTTTTGTTATTGAAGCTTTTCAATTTTGATGCTCTTATGTTCTTCGAATTCATTTGATGCACAATATTTGTGAAATTAAAATTTAACTGCTAAAAATAATTTAGTTTTTAGAGGAATTTATTTATTTAAAATAGCTAATTTTCTTTTTTTCGGGTTATTATTAATATCATAGCTTTAACCAATTAATAAAATTAATGACTATTCTGTTTCCAATTATATATTCCGCAGCACTAACCTACCTAGTTTGGAAAGCTTTTAAGGTCATGTCCAATGGTTGGAGTATTTCTGGTACAGAAAAAAAACATCTTTACAAGTCAAAATTAAATCAAAAAAAATATACAATACACCCTGAACTCCTAGACAAATCAGGAAATATTACTGATGAAGAGCTGCTAACAGTAAGATTTTCAAATGATAATGACTCTACATTGGAAGAAAAAGGTTCAACCAAAGATTAATCTATTAAAAATTTAAGGTAAAAAAATTGGAATTAAGAACAAAAATAGTCTCAGCGGTTATAAGATCTCTTAAATTGCCACCAAGGTTTCGTCTAAAATTGGTCAAAGAAGATCCCGTAAGGCTTGAACTAAGCCTAACTCCTTCTTATGGTAAAAATCCAATAATTGTAGGTTTAGTTGAATCTTTAGACTTAGTTGCTAGAAGAGATAGAGAAGGTAGAATTCCTAGAGATCTCCAAGGAACTTGGGATTGGACAGTTAGACATGGAAAAGTAAGTACTGGAGGGTGGAATCCTATGCTAAAGGAAGCGTTGCAAACAATGTTTGAAACCGGTTTGCCAGCAATTATATATGAAGAATTAACTGGAGATGAGTATAGACCCGTAGACGGTCTAAGACATGTTAAATAATTAATTAATTATCTAACATAAATTCTTCCTTTAACAGTTAATATAAGGATATAAATAATTAGTTAATTATGAACGATGAAAATCAACAAAGATTTGGCTTTGTAAATTTTGCTGAAACATGGAATGGTCGTATGGCAATGATGGGTATTTTAATAGGTTTAGGTACTGAATTAATTACTGGACAAAGTATCCTTAGACAAATTGGAATAGGTTAAATATTTATTTTATTTCTTCAGCTTTTACTTCGATAGTTCTTTCACTAGGTGCTTTTACTGGATTTTTCTCACTAATATTGTTTAACTTTGTTCCACATTGCATACAGGTGTCATTTAGACCTAAAGAAATTGTTCCACAATTGCTACAAATATTAATTTTTGATTTGTAAGAATTAAAACCTATAAATACTAGTAACAATAATAATAGAGGTATTAGAAATAATAGAAGAAGGATGTTACCCAATAAGCCTAAAAAAATTTTAACGCCAAAAATAGGAAATATTATTAATACTATTAATGTATAAGTAAGGAAATTTTTATTGGGTTTAACAAAATAATTCATAAAAATTTTTATTATCTCTTTATTCTTCTTTGATGTATTAAAGACATGCTAGCAATAACAACGCTCCAACACTGTCCAAAATATAAAATTACTCCAAGTAGCCAGACCCACAGTGTAAGTACAAGAAAACCTCCTATAAATCCATATGCTTGAAATCTTGCTCCAAGAGAGAGAATACTTTTACTTACTGCTAGATTCAATGTTGTTAAGCCAATCCCAATAAGAAAAGATCCAGGCAATAGAGGTCTCAAAGGAACTTTTCTACTAGGTAAGAGGGCTTGTAATAAAAGTGCCATCAAAGAAAAGCCAATTAGTGGTATTGCAAATTGGCCAACTTGTAGTAGTGGCAGCTTTTGTAATAAGTCAGAAATTAAATTATTAGATTTTGAAAGATTCTCTATAACGTTACTTGGAATCATCCTAAGATTTGCACTAATCTGATCTAGTACCATTAAAAAACCTATAAAGAATACTATTAAAAAAGCTTCAACTCTATTTCGGAGAAACCTCGAAGCTTGCTCTCTCCAAGCAGCATTAATTTTTTTTGAGGGAAGTTCGTCTTCCCATAATCTATCTGCGCCTCTTTGGAGAGACAAATATGCATTTCCAGCTGTAAAAAGCAAAAACATAGCTCCTAGAATACCCGCTCCAAACCCTTGATCAATTAATTTAAATAATGTTGTTTCTACTAATTCAACTACTGAAGGAGGTAAGATTTGTGCAGCAATAGTAATTATTTCTTGATCTAAGCCTTCTTGTTTTCCTAAGAACCATGATGCTATTGAGAGAGAAATTAAAAGAATAGGAAAAAATGATTGTAATGTGTAGTAGGCAAATGCAGCACTTAGATCAATACAATCGGATTTGCTCCATCTCTCACAAGCTCCCCATAAACTTTTCAGGATCCAGGTTGAACTGCGCTGCATATTAATTCTTTTCAAATATTTATCTTATATATTTTTTTTATTGTATCTAATAAAGGAATTTATCAAGCTAATATTTATTTATGATGCAACTATTTTTCTAATATTAAGTTCCCCCATGGCTTTAAAATTTCAATTTTTTCTATTGATCTACAAGCAATCAATGGAAAATTAACGTCACTCAAGTTTTGTCCAGGTACTAAATTCGAAGGATTTGTTTCTAACCATTCAATAGAACAATTTAGTTCTTCTAATAATAGCCAGGCCGCTGCAATATCCCATATTTTGGGGGTTGACTCTATCGCTCCGAAAGTTTGTCCCATCGCAACACTTGTTAAATTTAAACTAGATACACCTAAGAGTCTGATTTTCCCAGGAAATACTGAATTTGGGTTTTTTTGTAAAATTTTTATAGATCTACTACACAAAGAAATACACTCACTTTGGAAATTATTTTGGCTAGGGTCAATTTTCTTATTATTTAACCAAACACCTTTATTTTTAATGGAGACAAATTTTTTTTTCAACGTAGGGATTATTAAAAAAGAGGACTGAGGTATACCATCGACGAATCGTGCAACTGATATTGACCAGTATGGAATATTTGCTGCGAAATTGGTTGTTCCATCAAGAGGATCGACTACCCAATATGCTTTTGTATTGGGAACGTTCTTACCTCCTTCTTCACTAAGAACGCCTTCATTTGGTGCTATTTTAGCTAGACCCTCTACAATTGTTTTATCACTCCATAAATCACAAGTTGTTATTAATGATCCATCTGCTTTGTTACTAGCACTAATATTTCCAAAATCTTTTATTTGACGTTGACTAACTAATTCAAATAAAGAATCTAATTCACTTAATTGATAATTAGTTAAATTTGTTTGATTCATCTTGGAATATTACAAAAAGATTCTTTAGCATTAATCTTATTATTGTTGTGATCCAAACAATTTTTGCTTATTTCAAGAAAAGTTAATCTTTCTAATTCATCTAAATTCAGGTTGTAATTATAAAGAGCATTAATATTTTTTGATTTTGCATTACTTAATTCATTTTGCCTTATAAGTACATCTTTGAGAGTTGATATTCCAACATCATATCTAAGACGGGTAAGTCTCACAGATTCTTTACTAGATTCAATTTCTTTAAGAGAAGAAATTATTTCCTGTTCATTTAATTTAAGATTTAAATAGGCTTTACTAATTTTTGTAGTCAAAACATTTTGGAGATTTTTATAGGCATATTCTTCAGCTTCTGCATCTGCAACTTTTGATTTATAAGAATTCTTATTTTGTCCTCCATTAAAGAGACTCCATGCAAAATTTAGACTTATAGTATTTGTATAGTTAGATCCGGATTTATTAGAGTCAATATTTGTAGATAAAGAGTCACCTTTGGAAAATGTGCTTGAGAATGTATTACTGATATAAATATTAGGTTTATTTTGAAATAAAAAATTATTTGCTTGGTTCTTTTTTATAGATTTTTGAAGAAGAAGGTTTTTAAGGGAAAGATTTGCATCTAAACCTTTATTAATAATTTTATTTAATCTATGGTTCCAATAACCTTTTAAATTTTGTTGCTTATTAATTTCGAAATCTCCATTTATATTAAGGATTTCTTTAAGGGAAATTTTGTTAATTTCATGTTCAATTTTCTTTTCATTAAGAGATTGTTTATCTCGAGATAATTGAGCTTCTGCTTCAAGAACTTCAAATTTTGTACCAATTCCAGCATCTAACTTTGCCTTAGTGTTTTTCAAACTTGTAGTTGATAAATCAAGTGTAAATTTTTTGTTTTGAATATCTTGATATGACTTTTGGTATTTGTGATATCTCATTCTTGCTTCTTGAATTAAATCTTTTCTTTTAATTTCAAAATTATTTTCTGCAATTTTGAGATTTTCTTTGGCAATTTTAATTTCGGATCCTCTGAGGGGGTCGATTAAATCCCATTTTATATTCAGAGAAGGATTTGCAGTGAATTGCGAAGTTTTTAAAGTTTGAGAATTACTTATATGCTTCTTACCTGAAACATATTTTGGTAAACCATTGGCTTGAAAATCTAATGATGGATATCTTTGAGCAATTTGACTTGAGAGATTAAAGCTTGCAGAGACAACTAAATTTTGAAATGATTTTAATTCTTCATTATTTAAGATAATATTTTCTATTTCTTCATAACTAATAAAAGTCTTATTTGATTTTTCTTCTAGAACATTATCTATGAAGTCTTTTTTTTCGGTTGATAGTACTTCTAATGAGTTTATTAATAGAGTAAGAGGCAAAAATAAAATAGGGTTAATTACTTTTTTAAGCATTTTTTAAAATATTTGATTTATTTGATTTGCCAACTAGAGTATCTATAATATCATTTGAATCATCAAGAATGTGAATTTTGGTATCTAATTGATTTTCCACTTCATTAATATTTTTATCATCTAAAAATAAATCAGTATTAATTTTTAACATGATTGATGGAATGTAAATAGCCTCTCCTAAATCCTTATTTTGCAGCCCATAAATTAGATCCTCTCCAGTTAGAAGACCAGTCACAACTTGCTCTTGTCCCCAATAAATGCTTGGTAGTCCATATAAATTAATTGTCAATCCATCAATTAAGTTTAATTTTTTAACTATGGGAATTAAGGCTTCATAAACCAATTTACCAACAATCCAACTAACTTTTTTTGGTTTTTTTACTTTTTTTGGTAGGTTTTTAGTTTTCTCCCCTAATGTTTTTAGAAAGCTTCTAATAGTGCCTACTCCATTCGATTCTTGTGGCATATTTTCATAGGTTTTGTAACTAGGTAAATTTTTCCCAGCTATTAAATACCATTCGTCTGCTAGCCAACAAAATCGAGTTCCAAGACTTATTTGTAATATTGCCTGTATTTTCTCTACTTGTTTGATGATTTTTAATGCGTATTCTGGACTTATTGATTTTAATCCATCATTTTCAGGTCTAAATTTTGTCAGTCCTACGGGAACTATTGCAACGGAAAGAACTGTTTGAGAAGTTTTTTTGTAGAATTCTGCAAGTTCAAAAATTGATTTTTTAAGAATCTCTTCGTCATTTATATCTGGACATACAACAATTTGGGCATGTATTTGAATAGAGTTTTTTTCAAACCATGAAATTTGATCAAGAATTACTCCAGCTTTTTTATTTTTTAATAATTTCTCTCTTGTATCAGGATCAGTAGCATGAACAGAAATAAAAAGTGGGGATAGTTTCTGTTTGGAAATTCTCTCCCAGTCTTCTTTTTTTAAATTTGTAAGAGTTAGATAAGAGCCATATAAGAAACTTAGTCGATAATCATCATCTTTTACGTAAAGGCTTTTTCTTTTTCCGCCTGGCTGTTGATCTATAAAACAAAATGGACAAGTATTGTTGCATTGCTTAATTGAATCAAATAATGCATCTTTAAAATTAATACCTAAATTGACATCTTGATCTTTTTCAATGCTTATATTGTGAACTTCATGATTTTTATCTAAAACTGCTATGTCTAAAATTTCTTCACTAATGAGAATCTGATAATCAATTAAATCTCTTGGTTTTTTTCCATTAATACTAATAATTGAATCACCTGATTCAAATCCTATCTCTTGTGCAATGGAATTAGCTTCAATACTTTCAATTTCTGCAGGGTTTATTTTATAAGTAATACTAGGAACCAAAAGATCACTGGGATCTTCTTTGTAATTAATTTCTTGCCACACAATTTAAGGCCAAATTATCTTGTTTATATTTATTCTAAACTTATATATGACTCAAAGTGTATTAAATACTTTTAAAAAAATAAATATAGGTATCAAATTATGGCCCTTTGATTTATTAAAATATGTCATTCGCAGTTTTCTAAAACACGATTTAAATTAAATAAAATAACTTTTCTCGTTGAAAGAATTAATTACAAAAAATTTAGAAGTGAAAGATAAATTGAACTTTGAATTGCATAAGACAGTTGATTCAGATGAAAATAGTTTTTTATCAAATCCAACGTCTTTAAGATTGTGGTCTTCTTTTTTTGTAATTTTACCTATTTTTGTTCAAGCCCCTTGGGTGAGGTTAGAACCAATAAGTGCGCTTTGTTTTACGTTTATTATTATTTTAATGGCAATTGTTTTGAATCAGAAAGGGTCAAATAAGTGGTTTATTGTTAGTTCATTATTACTTGGGGTATCAGGCAGTTGGCTTGGTGGATGTTTGTTCTGGGGATGGTTAAGCCCATTCCCTATCCTACACATACCTGTTGAAGCTGTTGTTCTTCCATTAGCTTTAATTGGACTTGGTACCAATTGGAAAATAGGTTCAAGCTTTTATATCTCTTCTCTATTTGGAACTGCAATGACGGACATTACAATATTTTCAATCGGAATAATGGATCAATGGCGGCAGGTAATTACAGCAGACTCAGAAACTGCACCCCAAATTCTTCAAAAAACCTCAGAAAATCTCATCCAAATAAAATCATTATCTATTATTGTTTTTGTTGCTGTTATACTTTGGTTTATTTCAAAAGAAATTTTTGATTCTGCGACAATAAATACTACTACTGGTAAAGCACTCTTAGTTTCTAGTTATGTAATTCAAACGACATTAATTGTTGATGGTATTTTTATTGTTTTAGCAATTATGCAACCAACTTTTAGTGGATTGGTTTAATGTTAAGGCCTCCATTTTCGCAAGAACCGATACCAATAAATAATTGGGATGTAATCGTTGTAGGCGCTGGAGCTGCTGGCCTTATGACTTGTCTTGAATTACCCGCAAATTTAAAAGTTCTTCTTTTAAATAGAAATACTAGTAAGGTATCTTCCAGTAGATGGGCTCAAGGAGGAATAGCATCTGTTGTTAGAAAAGATGATTCATTTGATCTTCATGCTGAGGATACTTTAAAAGCAGGAGATGGACTATGTGATTTTCAAGCTGTAGAAATGCTGGTTAAAGAAGCTCCAGGTTGTGTAGACAGGTTGCAGAATTTAGGGATGATTTTTGATCAAAGTTCTGATCAACTAGCTACTACGTTAGAAGCAGCTCATTCACGAAGAAGAGTCTTGCATGTGAAAGATCGTACTGGGCGAGCATTAGTTGAAGTTCTAGAAGATCATATTGAGAATAAAAAAAATATTCTTCACTGCAGGGGTGTAAGAGTGACTGAACTTCTCATTGAAAATAAAGAATGTAGAGGAGTTCAGGTTCTTGATGGAGCAAATTTATATTGGATTCAATCGAGAGCTGTTGTATTGGCTACTGGTGGGGGTGGACACTTATTTACTAATACAACAAATCCTGCTCAATCCTCTGGTGAAGGAATTGCTCTTGCGTGGAAAGCAGGCGCTGCTATCGAAGATTTAGAGTTCGTGCAATTTCATCCAACCGCTTTAAAATTTTATGGTGCACCTTGCTTCTTAATATCTGAGGCACTTAGAGGAGAAGGAGCGATCTTAGTTGATAAAAATGGTAAAAGTCCAGTTAAAAATCTTGAAAATCGTGATTTAGCTACTAGAGATCAGGTGAGTAGAGCAATTATGAAAAATATGCATGATAATGGTGTAGATCATGTTGGCTTAGATCTTCGGTATATTGACCCAGAAAAAATTGTAGAGCGCTTCCCCACGATCTTAAGTCGATGTCAGGATTATGGCGTTAACCCTTTAAATGAGATTATTCCCGTAGCTCCTGCAGCTCACTATTGGATGGGAGGTGTTAAAACTGATCTAAATGCATCTTCTACAAGGAAAGGATTATATGCAGTAGGAGAAGTTGCTTCTACAGGAGTCCATGGTGCTAATAGACTGGCAAGTAATTCACTAATGGAATGCCTTGTTTTTGCAAGAAAAATGTCTTCAATTGTTTTGAATGACCCTTCTAAATTTGAAAAATTTGATAGATCATTCCAGGAGTTTTATATTGATGATCCAAAAGAAGATCAAATTTCTAAAATTGCTGAAAAAATTGATGAATTAAGAAAACTATGTTGGTTAAATTTAGGTGTATCTCGAAATAAGGTAAATATGAGTAAATTTTTAAATTACATTCAAAATGATATAGATAAATTACATGAAAATGATTTACTAAATAGTCTTGAAAAAATAAAATTTGATCAAAAAATAAAACTTAGTGAACGTAATAGGAGAGCATTGAATATTTTACTTGATTTAAAGAATAGACAAATAACAACTTTAACTTTATTAAAAGCTTGTCTATTTAGAGAAGAAAGTAGAGGAGGGCATTATAGAGATGATTTTCCTGATAAAGATAAAAATTGGGAATGTCATACTAGACAACATTTAGATCAAAAAATTCATAAAAGATTTATCAAAAATTAAGATCTCCCTGATAGTCGGTCTTTTTTGCCAATTCATTCAAGTCACGAGTACCACTAATTATTTCTCCATTGATTTCCCAAGAAGGAAATCCACTGATTCCTTTTGTTTGGCATAGTTTATACTCATTATCTTTACCATCCTTAGCACATTCAACTACTTTTAATTCTTTAACTGCTTCCTTACCAAATAATTGTTTCTGATCGTGGCAATGTGGGCACCAGTATGCACTATACATAACAATATTGTTTTCACTTAAAAATTTCGCAAATTTCACCTTTTGGGGAGAGCTTGAAGTGGTAATTCTTGGCGATACATTTTCAGTGGGGATTGCAACATCAATAGCATTAGAGGGGTCAACGTTTGTTGACCAAATTAGGCCCCCCAGCAGGACACTAATTGCTACAATGAAACCTCTAAAAATCATAGGTTCTCTACTTTCAAACTTTGCTCCAATCATAGAAATTATAAATATGGAAAATGATAAAATTGCTGAAACTATACAAAAAAAACAATATGCTTGTATCTTAAAAAACATTATATTGATTAATAAAAAGCTAAATGTTGATGACGCACAAGATATTAGAAATACTAACCACCATAAAAACTTATTAAGTTTTTCTTTTGGGGAAATTAAATTAAGCGAAAGTATTATTGTGATAACTAATATTGATAAATACGTTATAAATCCAGCTAATGAGAGAGGTATATTAACTTGATTATTTTCAAATAAAGTGCCCCAAGGACTATTCAAAACTGTTTCACAATCATTTTGAATACCTGGGCATGAAAGAGAAGTAAATAATCCCCAGTTTTTTAAAGTAATCGAACCCGTGTCAACTATGCCTATAGTGCTAATAATTGCGATTATGATTTTTGGCCATTTCAAATCTTTTTTATTTCTTCTATTTAAAGTCTTAAGGGCCATACAAAATGAAAGTTTGTTATTTACATTATCTATCCTAATATTATCTTGGCATGAGAGTTATATACGAAATGCTTTTTAAATCTTTTAATTTTTATTTTTCGAGTTGTGAAGCAAAAAAGTTCTAATGTAAAAGAAAAAAAACTATCTAAGATTGCATTTAGTCATGTTGGTTGCGAAAAAAATCTTGTTGATACTGAACATATGCAAGGTTTATTAGATAAAGAGGGTTATGAAGTTGACAGCAATATAAATGATGCAAATGTTGTTGTTGTAAATACTTGCAGTTTTATTGAAACAGCTAGAGAAGAATCTATTAGAAAAATTCTAGAATATACAAATAAAGGAAAGGAAGTAATAGTTGCAGGCTGTATGGCTCAGCATTTTAAAGATGAACTTCTAAAAGAAATCCCTGAAATAAAAGGTTTGGTTGGAACAGGAGATTATCAAAAGATAGCCAAGGTTTTAGACAGAGTAGAAAAAGGGGAAATCGTTAATGAAGTTTCAAAAATACCGGAATTTATTGCAGACGAGAAAATACCTCGTTTTGTAGATAAAAAAAAATTTATTGCTTATCTTCGTATCGCCGAAGGCTGCAATTATAATTGCGCTTTTTGTATTATTCCTAAGTTGAGAGGTCCTCAAAGAAGTAGAACAATAGAATCTATAGTTTCAGAAGCTAAAAGTCTTGCAAAGCAGGGTATTCAAGAAATCATATTAATTAGTCAAATAACAACTAATTATGGTCAAGATATTTATGGGAAACCATCATTAGCCAAACTTTTGAGTGAACTTTCTAAAGTTCCAATTCCTTGGATTAGGATACATTATGCTTATCCAACGGGTTTAACTTATGAAGTTATTAGATCTTTCAAAGATTCAAAAAATATAGTACCTTATTTCGATTTGCCACTTCAGCATAGTCATCCAGATGTTTTGAAGAGTATGAATAGACCTTGGCAAGCTTCTTTGAATGCATCAATTTTGGAGAAAATTAGAGAAGAAATTCCATCTGCGGTATTAAGAACTAGTCTCATTGTTGGTTTCCCAGGAGAAAAAAAAGAACATTTTGAACATCTTCTCGAATTTTTGAATAGCTATAAATTTGATCATGTGGGAGTGTTTATTTTTTCTCCTGAAGAAGGAACTGCAGCTTTTGATTTGCCAAATAAAGTATCCCCAGAGGTTGCAGAGGCAAGAAAAGATAACGTTATTTCAGTTCAACAAAATATCTCTAAAGATAAAAATCAGTCATATGTTGGTTCAAAAATGAAGATTTTGGTAGAAAAAATATCAGATAATAATGAATTAATAGGTCGTTCCTACAATTTCGCGCCTGAAATTGACGGAAATGTGATTTTATCTATGAACACTAATAAAGATTTGAAAAATTATATTGGTAAATTTGTTGAAGCAAATATTTCTTTTGCGGATGAATATGATTTGTATGGAGAGACTATTAAAATTCTGTAGTTTTTTAAATTAACTTAACTGCTCTTAAGAGCTTATCTAATGCGAAAGCTGCTGCAAAACCAAAACCAATAAATGCAAAATAGAAAATGATGTTCATTAATTTTTTTTATTTTTATTTAATTTAACATCAGATAAAAAGATTAGATTTTTTCGTTTAATTTCTTAATCTTGGATATATGGTAATTTTTTGTATAAACATTCTTCTGCTTTTTGTAGTTCGCGGCCTAAATATAGAGCATGATCGAATCTGGTTATTAAGTCATTTCTTTCTTCAGTGATCAATATTCCAAGTTGTTTCGCACTAATACCTTCAAAAACTTCATTAGTAACTCTTTTGTTTTGAGAGTCGCATTTTATTGGTTCATTTGTTTCTGGGTCAAGCGCATATCCGTCATCATTAATATTATTTAGAAAGTGCTTTAAAATTATTTTATTTTCTTCTAAATCTACTTTTATAATAAAATAACCCTTTGGATCTAAGTCTATGTATCGGTTGGATAAATTATTATCAATCTTTGTTTTCTTATCGAAACTTTTACTAGAATCCATTCTTATAAGTTAATAAAAACCATATTAATAATATAATCTTTTGAAGAGCCAAAAAATTTTTTATTTAAAGGGTATAGATTGATTTTCAAAAACAATTTCCATTTCAGTTTGTTTATTTACCTCATTTAGCCAGCTTTTAATTATATTTTCCATATTTTTGTCAAACCACTTATGCAAGCTAATGGTGCTTTTTGCAAAAAACCCCCTCCGTCTTTTATGTTTACCACCTGCTCCAGGATCAAACAAATGGATACTATTTTTTATTGCCCATTCAATTGGCTGGTAGTAGCATAATTCAAAATGTAAATTAGATACTTCTTCTTGACTACCCCAATATCTACCCCATAAGTTGTTTTTATTTTTAACGCACATCGACATAGCCAAAATATCAGCTGAATCATTTTTTGATGCGCTAAAAAGTAAAAGATTTTTTTTATTATCAACAATTTTTTCGAAAAATGTAGATGTCAGATATTTACTTCCCCAAACTCCCCACCTAGAGCAATGCTGTTCATAAAAATTATGCATTTTTTTGAGGATTTCTTGGTTGATATCATCTTCATTAAAAATTTCTATTTTAATATTGTTTTTAGTAATTGATTTTCTCTCTTTTTTTATATTTTTTCTCTGATTAGAGTTAAATCTAGAAAGAAAATCATCAAACGTTTTTTCTCCATTACTCCTCCATTCACTGGTGGTATTTATCCATTTATGGTATCCCAACGATTTAAGATGGTTGCCCCAGTTTTCATCAATATATAAAAAATTACAACTTAAAATTTTATTTGTAATAGCAAATCTTTCGATATGGTTTATAAGTAAATTTGTAATTTCTTTTTTATCTATATTTTTTTTATAAAGAAATTGATATCCATTTACAGGACTATAAGGACTCATTCCAATTAATTTAGGGTAATAATTTAAATTCAGCTCTTGAGCCAATCTTGCAAATGATTGGTCAAAAATGAATTCTCCATAACTATGATTTTTTAAAAAAAGTGGAGCAATTCCTAATATTTCTTCATTTTTATAAGCAACAAAATATAGAGGCTGCCAACCACTTTCTCTAGAAACACTTTTTGATATTTCAAGATTTTTAAGCCAAGTCCATTCATAAAATGGATTTTTGATTTCATTTGCTAATTCATTCCATATCTCCCTAGAGATTTCCTTAATTGACAATTTGACTTCAACTTTATTTATTCTTTGGTTCATTAATTATTGAATCTATTTCAAATTTTTTTGTAATGGATGTGGATTTCATTATTAATTAAATTTTTAATTGTTTTTATTTCCCATAGTCTTTTGAGATTAAAAATCTCATTTGTTTGTTCTGGAGGGATCCAGGTATATCTACCTCCAATAATTCGTGGAATTATTGTAATTTTTATATCTGTTATTAGATCCTCTTTTATAAATGAATTTATAAGTTTTGCACCTCCTAAAAGAGCTAGATCATTTATCCCTTGTTTTTTGAGTGAAATTAAAGTTTTCCACCATGAATCTTCGAACAAGAGTTGTTTCTCGAATTCATTATTTGACGAATTATCAACTTTGCTTGAACTTATTAGCCATCTTCTAATTGGTTGGCGAAAGTATTTCCAATTACTGTTAAATTTTTTGCTATTTGAAGCAACTATTGAAATTGGTTGGCTTTTTGATATTTTTGCTTCATCATTCCCATTGCGATTTTTAATTAGGTATGTTGATTCATGAGCTTTTAAAGTTCCTAAACCAAAGATTGTGGCATCTACCACTGATAAGTTTTGATTTAACATTTTCCTATCTTCTTCGCTTCCAAGATGTGACTCTCCACCTTCAGGGAATGCAATTCTTCCATCAAGACTAGATGCTACAACTATTGTTACTCTTGGAATACTCAAGCTTGCGCAACTAATGAATTTTCAAGTTTCATTTGCAGAGAATTTTGTATTGTTTGCTCAACATAAATCTCAGCAGCATTATTAGGACTTTCTTGGAGTCTAATCTTATGTAAATTTGCTCCAATATTTTTAATGGGTGATGCCAGGATATCAGAAATATGTAATGCAATATTTTCACATGTTGGAACGCAAGTTTTGAAATATTCAATATCTTTATTTAAAAAAGTATGATCAAACTGTTCAACAATAAGATCATCAATAATTGATTGTAATGAAGGTAAATCACAAATCATGCCTGTTCTAGGATTTATTTGTCCTCGAACAGTCACATCAAGAAAATAGTTGTGACCATGTCCATTAATTCTAGCGCATTTACCATAAATTTTTTTGTTTTCACTTAAGGAGATTTCATCTTTGGCTAATCTATGAGCTGCATTGAAATGACTTTGAACTGTTAATAAAGCTTCCATGTTTTTTCCAAAATAATCTGCCCATAAAGTCGGGCTTTCATAAAGTCTTAAACTTGTAAGAGGTAAATCATCTTTTAAACGATTCCAAATAACCTTAACTAATGCTTCGGTTGTCGGAAGTATTCCATCCTGACTATAAATGTTAAATTCTGGCCAGACATCATTTAAAAAACGAAAATCTAATTGTCCTGTGACCTCATTCTTAATAGAGTGTTTTACATCAGAGAGGTTCAAGACCATTCCATCTGAGTCTAGTTCTCCACCCATTGATACAATGAGTTCATAGTTATGACCATGTCCAGGTGCAAAACTACACTTTCCAAAAAGAGATAGATTTTCTTCTGGACTATTTTCAGGAAGCCAATAACGATGACTAGAACTAAAGCAGGCGCGTCTAGTTATGACGCATTCACGTCCCTTTCCATGTAATGAATTGGATTGTGGAGAAGTCATAGCTATCTGCAATAATACTATCTTAAGGTTTTATATACGCTTTTGTCTTTATGGAACAATCCATTATTGAAAAAACAGTTAAAAACATCAAAGGTAGAAGCATATTTTTAATAGGTATGATGGGTTGTGGCAAGTCACAAACAGGTTTGAAACTGGCTGAATTATTGCAGTATAAATACATTGATTTAGATTCATTAATAGAAAAGTTGGCCAAAAAAAATATTAATCAAATTTTTAATGATGAAGGAGAAGATAATTTCCGTGAATTAGAAGCAAACTGCCTCAAAGAAACTATCAAAATTCCTTCATTAGTAATATCAACTGGGGGAGGCATAGTTACCAAATCAGAAAACTGGGGAATCTTAAGACAGGGAATAATTGCTTGGATAGATCTCGATAAAAATGTTGCAATTGATAGATTGAAAAATGAAATTGAAAATAGGCCACTACTTCAGGGAAAGAATCTAAATAATTTATATATGAGTATTTTTCAATCTCGAGAACATTTGTATTCTCAAGCAGATTTAAGAATTAAGGTAAAAAGTGAAAATATTGAAGAAGTTGCTATGAAAATAATCAATGCAATTCATAAAGAAATAATCAGTTAATCTGATTCAATTCTTACTGCAAACCATTTGATAACGTATCCTGATTTTATTTCTAATTCATAAGTGCTTTCCAATAATTCTTCAAAAAATTCCTTATCAGGATCTTCTATCTTTTGATATATTGTTTGTGTTTCTGTCTTACTAAGCCAATTCTTCAACCATAAAATTGCTTCTTCCTTTGATACAATTTTTTCTTTTGAATATGGCTCTAACAATACATAATGATCTGATGCTCTTATTAGTGGATTTGACATAATGAAAATTCTTCTTGGATTAATTCTTTGCTTGACTTTTCAAGGAATTTTTTTAGAAAGTGCTTTTGCTCTTGTAGATTCTAACGTAAGAGAGTTTTTGGAAAATCGGGTTACCCAATGGCCAGAAATATATTTACCAAATTTTAAATTATCTGATACTTCTAAAGACTTAATTTATCCTGAGTGGTTCGAGGGAAATTGGCTCGTTACCTCTGAAGACATGATGAATGATTCAGAAGAGCCAGTTATGTATAATGTAAATTTCTTTAAGAATGATTCAGATTTGATTGTTGGTAATCGTGCAAAGAATTCAGAGTCGATTGGAAAAGCAATATTTGGTGACCTTTTAATAAAGGTTGTAAATGATCCAGAATCAATTAATAATCAAATTACTTATTTAAAAGATGATTTTTATATTGATTCACGAATTACAAGGAGAAATCAGATCCAAGATAATGACATTTTTTTTGCAGATGAGCTCGTTATTCAAACAGCTCATAAACCGGGAGCTTCCAGGATCAATCAAGTAGAGACTATAAGTAAATTTCAAAAATGTTCCGAAGAAAAATTTGTAGGAAATGATTCACAGATGCCAGAAATCTGTGGAGTTCAATATGTTGCATCTTATGGTTCAAAAGTTGGTGATACTTCTATCCAAGCTATTAAAACAAATAAATATAAATTGACTTTTGAATTCATTGGGAATTAGCGCTAAAAAGATATTCCTCTAAATTATTTCTCCACATGAAGAGATTTTCAAGATAAGGGTTATTTATATATTCTTGACTCCCTTCTCCTGAAAGAATTGGCCCTGCAGACTTTGGGAATTTAATAAGTGATAATTGAGCTGCAATTGAAATATCTGCAATTGATAAGCAATCCCCTACTAAATATTTTTTGTTAATTAAGGATTTTGATAAAGCTTCCAGTAATTTTTGAAGTTCTAAATTATCTTTAGAAGATAAGACTACATTAGAGATTTTACTGAGATTTCCAAAAGGCAATTTATCAAAAATACTTTTAACTGAAGAGGGGATTTCATTTGGAAGCAATGCTGTTCTAAGCTGTGGATTTTCAATTGCAGATTTTATTAAAGCTTTTCTGCAAGTTGAAGCCATTGTAGTATCTGCCCAGTCTTCAATTAGCTTGCATTGTGCAAATAATATTGGGTCTTCAGGAAAGAGTGGATTATTATCATTTTTTTTATCTATGTATTCGCAAATAGTAGAGGAGTCATTAATTATTTGATCATTGACATCGACTATTATAGGAACTTGTTTTTGACCTGATAATTTAAAGATTTCAAATTGACCAATTCCTGGTGTTACTTCTTCAACCCGATACTGTAGTTTTTTTGCATGTAGAGCCATTCTTGTTTTTAAACAAAAAGCACTATGCCTAAATTGATATAATGTAATCATGCTGTTTAATGTTTGTTAAAACTTAGCTAAAAAAGTAATCAATTTGTGGAGCTAATGGGCGAATTTTTTTCAAATGTTGCGAGATATCCTAAGTATTTAATATCTATTATTGCTGGAGGACTTGTTGCATTACTTGAACCTTTATTTAAGAATAGATCAAATCCACTAACAATAGTAGGTTTAATATCTTGTATTGTAAGTGCTTTCATAACTTTTTATTTTGTCTTGCACGCGATGACAACCCCATTAAATTTACGATCATAATGCCAAATAATTACCGTCTTGCAAAAGTTTCTTCTCTTTTGAAAAAAGAAATAACATTGATTTTGCAAAATGATGTGGACAATGATCTTATTAGAGAATATTTTGTAAATATTTCTAAGATTGATTTATCAGCTGATTTACAACACTGTAAAATTTATGTCACTTCAACTGCAAAAGAGAAAGTAAGGAAAGAAATTGTTGAAAATTTGAATAATTCTAAAGGCTCCATAAGACATCAATTAGGAAAAAGAATAGAGATGAGAAGGGTTCCAGAGATAATTTTTAAAGATGATATTATTCTTGATAAAGGATTATCAGTTTTGAAACTTCTTGATGAATTAAAAATTAAAAATCAAGAAATCAATGTTGAGGAAAACGATGAAAATAGTTGATCTACCTCTTGATCAAAAAAATATAATTATTACTCGATCAATAGAGGGGATACTGGATATTAAAAAAATATTTATAAAAAAGGGAGCAAATATATATGATTTCCCTGCAATAAGTATTGGCGATCCTGATGACTTGAATCCTCTTGATGAAGCATTAAATCAAATAAATGATTTTCATTGGATTATTTTTTCTAGTAGTAATGGGATTAAATTTGTAGATAAGAGGCTTAAATATTTGAATAGTTCTCTAAAAGAGTGTTCAAAAAAAATAAAAATCGCCGTAGTAGGTGAAAAAACTGCAAAAACTCTTGATGATTTTGGGATCAAGGCAGATTTTATACCTCCAGAATTTGTTGCCGAAAGTTTAATTAATAATTTCCCAATATCAGGTTACGGACTACGTGTATTTTTGCCTAGAGTCCAAACAGGAGGAAGGGATTTCATCGCAAGTGAATTTAGAAAGGCTGGTTCTTGTGTATCGGAGGTTGCTGTATATGAAACTAGATGTCCTGATTCAATTCCAGAAGAAACAATTGATATTATTTCCAAGAGAAATGTCCATGCAATAATGTTCTCAAGTGGCAAAACCGTTTTAAATTCTGCTTTTTTACTAGAAAAAACGCTTGGTAAAGATTGGTTGAAATATTTGGATCAAACTAAATTGTTAACTATTGGACCTCAAACAACAAAAATGTGTAAAAAGATTTTTGGCAGAGTTGATAGTCAGGCAAAAAAATTTACTTTTGAGGGAATACTAGATGAAGCAATTAATATTTTTAGTTAGAAAAATCTTTTTTATAATTCTTTTCAACTAATTCTTTAAACCTATCAATATTAGCCTGTAATTCTTTCGTAACCATTTTACCCAAAATATTCTCTTCCATAAGCCGAGCAATCATTTTTGGCAGCTCATAAGATATTGCTAAATTTACTGTTGTGATTTGATCACTTTTGCTCTCGAAAACTACTGACCCCTCAGTTGGTAAACCTCCTATAGATTTCCATTTAAGTTTACTTTTTTCGATCCTTTCAATAATTTGAGCTTTCCATTTAAATCTAAAACCATTTGCAGCTAACGTCCATTCTGTTAAATCTGGTAATGTTGTGGTTTCTTCCTCAACTGTTTTTACAGATTCAATCCAACTCATCCAAAGTGACATTGAGTCTAAATCACTCCATGTATTCCAAACGTTTTCAAGAGGCGCATTAACTATAGTGATTACGTCATGTTTTAGCCAAGTACCCATCAGTTAACTTACGGCTAGATTTTTTGCTAATTCGGCTTTCTTTTCTAAAATTGCCGCAGCAGCTAAATGACCACTCATTGTAGCTCCCTCCATAGAGTCTATGTAATCTTGTTTTGTATAACTTCCTGCCATAAAAAAGTTAGATATGGATGTTTTTTGATCAGGCCTAAATAGATCCATACCAGGCGATTCTCTATAAAGAGATTGAGGGATTTTCACAACGTTACTCCAAAGCAATTTAAGATTTTCTGAAGATGGGAATAGACGGCGAACTTCTTTATCTATTTCTTTCGTGATTATTTCTGTAGATCTTCCCATCCATTTATCACCAGGAGTTAAAACACATTGGAGCAGTGATCCCATATTTTTTTTCCTGTAATCTGCTGGACTTGTTAGTGCTAAATCTGCAAAACAACTGAAAGATGCATCAGCAGAATATAGCAGGTTATCTAGTCCAGAAGGGGAGTTTCCAGTATTTTTATTATTTTGTAATTCAGTGACCCAACCATCGTATCTTAATTGGATCGTTGCAACTGCTACTGCTCTAAGTTTTTTTAAACCTTCAAATTCTTTAAATCGATACCATTCTTTTGGAATGATTTTTTTTATTCCAGGCACATCACATGCTGCTAGAAATTTATCGGCAAAAATCGTCTTGGTTCCTTTAGGAGAAGATATTTTTAATTGATTAACAAAGTAAGAGGCATTTTCCTTTTGGTAAATAATTTCTTCTACCTTGTGATTTAAGTGGATTTTGCACCCTTTGTTTCTGATGTAATCGACAATGGGTTGGGTTAGCCATTTATGAGGAGAGCCTTTTAAAAGATTAAGTTTGGAAGCTTCAGTTTTTGAAGCAAACATCATGAAGATGGTAAGCATACATCTTGCTGAAATATCTTTGCAATTAATAAAACCTAAAGCATAAGCTATTGGATCCCACATTCTCTCTAAACTTTTTTTACTTCCACCATGATTTAAAAACCATTCTTTAAAACTAATCCTGTCTAGATCTCTGATAATTTTCATTGCGCCTTCATAATCTATCAATCCTCTAACTATTGGACTAGTACCTAAAGCTAGAGCATTTCGTAACTTGTCTATCCAAGTAAGTTGTTCAGTTGTAAAAAAAGCCTTTAGTCCATTAAATGGTGCCCCTAAAGGAAATCTAAAATCTAGAGATTTCAAATTACCACCGTTGTTTATGAATAAATGAGTATGATCTTTTGGGAGTAAATTATCCAAAGCCCCCACTTTTTTCATTAATTTAAAAAGATTTGCATAATTATAAAAAAATACGTGTAAACCCATCTCTATATGGTTACCATCCTTATCTTCCCAACTACCTACTTTACCTCCCCAAAAAGATCTGCTTTCGTAAATTTCTACTTCGTGACCTTCATCAACTAGATTTACTGCTGCTGTAAGCCCAGCCAACCCAGAACCAACTATTGCAATTTTCACTTTTTCTTAGAATTATAACAAATCAAGTTTGGATATTGTTTGTTCTATGCATACTATCGATTAAGTTTTTATATTATAAATAGTAGATATCTTTGTTTATGGAGAATTTAAAAGTTAAACAAGAAATTACAAATTCTGATGATGGGAAAGGAATCTTAATTACAGATGATGCTATTGAGCAAATTTCACATTTATTGAAAGGACAAAATGATAAAAAAGCGTTAAGAGTGGGTGTAAGATCAGGTGGATGTAGTGGAATGAGTTATACGATGGATTTTATAGAAAATAAAGAAATTAATTCTGATGATAAAGTTTATGATTATTCATTAAATTCAGATCAAAGCTTTCAAGTTGTGTGTGATCCTAAGAGCCTCTTGTATATTTACGGAATGCAATTAGATTTTAGTAAAGAATTAATAGGAGGTGGCTTTAATTTTGTAAATCCCAATGCTTCCCAAACTTGTGGTTGTGGAAGCTCTTTTGCAGTTTAAATAATAATGAATAACGAAATTAATCCTATAGAAGAGGATTTTAATCGAGCTCTATCAAAATATAAAGATGGGCAAGATTTAATTCCTATTGCTCAGGATTTTCAAAATATAATACAGCAGATACCAAATCATTTTGCAGCTTGGACTTGCTTATCATGGCTTCAACTACTTTTAAAGAATAATGAAGAAGCTTTGGTAGCTGCCAGACAAGCTGTTCGATTAAATCAGCAAGATCCACAAGCAAGAATGAATTTATCATTAGCCCTTTTGGCAACTAAAAACAAAGGTGTCAGGGATCATGTTGAGCTAATAAAAAAAATGACTTTGATGATGCCAGATGTTAAAAGTGAATTGAAAGAATCTGTTGCAGACGGTTTTAGTAGATATCCAGATTGGCCTGAATTAACCAAATTTGAAAAATGGTTGGAATTTTAAATTGTCCAGAATTTTATTATTGAGTAATGGTCATGGAGAAGATCTATCAGGAAGCTTGATAGCTAAGCAATTACTAAAGAGTGGTTATTCTGTAGATGCTTTGCCTATTGTCGGGAAAGGAAATTTTTATGAAAAAGAAAAAATAAAGATTATTGGCAAAACTAAAGAATTTAGTACTGGTGGCATTGGCTACAATTCTTTTAAGGGAAGATTAAATGAGATATTTGGAGGAGAAATAATTTATCTCTTAAAGAGATTATATTTAGTTTATAAAATAAGAAAAAAATATAATTACTTTTTTGTAGTTGGAGACATTGTACCAATATTTTTTGCATGGTTATGTAAAAAAGATTTTTTTACGTATTTAGTCGCCTATTCAAGTCATTATGAAGGGAAGTTAAAATTACCATGGCCCTCGAAATTTTTTTTGCTGTCAAAAAAGGCAAAAAAAATATACACAAGAGATTTTCTTACGGCGAATGATTTAACTTTGCAATTAAAAAAGGAAGTATCCTTTTTAGGCAATCCATTTATGGATAAGTTTAATTTTAAAAATAAAGAGTTAAAGAAATCTGACTTTAGTATTGGACTATTTCCAGGGAGTAGATTTCCTGAGATTTTAGAAAATTTAGTTTTGATTTTAGAGGTATTAGAGGATCTTTCAAATTGTTCTTATTTTCAAAAAATTGAATTTAATTTTGCAATAGTTAATTCTCTATCTTCATCAAAGATAATGGATATATTCAAAAATAGAAAATGGATATATTTAGAAAAAATTAATGAGAAGAATCTCTTTAAATTTCAATATAAATGTTTAAAGGTGAATTTATACTGGAATAATTTTGACGAAATCTTGTTGAAAAGTAAATGCTGTATAAGTATGACAGGAACCGCAGCAGAGCAAGCAATTGGATTAGGAAAACCAGTTATTCAAATTGAAGGTAAAGGTCCACAATTTACAAAATCTTTTGCAGAGGCTCAAAGACGATTGCTTGGTAAATATGTTTTTTGTGCCAGTAATTTTGAAAATAAAAAAGATCAAATTAATCAGACAATTAACTTGATCATTAAATTAATATATCTAATTAAGCTAAATAAAAATTTTTTGATTTCATGTAATGAAAATGCAAAAAAAAGACTAGGTGAAAATAAAGCTTGTATTAAGATGGTGGATAATATGAATTTTGTCATTAAAAATGACTAAGGAAAATATTCAAAATAAAATAAAACAAATTATCGATAATTTGTTGTTAATAAACTTATTTACAGTAATTTTTTTTTCAATATTTTTTGTTTTTGCAATAATTATGCAATTAAATGGAATATTTATTTTTATTGATATTATTCAGAAAGTTTGGAATCCTCTTGTAGTTCCACTAATAACAATTCTAATTATTGGTGCTCTAGTAAACGGTATTAATTCTTGGTGGATGCGTAAATTGCTTTCTCAAGAAGAGGATATTTAAAATAAAAATTTTTAAGTTTACTGCTCACTACTTTTTGACCTTCTAATACAACTTTTGCTCCATCTCCTAATAATATTTTTAGAACTGCTCCCGGTACTGGCAGTAGATTTGGTCTATTTAGGCATTTGCCTATAGTTTTAGAAAAATCCTTCATTAATACTGGCTTTGGTGCAACAGCATTAAATACACCTGAATACTTTTTATCAACTAATGCCTTAGTTATTAATGCACATAAATCACTTCTATGAATCCAACTCATCCATTGCATACCATCTCCAATTGGCCCACCTAATCCAATTTTAAATACAGGAAGCATTTTCCCTAATGCTCCTCCATCTGCCTCCAAAACAATTCCAATTCTAAAAATAACTAATCTTGAGAATAATGGTTTTTTATTTGCAGCTGCTTCCCATTGATTGCAAAGATTAGCTAAAAAGTCTTTCCCTACAGTACTATTTTCTGTAAATTCATCAGACAAACTTGTCCCGTAATAACCTATTGCTGATCCATTTACAATAACTTTTGGGTTAATTTTGAAATTTTTAAGAGTATTCATCATGAATCTAGTTGTATTGACTCTACTATTTTCAATCTCCTTTTTTTGTAAAACAGTCCATTTTTTTTCTGCTATGGGTTCTCCCATTAAGTTAATAATTCCCTCTGTTTCTCTTAAAATATTTAGAAGATTTTCGTTATTCCAGTTTTTTTCTATTGATAAATCTATTTGAAGAAATTTGAATTTATTGAAATCTAAATCAACCTTTAATTTATTTATAGGTTTTCTACTTACAATATATAACTCGTGATTCTCATTAAGTAGTGTTGGTACTAATTCTTTACCAACAAATCCAGTACAGCCAAGTAATAGGATACGCATATTTAATATATATTTATAGTTAAAGGCTATTAAATTTTTTAGAAGTTTGTAATTATTATTCTGTAATCAGTTTTTTAAAATATTTATCAAACAAGTTTTTGTATAATAAATTTCAAATAACTTCTTTGACTTTATTATGTCAGATTCTATTCCAAAGAAACCTCTCAAGAAGGGAAGCTTAGTTTTTGTAGATAGAGAAATATATATAAAAAGTATTGAGGCGCTTGCAAGTGATGATGATTTACCTAATTATGTTTTTGAAGGTCCTGGAGAGATTCTTGCGGTCAAAGAGGAATATGCTCAGGTCCGATGGCGTAGACCTGTTCCAGATGTTTGGTTTAAATTAGACCAACTTAAAGAATATATTCAGTAGAATTTTTATTTAAAAATTTTTATTTTTTTTCTCTAAAGCCATTTTTGATTGAATTCTTTTTGCTTCTTTTATCATTTCCTTACCATCAAATAAGTAATCATCTACATATCCTTGTGTATATCTATCGAGCTCTGATAGTGCATCTTTTACTTGTGAAAAACAATGATAAAGATCTAATCCTAAAGCTGAAATAGAATTTGGTACTAATTTCTTAAAATAAATCTTATCAACTTTTTCTATTTTCTTTTGTGAAATGCTTATGTAACTGCAAAAATTTTCCATTAATTGTTCATCATAAGGATCTGCAGATAATTCTTTTATTTCATTATTCAAAGGCTTAATTATTTGGCTAATTAATCTATTAATCGGATTGTAAATTTCTTTAATCCATATCTCAACTTCTTTATCTTTAATTGATGAATTATATTTCTTTGAATTAAAATTTTCTTCCCAATTTTGATTTAATGAATCAAATGAGGCATTTGAAGAGAAAATTTTTCTATCATATTTTTCTTTTTTTATAGGGTCATTGAGAGTCTCCCAGGCATTTTGTATGGCAAGAAATTGTTCTTTGTCCCCCCCTGCATCAGGATGATGTTGCTTAACTAATGAACGATATGAAGATTTAATTTCACTCTTGGTCGCATTTTTTTTGAGGCCTAATTCTTCATAAAAATTTTTTTTCATTTTAAAATTGTTGATTAAAGATAACCATCTTTTCTTGCTTGAATTGAAGTATTCGATTCAAACATTGCTGTTGATAAATATCTTTCACCAAAACTTGGAAGAATTACTATTAATCTTTTATTCATTAGTTCTTTTCTTTCTCCGATTTTTATAGTTGCTGCTAATGCAGCTCCGCTGCTTATACCTGATAAAAGGCCTTCCAATCTAGCTAATAGACGCCCATAATAAAACGCTTCATCGTCATCTATTTTTATAGTTTCATCTATTAATTTAGTATTTAGTACTTTCGGTACGAAACCTGCTCCAATGCCTTGAATCGCGTGCGATCCTGCTGGTTCTCCAGAAATTACAGCACTTTTTTTTGGCTCTACAGCATAAATTTTGCAATTTGGATTAACTTTTTTTAAAAAACGTGCGCAACCTGTAATTGTTCCTCCTGTGCCTACTCCTGTAACTAGTCCATCTAAATTATTATTTGACTGAATCCATATTTCTTGCGCCGTTGTTCTTTCATGAATATCGGGATTAGCAAAGTTTTCAAATTGATTAAATTGATAGCTATTCGAAATGCTTGAAGATAACTCATTAGCTAGATCTAATGCTCCTTTCATTCCTTCTTTCCCTGGTGTTAGCTGTAATTCGGCGCCATATGCTCTCAACATTGCCCTTCTTTCTATACTCATAGTATCAGGCATAGTTAATATCAATTTATATCCTTTTGCTGCAGCAACCATTGCTAATGCGATGCCAGTATTTCCACTTGTTGCTTCAATTAATGTTGTTTTATCTGGAGTTATCAATCCTCTTTCTTCGGCATTGCATAACATTGAATAAGCAATTCGATCTTTAACAGAGGCCGATGGATTGAAACTTTCGAGCTTGGCTATTATTTCGGGATAACAATTAAAGTACTTTCTAATTCGATTTAATTTGACTAATGGGGTATTTCCAACTAGAGAAGTGATATCATTCGCTATTTCCATGAAATTATTATTAAAATTTTAAAATTAATTATTATATATATAATAATTATATTTAAATATCTTTTATATGATTTTCTCAAAAGAATTTAATTTAAAATAACTTTCTTAGGAAGAAAATTTATTATTATAAAAAGAGTTTTGATAATTATTTTATGTATTCGCTTGAACTAAGTCTCAGATATTCTCCTTTTCCTCTCTCAATTCAGAAGAAAGAATTAGAGGATGTTAAAAGAATTTATGATGAAATAAAAAATCATATGAATGAAACTGTAGGAACTTCAAAATTGATTGAATTAAGTTGTGACAAAGTGCAAGATAAATTAATTTCTGTCAGAGCTCAAGAAATTACCTCTGTGCAGATATATGAAAAATCATCAGTAGCAGGAGGAGCTAAAAGGCCAGGATTTTCTCTAAATATAGATTGATAGCATTAATGAGTGATTCTTTTGAAAATGAAATACCTCATATTAATTTTAAAGATGTCTCTTTTTCATATCCTGGGAAAAAAGAAAATTTAATTTTTAAATGTAATCTATCAATCAAAAAAACTGGATTGTGGATGGTAATTGGTAAAAATGGAAGCGGAAAAAGTACTCTATTAAAATTAATAAATGGAATAATTAAACCTAATAATGGAATCGTTAATTCTAAAGCAAATATTGGTATGGTATTTCAAAACCCTGATCACCAGATATTGATGCCAAACTGTAGGAGCGAACTCATGATAAATATTAATCAAAACATAAGTGATTATGAAATTAGAAAAAGAATTGAATATGTGCTTGATCAGGTTGGACTAACTGGTTTTGAAAAAAGGCCAATTTATACTTTAAGCGGAGGACAAAAACAACGCTTAACTATCGCGTGCGCTCTTATAAGTAATAGAAATTTTATCCTTTTGGATGAGCCTACAGCGTTACTAGATAAAACCAGCCAATTAAAAGTTTTAAAAATTATTAAAAATCTTACAAATGACCATAAAAAACCTTTGTCCGCTTTGTGGATTACTCATCGTTATGAAGAATTAACTTACGCTGATGCAGTAGCAGAGCTCAAAAATGGTTTTTTATCTAGTTGGCAAGAACCGTCAAAATTTCAATATAATTAATATTTTTACTTGTCATAAGGCACTTTAAAGAGGTAAATTCATTTTATATTCCTCGGTAGCTCAGCGGTAGAGCGATCGACTGTTAATCGATTGGTCGCAGGTTCGAATCCCGCCCGGGGAGTTTTATTCAAACATCAGTAGTAATCAAGAGACTCCATTCGGGGTCTTTTTTTTTGCAAGCACTAGAACTTTCAAAATTTAGAACGTCACCCGACCTCAGGATACCTCAAAAAAAAGATAAGAAATGGGTTTTTTTATGGGTTATAGCTCTTTTCAAAAATGTGTTTTTTTATGCAACGTTTTGAATTCTAGTAGTTGATATTTAATCTAAATCGAAAAGCAACAGCCTCCTTTTTTCTGGCTAAAAAATAGAAAAACTAACTTGCTACTAATTCCTCTCCAAGAGTTTCTGCTTGTTGAAGGACAGTTTCAACTGCAGCAATTTGTTCATCTGGCGGATACTTATATCTTTTCAAAAGGGTTTTGATTTTGAGTCTCAGTTTTGCTCTAACATTTTCTTTATATTGCCAATCAATATTTGCATCTTTTCTCATAATTTCTGCAAGTTCTTTTGCCATATTTGCAAGAACTTCTTCTTTCATTAGTTCATTTGCAGAGGGATTATCTGCAAGAGCATCATAAAAAGATTGTTCTGCGGAAGATAAACCTAATGCAATTCCACGTTCTAAATCTTCTCGGAATTTTTTTGCCATTGCTATAAGTTCTTCTATAACTTGTGCTGCTTCTATTGCTCTATTTTTATATTTATTCAATGATGCTGAAAGCATTTCACTAAAGTTTTTTTGTTTGACTACATTTGTTCTGAATTTACTTTTCACTTCATCATTCAGTAGTTTCTGGAGCAACTCAACTGCTAAATTTTTTTGAGGGATCTTACTTACTTCTGATAAAAATTCATCTGACATGATACTTATATCTGGATTCTTCAGACCAGCTACTTTGAATACGTCAGTTATGCCATTAGAGACTAAAGATTCAGATAGAAGTTGTTGTAATTCAAATCCGTAATCTTTAGGTGGACTTCCTGCAATATCTCCTTTTATAAGCATTGCTCTTATTGCTTGTAGGAATGCTATTTCAGGACTATGTTCTATTGCTGCATCAGTTGTTCCACATAGTGCAAATGCTTTGGTGATTTTTAGAACTGTATCGCAATATCTTTGTTTCCCATCATCTATTTCTAGAATGTGATCAAGACAATTTGGAATAATTTCTAATGCTTTTCCTTTCTCTCTAAAGTGCATCCATTCAACTGGATGCAGTAAATCTTTTGCGATCTGTATTTGTTCGAGAAGTATACGAACTGCTTCACTTGTATCAAGAGTTGGTTTTCCTGTTCCGTTTGCTGCTGTGTAAGTAGCGAGTGCTTCTTTTAGTTGTGGAGCAATACCTATGTAATCAACAATCAATCCACCTGGTTTATCCTTGAAAACTCTATTGACTCTTGCAATTGCTTGAGCAAGATTTGCTCCTTTCATTGGTTTGTCTACGTACATAGTTGCTAAACAAGGTGCATCAAAACCTGTCAACCACATATCTCTTACAAGAACCATTTTGAGTGGATCATTTGGATCTTTGAATCTGTTTTCTAAATCCTTTTTTTGTTGTTTGTTTGTGTGATGAGGTTGAAGAAGTTTCGACTCCGATGCAGATGCGGTCATAACAACTTTTACAGAACCTTTCATGTGATCTTCATCTTTCCATTCTGGTTTGAGTGAGACTATCTCGTTGTAAAGACGTGCACAGATTTCTCTGCTCATTCCAACAATCAGTGCTTTTCCAGGTTGTGTTTTAGATCTTTGTTCATAGTGGGAAATTAGATCTTTGGCTACTTGTTTCAGTCGAGGTTCTGCTCCTACTAAAGCTTCTAATGCTGCCCATCTGCTTTTTGCTTTTTCAGTAGAAGAAATATCATCTTCATCTTCAAATATTTCATCAAACTTACTATCTAAAGTCGGAGTACTACTTTCTTTGAGTTTTAGTTTTGCCAATCTTGACTCGTAATAAATCGGAACTGTTGCCCCATCATCTACTGCTTGCTGAATGTCATAAACAGAAACGTAATGACCAAAGACTGCCTGAGTATCTCTGTCATCTTGAGAAATTGGAGTTCCTGTAAAGGCTAAGAAAGTTGCGTTTGGAAGAGCATCTCTAAGTCCTTTTGCTAATCCATATTTCACTTCTCCTGTCTTTGAATCAATTCTTCCTTTGAAACCATATTGAGTTCGATGTGCTTCATCACAAATAACCACAATATTTTTTCTATCAGTCAATGCAGGGAATTTTTCTTCATCCTTTTCTGTTGCAAATTTTTGAATGGTTGTAAAAATAATTCCTCCACTAGGTCTGTTATCTAATAGATCTCTTAGATCTTTTCTTGATTCTGCTTGCTTAGGTTTCTCTCCTAATAAATCACCAGAACCAGTAAATACACCAAATAACTGACCATCAAGATCTTGCCTGTCAGTAACCATCACTAAAGTTGGATTTTGAAGTCTTTTATCGGTTAGCAATTTTCCTGCAAGGCATGCCATTTCAATGCTTTTGCCTGCACCTTGGGTATGCCAAACTACTCCACCTTTGCGATCACCATCAGGTTTACTTGCTTCTATGACTCTTTCAACTGCTGTATTTACAGCATGAAACTGATGATAAGCAGCAATCTTTTTGATAATTTCTTTTTCTTCTTCGAAGACACAGAATGAACGTATGAAATCTAATAATCTTTTTTTATCGAATAATCCTCTAACTAAAGTTTCTAGTTGTTTGAACTTTCCAAGTGGATCCAAATCTTGTTCTTTTTCAATAACTCTCCATTGCTGGAATCTTTCTTCATTCGCAGAAATTGATCCTACTTTTGCATAAGTTCCATCACTAATTACTAATAGAACATTGGGAGTAAATAAATCAGGAATATCTACTTTATAAGTTCTTAGTTGGTTGAAAGCATCCCAAATATCAGTTTTTGCATTTGCTGGATTCTTGAGTTCAATTACAGCTATTGGGAGACCATTTATATAAATAACAACATCTGGTCTTCGATTATTTTTTGGACCATGAATTGCTAATTGGTTGACTACTAACCAATCATTGTTATCAGGATTATCAAAATCAATTATCTTTAGGCGGATTCCAATTTCTTGGTTACCTTCTATGTATGTAATAGGAAGTCCTTTGGTCATTAATATATGAAACTGACGATTAGATGCAACTAATCCAGGAATATTAGAATTCGTAATTTGAAGAACTGCTGCATCAATAGTTTTTGTTGGAACTTTAGGATTTAGTCTGATTAGTGCTGATTTCAAACGCTCTAATAGAAAGACTTGTCTCAGATCATCTCTCTCTGGAGATCTCCCATCTGGTGCAATATCTGGACCATGAGCATATTGATATCCAAGATCTACAAACCATTCAAGTGAATTATTTTCTAAAAGTTCTTCATTTATCAAGGACATTATATACCTGCCTCATCTAATATTTTTTCTGCATCAGAGACTCTTAGTGTTCCTGACATGAGTCTAGGTAGTATGGCATAAGTAATATCTTGAAGATATAGATTCTCTTCCCTAAGAAGAATTTGCCTTTTTAATAGTAAATCATAAAAATTATTGAAATAACTTATCAATGGACTAGATATAGGGGGAGTTACAACTGAGATACTCAAAAAATCCTCGATTGATAAAGTTTGTCTTACCGACCCTGATGACAGCACTTGTACATTTTGATTGAAATAATCACGTTTGATGCTCATTATTGAGAACCAATGCCAACCTATATAAGGAGTTATAACGATATAAATAGGTGAAACTGCACCAAGATAATCTTCATAATGAAGTCCAATAGATCCGATATTTATTCTTGATGGGTTATAAGCTATATCGTATTTTTCGATAGCGATGTATTTAGCGATATTTTTACTATGAACTTTTTTTGTAAAATACTCTTCTGAAGTTACTAATTCACCAGAATTTACAGCGGAAAGAACAGTCGCTTTTCTTTGCCCAACTCTCTCTTTTTTTTGAGTCATGAATTTATGGAATGGTGAATACGACCAACCCTTTGGAATTCTGCCTAATTCAGAATCTTCAAATGAAACTGGAAATAAATCGCTTATCTCATCTGGTAGACCTGTTGAATGATTTTTTGCTTTTGCTCTAACGGGCTCAAAATTTACAAACCACGATTTGAAAACTGCTTCAGAAATTTCTTCAAGTGTCTCAGAAGTTTTTTTGTTTAGTTCAATCTTTTCATCAAGAGTTCCAAGAATTTGAGCTATCTTCTCTTGAATATCCATTTTTGGAAGTGGGACTTCAAATTTAGATAATTCTGAAATATAAAGATTTTTTTGTACACTTCCTTCAGCGAGTCTTTCAATATGAGGACGCCCATGGAGTAAACAATAAAAAAGGTATTTTGTATTTACAATTTTTTCATTTGGTTTGATGTTGATTACTGCTCTATTCCCGCACATCCAATCTTTTAGAATTCCTACTCTTCCAATAGTTCCTGATTTGCTAATTGCTAATGAATTTGGAGGAAATAAACAAGCACTTGATCCTGCGCTTTCAAACCCCTTTTCCGAAAGAGTTCTAGTTGTCGAATATACATTCGAATTATTCAAGTCAACAGCTCTCAACCACTTTATAGGACCATCAAAATAACTATTATTTGTTTGCTTTGGATTTACATAACCTTCTTGAAAATCAGCTATCTCAGATAATTTTACACTTTTCATATTAGATTTCGTATCCAATCTTTTTCATATTTTCTGCAATCTGCTTGTCTAAATCATTCCCTTTTCTTAGTTGTTCCTTGAGCAAAGCAGTTAGTCTCGACATTTTTTCATCAAAAGGTTCGCCATTATCATCTGTCTCTGGAAAACCAACATATCTTCCAGGAGTGAGAACAAATCCATTTTTTTCAATTTCATCAAATTTTGCTCCGTAGCAGAAACCAGCTACATTTTCATACTCCTTATCCTTTCGCCAAGAATTTACAGTATTAGCTATTTTAGAAATCTCATTATCTGAGAGGATTTTTTGTTTGCGATCCTTCATTGTTCCCATATTCCTTGCGTCGATGAACAAAGTCTTTCCTTTGCGATCTCTTCCTCTATACGTTTTATCATTAGATAAAAACCATATGCAAACTGGAATAGGAGTATTGAGAAATAATTGTTCTGGTAATGAAATCATTACTTCAACAACATCTTTTCTAACCATTTCTTCTCGAATATTTCCTTCATTCCCTTTATTAGAGCTCATAGACCCATTAGCAAGAACTACTCCTGCTTGACCTCTTGGCTTCAACTTCCACAGCATATGCTGTAACCACGCATAGTTAGCATTTCCGGCGGGTGGTCTGCCATAAATCCAACGAACATCATTCTCATATTTTTCTCCGCCCCAATCTGAAATATTGAAAGGAGGATTTGCAAGAATATAATCGAATTTCTGATCTGGATGTTGATCTCTAGCAAAAGTATCTGCAGGTTCTTGACCTAAATCGCTCGCGAACCCACGAATTGCCAAGTTCATTGCTGCCAATCGCCAAGTTGTTGGGTTACTTTCTTGCCCGTAAATCGAAATGTCATCTTTTCTTCCACCTTGCTCTTGTATAAATCTTTCACTCTGAACAAACATTCCGCCAGATCCACAACAAGGGTCGTAAACACGACCTTTATCGGGAGATAAAACTGCAACAAGAGTTTTTACTATGTGAGCAGGAGTATAAAATTGTCCGCCTTTTTTACCTTCAGCACTTGCAAATTGACCTAAGAAATATTCATATACTTCACCCAATACATCTCCTGCTTTTTGTCCTTCTCCAAAACCAATTGTTGAAATCAAATTTACTAATTCCCCCATTCGTCCAGGTTCTAATTGAGCAGCACCAAATCTCTTATCTAATTTTCCTCGAAGAGTTGGGTTTTCATTCTCAATCACAACTAATGCTTTATCAATGAGTTGTCCAATTTCAGGTTGTGGTGCTTTATCTCTAAGTGCTTCCCACCTTGCATCTGCAGGAACCCAGAAAACATTTGCTTGAGTGTAATAATCTCTATCTTCTAATGCTTCTTGATGATCTTTTGGATCATCTCCAAGGTAATAATCTGACTCAGGATTACTTATCATTGCTAAAACCTTTTTCTGCTGTTCTTCAAAAGTATCGGAAATATATTTCAGAAATATCATCCCTAGAACAAGGTGCTTATATTCTGCAGCATCCATTTGAGCACGTAATTTATCTGCACTTGCCCAGAGAACTGCTTTGAAATCTTTTGGAGTATCTTCTTTCTTTTTAGGAATGACCAATAACAAATAATTGCTCTTATTTTATACCTAGTTTTTATTTTGTTTGATTCAATACTGACTTTATGACATGAGATTTGTTATTTTTCTAATTGAGTAATGAGTAAATCTAATGATAAGTAATAAAAAATGGCAACAACTTTTAGCACTTGCAACGACTAGTGAAAAATTACCCAATGATGCTACAGAGGAAGAAAAGGAAGCATATGAATCATTAGTGCGTGATCATAAAATCATGCTTGAAACTGCAGAGAAACATGGGATAAAGAATCCTGAGATGTATATACCTTTTGAAGTTGAGGGTGATTTCTTATGAATGAACTAAATGAACCTGAAGCATCAAGAAAAATGGCAAGACTACTAAATAAAAATCCACTCTCAGTAGAAATGTGGGATGAGGTTCTTTTTGCTGCAGGTCAATGCAAAACTTGGGCAGAAGTTCTTATTCGATACGAGCAAATTACTGGATATGATTCTGACGAATGATTATGGAGAAAAATTCTCCACCTAAAATTGATGATACTTGGTACTTTCGAGGGAAGTTTATGGAAAAATTACCTCTATTGCAGGATGGTGAATATCTTTGGCATAAAGTTCAAAATTGTAAAAGATGTGGTGCTAAAAAAACTGTAAAAAAATGTTTGTGGGGACATCCAACTAAAGAAGCATTTGCTTCTGGAGAATGGGCAATTATGGGATGTTGTATGGAACCAGTAAGAAGTCGATGGGCATGTACAAAATGTGAGTGGAAATATTATCATCCTCAAGATATTCCTGAATATATGTTTATCGGAGAAGAAGATATTTGATCTAATTTGTATGAAAATTCATCTAAAGAAATTTTTTTCTTCTTGAATTTTTTCCAGGATATTTTTATCAGAAAATCAATTAAAAAATGGGTTTTCTTATGTGTTTTCTTATGGGTTTTTTCTATAAATTTTTATGTATTTAGTACTTCAAGATATGTCATGACTACTCTTGATGAGTTCCATATAATCCCCCTCCCCCGGTGAGTTCAAAAAAGTTCTAAAGACTTAAACTAACTTCATGCGATGTCATGATACTTGGGGTTTTTAAATTTAATTTGTGGGTACTTTTAAATCTCTTATTGCTATTACCTTCCTATTTGTGAAACCATGCCTTTCTTGAGTTCCTTTTGATATGCCTCCTTGCTCGAGAGTATTATATCTTCAATCGAGAATTTATTAAATAATGACTTTCCTATTTGTGAACCCACACCTTTGTTATTGAGTTCCTTTTGATATGCCTCTTTGCTTGAGAGTATGATATCTTTAATCGAGAATTTATTAAATAATGACTTTCCTATTTGTGAAACCATACCTTTCTTGAGTTCCTTTTGATATGCCTCTTTGCTCGAGAGTATGATATCTTCAATCGAAAATTTATTTAATAATGACATTTTTATTTGTGAAAATTGCTTTGTAGATGATCGTTTAAGTTCTTAATTCTTTTATAACCCATAGCAATTTGCACTTCAACTGTGTGAGATCTTTTTTACTAAAAATTATATCAACTTCAGTCAGGCACTTTCAAAAAATATCACCCTGACTATCGCACAGGGAGTTTTATTCAAAAATCAGTAACAATAAAGAGACTCTACTAGGGTCTTTTTTATTAAAAGCACTACAACTTTCAAAATTTAAGACCTCAGAATACGCAAAAAAAATAATAAATGGTTTTTTTATGGTTTTTATTGAATATAAAAATGGGCTTTCTTATGGGTTTCTAATTTTCAATTAGGCACAGCATGCTTTATGACGGATAGTACAAATGTATAGTCTTCATGATGAAGAACAGCAGTGGGGTTATCTCAAGGACTATGAGTAAGATCAACAAAGAAAAAGAAGACAAAGATCTGCATGGTCTATGAATATTTGATATGCCTTTACTGTTCAATGCTTTATCTTGTTGACTTGTCCAGTCCACCGGAAACTCATACTACTGAAAGATTCTCATATATAGAGGTTGCAAATATTGCTAAAAAGAAGAGAACTTCGAGAAGGTTGGTGTTCTGAATTTGCCTAAAAATAAAATAAGAGGGCATTTGTTTACCCTCTTCCAGTCTTATTCACTTCCTTATCTGCAAAGTCGGGTAAGTGCTTTGACTCCTGAATTATTTCTACTCCTCTTTATTTAATTCGCAAAGATAGTCCTGACAACCATAAAGCACTAATACTGGAGTAGATATACCCGAGTATTAGTGCTTGCAATTTTCAAAACTATATCTTTTCATTTAGTTTGAGCACAATTAATTAAGGAATTTAAGTACTTCCTCAATTTTGTTGATATTCGAGTTTATTCATCGTCTATAGCCAAAACAAATAAACAATTTTTTAGATAACTCTAGTTATGTGAAATTTTAAATTTAATGAAAATTTAAATAAAAAAACATTAAATAAATAAAAATATGTAGTGAATTTTAATAAAGAATTGAGCGTTCTATTTAGAACAGTTTTTATAGTTTAATAATTAGTATATAGACAAATAACACATATTGTTTTAGTACTTTAAAATGATAGGTTTTAAATACAGTATTTAGAACACTTATTATTTCAGGATGACTATAAAATTAGTTCTTCAATTCATTTTTTAGCTTCATGATTTCATCATATATTTCTTTTTTAGATAAAAAAATTCACCTTTAAAAAAATTCTAGTCATCCCACATATCCATTTTTTCTTTATTTAAATTGTTCCTTTCAAGCAATTCTAATCTTTGCTTATGAGGATCTATTTCTGTATCAAGAACATTTTTATCATCAATATATTTTGTTTGTATTTCTTGAATAATAATTTCAAATTGCTCTCCAAAAAAATCTGCCATTTCTCTCCATGCTTCCATTTCTTCTTCTTTATCAATAGTATCGTTTATCTGATGTGAGATTATTTCAAGTACATATTGTTTAAGTTCTTGATGGCTCATCGATTCAACTTTTTTTTGAACAAAAAATTCCTTAAGATTTTCTAGTTGCTTTTTCGATAAATCGGAATAGATAAATGACTTCTTTTTCATAAATACCTATATTTTTTTTAATATAGACAATATTGTTTGCTTGAACACGTATAAGAAATCTTAAATTATATTCAAATTTAAAGCATTTTACAAAACTGAGAGTCACCATTCATCCAGTTTTCATTTTTTTATTTGAAAATTTGAATTAGTTATTATTTCAAATGGAATCAATATTTATTTAAAATTCCCTTATAATTATTAAGAAATAATTAATAAAATCGAAAGAAATTCTAAAATTTAATATTACTTTAATTATACAAATTCGCTCCAACTCATTCGTGTTATTGAGTTAATTGAAAAATCTGATTGATAAAGTTGTTTACATTAGTTCAGCAATCTTTCTAAATTCTTGAGAGAATCGTATTACAAAATTTAATCTTAATTTAATAGTCTATAAATATGAAAATTTCAATCCTTCTAATTGAAGATGATCGTGATATGCGTGATTTAGTAGCTAGGCATTTAGAACATTCTGGTTTCGATGTCCAAAAAGCTGAAGATGGCATTAAAGGCCAAGCTTTAGCTCTTCAATACTCACCAGATTTAATTCTTTTAGATTTAATGCTGCCGAGTGTTGATGGATTAACTTTATGCCAGAGACTTAGAAGAGATGAAAGAACATCAAATATCCCAATCTTGATGATAACTGCATTAGGTGGCCTCAAAGATAAAGTTACTGGTTTTAATTCTGGAGCTGATGACTATATCACTAAACCATTCGATCTAGAAGAATTACATGTACGAATAAAAGCATTATTAAGAAGAACCAGCAGAGCTCAATTGAATTCTAGTAACCAGCAAGAAATTTTAAATTATGGTCCCTTAACTCTCGTTCCGGAAAGATTTGAAGCTATATGGTTTGAATCTCCTGTAAGATTAACGCATCTTGAATTTGAATTACTTCATTGTCTTTTACAGAGGCACGGTCAAACTGTATCGCCAGCATTGATCCTTAAAGAAGTATGGGGATATGAACCTGATGATGATATTGAGACGATAAGAGTTCATATCAGACACTTACGTACTAAACTAGAGCCTGATCCTCGTAAGCCTATATATATAAAAACTGTATATGGAGCTGGATATTGTCTCGAGTTACCTATTGGTTCTCAAATTGAAACTGCCAAGCAAGGTTTTGTTCAAGCAAGAAATCCTGATTTGATAAACTCTGCACGAGATTAAATTTTATATATCTTCCATCGATATTTTTAAAAAAGTAATTTCCCATGCCAACCTTGGTTGAATGTTTTTTCTTATGTGAAATTTTAACTTTTCAAGTTTTTTTACTAGATCAATGCTTTTTGTCTTCCTCCACCAAATAATTTGAATGAAATTTACTAAACAAAGCTGTTGATGAATTTCTAATTGTTCGGATATTAATTTGGATACCTCTAAAATTTCTAAACTATTTTTTATTGGGAAATTTAATTTACTTGTAATTTCATCTGATAATTCATTCCAAATTTTAATATTCTTCAATAATTGACCTGGAGATCCATTGGCAGAGTTTATTAAATCTTCAAATTTTAATTTTGTATTAATATTAAATTTACTAGGATCTAAATAATCTTTCAAAATAGATTCTATTCGTTTGCTAGATAATGAGCGAAACCTGACTATTTGACATCTTGAAATGATAGTTTCTAGAAGAAGGTTCAATTTTGATGTTAATAAAATAAAAATCCCATTACTAGGCTCTTCTAATGTTTTTAAAAGGCAATTTGATGCTGCTTCGTTTAGAAGGTGTGCATCAATAATTAGAACAATTTTTTTTTCTGAGTTTATTGATTTTTGACCAAGAAAAGTTTTAATATTTCGTATTTGGGCAATCTTAATAATCTCTGATCCACTTTTTATTGTTTTTTCAAGATCAGAATTTTTTGTGTTTTTAGTGGCCAATAGAGAATTAGGTTTAATAATCAGCAAATCAGGATGGTTATTGTTATTAATTTTCTCTTCAATATTTTCGATTGGGGAAGATTTTTTGAAAATCTCATTTATAAATCGAAAAGCAGTTTCTTTTTTCCCTACTCCTTCAGCACCATAAAATATATAACCATTACTAAAAGATTTGTTTTTAATTATGCTGTTAAGATATGTGTTGACTTCTTCATTAAATAATAAATTATTTTTTTTTACCTCAATCATTTGTTATTAGAAAAATTTTTTAATACAGTCTCCTTAATTTGATTAGAGATAGTTTTAATATTTTGTGCGGCTGATATGACTTTCCAGTTTTTTTCTTTGGCAATTAATTTAAAACCTTCATTTACTTTTTCTAAAAATCTAAAACCTTCAGACTCTATTCTATCTGGAATTTCATTTTTTCTGCGCAATAAACTCTCTTCTGGAGAAATTTCTAAGAAGAAAGTTAGGTCAGGATATTCTCCTTGACACACTATAGTTTCAATATTTTTAATTATTTCTAAATTTATATTCCTTCCATAACCTTGATAAGCCAGGGTGGAATCTGAAAATCTATCACTTATCACCCAATCATTGTTATTTAAAGCAGGTGAAATAATTTTTGAGACGTGTTCAGCTCTATCAGCTGAATAAAGCAATAATTCTGCAAGCGACGAAGGCTTGTTATTTTGATTGTTATCAAGAATAAGTCCTCTAAGCTTTTTGCCTAAAAGGCTTCCTCCAGGCTCTCTTGTTGTGATTAATTTAGAACCTTTCTTTATTAATCCACTATTGGGAAGCCATTTAGATAGTTCATCTATTTGAGTGGTCTTACCACATCCATCAATACCTTCAATAACAATAAATTTTCCTTTCATTTAATCCAAAGATAAAGCATTAATGACAACTGTAATAGAGCTAGTAGCCATTAATAATGCTGCGATTGAGGGAGTGAGAAGAATCCCGTATTTAGGAAATAAAATGCCGGCTGCTATTGGTATAGCTAGTAAGTTGTAACCAAAAGCCCATATTAGATTTTGCCTTATTTTTCTTATGGTTTTTTTTGCAAGATTAAAAGCATAGGGTAATCCATTTAAATGATCTCCCATCAATACTACATCTGCATTTGCCTTTGCTATTTGAGTTCCTGATCCCACTGCAATTCCTAAATCTGAGGATGCTAAGGCTGGAACATCATTTATTCCATCACCTATCATTGCTACTTTATTAGTGATTTTTAAATTTTCTATAGTCTTAAGTTTCATTTGTGGAAGAAGATCCCATTGAACTTCCTTTTCTTCACAACCAACTTTTTTTGCTAAAGCTAAAACTGTTTGTTTTCTATCTCCACTTAAAATATTAATTTTAAATTTGTTTTCTCTCAAATTTTGAACTGTTTGAATTGAGTCATCTCTGAGTAAATCTCCTAATAAGATAAAGCCTAATAACTTATCATTTATACTCACTCCAATAATTGTATTGGTTTGTGCCTCTTCATTTTCAATGACTTTTTTGGCATCACTATCAAAAATTATTCCTTTGTTAAGTAGCCATTCAATATTTCCTATATTGATAATTCCATCAATTGAATCTAGTTCTCCAGAAATACCTCTGCCTGAATGGGTGAAAATTTTTTTTATCGGAAATAAAGTTAAATGTTGTTTTTGGGCTTCTTGAATTAACGCGTTTGCGATTGGATGTCTGCTTTCCTTTTCTAAACTAGCAGCTACTCTTAATAAGAATGAATGATCATTATTACTTTTATAATCAACAATGAAAGGTTTACCTTTTGTTAGAGTGCCTGTTTTATCAAAAATAATATGATTAATTTTTGAAGCCATCTCGATTTTGTCACCTCCTTTAAATAAAATCCCTTTTTTTGCGGCTTTACCTGATGCAACAGTTATTACTGTTGGTGTGGCTAAACCTAACGCACAAGGACAAGCTATTACTAAAACAGCAATTGACAATTGAATTGCTAAACTAAGGAAATTTTCAGCATTACTTCCAAGCGAACTATGAAGTGTATGGCTTGAGTTTGTTATGAATTGATTATGATTATGACTTAACAGATCAGGCCAAATCTGCCTTGCTCCTATCCACCAAAAAAAGAAACTTAAGGTAGCAAATATGAGAACAAAGTATGTAAATTTGCCTGCGATTTTGTCAGCAATCCTTTGAATTGGAGGTTTATTAGCATTTACAGATTCAATAAGACTTACTAGTTTTGCAAGAGAAGACTCCCCTCCAACCTTTTGTACTTTTAGCCTAAGAGTTGAATTAAGGTTTAAAGATCCACTGGATAAATTTTCACCTTCTTTTACTTCGATAGGTTTGGATTCTCCAGTAATATGTGATACATCAACATATGAATTACCTTGAATTACAGTGCAGTCAGCAGGTATTCTGTCACCTGCTAAAACTTGAATCTCTTGATTAGGTTTTAAGGCGTTTACTCTTATTGCCTTTATTTGATTATCTTTTGTGAAGATATTTGCTATTTCAGGTTGAAGATCTAATAACTCTCCAATAGATGAACCAGTTTGATATCTTGCTCTTTCTTCTAAGAAACGCCCAATAAGTATAAATCCTAACAACATAACTGGTTCATTAAAAAAACAAGGAAAACCAGTAGCAGGAAATAGTAAGGATAAAAGACTTGTTATGTATGCGCTAATTACTCCTAGAGCTACCAAAGAATCCATATCCGGACGATTCCTTATAAATGATTTAAATCCATTAATAATTATTTTTCTTCCAGGAAATAATAAAGCTAATGTTGCTAATGAAGCATGAAAAAATAAATTACCTAATATTGGAAAATTTATATATTGCCCCTCCGCCAGATGACCTAACCCTGAAAATAGTAGAAGTAATAGAGCAAAAGTTAGCTTCTTCCATTGATTATTCCATTTCTTTTTTTTTTCTAATTCATCTTTATTTATTTTTTTTGAAAAATCATTTATGTAAATCTCTGATGGGAATCCATTATCTTTTAGGTTTTCGAGAACTCTCTCAATTTCAATGTGTTTTTTGCTAATTTCAAAATATGCACTTTCAGTGAGTAAGTTAACAGAAACATTTTCAATCCCCTCGGAATTATTCAATATTTTTTCAACAGTACTAACGCAACCTCCGCACTTCATTCCTGTAATGCTTAATTGAATGCTTTCCATGTCTTTTGCGATAGAAGCAAATTAATGCTTGACTTCATTTTTAACTATAATAATAAATGTAATAGACTTTTTAAATAGTTATTTTTTAAATTACTATATAAATTTTATTAGATTTAAAGCAGTGCCTAGTAATCAAAACAGAGACAATTTTATTGATAAAGCTTTTACTGTAATTGCTGAATCTATAGTTAAAATAATGCCTATTGCAGAGAAAGAAAAAAAAGCTTATATCTACTACAGAGATGGTCTGGCTGCCCAAAATAACGGTGATTATTCGGAAGCATTAGAGTATTATAAGGAGAGTTTAATGCTCGAAGAAAATAAAATTGATAGGGGTGAGACTTTGAAAAATATGGCAATAATATATATGAGTAACGGTGAAGAAGATTTGTCTATTGAAACTTATCAAAAAGCATTAGTTGAAAATCCTAAACAGCCATCATGTCTTAAAAATATAGGTTTAATTTATGAAAAAAGGGGAAGATATGCTGAACAAAATGGTGATTTAGATCAGAGAGATATTTGGTTTGATAAAGCTGCTGAGGTCTGGTCTAAAGCAGTGAGGTTATATCCTGGTGGGTATCTTGATATTGAGAATTGGCTGAAAAATTCAGGAAGAAGTTCAATTGATATGTACCTTTAATATTTCTCACCCTGACAAAGAATAGTCAACTGCTTCTTTAATATTTGAAATCTCTTTAATATTGATTAAATTTTGCAATTTATTATTTAGATTCTCCTCTGATTTTGGCACTATGATATTTTTGATCCCTAGTCTTGCAGCCTCTTCTATCTTTTTTCGAAGGTTATTCGATTTTCTAACTTGACCGCTCAAACCCAATTCCCCAATAAATGAGCTACTAGCCAAAGGCGGAATATTTTTTAAACTTGATAAAATTGATATTGCTACACCTAAGTCAGATGAGGGATCATTAATCTCAAATCCCCCCCCAGTAGCTATATAACAATCAAATTCAGATAATTTAATACCTATGTGTTTTTCAATAACAGCTAAAATTTGGTGTAATCTATTAATGCTAATTCCAGTTGTAGTTCGTCTAGGATTACTGTAGAAAGTTTTATTTACTAGTGCTTGTATATCTACTGCAAATGGTCGAGTGCCTTCATTTGTAATCGTAGTTGTTACACCTGAAATATTTTCTTTGTCTGTAAAGATTGAACTTGGGTTTTTTATCTCTTGTAAGCCAGCTTCAAGCATTTCAAAAATTCCAATTTCAAAGGTTGATCCAAATCTATTTTTTATACTTCTTAGTAATCTATGTGATGAAATATTATCTCCTTCAAAGTTTATTACTACGTCAACTAAATGTTCTAGAGTTTTTGGACCAGCTAAACTGCCATCTTTAGTAACATGACCAATTATTAGAAGAGCAATATTATTATCTTTGGCTAGATTTTGTAATTCAGATGCACATGCTCTAACCTGAGAAACAGATCCTGGTGAACTTTCCATCTCATGATTATGGATAGCTTGAATACTATCAATAATTGCGAAACTTGGATTTACACGTTTGATTTCTTCAATAATTAGAGATAAATTCGTTTCTGCAAGAATTTTTAAATTAATACTGTTTTGATTTAATCTTTCCCACCTGATTTTTACTTGTTCTAAAGATTCCTCTGCTGTAACGTATAAAACTTTTTCATTGAGAGATATTTTTCCTGCTGATTGAAGAACAATTGTGCTTTTGCCTATGCCTGGCTCTCCTCCAATTAAAACTACAGATCCAGGGACTATCCCACCTCCAAGGACTCGATCAAATTCCCTGAAACCACTAGTAAATCTTGATATTTTTTTTGATGAAATTTCATTAAATGGTATAGCTTGCTTACTATTTTTAAATTCTTGATATTTAGATCTCTTGCTTTTAATCTCTTCAACAATAGTATTCCATGAGTTACAGTTGAGACATTTCCCAAAGTATTGAGAAGTTTCAGTTCCGCAATTTTGACAAATGAAAGTCGACAATTTGCTAGACATTTAGTTTTTGAATAATGTGATGGAACTTGAATGTTTTGGATATGGCCCCTCTACAAGTTAGATTAGGTTAATAGTAAATTCTCTTACTGATTAGCTAATAGAAACAAATGGCTTTATCTAGTCAAACTAAAGAAACAATCCTAGTCGCAGATGACGAGGCAAGTATTAGAAGAATTCTGGAGACACGTCTCTCCATGATTGGCTACAAAGTTGTAACTGCAAGTGATGGTAAAGAAGCACTAAAGTTATTTAAAGATTATGAGCCTGATTTAGTAGTACTTGATGTCATGATGCCAAAGTTAGATGGTTATGGAGTTTGTCAAGAATTAAGAAAAGATTCTGATGTTCCAATTGTTATGTTAACGGCATTGGGAGATGTTGCAGACAGGATAACAGGTTTGGAATTAGGGGCTGATGATTATGTAGTTAAACCATTCAGTCCAAAGGAATTAGAAGCTAGAATTAGGTGCGTTCTAAGAAGAATTGATAAAGAACAAATTCCTGGAATGCCTAATTCAGGATTAATTTTGGTTACTGATATAAAAATTGATACAAATCGAAGACAAGTGTTTAAAAGCGATGAAAGAATTAGATTAACTGGTATGGAATTTAGTCTCTTAGAGCTTTTAGTAAGCAGGTCAGGTGAGCCATTTAGTAGAGGAGAGATTTTAAAAGAGGTTTGGGGATATACACCAGAGAGGCATGTAGATACAAGAGTAGTGGATGTTCATATATCAAGATTAAGATCAAAACTGGAAGCTGATCCTGCAAATCCAGAATTGATATTAACAGCAAGAGGCACAGGATATCTTTTTCAAAGAATTGTCGATATTGCTCCTTTTGATGGTAAATAAATGGGGAAAGAAACTGTACATAAAATTAATAAGCCCAGAGCTATTAGAAGATTAGTTATTTGGTATAAAAGAAATGCTGCTGTAACTTCATTAGTAGATACTGCTGCTAGTTCGGCCGTAACGGCTAGTAATGTTGCTGGTAACGTCGTTTCCGGTGCTGGATCTGTCGTGAGCACAGCTAGTAATGTTGCTAGTAATGTTGCAGGCAATGTTGCAGGTAATGTAGTTTCAAGCGCTGAATCTGTTGTGAATACTGCTAGTAGCGTAGTTTCAAATGCGAGTTCGTTGGCAAAAAATACATTACAGCCATTGGTTTTTGATCCATTAAAAAGATTACAAAATAGCGATAATATTTTAGATAAAGTGGAGGACTCGCAATCTAATAGAATTTGGATTGCAGTTGATGGTATGGGAGGAGATTATGCTCCTGGACCAATTCTCGAGGGTTGCCTTGAAGCTATAGCTAGATTTCCGATCAATATAAAGTTTGTTGGTAAAATTGAAAAAGTTAAAATTGAAGCAGAAAAAATTGGTTTAGTAGATTTACTCGAAAAAGAAATAGAAAATAAACGCCTTGAATTAATTGATAGTGGAGATCCTATAGGAATGAATGAAGAAGCTACTGCAGTTAGAAAGAGGAAAAACGCGAGTATAAATGTTGCAATGGATTTAGTAAGAAATAATAAAGCAAAAGCTGTTTACTCAGCCGGTAATTCAGGAGCAATGATGACTTCTGCCATATTTAGAATTGGTAGATTGAAAGGGATTGATAGACCTGCTATAGGTGCGTTATTTCCAACAAGGGATCAAACTCGTCCTGTATTAGTTTTAGATGTTGGTGCAAATACCGATTGTAAACCTTCTTATCTACATCAGTTTGCTCTTCTTGGTAATATTTATGCGAAAGATGTATTACAAGTAAAAAAACCAAGAATTGGTCTTTTAAATATTGGAGAGGAAGAGTGTAAAGGGAATGATTTATCCCTAAAAACATTTGAATTACTATCTACAGAAAAAAATTTTGATTTTGGAGGAAATTGTGAAGGTCGAGATGTATTGTCTGGTAATTTCGATGTAATAGTATGTGATGGGTTTACCGGCAATATATTATTAAAATTTCTTGAGTCAGTTGGTGGCGTTTTATTAGATATTTTGAAATCCGAGCTTCCAAGAGGGAGACGGGGAAAAGTTGGTTCAGCTTTTTTAAAAAGTAATTTACTCAGAATTAAAAAAAGATTAGATCATGCTGAACATGGAGGTGCCCTATTACTTGGGGTAAATGGTATTTGTGTTATTGGTCATGGCAGCAGTAAGTCATTATCTGTAGTTAGCGCTCTTCGCTTGGCTCACTCGGCAGTAAGTCATGACGTGATGGAAAATTTAAATCAACTTCAAAAGCTTCAAGTTTTAAATCCATAAAACATATTGCGTCAAATTTATGTTTGACTTATATAAGTAACTAAAAAATTCTTTTGGAAGGAATAAAGTTTAACCAGATTGGAGTCTCATTTAAAGGAAGTGGCAGTTATGTACCCGATCAAATACTCACCAATCAGAAAATTAGTCAAAAGGTAGATACAAGTGATGAATGGATAAAATCTAGAACTGGCATTTCTGAAAGAAGAATTTCTAGCTATGGGGGCAACGTCACTGAGATGGGTTATGAGGCTGCACGAACTGCGATTGAAATGGCTAATTGGGATATTAAAACGATTGATTTGATTGTTTTAGCTACTTCTACTCCGCATGATTTATTTGGTTCAGCTCCCTCTATCCAATCTAAATTGAAGGCCTATAATGCCGTGGCTTTCGACTTAACTGCAGCATGTAGTGGTTTTTTATTCGCCTTAATAACAGCATCACAATTTTTAAAAGGAGGAAGTTTTAAAAGGGCTATTGTTATAGGAGCAGATCAATTATCAAGCTTTGTTGATTGGAATGATAGAAGAAGTTGTATTCTTTTTGGAGATGGTGCGGGAGCATTAGCAATTGAAGCTACTAATGAATTTGATAATTTTATTGGTTTTGATATGCGAACTGATGGGGAGAGGGGTTCTTTTCTTAATCTTCCTTCAACTAACAATAAGGATTCAATAATTGATAACATTGATTTTTTAAGAGGAGGTTTTTCTCCAATTCAGATGAATGGTCAGGAAGTTTATAAATTTGCAGTTAAAGAAGTGCCTATTATTCTTGATCAGTTGTTTAGAAAAACCAATTATTGTTCTGATGAAGTTGATTGGCTTGTATTGCATCAAGCTAATCAAAGAATATTGGATTCTGTGGGAGATAGGTTAAAAATCCCTAGAGAGAAAATTCTCAGTAATTTAGAAAAATATGGCAATACTTCAGCAGCAACAATTCCGCTAATGATGGATGAGGCTATTAGAAATAATAAGATTAAACAAAATGATATTATTGCAACAAGTGGTTTTGGTGCTGGGCTAAGTTGGGGAGCAGCCCTCATTAAATGGGGTTAAAAACAAAATAGGAACATTATGACAGTTGCATGGGTATTCCCTGGACAGGGTTCACAAAAAATTGGAATGGCAAAAGAGATTGAAAATTTGCCCAATACAAAAGAGAGGTTTAGTTATGCTTCTGAGATATTTGAGAGAAATCTATTTGAAATTTGTGAGTTAAATACTGAGCCAACAAATCCTCTTAGTGATTTGAATAATACAAGAAATACACAAATTTGTCTTTTTTTAGTTGAATCGATTTTATTAGATGCTCTAAAGGATAAGGGTTTTGAACCAACTTATGTTGCTGGGCATAGTCTTGGAGAAATCACGGCGCTATATTGTGCTGATGTTTTTTCATTCGAAGAATGTGTATCACTTATAAAAGTAAGATCTCAATTAATGGTAAATGCTAGTAAAGGATCTATGGCAGCAGTAATTGGTTTTGATAGGAATCAACTTGATTTGTTAGTAAAAAAAATTGAGGACATTGTAATTGCTAATGATAATAGTGCCTCTCAGGTTGTCTTATCAGGATCACATGAGGCATTAGATAATTTATCGAGAGAAATTTCTTGTAAAAGATTTCTGAAATTGAATGTTTCTGGTGCATTTCATTCACCATTTATGAATGAACCTGCAGCGAAATTTTCTCATTATTTAAAGCAGATTGAATTTAAAAAACCTTCTTTCCCAGTTATAAGTAATTATGAACCTTCACTTTGTAGTGATCCAAATGAGCTTAAAATCAGATTGGAGAATCAAATGTGTAATGGGGTAAGGTGGCGAGAGACAATGAATTTAATGGCAAAAGATAGTGATCTTCATATTGTTGAAATTGGCCCTTCTAATGTACTTAGCGGTTTAGGAAAAAGACATTTGAAGGATGTGAAAATTTCTCAAGTTTCATCTTCGAATCAAATAACTTATTAATTCGCATGGATAATGATATTTTTCAAAAATTAATTTATCAGTTAGTTAGTAAAGTTTTTGTATTACCTATTTATAAATTTGTTTTTAAAGGTCATTTAATAGGTAGAGAAAATATTCCGAAAAAAAATTCTTTCATAATGGTTTCTAATCATGGTTCTTTACTTGATCCTCCTTTATTAGGTCATGCTCTTGGACGCAATATATCTTTTATGGCTAAGGCAGAGCTTTTTAAAATACCTTTTCTTGGCTTTGTTATTAAGGCGTGTGGAGCGTATCCTGTGAAAAGGGGGATTGCTGATAAAAATACTATTAAAACAGCATGTAAAAAATTATCAAAAAATAATTGTATAGGAATTTTTATTGATGGCACTCGTCAAAAAAATGGCCGAGTTAATAAGCCAAAACAAGGCGCTGCTTTATTAGCCTTTAAGAATCAAAAATTATTATTGCCTGTAGCAATAGTTAATTCAAATAGACTTGTAAGATTTAAATTTTTTATTCCTTTTTTTTCAAAAATTGTTATTAAAGTGGGAACACCTGTTCAACCTCCACAAAGTTCATCGAAAGATGAACTGAAATATGTAACCATGCAACTTAAGGATAATATTAATAATTTAATTGGATGAATACTTAGTTAATAGGTGAAATAGGGTAAAGTGGCAAAACTTTTTGCCATGAATTGACACTTGCATTTAATAAATTTTTGTTTGATAAATCTAATAATTCTTTTAAATCTTCTTCGTCCTTATAATTAGCCTCAAAAAAATATTCTTTACTCTCTAATTCTTTTATTACTTTTGGTAATGTTATTTCTCGAATGACTAGATCGTCTTTTTTTTCTTCGTTATGAAAAATCTCATATTTACCTGCAATAAATCCCTTCCTTTTTAATTTTTTGTAAATCCAGAATGATTGTCTGTTTGTAAAAATATTATTTTTTGATGCTATTCTTTTTGCCATTATTTCAAATGAACTAAAACTATCTAAAGGACAACTTATTTGTTGCGAGATGGTTCTAGCTAAAACTACTATAAGTCTTGAAGCATTGAAATTTGCTGGCCCTATGCTTACTGATATTTTATTTACTTTTTGTAAATTTTCTTTGGAGATGAATTTGTTAAATTCAACAATCAAGTTATTACATAAATCATTATCAAATTTTTTTATAAATAATTCATCAGATTTAATATTATTGTTTTTTCTGTATCCAAAGCCAAAAGTATCGTCTGTGCTATATATCACTAATGTTAGTTGATTCCCGACATCTTTATTATCCTGCATTTACCTTCATACAGGTAATTCTAAACCAGGATTTATTTTAGACCACTTTCCATATTCTTCTATAAAACTCCCGCACGACTGAACATCCCAGTCTGTTTTGTAATCGCCATTATTATCTTTTACTATGGATACATGTATGTAAGGCTTAAGTGCTTTAAAATTAGGAACATCGCAAATATTATCAACATCATGATTATTTTCAACATCATGATATGTAATACATCTATCAACCCATTTACAGTTAATGCAAATGCACATGATCAATAATTAGTTAAAAAAAATTATGTACTTTGATCATACACTAATTATTAAAGAATTAGAAAGAAGTATAAAAATTTACAAGTGGGATTTCATTTTGCCTTTTTTACCTGAAGGTTCATTTTTGGTTGGTGGTTATATAAGGGACATTATTTTGAAAAGAATTACTTCAGAAGTTGATGTTGATATTGTGGTACCTTTAAATGCAATTGAAATTGGGAAAAAGATTGCAGAAAACACTAAATCAAAATTTATAATTTTGGATAAGAAAAGAGAAGTAATAAGAATTATTTTTAATCATATTACGATTGATATTGCTAACCAAATGTCTTCTTGTGTAGAAGGAGATTTGAGAAAAAGGGACTTTGCGATTAATTCAATTGCCTTTTTATTTAATAAGAAGTGTTTGTATGATCCACTTAATGGTCTAAAAGATCTAGAACTTTCTCTGCTGAGAACATATTCAGAAACAAATTTACTAAATGATCCATTACGGATATTAAGATGTTTTCGATTTGTTTCAGAATTAAATTTTAAAGTTGATATTAAGTTAGTTACTTTTATAAAAAAAAATAAAGATAAATTATATCTTGTTGCTAAAGAGAGGATTAATTATGAAATACAGAAAATAGTAAATGGCGCAAATGCCCTTGAGGCTGTAATTATGGTTAGAAAATTTAATATATTTGGTTCTGATAGTTTATATGAAGATTCTTTTTTTTTGGATCTAAATAAAATTAATTATGCAGAACTTAATCAGAGTGAAAGGGAGACATTCTTACCGTTGTTTTTTATTGTCCAAATTTTAGATGAGGGCTCTTTAGAAAAACTTCAATTTAGCAAAGCTGAAATTGCAAAAACTAAGTTAATGAGAAAATGGCACTTTTTATTGAAGAACAAAAATATTGCCCAGTTAGATGAATTAGATCGATTTGAACTACATCAAGAATTAGAGACTTTTCTTCCATCTTTTATTTTTTATTTACCTCAAAATTTACGCTTAAATTGGCTAAATAGATGGCGCGATAAAGAAGATAAATTATTTCACCCCTCAAATCTACTTAATGGTGACATGATCAAAAAAAATTTTAAAATAAAGGATGGCCCTTTCTTAGGAAAGCTTTTAAAGTATCTTTCAAAGGAGCTTGCATATAAAAGATTGAATAATTTTGATGAAGCTATTTATAAAGCAAAGCAATGGATTGAACAAAATGCGCCAAAATGTGATTAAATACACATAGCTTAGTTTTGTTTAGAAGTTCAGACTTCAAAATCATTTTTAAAAATTTATGAGTATTCGCATTTACATTGGCAACTTACCACAAGGATTTAATCCAAAAGAATTTGATAAGATTTTAAAATCAGTTTCCGATTCAATAAGATTTAAAGCAGTTTTAGATAAGGAAACTAAGGAATGTAGGGGGTTTGGTTTCGCGACAACAAACAATGAAGATAATGCTAATTTACTAATTCAAAAATTAAATGGCTTTGAATTTAATGGATCTAAATTAAGAGTAGAACTCTCAGAAAAAAAGGATTCTGCTTCGAATAAAAGAAATAGCGGAAACTTAAATAGGAATAAGAAAAAGAAAGATTTTAAGAAAATTGTCCATAGTGATGCACCTAATCTTGAAGCACCTGATCCTAGATGGGCAGGCGAACTATCTAAATTAAAGGATTTGTTAGCTAATCAAAAAACTCCTGCTTAATTATTTAATCCGAGAAATTAAAAAAGAAATAGGTATCTCAAAAGCTTTTACTGAATTTTTTACAAAAGCCCTATTATTAAAAACATCATAGTCCAACCTTTCAATAGAATCTAATATTCCTCTGTAAAGGCGTAATGATGTCCAAACTGGCCATCTTGCATCGGCAGATAACCACTTAATCCCTTCTTCTGACTTTTGGAACCAATCTCTAGCCCTTGTTAATTGAAAACTCATGAGAGCTTTCCATTGATCGTTTATTTCACCTTTCAAAAGTTCTTCTTCGGAATAATTGAATCTTTCAATATCTGACTGAGGAAGATAAATTCTTCCTCTTTGTCTATCTTCTCCGACGTCTCTTAATATATTTGTTAATTGATTGGCAATGCCTAAAGCTATAGCTGCTTCTGAAGGGTCAGGCTTTGCACTCCATGGCGCTGATGTGTAAGCGCTATCAATCCCCATGACATTCTGCGTCATTAAACCAACAGTCCCTGCAACTCGATAACAATAGAGTTTTAATTCATCAAAATCTTTGTATCTAAATTTATTAAGATCCATCCTTTGACCATCTATCATGTCTAGGTAAGGCTGAATACTTTGTGGAAATTTTTCGATTGTATCCAATAAAACTGTATCTAATTCAGATTTAATAATTCCTTTAAATACATTTTTTGTTTTTTCTTCCCAGTCATCTAAATTGTCTGAGAGTTCATCTTGTGATTTAGTTGAAGCTTCTAAACTATCCATTATTTCATCTGTTCTTCTACACCATACATAAATAGCCCAAATAGCTTTTCTTTTTTCTAGTGGTAGTAGGAGAGTTCCCAAATAAAAGGTTTTTGCCCATTTTTGAGTTTCTTTACGGCATATCTCATATGCTTTATCTAGTTGAGAAATTGAATTTTTCAAAAAGTTTTAATTTAATTTAGGAACTTTTTAAAATGTTTTTAGGAAACATTTTGAGGGTTTTTGGAAAACTTCGAATTAATTGCCTCCGCGCACAATTTACCACTTAGAACTGCACCTTCCATAGATGCTAAATATTTTTGCATTGTATAATCGCCAGCTAAGAAAAAGTTTTTTATAGGAGAATTTTGGCTAGGCCTGTACTCTTGGCATCCAGGGACTGCTTTATAAACTGATCTTGGAGTTTTGACAACTTTGTATTTTCTTAATTTTGTTTTATCATCACCCATAAAATGTGTGGGGAATAGTTTTTTTAATTCTTCCATAGTTGCATCAACGATATCTTGATCACTGCGATTTATCCAATCTTTTGCTGGTGCAAAAACCAACTCTAGCATTGACCTGTCAGGGTCTTCATATTCTTTGCATGTGATGCTCATATCTGCATAAACACTGAGAAGTGGGGATCTACTGAATAGTAAGTGGTCGATTTCAGTTAATTTTTTGTCAAACCACAAATGAATATTTATTACTGGTACACCATTTAAACCCTCTAATTTAGAAAAAGTCTCTATACCTTTCCAAGGTTTTGGAATCATTAATTTAAACAGATCTACAGGCATTGCACTAACATAAGCGTCTGCAGTAAGTTCTTTTTTCTCTTTATCATTTAAATTAGCAATAGTAAAACTTTTAACGGTGCTGTCTTCATTGAGGTTGATTTGCCTTAATGGACTATTCATGTGAATTTCTCCTCCACGAGCAGTTATATATTCAACCATTGGTTGGCAAAGCCTTTCTGGTGGAGCTCCATCAAGGAATGCCATTTTCGAACCATTTTTTTCTTGTAAAAACCTGTTTAGTGCTGTTAATAAGACTGTAGATGATATTTCATCCGGACCAATAAAGTTTAAAGCTTTACTCATGGCTATAAACACTTCATCATTAACTCTTTCTGGAATATTGTGATCTTTTAGCCATTCAGTCCAAGATTTTTTATCGCATTTGTCTAAGTATTTCTGGCCTCTTAACATTGCGGGCACTAACCCTAATCCAAATAGAATCTTTTCATTCCATGACAGCATATCATTATTACTTAGTATTGCTGACACTCCATTAACGGGAGCTGGTATATCTGGAAAGTCAAATCTACTGTAAGTTCCGGGTTCGGAGGGCTGGTTAAAAATCATTGAATGACTTTTCCATTGAAGTCTGTCTTCGATATCTAATTCTTTGAAAAGTTGCAACATATTAGGGTAAGCTCCAAAAAATATATGCAAACCAGTTTCATACCAGTCTCCATCTTCATCTTTCCATGCAGCAATTTTTCCACCTAGAACATCTCTTGCTTCTAAAACTATGGGAATGTGACCATTGTCAACAAGATATTTAGCACAAGATAAACCTGCTAATCCAGCACCAGCAATTACAACACGCATTATTAAATCAAAAAATAAATTAACACTTACTAATAAGCTACATTAAAGTTAGAACATTATAGTTTTTTTCGTTGATTATTTCGCAAAATTATGGAAAAAATGCTTTTAAAATCCACTACTCGACATGTAAGAATTTTCACTGCCGAAGTAGTTAATAATGAATTACGGTTTCATCCGAATAAACTAACTCTTGATCTTGATCCAGATAATGAGTTTATTTGGAATGAAGATTCTTTAAATAAAATTAATGAAAAATTTAATGAACTAATTAAAGAGAGAGCAGGAAAGGATTTAGATGATTATGAACTTCGGAAAATTGGATCAGAAATTGAAGGTTTAATTAAATTTTTGCTCCAAAATGGTCAGTTAAGTTACAACCCTGATTGTAGAGTTATGAACTATTCAATGGGTTTACCAAAAACAACTGAAGTACTGTGAATAGACCACCCTCAAATAGAAGGCCAAGGAGTGGCTCGAGTAGAAGATATTATTCTTCAAATCCAAGAGATATTGATTCTTATGGACAAAGAGATAATAGATTACCTGCTTCTACCTCTGAACAAAAGATTAACTTCAATTCAGGAACCATTGCTGTACTTGCTGGAGTATTAATCCTAGGAGTTGGTATTGGTAGCGCGATTACCAGTACAACAGATGGCGGACAGGGAAATATAGCTAGTCAACAACAATTAGATATGGCTGTTCCAGACCCAGAATTTTGTAGACAATGGGGTGCAAGCGCTTTTGTGATTGATGTTGAAATGTATACAACTCTTAATCCATCCACGAGTTTTGTAACTCAACCAGCTCTCCAGCCTGGATGCGTAATTAGAAGAGAGAATTGGACAGTTTTACAAAAACAAGGAGCTATTAGTAATGAAGATGTAAGAGAATGTAAGCAAAGAATGAATACTTTTGCCTATATTGGATCTATAAGAGATAAGCCAATAGTTAAGTGCGTTTATCAGACTGATGTAAACGAAAATAAATTTATAATTAAAGGAGATGGACAAGCCGAGGATGGAGGAGTAGGAATTAACAAAGAAGCAATTCAGTTCTGATTAAATTTATAATTGCCGTAATGGGCTCTCTAAACTAGCAAATTGTGGCAGAATATTTTTCTTAAATACTTCTGAAGCTCTTGATGTATATCTTGATGGATTAGTAATTAATTTAAGTTCTCTTTTAACCTCTAAGTCAGCAACGAATGCTTTATGGATAGTTCCAGCCGCTAATTCTCTTTCGATGGAAACAACGGGTAAAAACGAAGCTCCTAGACCTGATTGAACTGCATTCTTGATTGCTTCAAGAGAGTTAAGTTCCATCTCAATTTTTAATCTTTGAATATCAAGTCCAGAATCTTGCAGAAGTTTGTCAACTACTTTTCTGGTTGTAGATTGAGAATCTAACGTTACAAAATTTAATTTGTATAAGTCTTCTTTTAAAAGTTCTTTTTTGTTAGAAAGTGGATGTTTGTAGTGCAAAACTAATGCTAACTCATCTGTTGCATATGGAATCACTTGTAGTAAATTTTCTAAATCTCCAGGCAATTGCCCTCCAATAATTCCTAAGTCAATTTGTCCATTTGCGACGCTCCATCCAGTTCTTCTAGTACTATGAACTTGAAGTTGAACAGATACATCGGGATATTTTTGTCTGAATAGTCCGATCATTCTTGGCATTAAATAAGTTCCAGTTGTTTGACTGGCTCCAATAATCAGAGTTCCACCTTTTAAACTATTTAAATCTTCAATGGCTTTACAAGCTTCATCGCATTGATTCAAAATTCTTTCACAGTATTCAAGCAATAACCTTCCTGCTTCAGTTAAAAGAGCTTTTCTACCACCTCTATCAAAAATTGTGATTTCAAGCTGTTTTTCTAGATTTTGAATTTGTAAACTTACAGCAGGTTGGGTTACATATAAGAGATCTGCAGCTTTTTTAAAACTTCCTTGAGCTGCTATAGCTTTTAGTATTCTTAATTGGTCAAGAGTAAATGGTAATTCTGGCATCTATTATGCCTACAATTACTTATAATTCTAATGCTTAGAAGCATTCTTGTTAAGAACTAAAATTATTTGAATAATTGAAATTTATGGAGACTCATAAAACTTCTTTAGTAATATTATGCTTGATTTTGATATTTGCAATAATTCATAGTGGTGGGGCTGCTTTAAGAATAAAGGCAGAATCTATTATGGGACCAAGATTATGGCGGTTATGTTTTGTTTCTTTAAGTTTGCCATCCGCAATTATCTTAATTAGCTATTTTTTGGCTCATAGATATGACGGAATCAGATTATGGAATTTTCAAGGGAATCATTCTGTTTTAATAATAGTTTGGTTTTTAACTGCAATAAGTTTTTTATTTTTATATCCCGCAACATACAATTTGCTAGAAATTCCATCGGTTTTAAAACCTAAAGTGCGAATTTACGGAACCGGGATAATGCGAATCACAAGACATCCCCAAGCATTTGGTCAGATAATTTGGTGTTTTGCACATACTTTATGGATTGGCACATCATTTACATTAATAACTTCTATTGGCTTGATTTTGCATCATCTATTTGCCATATGGCATGGGGATAAGAGATTAGCAGATAGATTTGGAGAGGAATTTGAAGATTTTAAAAAAAACACTTCTATTATCCCTTTTATGGCAATACTTGAAGGAAGACAAGAATTTAAAATTAGTGAATTTCTTAGGTTGTCTCAACTTGGCATATTGATCGCTATAGGGGTACTTTGGTGGTCTCATCGGTATATAAATATTGCTGTTAAGACTTTTAATTCATCATTTTTGTCGGATTTTTTCAATTGACAGTTTAAAATCTTAAATATAAGTACTTTAAAACATGCCTCAAGCTTCAGAAATTGCCTGGTTAATTCCTGTTTTCCCTCTTGTTGGAGCAGTGTTTTCTGGTTTAGGACTAATAAGTATTAATGAGAAAATTAATAATTCTAGGAAAATTGTTTCTGTAGGTCTTATTACTTTCGTTGGAATTTCTGCAGTAATTAGTTATAAAGCTCTGATTGAGCAAGTTCGCGGCTATGAATCCGTAGAAAAATTGTTTGTATGGGCTAACGCTGGGGATTTTACAATCCCAATGGGCTTTGTTCTTGATCCTTTGGGTAGTGTCATGCTCGCATTAGTAACTACCATAACTTTATTGGTGATGATTTACTCTCATGGTTATATGGCGCATGATAAGGGTTATGTCAGATTTTTTACATATTTAGCCTTATTTAGTAGTTCAATGATGGGATTAATAATTAGTCCAAATTTGTTAGAAATTTATGTTTTTTGGGAATTAGTTGGAATGTGTTCCTACTTATTGGTTGGTTTTTGGTATGACAGAGATGGTGCTGCACATGCGGCACAAAAAGCATTTGTTGTTAATAGGGTGGGTGATTTTGGGTTGTTACTAGGAATTCTTGGTCTGTTTTGGGCAACGAATAGTTTTGATTTTGATGAAATAGCTACTGGAATTTCTCAATCAATATCTGATAATTCAATACCTATTTGGGCTGCTTTACTCCTTTGTTTTTTAGTTTTTTTAGGGCCAATGGCAAAATCTGCGCAGTTTCCTCTTCATGTATGGTTACCTGATGCGATGGAGGGTCCTACTCCAATTTCTGCACTTATCCATGCAGCCACAATGGTTGCTGCAGGAATATTTCTAGTGGCTAGGCTGCAACCTTTGTACTCAATATTCCCCTCTATTCAGTTTATTATTGCCTTAGTTGGAACTATTACTTGTTTTTTAGGTGCTTCTATAGCTTTGACCCAAATGGATTTAAAAAAGGGGTTAGCATACAGCACTGTTTCTCAACTTGGTTATATGATGCTTGCGATGGGATGCGGAGCTCCAGTAGCAGGAATTTTCCATTTGGTTACTCATGCTTGCTTTAAAGCAATGTTATTTTTGGGATCTGGTTCTGTAATACATGCTATGGAGGAAGTTGTTGGTCATCAGCCTATATTGGCTCAAGATATGAGGTTGATGGGCGGTTTAAGAAAAAAAATGCCGTATACTTCCGCAACATTTTTAATAGGTTGCGTAGCAATTAGCGGCATTCCTCCATTGGCAGGCTTTTGGAGTAAAGACGAGATTCTTGGTAATGCATTCATATCTTTTCCAGCTTTTTGGTTCGTAGGATTTTTGACAGCTGGTATGACTGCTTTTTATATGTTTAGGCTATATTTCTTGACATTTGAAGGAGATTTCAGAGGGGAGAATAAAGAATTACAAAATGAACTTTTAATCGCCTCTAAGGTAAATCTTGATGAAGAAAAAGAAGAAGATAATAATGAACACCATGAAGAACCTGGTTATATTCATGAGTCTCCTTGGTCAATGACATTTCCATTGGTTTTTCTAGCTGTACCATCTATTGTTATAGGATTTATGGGACTCCCATGGGATAGTAAATTTGCAAATTTATTAGACCCTGAAGAAGCAGAAATTGCAGCAAAAGCATTCGATTTCTCAGAATTTTTGCCTTTAGCGATAGCGTCTGTTGGTATTGCAACAACAGGAATCATTATTGCTTATCAAGCATATTTTGCGAAAAAAATTAATCTGTCATTTTTATTTGCAGAAAAGTTTCCAACTATAAATCAATTTTTATCAAATAAATGGTATCTAGATGATATCAATGAAAAACTTTTTGTTAAGGGTAGTAGAAAACTAGCTAAAGAAGTTTTAGAAGTTGATTCAAAGGTTGTTGATGGTGTCGTCAATCTAACCGGACTTGTAACTTTGGGCAGTGGAGAAGGTTTAAAATATTTTGAGACAGGTAGAGCTCAATTTTACGCTCTCATTGTTTTTGGAGGAGTGATTCTTTTAGTTGCTATATTTGGCTTTCAGTCTCCTCCGGTAACTTAATTACAATTGTGTGTCTTCACTGTCTATTGGGGTGAAAAAATACAGATAATTTCTAGACTTTATTTAAGATAAATTTCTTATTAAATTGAGTACTTATTTATTTACACATTTTGCGACACAAATCTTAGGAACTTTGGGAGCTGGATTGTCTACTTTTCCTTGGTTATCTGCTTCAGTTTTGTTCCCGATTGGCAGCGCTTTTGTGATACCTTTTTTCCCAGATAAAGGAGATGGCAAAGAGGTTAGATGGTTTGCTTTATCTGTGGCATTAATAACTTTTTTAATTACTGTAGGTTCATATATAAATGGCTTTGATATTAATAATGAAAATGTTCAACTTAAAGAAAATATTAGTTGGCTCCCTAATTTAGGTCTTACTTGGTCTGTTGGTGCTGATGGTATTTCAATGCCATTAATATTATTAACAAGTTTTATAACTGCTTTAGCAGTTTTAGCTGCATGGCCAGTCAAGTTCAAACCAAAGTTATTTTTCTTTTTAATATTGGTTATGGATGGTGGGCAAATCGCTGTATTTGCAGTTCAAGATATGCTTTTATTCTTCCTTACTTGGGAGCTTGAGTTGATTCCCGTATATTTATTATTAGCTATATGGGGTGGCAAAAATAGACAATATGCAGCAACAAAATTCATTATCTATACAGCTGGTAGTTCTATATTTATTCTTTTAGCAGCATTGGCAATGGGTTTCTATGGTACAGAAATTCCTAACTTTGAGTTTTCTCACTTAGCCGCTCAAGACTTTAGTCAAAAATTCCAAATACTTTGTTATGTTGGGCTCTTAATTGCATTTGGTGTGAAGCTACCGATAGTGCCACTTCATACATGGCTCCCTGATGCTCATGGAGAAGCTACAGCTCCTGTTCATATGCTTCTAGCTGGAATTTTATTAAAAATGGGAGGATATGCTCTTTTAAGATTTAATGCACAATTATTACCTGTTGCTCATGCTCAATTTGCACCATTATTAATAGTTCTTGGAGTCGTAAATATAATTTATGCTGCATTAACTTCTTTCGCTCAAAGAAATCTCAAAAGAAAAATCGCATACAGTTCTATTAGTCATATGGGTTTTGTTCTTATTGGAATAGGTAGTTTTAGCAGTCTTGGAACAAGTGGAGCAATGCTACAAATGGTAAGTCATGGATTAATCGGAGCTAGTTTATTTTTTCTTGTTGGAGCAACCTATGACAGGACAAAGACTCTTAAACTTGATGAAATGAGTGGTGTAGGACAAAAAATGAGAATCATGTTTGCCCTTTGGACTGCTTGCTCCCTTGCTTCACTTGCGTTGCCTGGAATGAGTGGATTTGTGTCTGAATTAATGGTATTTACAGGGTTTGTTACCGATGAAATTTATACACTCCCTTTTAGAATAGTTATGGCCTCTTTAGCTGCTATAGGCGTAATACTTACTCCTATTTATCTACTATCAATGTTAAGAGAAATTTTCTTTGGGAAAGAAAACCCTAAATTAATTGAACAACGAAAACTTATAGATGCAGAGCCAAGAGAAGTTTATATTATTGCTTGTCTACTATTGCCGATAATTGGGATAGGTTTATATCCAAGATTAGTTACTGAAAGTTATCTTGCATCCATTAATAATTTGGTGGCTAGAGATTTAAATGCTATAAACAGTTCTGTGAAAACAAATATTTTTGCAGGAACTAAAAAAAATGACATCTTAAAGGCACCAACAATATAATTTTTTAAATTAATGCAATATTTTTTGGCATTAAATAATTAAGTAGATATCTTATGGGTAGATATTAATTTTTTTAAAATACCTCATTTCAATTCTATTGATAGGCAACAATTAGGACCTAGATTGTTGATTAAGTTTCTTCAAGATGCCGCTGGGAAAGGCGATCTTGATCCATGGGATATTGATGTAATAAGCGTTATTGATAGTTTTTTAGAGCAATACGCACAATTTTTTGGAAAAGGGTCAAATTCCTGCAATTCTTATCAAAAAGATTTATCTGAGACAAGTGAGGCATTTTTTGCGGCTTCTGTACTCGTTAATTTAAAGGCTCAAGTGTTGGAATCTGAAGTTTTCAAAGAAAATTCTTCAGATTTTGAAGATGATTTTGATGTAGATGATCAAGATTGGATTGATCAAGAATTTGATATTCCAAAATACCCTGAAAAGTATCTTAGAAGAAGATCAATCGCACAGCCAATTCTTCAACGCACAACAACATTGGGAGAATTAGTAAGTCAATTAGAGTCTATTGCTGAAGTTATAGAAACTCAAGATCTTATGCTGATGAAGAGAAAAAGAAATAAAAAATATTCTGATAAGGCCTTAATTTCCCAAGTGAAGTCTTTAGCACATCGAGAGAAACTACCTGAAACCACTAAAGCATTAGGGAAATTTATTGATGGTTGGGAAAAAGCTTTACAGTGGACAGATTTTGAATATTTAGTTAAAAAATGGCAAACAGTTGTAAAAAATGATTTAGATAAAGATCGTCTTGGGGTCTTTTGGGCTTTGCTATTTTTATCATCTGAAAATAAAATTGAAATTAAACAAATTAATTCTTTATATGGCCCAATTCAAATTAAAAGAATAATTCCTGATGGAGGCTTAGCTCAATTGCCTATAGAGAATCTAGAGGTAACAAATAACTTCCCCTCCGCTGTTTAGCAGCTTATTAGTAATAACGTATAATCTTTAAAAAGAGGTTATGTATTCATGAAGGCAATGATACTTGCGGCAGGAAAAGGTACACGTGTTCAGCCCATTACTCATATCATTCCAAAACCAATGATACCGATATTACAAAAACCTGTAATGGAGTTTCTTTTGGAACTTTTAAAGGAGCATGGCTTTAAGGAGATTATGGTTAACGTTTCTCACCTCGCTGAAGAAATTGAAAATTACTTTAGGGATGGTCAAAGATTTGGTGTGGAGATAGCGTATAGTTTCGAAGGTAGAATTGAAGATGGTGAATTGATAGGAGATGCTTTAGGTTCTGCTGGAGGATTAAAAAAAATTCAAGATTTTCAAAAATTCTTTGATGAAACTTTTGTTGTACTATGTGGAGATGCTTTAGTTGACCTGGATTTGACTGAAGCAGTTCAGAAACATAAGGAAAAAGGAGCAATTGCAAGTTTAATAACTAAAAAAGTAACAAGAGATCAAGTATCAAGTTATGGAGTGGTAGTCTCAGATAATAATGGCCGAATAAAGGCTTTTCAAGAAAAGCCATCTTTAGATAAAGCTTTAGGTGACTCTATTAATACGGGTATTTATCTTTTTGAACCGGAAATTTTTAATTATATTCCATCAGGTGAGAAATTTGATATTGGGGCTGATCTATTCCCTAAACTTGTTGAAATGGGCTTGCCATTTTTTGCATTACCAATGGATTTTGAATGGGTAGATATAGGAAAAGTTCCTGATTACTGGAGTGCTATTCGTAATGTATTGCTAGGTAAGGTAAGACAGGTAGATATACCTGGTAATGAAATAAAACCTGGAGTTTTCACCGGATTAAATGTTGCTGCTAATTGGGACAAAGTTGATATTACTGGTCCAGTATATATTGGTGGAATGACAAGAATAGAGGATGGTGCAACAATTATCGGGCCTGCTATGATTGGTCCAAGTTGTTGTATTTGTGAAGGGGCAACAATTGATAATTCAATTATTTTTGATTATTCCAAAATTGGTAAGGGCGTTCGCTTAGTAGATAAATTAGTATTTGGGCGTTATTGTGTAGACAAAAATGGAGATCACTTCGATTTGCAAGATGCATCTTTGGATTGGTTGATAACAGATTCTAGAAGATCCGATATGACTGAGCCATCTCCACAGCAAAAGGCAATGGCAGAGTTGTTAGGTACTGATTTGATTAATATTCCAGACTAAGATTAGCTTTTTCAAGGATCTCAGGGATTAAATATTCTGCCTTAACTGCCATTAGATGAATACCATTAGCTATATTAATAAAATCTTGAGCTTGTTCAGCTGCAATTTGTATTCCTTCTTGTAAAGGGTCTTTGGCGTTTTTGAGACGATTTAAAATATTTTCAGGAATGTTTGCTCCCGGGACGTATTTATTGATAAAAAGAGCATTTTTGTAAGACTTTAATAGGAAAACACCAGCAATTACTGGGATTTCGAGAGGGTTGCTAATTTCTTCACAAAATTCTATAAGATTTTCTTTTTTCATAACCATTTGAGTTTGTATGAATCGAGCTCCAGCCTCTTTTTTCTTTCGCATTCTATTTTTTAAACTTTTTTGATTTCGGCAACTTGGATCTGCAGCAGCTCCTGAAAATAAAGATGTGTTTTTATCGGAAAGCTCACCAAAAGTAGGATCAATTCCTTCGTTAAAAGCTTGAATTTGTTTAAGCAATTTAACTGACTCAAACTCGTGAACTGCTTTTGCATTCTCTTGATCTCCAGCTTTTACTGAATCACCGGTTATGCATAAGATGTTTTTAATTCCTAAAGCATTTGCTCCGAGAATATCTGATTGTAAAGCAATTTTATTACGATCTCTACAAGATATTTGCATAACTGGTTCTATTCCATTTTCTAGTAATAGTTTGGACATTGCCAAGCTGCACATTCTCATTACAGCCCTGCTTCCGTCTGTAATGTTAACAGCATGTACCTTATCTTTCAGTAGTTGTGCTATCTTAAGAGATCTTATGGGGTTTCCACCTCTAGGCGGCATTAACTCTGCTGTTATTACCTTGGATTTTTTTTCTAAAGTCTGCTGAAGTTTTGATTTCAATTGCTTTTGTTTCCTAATTAGTTAACAAGTGTAATGAGATTGCTAAACTTAATTAATATAAAAAAGGAACTGTTTAAATGCAAATGGTTGAAGAAGAAGTAAACAACTTTGATATGATGGGTCTCTCAACAAGAGAGATGGAAATCATTGATCTAGTAGCTGATGGGCTTACAAATCAAGAAATTGCAGTAAAACTTACTATTAGTAAAAGAACTGTTGATAATCATGTAAGTAATATGTTTACAAAAACAGGTTCTAAAAATAGAGTGGCACTTTTGAATTGGGCAATGGATAATGGAAAAATTTGTAGAGATGGATTTAATTGCTGTTCTCTCCCAGATTCTGATCAAGATTAGTAGCCATAATTTTTTTCGTATAGTTAGCTAAATCCATCAAACAATAATTTGTAGAACTTAATTCGAAGAGCTCAGCATATGCAATGCAGGCATCTTTGTCTGAATCAACAAATCTCAATATTCCTTCTTTGTCGTAAAGACCATACATTTGAAGAAAATAACAATCTATTTAAATATAAAGAAAATATAAAGGAAAAGCGGCTCATCTGACTAGTGATTTTTGAGAGTTGTTAAATAGTCATCTTTCCATTCTGAAAAAGGTTTTTTAGCAAGATTGAAATTTGAATAATGTCTTAGACCTGTAATTTCTTGTGATATAAAAGATGGAAGATTTAAATCTTCCTCTTCATTGGAAAGTTCAATTTCGGCAATTTCAAGGGGATAATTATTTTCTTTAAAACAATCTATAATCCAAGATTTCTTTTCAACCTCTAAAAAGAATCTCTCTTTTTTTATTGTATTTGAAAGATTTGACATTATTGTTTCACCATCCTTTTGTGGAATGGAGTATTCAAATTCAAAGTTGGTAAAGCTTTCGATATGTTTCTTGAGTCCAATTTTAAAGTCTTTACCTGTAAATCTTATCCTTATAATCCAATCCTCTAAGCTTTTTGATAAATATCCTTGTTCAATAAAAATTTGTTTCGTAATGAATTCTTTCCAATTGTCATTTTTTATAAGGAAGCGTCTTTCTATTTCTAAAGCCATTTAATTTTTTGGATTTTTAAGAGATAAATCACCTTTCCAAGCAAGTTTTTTTATTAAAGTATTGTAATAGTTAGCGCTTTTTTTAAACTTTATTATTTTGCAGGGTAATTTTCCTTTTTTAATCTCACAATAATAAGTTTCCTTAATAGTCATACATTTTGAACCGTCTCTCCATAATTTAATCGCTCCTTTGCTTTTTTTGACTGGTTTAATGACCACCTTACTTGTATTAGGAATAACAATTGGTCTACTAGCCAAACTCATTGGGCATATAGGGTTAATTATCATTGCATCTACATTAGGATGTACTATCGGACCACCCGCAGCCATTGAGTATGCTGTTGAACCAGTAGATGTAGATATAATTAATCCATCGCCTTTATATTCGTTCACTTTCTCATTATCTATTTCAATTTGGATTTGGTTGGTAGGAGAAATATCTTCTTCAACAGATTTAAAATAAAAATCATTCAATGCGTCATAGCTTTTTATAATTTCTTTTTCATGACGGGCCCTACCATTAAAAATATTACACTTTAATCTATTACGAAAGTCAATTATATATTCTTCGTTTTCAAGGATTTCAATAAAAGATTTGTCGAATAAAAAATCTTTTGATTGAGTGAGAAACCCCAAATTACCTCCAATATTAATACTCAATAAAGGAATATCATAATGCGCTAATGCATTTGCACATTTTAAGAAGGTTCCATCTCCACCTAGAACTATGCCAATATTTGGTTGAAACCCAGCATTACAAAGATATTTTTCAATTTCATCTTTATGAAAATCACTTTTTAATTTGTTTGTTTTAATATTTTTGGCTTTAAGGACTTCTTCACAAAATTTTGAAGCCTCGTAAGCATTAGAACTATCTGAACGATATACAATAAGCACCGATGAAAATTTCATTTAATGCTTTTACCATTTTAATAAATTAAAACTTTCCATATCTACAGTCACTCTATTTCTGTAAAGAGATAATAGAATAGCTAATCCTACGGCTGCTTCTGCTGCTGCAACAGTAATAACAAAAATTGTGAAAACTTGTCCTTGAATTAAATCATTATCAATATAAGAAGAAAAAGTCATCAAATTTATATTTACTGCATTAAGCATTAATTCTATACTCATCAGAACTCGAACTGCATTTCTGCTATTTAATAATCCCCAAATACCAATACAAAATAGTACTGAAGAAACTATCAAAAAAGCTTGAATAGGAATTGATTCTAAGTTCATCATGAGAAAGTTGAAGATTAATTTTTATTAGTAAGTAATGGTTCTGACGATTTTTCAATTAACTCTTGATCAACAGGTAATCCTGTTGAAATGTCTTTGTTCATTACATCTCTTCTAGCTAAAACAATTGCCCCAATCATTGCCATTAAAAGTAAAACTGAAGCCACTTCAAAGGGAAGTAAATAATCACTAAAAAGATGTTCACCAATTCTAATAGTTGAATCTTCTCCTATAGAATTTTGAGGGGATGATAGGCTCCATATATTAGTCAAGTCAACTCTTATTAAAAGGCTTAGTAGTGTTAAACATATTGATGTGGATATAATTCTTCTCGATTTAATATCATTAATTGGTTTTAAATCTTCTTTTTTATTGACTAGCATTATCGCAAAAATTATTAAAACATTCACTGCTCCTACATAAACTAAAACCTGAGCTGCAGCAACAAAACTTGCATTTAAAAGAAGATATAAACCTGCTACGCTCATGAAAACTCCCCCAAGAAGAAAGGCTGAATATACAATACTTTCTAGCAATACTACGCCAAGAGCTCCAATGAGAATAACTAAAGATAGAACTGTAAAACAAATAAACTGAGTTGTTATAGCAATGGACATAAATTAGTAGAAATTAATTGCTTGCATTAGAAACTTTATCTTTATTTTCATTGGATTCTGATCTCATCCAATCATAGACTTCTTCAGGCAATTTACCAACTCTAGTATCTGAAGTTGGGATTTCATGAGGATCCATAACTCCTTTCGGAAGATAGGCAAGTTCTCTCAGTGGTTTTACTGAAGGATCTGTTGTGACGTTTGTAGGAAGTCTCCCAAGTGCAACATTATCAAAATTTAGATTATGTCTGTCAAAAGTAGCTAATTCATATTCTTCTGTCATTGAAAGACAATTGGTTGGGCAATATTCAACACAATTTCCGCAAAATATACATACTCCAAAATCTATTGAATAATTTCTAAGCTCCTTTTTTTTTGTTTCTTTATTCATTACCCAATCAACTACTGGTAGGTTTATGGGACATACTCTCACACAAACTTCACAAGCTATACATTTATCAAATTCATAATGTATCCTTCCTCTATATCTTTCAGAAGGTATTAATTTTTCATATGGATATTGGACAGTGACAGGTCTTCTTCGAAGATGGTCAAAAGTTACTGATAAGCCATTGTATAAATATTTTCCAGCATTAAAAGCCTCCTGAATATAGCTATTAACTTGTTGAAGGAAATTTTTCATTTTGAAGAATTTACTTAGTTATTTTATTTTAGTGGATTTATTTTTAATTTAAGTATATTTACTTAAATTTAACCACCAAAGAATTGTGGAAAGGCAAGTTTTAATCCTGCAGTTACCAAAAGATTAGCAAGGGAAATTGGAAGAAGAAACTTCCATCCTAAATCTAAAAGTTGATCTATTCTTACTCTAGGGGTTGTCCAGCGTAATAATATTGCAATAAATACCAATAGATATGCTTTCAAAACTGTCATTATAATTCCTATTGATGCAGTGAAAACTTGAATAAATGGTGCATTAATAGGCAAATTAAGAAACTTAGCTATTAATTCCACAGGGATAGGAAAACCCCAGCCTCCCAAATAAAGTATTGATACTAATAGTGCTGAAAGAATTAAATTAATGTAACTACCAAGGTAGAACAATGCGAATTTCATTCCTGCATATTCAGTTTGATAACCTGCAACTAATTCTTCTTCAGCTTCAGGTAAGTCGAATGGGAGTCGCTCACATTCTGCAAGAGCACAAATCCAAAAGACTATAAAACCAACTGGTTGTCTCCAAATATTCCAACTAAGAATTCCAGCACCACTTTGTTGGTTAACAATGTCAATAGTACTTAAAGAATTTGTCATTAGCACAATAGCTAATACAGATAAAGCTAAAGGTATTTCGTAGCTGATAGATTGTGCAGCAGCTCTTAATCCGCCTAAGAGTGAGTATTTATTATTTGATGCATATCCACTCATTAGAAGTCCTATTGGCTGGATACTGCTTAAAGCAATCCATAGAAAAATGCCAATACCGACGTTACTTATAAGAAGGTTCTGCCCAAACGGAACAATTAGCCAGGATAGAATAACCGGGACTAAAACCAATATAGGCCCTGCAGTGAAGAGAATTCCATCTGCTTTAGCAGGAATAATATCCTCTTTGACTAATAATTTCAAACCATCTGCAATTGGTTGGAGTACACCAAGCGCTCCTGCATATTCAGGGCCTATTCTTTGTTGCGCAGCAGCAGATATTTTTCTTTCAAGCCAAACTGTTACTAAAACTCCAACAACTGCTGCTACTAAAACTAATAGCATAGGTAAAGGAAGCCATATGATATGGGCTATTTCACTAGAAAGGCCAAAACCTTTTAAAAATTCATTAAAACTATATTCGAGATCTAATCCGTATTCCAAAATTTTTATATTATTTACTTAATACATTAACTCGTCACAAACAATAAGTGTGTTTTTTTATGAAAAGCTGCAAATATTATTTTCTATTTTCTAAGCTAATCCACTCCCTTGGAGCTGAACCAGTATAGATTTGTGATGGTCTAAAAATTCTATTTGCTCCAAGTTGCTCTCTCCAATGAGCCAACCAACCAGCAACCCTTGATATGGCAAATATTGGAGTAAATAAATCACGAGGAATTCCAAGTTTCCTATAAACAAGACCAGAATAAAAATCTACGTTAGGGAAAATGCCTTTTGGTCCAAGTCTTGGGATTGCTTCAGCTTCTAATGATTTAGCAACTTCATACATTTCATCTGCTCCAAATCTAATAAAAAGCTCTTCTGCCAGTTTTTGAAGAATAATTGCTCTTGGATCTTTAACTTTGTATTCTCTATGACCGAAGCCCATTATCTTACTTTTATTTTTTATAGCATTATCTAAAAAAGAAGCTGCATTTTCTGGGGTTTTGATTTCTTCTAACATTGCAATTACATCTTCATTTGCTCCTCCATGAAGTGGGCCAGCAAGGGTTCCTACTGCAGAAGCGATGACAGCATATGGGTCTGTAAAAGTGCTAGCAGTCACTCTAGCGCTAAATGTACTGGCATTTAAACTATGTTCGGCATGTAGAATTAAACACCTATCAAAAACTTTTGCAGCTATGGGATCTTGTTCTTTTTCAGTCAGCATGTAAAGAAAATTTGATGAGTAAGTTAAATCATCTCTAGGCTGAATAGGGTCTTGTCCTTTTCTAATGAGTTGAAATGCAGCAACCATAGTGGGTATTTTTGCTATTAGTCTTATCACTGCGTTGTAGATGTAGTTTGGATCATCTATTGCTCTACGTGAATAGAAAAGCCCTAAAGAAGCTGCACTAGACTGAAGAGCGTCCATAGGATGACCTGTCGCAGGAAAACATTTCATCATATCTCTGACTCTAAAACTTAACCTCCGATGCATCTGAACTTCTTGTTCAAAATTTCTAAGCTGAATAGCTGTAGGCAATTCACCCCAAATTAATAGATAAGCAGTTTCTAAAAAACTGCTTTTGTGGGATAGTTCCTCAATGGAGTAGCCTCTGTAGAATAATTTACCTTTGTTGCCTTCAATGTCACAGATAGATGAATTAGTAACTGGGATACCTTCTAATCCTGGTTTTAAAATTAGTTTGTTGCTATCCAATTTCTTAATTCAATATCAAATACCTATAGATTAAAGATAGTAAAATAATTTTTAATTAACCATAAGTAGTTAATTTCAAGAAATTTTAAATTGATTATATTTTGAGCTTGTTTTCATAAACTTATGAAAGTATTTTTAAACTTGTTTCTTTATAAAGAATTGGATTTTTTTCAGGAATAGATTGTTTTATGATTTCTAGAGATTTTGTAGTTGATATTTTTAAAATATTTTTAATAAGAAAATTAAAATCTTCTATATTAGAAAAATACTTATTTTGATTGGAATTTGCATCCTTGATTTCAACATTTGCATAAAGAAAAGTAGATTTATCTTTATTATTTTTAAGGTTAAAAAATTTCTTTGATATTGTTTCTAGTTTTTTACCCTCAATTAAATAATTACTTATAATTTGTAAATCTCCTGATTCTATTGAATAAATATTTTCATAAGCTCGTTGATTTATGACATCGTCTTTTTCTTCAAGAATATTTTTGGAATATATCGAGTAAACATCTTTATTTTGTTTTAAAGAATATTTGTTAAAATCTTCCAGTTTTTTTATAGCACTTAAATCAATTTGATGTTCAATATTTTTTTCAAATGTAAGAAGCCAA
>NZ_CACOFR010000006.1 GCF_902626525.1 uncultured Prochlorococcus sp.
CAATAAGAAAAGCATTAAGACATGAAGCAACTCATGCGATACAAAAATGTAATGGTAATAAAACAATCGGCGATATAAAAAAATTAGAAAGTAAATTGCATCAAAGTATGAGAAAAGCGTTAAAGTTTTCTACAACAAATTTTTCAGGGAGTTATGCGAAAGAAGTAGAGGCTTATGTTCTTGAAAATAAACCCAAAAAGGTAAAAAAGTTAATTGAGAAATACTGCTTATAAATTTACAGAAAAGATATTAACTAGCAATGAAATTCCCACAGCGTTGTTTGTCTAGAAATTTAATATGCTTTCTTTCTAAATAATATAATTCCTGAAATTTAATCGCATCTGCATTTAAATCCTTAAAAAGTTCGTCAATCTCTTTATGACTATTTGAGGAAATTGAAGAGGGATTATCAATTAAGATAGATATACAATTTTCTAAAGTTTTTAATCTTTGAGATCCCCAAGATTCAATCAAGTGTCTACATCTTTTTAGAGAATTATATTTCTCAAGAAGTGATAAAGTTCCAAGTAAATTATCTTTAGGATTACTCAGCAAAGTTAAAAACAACTCATTTGGATTAATAAAAATATTAATTTTATTAGATAATTCAGGATTATTTAGAGTAAAATAGTCAGGAAGAAATGAAATTAAGTTAATAGCAGAAAAGTCTTTTTGAAGAATTTGACTATCTGATTTTTTTAAATCATTTAAATAATTTAAACCTAAATTATTTTGTTCAATTTTCGAAATTGCTTCCCATAGAATTTGAATATATTTAGTATTAAAAATATTAATTTCTCTTTTGCAAAATTCATCTCGAATAAATAGTCTAAGATCTGGACAGTACAAATAATAAAAAATTATTTCCGATTCATTTTTCTCACGCCGAGAAATTTCATTTGGTTGTTCAAATTTTTTGGATCTGCCATGCCATCTAAATCCCTTAACTTGATTTCTTAAATCTTGTTCAAACTGTATTGCTAACCTAGCTTGTCCCTTACTTAATTGTTCAGAAACTTTTTGTAAGTAATGGGTTCGAGTTGATGATTGAGGTAATTTACTCAACAATTTTACCAATGATGAAATAACACTCTGGAAAATCTCAGACTTAGTTAAATCTTTATCTTTAAAAATTTGATCAATCTCCCAATCAATCCAAAAGGGTGAATTATCAATTAAATTAAAATAATCTTCAGGGCTATGGCTATTCAAATATTCGTCAGGATCTTTAAAATCACTTAGTTGAAGTATCTTAAGATTAATTTGATCATAAAGAGATAAACTCTCGACTTCGTTTATTACTCTTTTTGTGGCTTTTATCCCTGCATTATCAGAATCAAAGTTCAAAATTATATTTTTATTATCTGTACATCTACAAATTTGAGATATTTGATACTTATTTAAAGCGGTCCCGAGAGAAGCAACAGAATTAGTAATACCTTTTGAATGAAGAGAAATAACATCAAAATAACCTTCAACAATAATAGCTTTATCTCTTTTTCTAATATTGCTAGAAGCTTTTTCAAATGCAAACAACATTTTCCCTTTTTCAAATACCTCTGATTCAGGAGAATTAAGATATTTAGGTTCCTGTCCATCAAGAGATCTTCCTCCAAAGGCAACTACTCTTCGCTGCATATCATATATTGGGACAATTAATCTATTTCTAAAGCGATCATAAATCTTGTCAGAATTATCTTTAGAAATTGCAAGACCGGAAGCAAGTATTAGATTAATAGGAAATTTTTCTACTTTGGTTAGATAAATAAATAAATCATTCCATGAATTTGGAGCAAAACCCAATTCAAAGTTTTCAATAATTTTATTATTCAATTTTCTATTGGATATTAAATATTTCATTGCTTCAAGGCCAAGTGAATTATTTAATTGAGACTTAAACCAATTTTTAGTCACTAAAAGTATTTTATAGAGTTCTTCTTTTCTGGATAATTGTTTTTTATATGCTTCTACTTGGGGACCCTCAAGATTTTCAACATTAATATTATTTTTTTTAGCAAGAGTTAGAACAACATCAGAAAAGTTTGCACGAGTAAATTCCATTAAAAATTTAATAGAGTTACCACCAGCACCGCAAGAAAAACAATAGTAGAATTGCTTACTCGGTGATACTGTCATAGATGGCTTATTATCATCATGAAAAGGACAAATACCAACGAATTCCTTACCTTTTTTTTTAAGAACAATATGTTCAGATATAACGTCAACAATATCCGCCTTTTCTTTAACCTCCTGAATAGTTCTTGGATGTATTGAATGAACCATCGATATTAAAAAAAAAATAAATAATAATTTATTTGTTATAGTTCAAATTCAAACAAGAATCTACTAAATTTCACAATAAAACTATTTATTAAATGCTAAATATCGAGGAATTAGAAAAAAAAATAAATAAATTGAATAAGTTTAATTTGGTATTTGCCTCATTCTTCTTTAGTTTGATGACTTTGTGCGTAAAAAATATTGATAAAAGGATACCTATTTATGAATTAGTTCTATTCAGATCATTAATAAGTTTAATAATCACATTATTCATAATTAATCTGAAAAATATAAATCCTTGGGGAAAAAATAGACCGTTACTTATCTTAAGAGGTATTTTGGGAACTTTAGCTTTAGTTTGTATTTTTTACGCTATTAGATATATGCCTCTTAGTATATCTACTGTAATTCAGTACACATATCCAATTTTTATATCTATATTTGCTGGTATATTTATAAACGAAAAAATAACACGGAACATAGTTTTTGCATTAATTATTGGTTGGATTGGAATATTAGTAATATTAAATCCAACTCAATTATCAAATATAAACGTTGAAATTGAAAATGTTTTTATTTTAGTAGCATTTCTTGGAGCAATCTGCACTTCATTGGCTTACGTTACAGTAAAGAAGCTTTCATTTACTGAAGATGTTTATGTGATTATTGAATATTTTCCACTTGTTTCTTTAATAACTTTATTGCCAATAGTATTAATCAATTGGGTTACCCCAAATTGGAATGAATTAGTTTGGATAATTGGCATAGGCTTCTTTACTCAATTAGGCCAGACCTTCTTAACTATAGGTTTAAAAAATTTTCCTGCTTCTGAAGCTTCAACAATTAACTATTTACAAGTTTTATTCGGATCAATTTGGGGGGTTTTATTTTTTAGGGAGATAATAAACATAAAATTTTTATTAGGAGCCTCACTTGTTTTATTAGGAACTATTATATCTACTTCCAAAATAACTAAAAAGACATAGAATATTAATAGAGTAAAAAAAAACGGTGAAATTATTCTATTTATCATTATTATTTTGTTTTTTTCCTATTGTTCAAGTTAATGCAACAACTCCAAAGTCAGTAACTTGCACAAGAACAGAATATAGAGAAGAATATATTCCTGGAACGAGATCAAACCCTGGTTACATAAAAAGTTATGAAGTGGATGTTGAAATACCTTGTGGAGGTCAAAGTCAAGCTGAAAAAATAGATGATAATGACTGTAGTGAAGGTTCTGTTATTGGAGGTATTCTTGGTGCTGGGATAGCACTATCATCTTCTAGAGGAAAAGACAGATTTTGGGCAGTCCCTGCTGGCGGGACTGCGGGAGCGCTAATTGGATGTCAGGTGGATGGTGGTTAATTGATTAGTTGGATAAATGGAGAATTGGAAGAAATATGGCAAACCAATCAAAAATTTTTTGTATTAATAAATTGTCAGGGTTTAGGGTATGAAATTCAAGTACTAGATTCTCTTTTTCTAAAATTAAAAACAAATCAGATTTCTAATAAAAAAATCACTCTTTGGATAAAACATATTAAGAATGAAGATTCAGATTTATTATTTGGCTTTACATCAAAGGAACAAAAGAATTTTTTTATTGAAATTTTAAGTATTAGAGGTGTTGGAGCTCAAATTGGTATGGGAATATTAAATAAATTATCAATAAGTGAAGTTATCAATGCAATAAAAACACAAAACAAACAATTGATTTGTTCAATACCTGGTATAGGCCAAAAAATGAGTGATAGGTTGATTTTAGAATTAAAAAGTAAATTTAAAAATGAGATACAAACTTCTGAAGAAAAAGGCAAAGATCAATTTAAGATTAAGGATCCTGAAATCAATAAAATATTGGATGATATTCAATTAACCCTTCAATCATTAAATTATAAAAATAGAGAAATAAAGAATATTTTGCCAATTATTATTAAAGAAATTGATCTCCTTAAAAAAAATGAACATAATTTATCATTTGAAAATTTATTGAAATTAGCTATGAATTATCTAGATAAGGATAGTAGTAATATATCTAGTTGACATAGTATTATAAACTAAAGAAAAATTAATTTTATGTCATTAGATACAGCAGAAAAACAGAAGCTTATTGAAAGTCATCAAGTACATTCAACTGATACAGGATCAGTGGAAGTACAGGTGGCAATGCTTTCTAAAAGAATTTCGAAATTAAGTGATCACCTCCAAGGCAATATTCATGATTTCGCATCAAGGCAAGGTTTATTAAAAATGATTGGTAAAAGGAAAAGATTACTATCTTACATAAAAGACAAAAACGTTCAGAAATATCAAGACTTAGTAAAAAAAATTGGAATCAGAGGATGATGTCCATTAATGAAAAAAAAACAATCAAAAAAAAAGTCACAAAATAAAAAGAGAAAAAATTATCCTGAGAAAACTGCTTTCTCTAATCTAGAAAAAACATCAAATCAAATATCTGTACCAAAAGGATCCTCAAGCGGGATACCTAAATATGTAGCCGATAGAATGGCAAGAAGAATTTTTTTTACAGCAGGAATACCGACAATATTGGGGATGTCAGTTTTTGTTGTTAGCTACATTATTGTTACAAGAAATATTGCAGAAATACCACCTTCCTCAACAATTGCAATTTCAGCTTTGTTTTTCTTGTTAGGTCTTGCAGGATTAAGCTTTGGAATATTATCAGCAAGTTGGGACAAGGAGCCAGGGTCTTTTTTCGGTATTGAAAATATTCCAATGAACATACAAAGAGCAAAAGCAGCCTTTAAACCTGCAAGTCAAAATTTTGAGGAAAATAGTTAATCTAAGAAACTAATGATTTCAAATTAACTTTGAATGATTTATCTTCTAATGATTTACATGCTCCTTGTATATCACTAATACAAAATTGTTCCCCAAATTTAACGTAGGTAACATTATTTTTATTTCTTACTGCGGCTAAAACTGGAATCTTGATTCCACATTTATCTTTATCTGGTTTAAACTTAATTAAACAGTTTCTTAAAGTATTTTGTACTCTTACGTCTGATGCTTGTGAACTTTCAAGATTAATAATAAGTAATTTAAGGTTATCTATTTCTCTACAATCATCAATTATTAATTGGGTCCTATCACTTTTTTTATCTATTGTTCCCCATATCAATAATCTAGTATCAGTCAAAAGAAATTCTGATAATCTGACATAGGTTTTAGGAAAAACTATTGCTTCGCAAGTGCCAGAAAGGTCTTCAAGTTGAACTATAGCCATTCTATCTCCTTTTCTTGTTGTGATCTGCTTTAATTCAGGGATCATACCAACTAATGACACTTTGGTTCTATCTTTTGATTCATCTAACAGCGAAATACTAATTGGAGAAACAAGTTTTGCAGGTTTGGTTAAATGTTTTAGAGGATGATCAGATAAATAAAATCCTAAAAGCTGCTTCTCTAACCTTAACTTCTCAATAAGTGAATAATCATCAACTTTAGCTAATTGTGAATCTGTAAAAGTAACATTAGAAAATTCTTCTTGAGAATCAAATAGATTTCCTTGGCCGGATAATCTATCACGATTTCTTGAAGAGGCCCATTCAATGACGTGTTCAAGATCAGATAATAACTGAGCTCTATTATTATTATTTGAAAACTCATCAAGTGCTCCACAATGAATTAGAGATTCAAGACTTCTTTTATTAAGAACATTAGAAGGCAAACGATCGCACAAATCTGTAAGTGACTTAAAGATTCCAAAACTATTACGATTTTCAATTATATTTCTTATGGCAGAATCGCCTAAGTTTTTTATTGCAGAAAGACCGAATAAAATCTGATTATTCTTAATGGTGAAATCAACCCCAGAGAAATTAATGCTTGGTGAAATAACTTCTATTCCCATGGAATAACAATTAGAAATATATCTTTGCATCTTATCGCTAGAACTGGAATTTACACTTAAAAGGGCTGCCATATATGCAACAGGAAAATGGGCTTTTAAAAATGCGGTTTGATATGTCACGGCGCCATAAGCAGTTGAGTGGCTTTTGTTAAAACAATATTCTGCGAACAAAACCATTTGATCAAAAAGATCGTTTGCTAATTTTTCATTAACACCTTTCTTCATAGAACCCTCGACAAAAATACTCCTATGTTTTACCATCTCTGATACTTTCTTTTTTCCCATCGCTCTTCGAAGTAAATCAGCATCACCAAGAGAATAACCAGCTAAGTCTTGAGCAATTTTCATAATTTGTTCTTGGTAAACCATAATTCCATAGGTTTCGGTAAGAATTGATTTGATGAAAGGATGAGGAAAATCTACCTTTTCATTACCATTTTTTCGATTTATAAATTTAGGTATAAGACCAGCATCAAGAGGTCCAGGTCGATAAAGGGCAAGTATAGATGAAATATCCTCAAGAGAATTAGGTTTAAATTCCTTTACGACCTGTTTCATACCAGAAGATTCAAGTTGAAAAATGCCTTCAAGATCTCCTCTTCCAATAAGATCAAACGTTTTACAATCATTTTGTGGTAATTCATCAATATTTATAATCTTTCCTGTGGATTCATTAATCAGAGAAACTGTCTTTTCAATCATTGTAAGATTCTTCAGACCTAAGAAATCCATTTTCAATAATCCGAGTGATTCAATATCATCCATGGAATATTGGGTTATTATTTGTCCTTCATTATTCCTTTGAAGGGGTACAAGTTCATCTAGAGGATCTGAGGCAATAACAACTCCTGCAGCATGAACACCATATGTTTTATTAGTTCCTTCAATTCTTAAAGCTAAATCAATCCATTTTTTTACCTTATTGTCATTAATATATTTTTCTCTAAATTCTTGGCTTGGTGAATTCTTATCAATCATTTCATTAAGTTTATAAGGTTTCCCTCTTACAACTGGTATTAACTTAGCCAATTTATCGGCTTCTCCATAAGGAATATCTAGAACCCTTGCAATATCTTTTAAAACGGCCTTAGAGGTCATTTTATTGAAAGTAATTATTTGTGCAACTTTATCCTCTCCATATCGATTAGTAACATAATCAATCACTTCATTTCTCCTATCAATACAAAAGTCGGTATCAATATCTGGCATAGACTTCCTTGCAGGATTTAAAAATCGCTCAAACAATAATCCATGCTCAACAGGATCTATATTTGTAATTTGAAGAGCATAGGCCACTAGTGAGCCTGCAGCAGAACCTCTACCTGGACCTACTGGAATAGAGTTATCCCTAGCAAATTTGATATAGTCCCAAACAACTAAAAAATAATCGGGAAAACCCATATCTTTTATAATTTTTAATTCCGAAGATAGTCTTTTTTTATAACTCTCATCAACTTCTGCAAGATTACTTTTTTTAAGTCTTTTTAAAAGACCTTCGTTAGATAATTGTGTTAGTAGAGAAAATGAGTCTTTTTCCTCATTAAGAGAGAATTTTGGCATTCTATATTTACCAAACAAATCAAATACTTCAATTTTGTCTGCAATTTCTACGGTATTGTTCACTGCCTGTTTAATTGATTCATCATCAATATGATCTTTAAAAAGTTCAAGCATTTCATTTTCACTTTTAATATATTCTGTACCGGTATATCTCAACCGTTTTTCATCGCTTATTAGTTTCCCTGTTAATACGCAAAGTAAAGCATCATGTGCCTCAACATCCATATTGGATATGTAGTGAGCATCGTTTGTCGCAATAACTTTTATTTTATGCTTCTTCCCAATTTTTAATAATTCGACATTAACAATTCTATCTTCAATAGAGCCGTGATCTTGGATTTCTAGATAAAAATCATCTCCAAATAATTTTTTATACCAAAGAGCTACGTCCTCTGCCACATCTAATCTTCCTTTCAAAATGGCTTGAGGGATCTCACCACCAAGGCAAGCAGTAGAAACTATTAAACCATCTTTATATTTATTTAAAAGAAATTTATCAATACATGGTCTAGAGAAAATACCTCGACCTCTCATACCATTTAAGTGACTAAGTGTTGTTAACTTAACAAGATTTTTATAGCCAGTATGATTTTTTGCTAACACAACCAAATGATATCTTTTTTCTTTTTTAGGTTGAGGATCATCAATAGAACCATTTATTACATACATTTCATTACCAATAATTGGTTTTATACCTTTCTCTTTACAACTTTTGACTAAATCAAGAACTCCATACATAACTCCATGATCTGTCAGAGCAATAGAATCCATTCCAAGATCACAAGCTCTATCAACAATTTTAGAAATCTGACTGGCTCCATCAAGAAGACTGTAGTCACTATGATTATGAAGCGGAACGAAACCCATACTGAATCAAATTATATATATAAGATAGAGAAAATTTATAAAAGATCTATACTTTGTGATCACAAATTAATTATTACTACAAATTTAAAATATAGGTCTTTTCTTAATTACCTGAGCATCAATTTCAAAAATATTTGCTGCATTCAATATTTTATGCTCTTCTAAAACATTGCCTATTAGTTGAAGTCCGATAGGTAATCCTTTACTATCAAACCCACAAGGAATACTGATAGCAGGGAGACCTGCTAGATTAGCTGGAACAGTTAGGAGATCAGACAAATACATAGAAAGTGGATCATTGGCAAAATCGCCTTTTAAAAAAGCAGTAGTTGGACAAGTCGGAGTTAACAAAATATCTACTTTCTTAAACGCGTTATCAAAATCATTTCTTATTAATGTTCTAACTTTTTGTGCTTTTTTGTAATACGCATCACTGTATCCAGCTGATAAAGCATAAGTTCCTATCAAAATTCTTCTTTGAACTTCATCTCCAAATCCCTCAGCTCTACTCTTTGATGTCATATCTAAAAGATTAGAACATTCATCAGTTCGGTAACCATATTTAACTCCATCGTATCTAGCTAAATTTGCAGATGCTTCAGATGGGGCAATTACATAATATGTAGCAATACCGTCATTAAACCTAGGGCATTCAACATCAATGATCTTAGCTCCTAAAGTTTTGAATCTTTCAACTGCATAAAGAACAGATTCTTTAACTTCTGAATTAAGACCAGGATGTTCAAAGCATTCTTTAATCAATCCAATTTTTAAATTCTTTATAGATTTATTTAAATCATTTAAATAATTTGGAACTGGCTTATCAAGACAAGTTGAATCAAAAGGATCTTTACCAGATATTGAATAAAGGATTTCAGCAGCGTCTGAGACAGTATTTGTAATTGGACCAATTTGATCAAGAGAGCTAGCAAATGCTACTAATCCCCATCTACTTACTCTTCCATATGTTGGCTTAAGGCCAACAACTCCGCAAAAAGAAGCTGGTTGTCGTATAGATCCTCCTGTATCAGAACCTATAGCAGCAAGACAAAATCCAGCAGCAACAGATGCTGCGCTACCTCCTGAACTTCCTCCAGGGACTCTTTTAATATCCCAAGGATTTGAAGTTGTACCAAATATGGAGGTTTCTGTTGAACTACCCATCGCAAATTCATCCAAATTTGTTTTACCTAGACATATAGCTCCTGAAGACCATAATTTACTAGAAGCTGTAGATTCATAAGGTGCAACAAAATTTTTAAGCATTTTACTTGCACAAGTTGTAAAAACTCCCTTTGTGCAAATATTATCCTTTATTGCTATTGGTATTCCTGCGAGGGGAGGAAGAATTTCTTCATTTTGAATTAGATTATCAATATGTTCAGCTTGGAGTATCGCATTATCTTTTGTGGTACATATATAAGAATTAATTACAGAATCTTTAGATTCGATCTTTAAAAAAATATCATTTATTAATTCCTTGACAGAAACATTTTTATTTTTAATTTCATTTCTTAAAGAACTAAAATTCATCTTTTGAGTTAATTTGTAGTACTAAAGCCTATCAAAAAGTTAGTGGTTCTTCTTTTTTGCAACGAACTAAACTATGTTTAATATTAATCGCACCTTCAGAAGAAAGATCATTAATAAAAGAAGACATGTTTTTTTTCAAACTACGTCTTGTAATAAATGGACCATACCAGTAGATGGTATTAGGTTTTTCTGTCTCAATTTTAGCCCACCAAGCTAATCCGAGTTTGTTTCCAAAATTTCTGATCAATTTTATTGGTCTTACTAGACCATCAATTCTTGTTAAATTCTATACAACTTTGTAGTAAAAATTCAATTAATTTTGATTAATTATATAAATGTATTGAAACAACAATATTCTAGAGAACATTAAATACATTGTTCAATTACAAATAAACTTATTTACTTGTCAAGTAAAATAGTGATATTGCTGCTGCCACAGATGCATTTAAACTTGACGTTTTACCTTTAAGTGGGATCCGCAATAGAAAATCGCATTTTTTTTGAGTAAGCAAAGAAATACCTTTATCTTCAGCACCTACTACAACTACCAAGGGGGCTTTTTCATGAAACTTTGAGATCGGTAATTGACCACCTCCAGTTAATCCAACAACAAGAAATCCCTCTTTCTTTAACTCGTCTAGTGCTCTATTTAAATTAACAACTCTGCTCACAGAAAGGTGTTCCAAGGCTCCTGCAGCTACCTTTGCAACTGTTCCCGTTAAGCCAGCTGATCTTCTTTGAGGAATAATAATACCTTTACAATCAAATGCTTCTGCTGATCTAATAATTGCACCAACATTATGTGGATCGGTTATTCCGTCTAATGCCAGAATAATTGGATTCGCCGATTTTTTTTTAGAAAATTCAATTAGTTTATCTAGAGCTATCGTTTTAGAACTTGCTAACTGCATCACGACACCTTGATGTGAAGAACCACAAGTCAATTGAGAAAGCCTGTTCCAAGAAACTTCTTCAATGAGGACTCCTTTAGATTTAAAGTCCTTAAGTAAAATATAAAATTTCTCTGAAGAAAAGATTTCTGACGTACACCAAATCCTATTAATTGCTCTATCACTTATCAGAGCTTCAAAAACAGAATGTTTTCCCCATATCCAATCATCAAAATTTCTATTATTTAAATGATCTTGATACATATTTGGACCATTTTTAAAAACCTCTTCATTCGATTTGTTTTTTGGCTTTTTTTTATAAAAAGAAGAAAAATTTTTCTTATTTTTATCCTTTGTAATTAAATTATTAAAGTTATTATTAGTGCCAGTATTTTTGGGAAATTTATTATATTTTTTTGAAGAATTTTCATTCTTGGAATAAGTTTTATGATCAGAATCTTTTTTGTATTGATTATTATTCTTACCATAATAATTATTTTTAGAGGATTTTTTCATAGATTCATTTCATTTTAATTTCAAGATATTCAAAAAGTGTTGATAATCTTTGAGGATCTTTTAAAAATAACCATCCAATAAGGGTTTCAAAACCTGTTGCTCTTGAATATACGGAGGGATCTGAAGACTTTGGAAATCTTTTTGTTTTATTTCTAGCACGTCTAATTAAATCTATTTCATTTGCATTTAATAAATGTTCAATTTGACTTAAAGAATTTGATTGAGATTTTGCTTTAACTTCGTTTACTACTGATAAATGAAGTTCTTTTGATTTCAATGGGAAATGAACATGTCTTAGTCTTTGATGAAGCTCCCATACAGAATCACCAAGCCAAGCAAGTTGTATAACTCCTATTTCTTCTGGAGATCCGTAAGGAACTAAATTTTGAATCCAATAATTCAATTTTTTAGATAAGTCAATGCATCATCAAGACTAGACTTTAAGTTAAGAAAATCACCTAAACGCACAAGTTTGATAGTTTGAGCAACTCTCGAATTGCCAACAACTGAAAAACCTAACTTCATCTTTTTAGACTCTTTAGCGGTTTGAACTAGAGCTCCAAGACCTGAAGAATCTAGAAAATCAATTTTTGTAAGATCAATAATAAATGGGAGTTGATTCTTTAAATTATTAGTAACAAAAGTCTTAAATTGCTTTTCTGAGAAAGCATCAAGTTGTCCTTTAAAAGTAAAAACTATAATATTTGTTTTTACATCGAGGTTTCCTCTTAAAGAAACCGTTAGTTTCTGGAAATCTTCTATGTTTAATCCCTCCAAAAAATTAATGTATCAAATGTAATTATCAAATCAAAAGAAAACAATATGTCAACATCTTTCTAACATTAGAGAAACAAATTTTTTAAATAAATAATCTGAATCATGTGGGCCAGGTCCTGCCTCAGGATGATATTGAACACTAAATATAGGCTTATTATTAACTTCCAATCCAGCAACAGTTCGATCATTAAGATTGTAATGAGTTATTTTAACTAAGTTCTTTGGTAAAGAATTGGGGTCTATAGCAAAACCATGATTCTGACTTGTTATCTCAATTTGATTATTCTTTCCACAGGGATGATTTAAACCACGATGTCCAAAAGGAAGTTTATAAGTAGAACCTCCCAAGGCCAATCCAAATATTTGATGACCAAGGCAAATTCCAAACATAGGTATTTCACCATGATCAATAAGTGATCTAGCTAAATCTATGCCTTCAGTAACTGAAGATGGATCTCCTGGGCCATTTGAGAAGAATATCCCATCGGGTTTATTAGAAAGAACATCTGTCAAAGATGAGCGTGAAGGTAAAACTAAAATTTCGCACCCATGGGAGACAAGTCTATTTAAAATTGATTTTTTTATTCCAAAATCAATTGCTACTATTTTTAATTTATTAGCCTTTTCTGAATATCTTTTTCTTACGTCAAATTCTGTTTCAGTAGCATTTTGCCATAAGTATTGTTCTTTTGTGGAAACTGCTTTTGATAAATTTAAACCTTCCATTGATGGAGTTTGGTATATTATTTTTAAACAATTTTCTGCAGATTTATCATCGGAAGTAAGAACCCCATTCATAGAACCATTGGATCTTAAGATTTTCACAAGAGCCCTTGTATCAATTCCATAAAGACCTACTATATTTTTCTCAACTAACCATTGATCAAAATTCTTTAAAGATCTCCAATTACTATTATTTGAGGAATAGTTTCTAACAATTATCCCTTTAACACAAATACTAGATTCTGAATCTTCAAGATTAATACCAGTATTTCCAACTTCTGGATAAGTAAATGTTAATATTTGCCCGTAATAACTTGGATCAGTAATAACTTCCTGATATCCAGTCATTCCTGTATTAAATACTATTTCGCCAAAAGCTGTACCCGAAGCTCCAAAAGAAAAACCTGGAAAAACTATTCCATTACTTAAAACTAATTTTGCATTTTTCTTATATGGGTTATTCATCAATTTGTAATTAACTCATCATCTGATAAATAATTTTTTAAAAGTAAAAAATTTTTCCAAGGTTTACCTTGATTAATTGAAAATAAAGCCTTATTAAATCCTTCATGTAAATCACTCTCAATTCCTGCAACCCATAACACTAACGATGCATTTAAAGCAACAACATCCTTTTGAGATTTTTCTCCAGAGCCATTTAAAACGGACTTTAATATCTCCTCATTAGATTCACTGTCAGGGACAACAAGCTTTTCGTTTGAGATATTTTCTTGGTTAAAATCTGAAATATTAATTTTTGAAAATCTTAATTCACCATTTTCAACAAAAACTAATTTATTTTCTCCTTGAAGTGAAGCTTCATCAAGACCACCAGAACCATACACTACAATTGCCCGATTCATCCCCATTTTTAATAGTGCACTCCCCATTGGCTCTAAAAGATCCTCAGAAGCAACTCCCAAAACTTGAGCATTTGGTCTTAAGGGATTTACCAATGGACCAAGTTGATTAAATACAGTTCTTATTCCAAGTGACTTTCTTAATGGAGCAAGTTTTATTAAAGATTTATGCCAAATAGGTGCGAACAAAAAAGTTATTCCAATATCATTGACTGCAGAAATTACTTTTTTTAATGAACAATTTAAATTTAAACCAAGATTAAATAATACATCTGCAGAGCCAACTTTCCCACTAGCGCTTTTATTTCCATGTTTCGCAATTTTTACCCCACAAGATGCAGCTACAAATGCTACTGCAGTTGATATGTTAAAGGTATTAGCTCCATCACCACCAGTACCACAAGTATCTACCATATATAAATTAGGTCGTGCTACTGGCAATTCACAAACATTTAAGAGTTCCTCTGCCATAGAAGACAACTCAACACCTGTGCAACCTTTAGCTCTTAAAGCACTTAAAAAAGCGCCTGTCTGAACAACAGATATTTCATCATTGAGCCATCTTTTCATTAACAATTTAGCATTTGAATTGTCAAGGTTTTTCCCTTCTAATAATTTATTTAGGATTTCAGCATTTGATGAAATAGAAGACATTTTATTAAATTAAAAAATAAGTAGATAAAAATCAATTAGAAGTATCAAAACCTGAGCCAACTAAATCTTTATTTGTATTTGATGGCCTAAAGCTTTTTGACCAAATAACTTTTGTTTTTGAAAAAAGTTCATTTTTAGAAATTTTCCAAAATTTTAAAATTTTTTCGATATCGTTTTTTATTTCATTTTCTCCAGGGAAATTTGAATAACGATTTATTAATCTAGCTAGATTAATAAAGTCAATATCTTCTGGCTTTTCTTTAATAATAAGAGAATCTACAATATTCTTGTCTGTTGAATGTAAGGGATGAGTTTGTTCGTTACTCATAGATAAATACTGAATCATTTATAAAATTAGCTCACATATTTAAAAATGAAACATTATCTTAATCATATCGGCAAAATTAAATGAAAAATCTAAAGTTTGGAGTTATATATAAATACCTAAGACCATATAAAAAAGAATTTCTTTATGGAGCGTTCTCCCTCCTTGTAGTAAATGTATTGAGTGTTGTAATACCGTTAGAAGTAAAAAATATAATTGACCAATTACAAAATGGCTTCTCTTCAGAATTTATTATTTCTAAATCATTATGGTTAATCTTATTGGCTACTTTTATGGGTTTAATAAGACTATTTTCAAGACAGATTGTATTTGGCATAGGCAGAAAGGTTGAGGTGAATCTTCGTCAGAAACTTTTCGATCATTTGCTTATTCAAGACCCAGAATGGATACAAAAAAAAGGGAGTGGAGACATTATTAGTAGAGCCACAAGCGATGTTGAAAATATAAGAAGGCTCTTAGGTTTTACAGTATTAAGTTTATGCAACATTGTCTTGGCTTACTCTCTCACTATTCCTTCAATGTTTTCTATTAACAAAACCCTAACGATATCTTCTTTGATGATTTTTCCATTAATCCTTGGAATTGTAAGCTTATTCGGAGGAAGAATGGTGAACCAAAGAAAAGCTCAACAAGAATCATTATCCAAACTTAGTGATCTGATACAAGAGGATCTTTCTGGTATTAGTGCTATTAAAATTTATGCACAAGAAAATGCTGAGAAGAAAGAATTCAATATACATAATAATGCTTATCGAAATTCGGCAATAAAACTCGCGAGAACAGCAAGTACCTTATTCCCATTGCTTCAAGGTATATCATCGATATCATTATTGATTTTATTAGGCTTAGGAACTTCTCAACTAGAGAGTGGATTTATTTCAATAGGTGGTTTAGTAGCGTTAATTCTTTATGTAGAAAGACTTGTTTTCCCTACAGCTCTCTTAGGTTTTACTTTAAACACTTTTCAACTTGGTCAAGTAAGTTTAGATCGTGTAGAAGAAATCCTTCAAAACAACCCAAATATTGTAGACAGAGAAAATACGAAATTTTTTAAGGGAAAGGCAAAGGGATTACTAGAAGCTAAAAACTTAAAGATAAGATATCCAGGATCAAAATTTAATTCATTAAATGGTCTAAATTTTAAAATTTTGCCTGGTGAACTCATTGCGATAGTTGGTCCAGTAGGTTGCGGCAAAACAACATTAGCAAAGTCTCTCGGAAGAACTATTGAGATTCCTGATGGTCAATTATTTTTAGATAAAGTTGATTTTAAAAGTATTAAATTAGAAGATGTTAGAAAAAATATTGCAATCGTACCGCAAGAAGCATTCTTATTTACCTCTACAATCTCAGAAAATCTTCGCTTTGGGAAACCCAAAGCATCAAAAGAATTAGTAAAAGAAAGTGCTAAAAAAGCAGGATTGATAGACGATATAAACAATTTTCCTCAAAAGTTTAAAACAATTGTTGGTGAAAGAGGAATCACATTAAGTGGTGGACAGAGGCAAAGAACAGCTTTAGGAAGAGCATTACTTGTGGATTCTCCAATTGTCGTTCTTGATGATGCATTGGCAAGTGTAGACAATAAAACAGCAGCTAGAATAATAGATGAAATAAGAGAAAAAAGTAATAAAACAATTTTAATGATTAGCCACCAACTATCTGTTGCTGCTACATGTGATAGAGTATTAGTAATGGATAAAGGAGAAATAGTTCAAGAAGGTAGTCATTATGATTTAGTGAAAGAAAAAGGGCTTTATAGACAACTTTGGCAAAGAGAACTAGCAACTAATATAATTAAGAATTAAAAAATATTTTATAACTTATGATAAAAATTTTAAATTATGTTTGAATTCGTAAAAAACATTATGAAAAATTATAAGGATGCTTTAACTAATGATGTTAATTCAGTTCATAGAATATTAAAAACAGATATTAAAAAAGTTCCGAATAATCAAGAAGATGAAATAATTTTTGGTTGTGGTTGTTTCTGGGGTGCTGAAAAATGCTTTTGGAAACTTCCAGGGGTTGTTACAACTTCCGTAGGTTATGCTGGTGGGGATAAAAGCACACCAACTTATTATGAAGTATGTTCCGGTCTAACTGGTCATTCAGAAGTTGTAAGAGTAATCTGGGATAAAAATGTAATAGATATAAGTGATCTATTAAAAATGTTTTGGGAATGTCATGATCCAACACAAAAAGATAGGCAAGGCAATGATATAGGAACTCAGTATAGGTCGGCTATTTATTATAAAAATGAAAATAATAAAAAAATAATATTAGCTAGCAAAGAACAATATCAAAAAGAACTTAATAAAAAAAATCTAGGTTCAATTAAAACTGAAATAAAAAAGATTGATAACTATTTTTATGCAGAACAGTATCATCAACAATATCTTGCATCAGCAGGTAGTAGGCAATATTGTTCGGCTTCTCCAACAAAAGTCAAGTTAGGACCATTTACTGGTAGCAATTTTAAATTAAAAGATAATATTTGGGAAAAATTTAATTGGGAAGTTGATAAATGTGTATTGAGATCTGATAACAATCCCATAAAAGATAACATTTAAATTCATATTATCTTTATAGTAAATATACGGGGCGTAGCGCAGTTTGGTAGCGCACCACTTTGGGGTAGTGGGGGTCGTGGGTTCAAATCCCGCCGTTCCGATTACTTGTTTTCTTCATTTATAAGTGATTTATATAGTTTGTATGAGCTTATTCCGACAGCTATGAAAGTGAATGATGAAAAAAAGGCTAATATTGAAATGGTAAGGTTTGAGACTTCAACTTCACCAAGCTGGAAGGATATAAAAATATTCATTAAGACATTATTTTCTTAAACATTAACATAATTAAAAAAATTTTTTTAACAAAGAATTATAAATTCAGAAGAATTAAAAATCCAAATACAACTCGGTAGACAATAAATAATTTCAATCCATTTGAAGTAAAGTACTTTAGTAAGAAATCGATAGCTAATAATGAAGATAAAAATGCCGTCATAAGACCAACAAATAGAGGTAATAAATTTAATGAAAAAAATTCATTAAAAGAAGATATAAACTCAACAATAGCGGCAATAGAGATTGCAGGAATCCCTAAAAGAAAAGAGAATTTTGCTGCATCAGCTCTTTCCCAACCTGAAATTAAAGCTGTAGAAATAGTAATACCAGATCTTGAGACACCTGGAAAAATAGCAAAGGCTTGAGCAAGACCAATCAAAAAACTATCTGCATATTTGTGATTTACTAAATTAATAAAACCTTTTTTGGAACTATCAGCTAGATACATAAAAAAAGCCATAAAGAAGGAAACTAATGCTATTGATAAATTTGATCGAAATATCTTATCAAAAAAATAAGGACCATATAATTTAATAAATCCACCAACCAAAATAATTGGTATAGTACCAATGAAAATTGACATTATTAACTTTTGATGAAATAAATAATCAAAAACTTTTTTTGAATATTGACTTTTTAATTTAAAAATATCATTTCTAAAATAATAAAATAAAGCTAAAACGCTTCCAAGTTGAATAATTGCAGACAAAGAGTGGCCAGGATCATCTAATCCAAAAAAAACCGATATAACTTTTAAATGGGCAGTACTACTTACAGGAATAAATTCTGTTAAACCCTGAATTAATCCATATAAAATAAATTTTAAATATTCCAAGAACATAAAAAATTACTTAATTAATTAATAGCAATTAAAAAAATACAAATAACATTTATTAGATAAAAGCTAATAAAAATAAATGAAATAAATTATTTAAATATTATTTCTTCTCTCACTATTTTTTTATTCTTTAAAGAATAATTGTTTGTTAATAATTAAAAATATCTAAAAGGGATGGGATCTAGAGAAGATGAAATGGAATAACAAATCTCTATTAATGTTCTAATACAATGAGAACGCAGAAAGATCTAACAAGAAAGGTGAAAATAATTCAAATAAAATATTACAACCTATTTGAAAATTTAATAATAAATTGACCTGTGTTTTTAATGGAAATAAAAAATAAAATTACCTCTTAACATCATGTGCACAACCATCACCATTATAATTTTCACTTTCGTAAAAATCATTTTTTGTGCCAAAATAAACTGTCAATAAAACAAATGGTAAGCTTAATATAAATAAAATAGTAGTTAAATCCATAAATAAATATTCAATTTAGATGGTTATAAAAAAATAGAATAACCTCTTCTAAATTTAAACTTAGTTTTAATAATTTGTAGGACCTTTAATACCAAGATAAAAAAAGGCTCCTAGACCAACCAAAAGTAAAACTCCAGCAATAGCCGCAGAAGGAACAAAACCACCTACAGCAAAAGAAGAAAAATAATGCATCTCTAGAAACTAAAACTAGTTTGATAATATCAATAAAAAATAGGTATTTGTAAAAAATTTTGAGTCGAAGACAATTAGAGAAAACTTTTTCTAAGCAACTAAAGTTAAATCGTCATTATCATATGAAAGTCTTATTCTCTCTTCCAACTTAGGTCTATACAACTCATTTCCCCATATTTCTACTCTTGAATCATTTGGATCCTTAAAAGTTAGAATAACAGTTGGGAATAAAACTCTTTCTAAAAAAAATTTGAAGGACCAATACATCTTAAGAGAATCATCCTGCAACCTTCATTTTTGTATGTAAACTCAACCATCCCAAATAAAAAAACATTTCTAATTAAAAACCATGTAAAGCATCAAAAAATGTATAAAAAGTTACTTTTAAAAAAGAAAAATAAATTTTATAAATTTAATCCAGCATTAATTAAATTCCTTTCTTGATCTATTAATAACAAAGCATAAGAATTGATAAAATCAAAACTTTTATGAGGAATAGAGACATTAAGCATTCTCAAAAAATTAGATAATTTTTCATTTTGGAGAGCATTCCCTTTTTGCATAAACATTTCATTTTCTTGATTTGACTTCCATATATTCATGTATTCAAATCTTAAGGGCTTTAAATGCCAAATATTATCTATTAAACTCCAAACCTCCGAATATTCTTTTAAATTATTTTGAATTCTAAATCTATAGGACGATTCATGCGGACTCAAAAATCCTGAAATTTTCTCTTGATCAAAGAAATTAATAGAGATAGGTTCAATTCCCAAAAACCATCCCTCAATAACTACCAAATCAGGATTATCTAATCTCCAATGAGATCTATCTCCTAAGCCGTTCCTTAATGATTTATCGAAAACAGGTACATTTAATTCACCATTTATTTTCCAATTTAATAATTTTTCAAACATCAATTTTACTGAATGACTACCAGGAAAACCTCTTGAGACATTCCAAGGGTTATTATTAATTGCTAATTTCATTTCTTCAGACGGAAGATAGAAATCGTCAATTGAAATAACAGCAATTTTAAAATTAAATTTTATCGATATTGCTTCAAGCCATCTACCTAAAGTTGTTTTGCCTGTTCCAGGAAGAGCCGAAATCCCAATTATTTTACGATCAGACAAATTATTATGAAATTTATAAGCCTGTGATAAAAGAGGCAAAGCCAAACCCCAAATCCAATCATCATTAACTTTGTTATTCCAAAAATTTTTAATTAAAAGATTATTTTTTTGACTATTCCAAAAGTCAAACCAATCATCTAATGATTCCCAGCCAATATCAATAATTAATTTTTCAAATTTATCAACTGGAAAATTAATATTTAACTCCTTCACGATTCTAAATAAGTTCTAATTTATTTATTAATTTATTTATCTCATTTTTCCAACCATATCCATTTGGCTCTGAAGCCAAAGTAAATTCAAAATCTTTTAATTGATCTAATAAGTTTAAGTTGGGCCCTTCGATTCCCGGTATCACAATTCTAATATCTGCATTTAAAAGTAGAGGCAAATCATTTGGAGAATCACCCAAACCTATAATTTTTACATTTTGATTATTTGAATATTTTTTAAGAGCATTTATAGCCTTTCCTTTATTAGAGTTTTTCGATAATAAGTGACTCATTCTGTTTCCCTTAAAAATATCTACTTTATACTTTTCGCAACAGATATTAATTCTCTTTTCTAAAAAACTTGGGGGATTTAAGAAAGGCATACTCCAGTGCCTATCTCGCATTAAGTTCAATGAATTACCTTTTAAACCAGTAAGATCAGTGGCTTCTTGATCAGTAAGATTATTAAGAGGAATAAGTTTATAATCAACTTCCTTAGAAATAAAATTCAAGATTTCTTCAAGGATTTTATATTGTTTTCCAAGAATAATTTTTCCATTAACCTTCTTAAGAGATTCACCATATATTGCTGCTCCATTTTCAACAATGTAGGGATCTTTTAAATTAAGTTCCTTTCTAATAACTTCTACTTCAGATGCGGTTTTGCTAGTACAAAGAATTACAGGTATAGATAATTTTTGTAATATTTTTATAGTTTCTTTGGCAGGTGTTAAATCATAAGAATGATCCATTAAAGTACCATCTACATCACTTACAATCCAAAAAGAGGAATTTTCTATCATTTTATAAAAAACCAAGCCAGATAACTTGGAAAGGATCAAGGCTAATATTTTTCCAATTGTATTTATTGGATGTTAAAAAATCTCTCATATTAAAATCATTATCAATCATATCTGGCAAATCATTATCATTTAATTGATAATTTATTTTATTATCTGTCATATTATGAATAGCAAAAACAGCTTTATAACCTTTACCTCTTTTGATCACAACAATATCGCTTCTACCATTAGACAAACATTTCATACGAGAATAGGGATGAAATTGTTTTAATTTTGACCTGACATTCATAGCATTACGAAGATATTTTAAGTTTTTATTAGCATTCGATTCAGGATTATTTAAAACAGATAAGAGATTATCTAATTTAAATTTTTCTCTGTTAAGGTCTCTTCTTTGACCTGTCATAGAAAAACTTTTGATGTCATTTCCCGAAGCAAGTAATGCTGGCAAATAAAAAGCGGGAACACCTTTCAGAGACATTACTAATAACTGAGTCAAGATAAATCTCTCAAATTGGAATCGATTAGAATCTCTACTGGAGTCTTCCATTGCGCTCCACCAACTAATATTCAATTCATAAGGTTTATCCTCACCATTGGTTAAACGTCTATGGCTTACAAGTCCCCCTCTTTTCTCACAATTAATTAATAAATCCTTAATTCTCTGTTCATTCATTAGACCCTCCAGAGCTCTTAACCCAACTCCATCATGTGATGCAGTGAAATTAAAAAGAGTAGTATTTTTAGGCAATATAGGCCAATCACAAATCCATGAGTTTAGGATATCAGCTCTTGAAGTAATAATTGCCTCAAGGATTAGGGGTGGCAATGGAAAATTATATGCCATGTGGGCTTCATCATTTGGAGTAAGATAAGATAAATTTTCTTTCTGAGGGACATTAGTTTCAGTTATTAAAACTCCATCCTCAAGAAGATTATTTAATAAAACCCTTAAAATTTTTACTATTGAATGTGCTTTTGGCAAATGCAAGCATGTTGTCCCTGATTCCTTCCAAATAAAACCTACAGCATCAAGCCTAAACCATTTAATACCATATGATAAATAAGTAATAATTAAATTTAGAAACTCTAAAGCCATTTTGGGATTATGCCAATTCAAATCAATTTGATCTGGACCAAAAGTTGTCCAAACTTGCTTAGGGCCATCTTCAGTATTTATTTGAGAAAACAAGGAAGAACTTCTTGGTCTAACAACATTTGACCAATCAAGATTTTGTCCCGGTGAAAAAACATTTGATAGTCCTGGTTCCTGAGATTTAATAAATTGTTGTACCCACGGATGAGATGATGAAATATGGTTAAGTACCAAATCAGCCATCAAAACATGATTTTCGGAAATACTTTTGAGATCATCCCAACCACCAAATTTATCTTCTAAATGCTCATAACTTGAGACTGCAAAGCCTCCATCGCTAGTGGATTTAAGAAAAGGAAGAATATGTACAACTTTAGATAGACTGACAAAATGTTTACTTAACAAATCTCTAAGAGTAATTAATGTTGACTCACCATTTTTATAAATACTATCTGCATAAGTTATTAAAACAGAATGGGATTCATTCCATCTTTCTTTATCGCTTATTTCTTTATAAGCAGATTTAACTGAGAAATCATCTAAAATCTGTAATAATTGATTTGAAATAAAATTAATTTCTTCTGTAGTATTATTTGAATAAATTGTTCTCAACAATTTACAAAGCTTTAATCTATCTAATTTTTTCTCTGAATCAATTTGCTTCACTTTGAAAAAATCATCGACGTATTAACACTATTCTGCACATCAATTAGAAAATGGACTTTCAACAAGGGTTAATCACAACAATTCATGAATACGGAGTAACTAGTGATTTACTTAAAGAATTAAACAAAAGTCTCAAAAAAAGATCAACTAGTATTTTAATACCTTGTTTATATGAAGAATTTGAACGCCCAGCATTAAAAGATATAAGAGAGGTTTTAAAAAGTCTTACAGGATTAAATGAATTAGTTATAGCTCTCTCTGCAAAAACTGTTGAGCAAGTTAAAGCAGCAAAATCATTTTTCAACTCAATGCCATTCCCAGTTCATATTCAATGGACTAATTCACCATCTGTAATTGAGCTTTTAAAAAACCAGGAAAAGAATGGATTAGAACTTTTAGGTACTCCTGGTAAAGGATGGGCTGTATGGCAAGGTATAGGAGTTGCTACTAGGAAGTCGGATGTTGTTGCTCTTTTTGATGCTGATATAAGAACTTTTAGTCCTTTATATCCCTCAAGAATGATACTTCCACTTCTAGATGAATCATTTGGGATATCTTATGTAAAAGCTTTTTATAGTAGATTATCTTTAGAAACGAATCAATTACAAGGAAGAGCAACAAGATTATTTGTGGGGCCTTTATTAGCAAGTCTTGAGCAGTTAGTTGGAAAGGGTCCTTTCTTACAATATCTACAATCATTTAGATATCCTTTGGCAGGTGAGTTTGCTTTTACTAAAGACCTTGCTATGAATTTAAGAATACCTTGTGACTGGGGATTAGAAATAGGCTTATTATCAGAGGTTTATAGAAATGTAAGAACCTCCAAGATTGCCCAAGTTGACCTCGGTTTGTTTGACCATAAGCATAAAAATATTGGTAATTCTTCTAAAGAAGGATTGCAAAAAATGTGCACAGAAATACTCTCAAGTGTTTTAAGAGGACTTATGGAACATCAAGCTGAGACCTTAACCAGTACACAATTAGCAACTTTAGAAGTTCTTTACAAAAGAGTAGGTGAAGATCGTGTAAAACAATTTGGACTAGATTCGGCAGTTAATCAACTTCCATACGATAGACACGAAGAAGAATTATCAGTACAAAAATTTGCAAAACTGTTGAGACCCGCTACAGAAGATTATCTAGCTAACCCTACGACTAAGCAGCTACCAAGTTGGTCTAGAGTACTTTCTTGTGAGAACAAATTACAAGAGAATTTAGCTATTGCGGGGTCAAAAGACATAAAGGCAAGTGAAAAAGAATTAATTAAAAACTTCTAAAGCAATAAATATCGCTTCCCCATTCGAACTACATCAATTAGTTCACAATAAAACAGTTCTCAATCAGAGAAATTTATTCCCTAACCGTCAGTTGAAGAGAGACAATTATAGGAATGTTGTATTTGCAAGATTGATAATCTAAGAATAGGAAAATAAATCCATTTATTTAAGACTTTTTCCCAATCCTATAAGATTTTTATATAAGGAAAGGGTAGATCTTAAGGGAGGTAAAAAATAACATGCTATTGCAAGAGCATTATTGGGCAAACCTAAATTATTATTGAATAACTAGGCTTCGGAAGGTATTAAGGTAAATTTATTTTAGATTTGATTATGCAATCAATCAAATAATATAAGATACAGGAATTAGCGTTTTATTAGTTTAAAAACACTTGCATTTTGTAAGTCAAGCAGATAGAAAGTATGCCACGCAATGCAAAGTTATTATTGAAAGTTGAAATACCAGTGTGTCAAATCAAGCAGTTATTGATAAATTCTTAAGTGTTTAAATAGATTATTATTTATAGTAAAAAGAAAATTTATCAATTTTCGCATCTTATAAGGTCAATACTGTTTGGATGTTCATTAATATATTTATTAAATTCCATTGCTAGTGTTCTAGCCTCATAAGCATCACAAGCATAAAAGCAATTTTCTGATCTTATATTTTGAAAATTACGATAATGAACAGTATATGGCTTTAAATTATTTTTAATCATTTTTTTTACTAAAGAGCAATTAGTTTATATATTTAAAATGAATATTTTTTTTAGTTAAAAGAATAACTTTTGTTGTTATCAAAATATATTGCCTTTAATTATGTATATAGGGAAACTTTATTTATCTGAGAAATTATTAAATTCATTTCTTTTTTTGTAATATTGTTTTTTACCTTCTATTAAAAAAACAAATTTGGACAAAATGTAGCCAAAAAAGGGAACCCAAAACTTTTCATAGATAAATTTCATGAAATTATGCAGCTAAAGAGTCGTTATCTAAATTTTCATTTGTTTTTATAATCTTTAAATCAATTGAATTAAATAAATGTTGAAAAAGTAAAAAATCAAGTTCACCTTTTAATAAATCAACATCTGATGCAAGCAGATCATCAACAAAATCATCAAAAGTTTTTAAAGGAGGATTCACAATGAAAAATTTATTTCTGTTATTATCAACCCAACAACCGTGAAAGTCAACAAAATATACAAATGAAAATAATTTCATATAAAAGATTTAATTTTAATAATTATTTTTATTCAGCTCAAAGTAGCCATTTTTTGTTTAACAAATACTTATAAAACCAAAGAACTAATGAATATTCTAATCATATTCCATTTCATTTTTTTGTGAAACATAATAGTCAAAAAGTACCTGCAATAAAAAAAGGGAAATCGTATCAGAAATTCCTTATGGGAGTTTTTCTGAAGGAACCCCATGAGCAATATCCCATAAAATTTGTATATCCTGAGAGAAAAAAGAAATCCAATATTTAAAGTTCTAATAAAAATACTTTTTTTTAACTACAGAATTAATTTTAGGGGTATTGAATATCTTTTCTAGTCTTTTAAAAGAACTAATAATTAAATGTAATTCCACTTAATAGAACTTAAAAGATAATATTCAATTTATAAAAAATATTGAATATATAGTTTACAAATTACTTAAATTATACTTAAAAACCTTTTTTCCTAACTAAAGATATACAAAAGAAGAACAATAATTAGAATAAAAAAAATTATAAAATCTATGACTGTTCATCAAGATTACGAAATTAGAATCAATTTAAATGAATTGATTGAGAAGAGAATTCCATGCTGTGATTTGCTTCATCCAGATCATTGTTTAACCGAAAAACAAGTATCTGAAATCGCACATGACATTCGTATGGATTTAAATTTGCATGATCTTTATAAACAAGTTGATCAACACATCATGAACTATGTAAATGCAGCTGGTATTGATAACAAAGATCATTGGGTTGAACCTCATCTTCCAGATCTGGAGAGAGATTTAAAAGAAGAGGTGGGGATAGAGTTTGATTAATATTTTGTCATTTTTAATAAATTATCAATAAATGTATTTTTTTTCTAAATCATCTATTAATTTATAAATACTTTTTGCTGATCTTTTTCTTTTCTTTGAAATTGAAAAAAATATAAATCCAATAAATACTAAAAAAACAGGAGTGAAAAATATGATTTCAAAATTCATGGACATCATTTAAAAATAATATATTATTTAAATTATTAAAAAGTTTCCATCAATTAAATAGGTACTTTATACAAAATATCTATGAAGATAAATAATTAAGTTTTTTTATCAGAATAATAAAAAGTAAGAAATTTTTTATAGATTAAAATATATAGAATTAATTAAAATAAGTATATGATTAATTACTTTGCTTTAACAATAAATGAAATGGGAATAGGTAAAATGGAATTAGCTGTTATTGGAACTGTAATTCTGATATTTCCAATATTATTTTTTCTTGCATCAAAAAACCTTGATGCGAAAGGTGTTTTTAATTGGATGATGGAGAAACCTGAAGATTGGATAGGAAGAAAATAATATTTTCACAATTTCCACACTTATCTACTCAAATTCTAATTTTTCTAAACTTTTAACAGGAAAATCATATTCCTGGCAATCATTTTCTAAACTATTAACTATTGAATTTTTTAGGAATTTATAATCTATTAACTTATTGAGTTTATTATTTTTAAATTCTTTATTTGTTTCACCAATTGCAAATGCTAAAGCTCCCTCATAAGAAATACCAAATTTAGTTGCATTACAATATGTTCTAGAAAATTTATTAGAAATCCTCATAGTATATTTTTCAATTGTTCGAGAAGAAATTTCTAATGAATAAACTGGGTTAATAAATATAAGAAAAATAGTTAAAAATAAAAATGTAAAAAATCTCTTTATCATGATATTTCATAATTTGAAGATTAAATATAATTAATGATTAAACAAAGCTGAATAAATCTTATTAAAAATTATAAAAATTAAATAATAAAAATAATTTTTAAAAAGAATTTCATATTTTTGGATTCTATTAAATCGATGAATGAGTATCTTTAACTTTTATTATTAAGGTTATTAAAAAAGGACATAATAAACTTTGGAATAATTAAAGGATTAATATCTAAAAATGTTAAAAATTAAACTCTTATTAGAAATTCAACAAATTATTATAAAAAATCAGTAAATTATTTATTAAAAAAAATGCTTTAGCTATGGAAATGTATTTGTAATTGAATTAATCTTTAAGTATGAATTAAACACAACAAAATATGGCATTACCAGAATTAATATATGCACCTAATGATGGAGGAACTATACATAGATATGAAATTAGTGGTGGTAAGAGAAAATTTTTAAGATTTATAGGCTGTTATCTTGGACAATGCAATTTCTACAAAAACATTGATGAAGCTATAGATTACATAAAAAATTCGAAAGAATTACAAAAGTTACAATAATTATGAAATAAAGATACACAAAAATCTCCAGAACAATTTGTTTTTTTAGGTAAGACATAAATATTGCTACAAATAATAGCGAATTTTATTTTTATGAGAAATTGATTATTCACTTGAGTTATAGTTCCGAAAGATAACTAGTCAATTAAAAAAAGAAATTAATTTATGGAAAACAGACAAATTAATTTTTTTAAAACTAAAGACTTTAATACTGTTCTTAAACCTTTTAAGAAGGGAACAGTAGTAAAAATTGATAAGTTTGATATTAGAGATAATCAAAAAGAATTAAATATAGGTTTATTTGGTTGGTACGCGATTTGTCCTTCAAAAGAACTTAAAAAAAATAAGCTACATTATTTTTCACTCTATGATGAGCCTTTAATTCTTTACAGAGATGAAAATAACAATATTAGGTGTATTAAAAATATTTGTCCGCATAGAGGGGCTTCCTTTTTTGGAGGTACATTATCAAATGGCGTAATAACTTGCCCATATCACGGAGCTAAATTCTCATCAGGAGGAAGCTGCCAAAATTTAGATCGAATAACATGTAGTCATATAGTTGATAATAATTACGATAATTACGCCAAAAGAATACACTTATCTCAATACAAAGCTATAGAAAAAGATAATTATATTTTTGTGCATTTTTCTAAAAAATCTGATACCGATTTAAATAATTTAAATGAAGATACACCTCTAAGTAACTATGAATTATCTGATAATGGTTTTGTGCCTGAAGATTATGTTTCTGAAGAGGTATTAGTTGACTTTAAATGTGATTGGTCAAGGATAATTGAAAATCACTTGGACATCCTTCACATTTTTTGGGTACATGGAGATACCATTCCTGATAAAGATGTAAATAAAAACGTACTTGTTAGTTTTAATCAGAAATTTAATATAACTCCCAAGTACATTGAAAGTATTTATTACTATAAGAATGACCCAAGAAAAGAATTTATCAGAATAAAGTATTTACCTCCCGGAAGAATATTAATTTATAAAGGAGATCCCTCTGTATCAAGATATTTACAGGTTCTTGATCATATTCCATTGGGAAATAATAAAGCGAGAGTAATAGTAAGGCACTATAGGAAATTTTTGAAGAATAAAATAATTAATGATCTAATACTATTTAAGGAAACTCAAAGAAAAATTTTTTATAAGATATTTGATGAGGATTATATGATTTTAAAGACTCAAACCTATAACCACAATATGGGATTGATCACTAAAGATGAAATAAAATTATTGGGAGAAGATAGAATAATAAATTACTTTTGGAAATGGTATAAGAAATCTGAAGAGAAAGATAACCCTTGGAAAAATATAAATAAGACTGAAAATCTAACAGTCTATGATGAAGTAATTTTGAAATATCCCCCCGAAATAAAAAAGTTAGAATTTATAAATAATATAGACATAATAAGAAAAACATTGTTAAGGTTTGCGGCTCCACTATTATTTTTTATGTTATTGATATGATTTATGAATAAAGTAAATAGACCTTCATGGTTAAATTGGCTTTATCTTTTTATATTTATTTTAAGCTCTATCCAAATAATTGTATTTTGGAGCAATAAGTTTAGTGGTTAATAAATATTGGTTTGAAGCAAAAAATATAAATTGTTTTAAAAATGGTTTTCGAGTAATTAAAAATTTAACTTTACAGATAGATTATTCAGAAAATGCTATATTAATTGGGCCTAATGGTTCAGGTAAATCATCATTAATAGAAATAATTAATAGAAACATATACCCCTTAGATACAAACGAATCGACACTTAAAATATTTAACAATGAAATTATAAATATATGGGAACTAAGAAAAAGAATAAGCACAGTCAATAATGATATCAAAAATAGAATCAATCCAAACCTAAAAGTTTTTGATTTAATTTTAAGTGGACTGTATGGAAGATATTGTCATATATCAAATCAATCTAAAAGAGATCATGAAAAAGTTGAGAGTCTTATAGAGAAAATGAATATATCGAGTTTATCTGAAAGATATTTTTCATATTTATCAGATGGAGAAAAACAAATTTCACTTATTGCAAGAGCTTTAATTAAAAAACCCGAGATATTAATCTTAGATGAACCCACTACTAATTTAGACTATAAATCAAAATATTTTGTAATTGACAAGATTAATGAATTATCGAAATTAAATACCAAAATTTTATGTGTGACACACGATATATCAATGATTTCGAAAATTTATGATCGAGTAATCATGTTGAAAAGCGGTAACATAATCGCTGATGGGAATCAAAAAGAAGTTATGAATAGCTCAAATCTTAAAAAATTATATGATATTAATTTAGAAGTAATTGAAAACAAAGGATTTTGGGTTATCAGCAGGTTGTCTAAATAATAATGATAATAAAAATAGTTACACCAATAACAAGAAAAATTATTTCTTTTCTATTAAAAATTGATGAAGATTTTTTAGTAAATGAAGCAGATCCACATCTAGAACATACTATCTTACCTCCTAAAGATCGATCTGAAACAAATGCAGAACTTCCACAATTAAGACAGACTTTATTTGCGCTCATCACTAATTAATAATTTTAAGATTTCCTTACAAATTATATTCTTTAAATCTTATGTAAAGAAAAAATTCAAAAATATTATGTTAATGAGAATCTGTTGCAATAAGTAGTTTTATAGTGCATAATTGATAATAATTCTCATTATCAAATTTAAATTAATGAATTTCCATGCTTATGGAGAATCTCCGTCCAAATCAGTAAGAATAATAACTGGTCAATCCGTTTTAATAGATCCCTCATCAAGACCAAAGGGGACTTGCTTGGAAGTTGAAAGTGGTATTGCAAGAGTCTATTGTCCTTGCGAAGAAACAGAAGGCATGACACTTGCTTTTTTACAATCAGGTGATCAATTAAGAACTGACCTATTATGTAGTGAGGGTGTTTGCGTTGAAGCATTAACAGATTTATCTTTTCATAGCAATGTAAATATTGATGAGAATGTAGGTTTCGATGCTGTAAATGAATGGACTTTGCAACTTCTCAGAATTAGACACTTGGGGAATGCAGAACAAAGATTACAAGCTTTATTTTCAATCCTAGTAAACCGTTTAGGGAGAAGATGTGGCCAATGGTGTGAATTACCGTTTAGGTTAACTCATGAAAGGATAGGTGAATTAATAGGTTCAACACGCGTAACCTCTACAAGATTAATTTCTAAATTAAGATCATCTGAGTTATTAATAGCTCCAATTGGAACCCAGACGGTGAGTGTTGCTCCATCTTTTATTGAAACATCTCCACTTTAGAAACATGAAAGAATCATATTCAATAACTAACAACCTGTTAATTGAAGTTGATGTATTAACTAATAGGCTTAAAAATATAAAACAATCTTATAAAACTATTTATTACAAGGGGTTGAAAGAAAGGTTATTTTCTGAAAATAAAGATATTTTTAATAGAATTAATGAGATATATAAAATAGCTAAGCACTTAAAAAAAACAAATTATAAAGAATTTAATTTTTCAAATCTACTCGTTGAAAAAACCGAAAGGGCATTAAAACAAAATAAGTTTGAAAGTAATTTATTTTTTCTTTAAATCACTGTCTATTAGTAAAATTGCAGAAGGTTGATTAGACGCAAACTTAACTTTACCTAGAATGTTTGCGAATTCATCCTCTGATTTTATTTGGGACTCTACAATTGGGTCTAAAAACACATTAGTTCTTGTATCTGAAATTCTCTCAGACATTGAATAGAGTTGTTGCAGAGATGAAGTTAAATCAGCCTCCATTTTGAAAGAATAAGAGATCAAATCCTCAATTGAATCCCATGTTTGAACTGGTGCAGGAAGTTCATTTAATTTTACGCTTTGTCCTCTTGCAATTAAGTAATCTGCAAATTTTTGGGCATGTTCCATTTCATCTTTTGATTCATTGAGAAAATGAGAGGAAAATCCATTTAAATCTCTCTCCTGAAACCAAAGGTATATAGAAAAATATTGTACGTTGGCATATCTTTCCATTGTTAGATGTTCAAAAAAATTATCCAATAAGCTTTCCTCCATCGGTTGGGCAACAGCTCTTCCAGATGGACCAAAATTAATTAGTTTCTTTGTTTGTAAATTATTTTCATTCATGATTACGGTATAAAGCTTCCTAAATAATACAACATTTTGTATAAATTAGCACTTTATTAATGTTTTATTTAACATAACCCAATATATAATCAATACCAATATCAATAGCAATCTCTTAAATGAATCTAGTATTTGGTTTTACAGAACTGCTATTAACTAATAAAATATATTTAAATAAAAAAAAGAAATGTAAAAAGAAAAAATGCTCCAAATGGAAAGGGGGTAAATGCAACTGTTTATAAAAAAATCTTAAATATAAACCTTTTGAGCTCCAGGATATAAAAAACAATAACTATCTTTGTTAATAGAAAGAGAACATTTTTCACCATTATTTAGTTGGTTATCAATATTAGTTCTAACCCTTAATATTTCATCGTTTATAGATACTTTATACATAAGAAATTCACCAAGAAATTCTTTAGATAATACGATGGCTTTACCAGAGTTAGATCTTTTAATAGAAATAGATTTAGGAGCAATTGAAATGCTTTTAATATTTGTATTATTTGATAACTTTGGACTATTAATTTCACCTAAACAAGACATATATGAATTACCGTTTTTGTGAAGATTAAGAATATTATTTCCCAAAATAAAACTACTAACAAATATCGTCTTGGGATTATTTAGAAGATTAATTGGGGTATCAATTTGATGTATTTCACCTTCAAACATAACTGCAACTTTATCGCAAATTGACATAGCTTCTTCAGGATCATGAGTAACCATTAATCCACTAGCATTACAACCCCTAAGAATATTTGGAAGTTCGCTTCTCAATTTGAGTTTGACGTGCATATCAAGACTACAAAAGGGTTCATCTAATAGAATAAAATTTGTACCTGGAGCAAGAGCCCTTGCAATAGCTAGTCTTTGTTTTTGACCTCCAGACAATTCGTGTGGGTACCTTCCAACAAAACTATCAAGACCTACAACATTTAATAAATAATCAGCTCTAGATCTATTATTTTTGTTTTTCAAGCCAAACATTACATTTTCAAAAACAGTTAAGTGAGGAAAAAGTGCATAATCTTGAAAAACCATTCCAATATTTCTCTTCTCAGGACTAAGAATTCTATAACTACTTGAAATTTCCTTAGAATTTAAGAAAATCTTTCCTTTAGAAGGGTATTCGAAACCTGCGATCAATCTCAAAAGTGTGGTCTTTCCGCACCCAGAAGGACCTAGTAAACCTAGTAATTCACCACTTTCAATTTTTAGGTTAATTTCTTTTAATATCCAATTCGAATATTCTTGCTTATCATATTTATGATGCAGATCATCAATTATTAATGCATCATTATTCACAAAGTTTTTTTTATTTAAGAATTTTAAATTAGCAGAAAAAATTCACCTAAAACATCTCTCGTATAAATTTATACGCAAATTATCGATCAAAATCAATGAGGAAAGCTGAAAGAGCAAAAATAATACTTAGGGAACTTAAAAAGCTATATCCATCGCCTCCAATTCCTCTCGATCATACAAATGCCTATACACTTCTTGTCGCGGTAGTTTTAAGTGCTCAATCTACTGATAAAAAAGTCAATGAATTAACAAAGAGTCTTTTTAAGATTGCAGATAATCCAGAAAAGATGATAAAGCTTGGTATTAGCGGCATATATGAATACATAAAATATTTAGGTCTATCTAATCAAAAATCAAAAAACATTTATAACCTATCAAAAATCTTAATAGAAAAGTATCAAAACAAAGTTCCAGATACTTTTGAAGAACTTGAATCTCTCCCAGGAGTAGGTCATAAAACAGCATCAGTTGTGATGTCCCAAGTTTTTAAAATCCCATCTTTCCCTGTTGATACGCATATACACAGGCTTTCACAAAGATGGGGGTTATCTAATGGAAAAAGCGTGGTTCAAACAGAAAAAGATCTTAAAAAAATATTTCCTGTTAATGATTGGAATACATTACATTTGCAAATAATCTTTTATGGCAGAGAATACTGTACTGCAAAAGGCTGTGATGGAACAAAATGCTATTTATGTCGTACTCTTTATCCAAAAAGAAAAAAGAAATTTATATGTAAAAAACCCTAAGAAATTTATATAATTGTATAATTACTTTTTTTAATCATGAAAATAGCAATTACTGGTGCCTCAGGGAAAACAGGTTTTAGAATCTCTGAAGAGGCCGTAAAGGAAGGATATAAAGTAAGGCAAATCATAAGAAAGGACTCAAAAGTTTCTGAAGGACTAGAGAATTTAGAAACAATAAGAGTTTCATTAGACAAAAAAGAAGAACTTGATAAAGCTTTAAAAGATATTGATGCTTTGGTAATTGCCACTGGTGCGAGAGCATCTTTAGATTTAACTGGTCCCGCAAAGGTTGATGCACTAGGTGTTTACAGGCAACTAGAGAGTTGCAAAAGAGTTGGTGTTAAGAGAATTATTTTAGTTAGTTCTCTTTGTACTGGTAAATTGTTTCACCCATTAAATTTGTTCGGTTTAATCCTGATTTGGAAGAAAATAGGCGAAAACTTTTTACGAAATTCAAATTTTGAGTGGACAATTATAAGACCAGGTGGATTAAAGGAAAATGAAGAAATTAAATCGGAAAATATAAATTATTCAAAGGAGGATACTCAAATTAATGGATCAATCCCAAGAAGATTAGTAGCCCAATGCTGTATAGATTCTCTAAAAAACAAAGAATCCATAAATAAATTAATAGAAATAACAAGCTCAAATGATAATAAAAAGATATCTTTTAAAAAAGCTATGCAAATGATTTAAAAGATGTAAACATATAAAATAAAACTATGAAAATAAATCCAAAAATTGACGCATTACAATTAATGCTTACCGATCTAAGAACAAGAAATGAACCTATAAGACATAAAGCTGCATTTAAAGGTTGTCAACCAGAATTTCAAAGTCTTGTATCAAGGCTAATAAAGCAGTTAGAGGAAGAATTAATTTCTGAAAAAATTGCAAATCGTGAAAGTTAAAAATATATAGATTACCTAAATAAACTTAATTTATCTAATTTTGCTTGTATTGATAGCTCATCATATCCTCCAAAAAATTTATTATCCAAAAATATTTGTGGAAAAGTATTATGGTTACTTTTAAACATTATTTTTTTGAAGCTTTCATCATTGTCAATTAAAAAAATCTCATGAGGAATAGATAAAGAATTAAGTAACCTAATTGCTCTTTTTGACCAAGGACAATCCTTTAAAATGTAAATTTTTACACGTGATTGACTTTTTATTAAATCATTATTTGAAATATTTATAATTTTTTGTTCAAAAGAAATTAATAATATATCAGTACCTTTTTTTACAATGCATCCCTCCTCAAGATGGCCACCAAAGACATTACATCCTTCATCTGCGAAACTTAAATGAAAATGAACTTCGCCATTATTAAAATGACCATTAAGAGATACTATCTCTAAATTTCCTTCAAATTTATTTATTTTTTTATTTCCAGGGCATTGAATACAAACTTTTCTAAGATTTCCAACCACGCCAGAAATATAACCATATAAATTATTTGAAAGAGAATATTCTTTAATTGAATTTTTCAAATCAGATTCTGGAAATAGCTTTAGGCTATGGGAATTCATTAGATATTATGAATAATTTTTGTAATATAAAACATCGTGAATAATAAATAAAAGTGTAGTTTATATTCTTTAGAATTCTGAATAAAAATAAATATTAAAATCAATTTATATTAGTTTTACTTTAAATCTAAGTTTGTTAAGTGTGTAAAATGATTTTATATAGAGAAATTAATTTGTTAATTAGAAATAATCTTCAAAAATGGGCTTTAAATATTCCTAACCTATTATCGATATCTCGTCTTTTTCTAGTATTACCTTTAATTCTTTTCTTAGAAATAAACAGACCCTTTTACGTTTTTACATTGATTATAGTTGCTGGTACAACTGATTATTTTGATGGATTTATTGCAAGAAAATTTAACCTTAAGACGAGGTTAGGAGCTATACTTGATCCTTTAAGCGATAAAGTATTTTATTTGATTCCTTTAGTTTACCTCTGTAAAAATAATTTGATACCTTTCTGGTCTTTAACATTAATTTTATTTAGAGAATTAATAATATCTAGCCTTAGGAACTCAACAAAAGATGGTTTACCAGCATCTCAGTTAGGCAAATTTAAAACATTTTTCTTTTTTATTTCATTAGTGGCTTTCTTTTCGCCATTAAAATTAAGCTTATTGAAGAATTTAGCTTTTGTTTTTTATTGGATAGGATTCTTACTTACTTTTTTGACTTTATTTGGTTATTTAAGAATTAAAAAGAATCTTATCTGATTTATCGTCAAAACTCTCTCCCTTTTTAAAATTAAAATCTTTCTCAAAACTATCCTTTAAACCATGCAATAAATCAAAATTTGGTTTCCATTCCAAATCATTCTTAATCTTAGAAATATCAGTTTGATAATGATTTAATCTGATTGGAAATCCCTTTCGCGACTTTGGATCTAATTTTTGATAATCAAATCTTCTTAAAGAAATCTCATTTTTATTTAATCCAAGAACTTCTGCACATATATAAATTAAACCTTTAATAGTAACTCCCTTTTCACCTGAGCAGTTATAAATATTACTTTTAGAATTTTCGAAATTTATGCACTTAATCATTGCATCAGTTAGATCCGAAACATGTCCTAGCTGAGTAATTAGAGAACCGTCTCCTGGTACTGGAATGGTTCTATTAGTAAATAGCCTTTCAAAAAACCAATTTTCAATTTTATTATAATTTCCCGGTCCATAAATATATGTAGGTCTAAAACTAGTAAATGGAATTTTTTGATTTATTAACCAATTTTCCGTCTCAAACTTCCCTATGTGCCTGCTATCTGGGTCAACAGGGTCATTTTCTGATAAAGGTAATTCATCAATATCTTTATAAACCCCAGCAGAACTGACATATATATATCTCTGAAAAGAGTCAGCTAAATTTTCTATAAGAAGTTTTGTTTGTTTTAACTCTCTTCCTGAAATATCATAGACAACGTCATATTTTTTATTTCTTAACTTGATAATATCTTCTGAACTGTTCCTATCTCCTTTAATTAAATTTGTCCTTTCAGGATTGATTTTATTACCTCTTGTGAAAATATCTATATTATGATTTTGTTTTAATAACTTTCCAACCAAAGATTTGCCAACAAATCTAGTGCCACCCATTACAAGAATTTTCATATTCAAAAAATATTTAATTAAAGTAGTAATCTTAATTAGGATTACTTAATGAATAGTACTACTAAGAAGTAATTAATGAAAAGGATTATTCTATGGAACTAATACCAGCTATTGATTTGATGAACGGTAAGTGTGTAAGGCTTTTTAAGGGAGACTTTAATAAAAGGAAATACTTCACAAAAGAGCCTTATGAACAGGCCAAATTTTGGGAAAGAGAAGGTGCAAAATATATACATATAGTTGATTTAGATGCAGCAAAAACTGGATCCCCAACCAATGATAAATCAATTAAAGAGATTGCAGAAACAGTTAACATCCCTATTCAAGTAGGTGGAGGAATTAGGACTCAACATAGGATAGAGCAACTGTTTTCTTATGGAATTGATAAAGTTATAATGGGAACATCTGCGATAGAAAATAAAGAGTTAATTAAAGACTTATCAAATAAATTTCCTGGAAGGATAATTATTGGTATTGATGCAAAAGACGGCAAAATTAGTACAAGGGGATGGTTAGAGCAATCTAATATCTTAGCCACAGATCTAGTAAGGGAGTTTTCTTCATTTAAAATAGCTAGTTTTATTGTTACGGATATAAATACAGACGGGACATTAGAGGGAACTAATGAAGAATTTATAAAAAGTATTCTTGAAATTACAAAAATTCCTGTAATAGCATCAGGAGGTGTTGGTTCGATATCAGATTTATTATCTTTAGTAAAGTTTGAGAATTCTGGACTTTTTGGAGTAATTGTAGGTAAAGCTCTCTATGAAAATAAATTTAATATAAGCGAAGCCAATAATGTATTATCATCAAATAGATTAACTGACTTTGATTTAAATAACAATTACTACGCTTAAAAAAGTATAAAATTGATTTAAGGCTGGTATTTGCAGTAATTGTTAGTTAATTTTGTATAAGAGATAAGAAATCTAGTCTTGGAATTAATTTCAAAAAAATCAATTTTAATTATTGCTCCAAGTTTAATAGCAGAATCTTTATCGCTTAAATTAACATCTCTGGACAAAAATTTAGAAATTAATTTTAATAATGGGAAAAGAGATTCAACTCCGGATTTGGTTATATGGAATATTCTTAATTTCCAATCAGAAGATCTTATCAGGTTAGAATTATTAAAATTAAGAGAACGATGGGACAAGTCAAAGTTTCTAATAATAATCTCTGGCGAACTTGTTTATGAAGCAAAAAAGACTCCATCTTTAAGTGCTGAAGGTTTCCTTTTAAATCCAAGCGTGGAAAAAGTTCTTGAATCTATTGATACCATTTTAAATGGAGGAAGAGTATTTGATATCGAGAATAATTCTAGGGTTCAATTAAACAAAGTTAAGCCACTTACATTTAGTCAAAAAATACTAACTTCGGGCCTCAAACAAATAGATACTGAGATTAACTATATTTTCAAATATGTCAACTCTGATGCAACTCCAGAATTTTATAAATTTATTCTAAAAGGAAGATTAAGAGAACTTATTACTGCTAAATCTTTTCTTATTTTCTTATGGGGTAATTCACTAGAACTTTATACAGAGGCAATATATACTGAAAATGAAATTAATCTTGAAAATAGAGACACTGTATTCATTAAAGATAAAAATACTATAGAAATATGGAATTTAATTTTTAATAGACTAAAAGAAAGATATTGCTCAACTAACTTACAGGTTGAATTTAATAATTCATCGATAATTCTTTCTGGAATTAAGAAAGAGTTCATTTCACGCCTAATATGCAGAATGCTAGATGAGCTAGATAATTTATTAAAAAATATAAAAGAAAACTATAAAGAGAAAGATTTTAAAGATGATTTAAAATCCCTTATAAAAGAACTTAAAATTAATACAATTTCTAATATCACAGACAGCTATTTTAGATTAAGAAAAGGAAGCGAATCTATTTCAATAAATGATTTTATTTATAGTGAAGTAAGTTGTGAAGAGATCGATAGAGAATCTCATGAATCCATAATTTTTATCGAGCCAATTATTAATAATGAAGCTCTTGAATATGATGGCAAATTACTACCTTTATATGAAACAGAATCATTTCTAATCCTTGAAAATATAATTTCAAATTGGATAATAAGAAACTGTAATTTATTAGCTTCTGAAATCTTCAATATTAGTTCTTCTTGGCCTGAGCTAAGAACCGTACTTATAAATCCCGAATTACAATCAACAAGAAATTTTGAAAGATTTAGAAATAATATTAATAATTATAATCGTTGGCACGACTATATTTATATGCCTATCTACTTATATGAGAGTAAAAGAGAATATATTGATATTATCGACAATAAATTTACCCGTTATTTTAAAAATGAAAATAGAGAGAAGGAATTAGATAATTTAGAATGGCTACAAAAACAAGTTACATTGTTAGTTGAGATAAGAGATGCTGTAGCTCCGCAGCTGGAAGTTGCGGTAAAATATATCGGTAATCTTTTCGTAAATTTCCTAACCAAAGTCGTTGGTAAAGCTATTGGCTTAGTTGGGAAAGGAATCCTACAAGGATTAGGAAGATCTAGTTCCAAGTAAGTTTTTAAACTTTAATGAAAATAATTCAATGGATTCTAATAGCATTAATTTTTTTAAGCCCATATAAAGCAAATGCCACTAGAGATTCTAATAGTTACGATGGAAATATCTTTCCTATATACGCAGGAAATGGAGCAATAGTTCCTCCTACTACAACTCTTGAGGAATCCTTAAAAAATCAAAGAGTAACAGTTTTATTTTTTTATCTTGATGACAGTTCTGATAGTAAAGCTATGGCTCCTATAATATCTGGTTTAGATTTGATATGGAGAAACAATATAGATATCATCGCCCTAACTACAGATGAATTACAGAACGAAGAAAAGTCTGAAAGTCTATATGAACCTAACTATTATTGGAATGGACTAATTCCGCAAACAATTATCATTAATAATGATGGCGAAGTTAAATATGATAAAAATGGAATGATTAATATTGATGAATTAAATAAAGTTATAGGAGAACTTAAAGGAATTGATATAAACGATACGGAATTTTCTATAGAAAGTTTTAATGAATACAACAGTATCATTTCCGGAAAAAAAGCGAAAATCAAAAATTAAATTTTAAAAAATCATGTTATTAATTAACTTTCTCATAATTCTTTTGATTTTTTTAATACTTTCAGATTTATATATTAAAAACTCTCCCAAATCAAAACTTGTTCTATTGCCTATAAATTATAAAATCAAAAAAAAAGATGGTTTAAATGAATTAATAATCGATTTAAAAATAACTAATAATAGTAAAACTAAAGAAACTATGGTAACTAATATTAACTTTGAATTAGATTTTTTTAAAAGTAAAGGTAATGAATTTTTTCAAAATTTAAACTATCAAGAAGATATTTATATATATGAAAATAATAAAGAAAAGAATTTAAATAATTATTGGCCAACAACAATTATAAAATCAAATTCAGAATTATTTATAAGAGTAATCTATAAATTTAACAATACTAATTTTAGAAAAAAAATAAAATATATATGGTTAAAAGTATTATGGGAAAAATATGGTCATTTTGGTATTTCAAAAAGAAAGGATTGTTTGTTAATTAATTTAGATAGTCAAAAACAAAGGCTGAATGAGATTTTTGAAATTCCAATAAATAATAAATATAATGCTATTGCTATTAAAACTGATTTACTTGGTTGCTTTGATGACCCCGTAAAAACCGTACTGGAATACTGTAAAGGAATCGTAGAAAAAAATGATATTTTGACAATCGGTGAGAGTCCACTTGCGATTATGCAAAATCGATATATTTCTCCTCAAAATTTAGAATATAGTTTGTTTTCAAAAACTTTATGTTATTTCTTTCACCCTACAAGTAGTCTTGCAACTGCTTGTGGCATGCAATTATTAATAAATAAAATTGGAGTCACAAGAATAAGCTTTGCATTAGTTATTGGATTTCTCTTTAAATTATTTGGTATTAAGGGGATTTTTTATAGATTAACTGGTTCAGAATCATCTCTCATAGATGATATCAGCGGCACAGTGACACCTTATGACAAAAGTATAGTTATGGGTCCTCTTAATTCCGATTTATTTTGTAAGGAAGTCTCGAAATATCTAAATATAGATGTTGCGGTAGTCGATGTTAATGATATTGGAGGAGTAAAAGTTTTAGCCAGTTCAAATAAAAAAGTAAATAAAATACTTAAAAGAAATTTAATATCTAATCCAGCTGGCAATGGAGATGAAAAAACCCCTATAGTGTTAATAAGAAAAAAAAAGTAAATGAAAAAAGATGCCTCTAATTCTTTTCAGTTTAAAAAAGGAATGGAAGTAACTTTTGAAGAACTCCATATACGACACATTAACCTTTTAATTGATATCAAAAATAAGGAATTGAATAATTGGTTTTTAAAAATGGCAATTATAAATACTTTTGATGACTTAAAAATTTTTTTAAATAACCTAAAAAAAAATAAGAATAAATGCGTAATTGCTATATCAGGAAAAGAAATCATTGGTTATTTGAATATTTTTCCCTTGAACAAAAAAGAGACTTGCTTAAAAATATCTAAGCCCATGTTAATTAAAAGCAACTGTTCATTAACAGAGAAACAATTGACTTTAGGATTGATAAAAAAATCAATCTCCATAACAGATCTAAAAACTTCTAGTTGGATAATTAACGCGGATATAAACAATATTGACCTTATATCAACCTCAAGAGAATTAGGATTTCAACCCTTAGGAGAGGTAATACTTTGGGATGGTTTTGATATAAATAAATCTATAAAGAAAAATATCCAAAGCTACGCATTAATTAATGAATTCCAAAATATAAATAAACAAAATATATTGAAAATAGTAAATTTCATAAGATCAAATCAATCGCCCTTAATAAGAAATATATTAGATTTTGATCAAGAAGATATTCTTAAAAGAGATAACTCTAAAAGTGGTGCATTAATTTATGAAAATTCTGTTTTATGTACTATTTTAAAAGATATAAATCATCAAAATGAAGAAATTTATACTTTAACTACTAGTAGATATTGGGATAAGAGATTCAATTCTATTTTAAAAGAATTTATAAAAAGATTTTTTCAAAAATCTCCTGTCTCTAATTTAAAGACCTATAAAGATAATTCTCAACTAAATACCTTTCTCGAAGAATGTAACCTAAAAGAAAAAAATCATGAAATTATTCTTATCAGGAATACAATAGTCAAGAATGAAGCCAAACAAGTAAATAAAATTAATCAATCATTGGAATCAATCTTTGAAAAATTAAATCCACAAGGTAATCCATATCCATCTCCTTTTCCATTAAAAACAAAGTGAAATTTTGTAAACCTAAACCAAGATCAATTTTAAGTTTTGATGTAGGTTTTAAAAGAATAGGATTAGCTTATTGTGATCCCCTCTGCATAACAACAAATATACTTCCTGCAGTAAAAAGGTTTCAAAATAATCAAGAACTTCAAATAATTAGAAATCATATAGATGAATTTAATTTAACTGGTTTTATTGTTGGCCTTCCACTTAATGAGGAGGGTAAAATGACTCCTCAAGCTCTTGACTGTAAAAATTACACTCAATTACTTTCAGATGAATTTAATCTTCCATTTGCTTATGTAAATGAACATAGTTCAACATGGGAATCTTTAAATAGATTTGGAATTAAAAAAGACAAATCCGGATTGATTGATAGTTTTTCCGCAAAAGTGATACTTGAACAATGGATCGAAGAAGGTCCTGAATTAGAAGAATTAGCTGGTAAACCTCAGATAAAATATTAATATTAAAAGAATAAGATAATTTTCAAATGAAAGAAACTAACCCAAATGATAATCATGAGGCGCAGACATTAATATTAAATGACTCAAATGGAAACGAGCTATTTTGTTATCTTGAACAATTGGTAAATGTTGAAGGAGAAGAATATGCCTTATTGACACCAGTTGATACTCCAGTAAGTCTTTTCAAGATAAATGAAGAAGATGAACCTGAATTAATTGAAAAAATAGACAAAAATGAACAAATACTAAAAAATGCTGAAGCGGTTCTTCAAGAACATGATTTAAAACTCATCAGATCAGCAGTCACCTTAACAGTATCAGGAGAATTAGAAGAACCAATTTACGATGAATTAGAAGAAGATTACGTGGATGATGATAGCGAGAGTTATGAATTGCTTGTTAACTTTAATCTCTTTGACCAAGAGTATGGCTTATATATTCCATTAGATCCTTTTTTTATTGTTGGTAAGTTAAAAGACAAAGGAGCATTATTAATTGAAGATGATGAGTTTGATAAAATTCAACCATTGATTGAATCTGAGCTTGAAAAAAGTAGTTCTTAAATTAATGAGATCTGTATTAAAAGTAAATTGGGATTCAAATTTACCCATATATGCAATTTCTCAATCTGAATTACAAAAAAAAGGAATTAAATGTATATTACTTGACGTTGATGGCACTCTAGTAAATAGAAAATCAACTAATATATCAAAGGATGTAAAAAATTGGATAATTGAATCTAAAAAAATCTTCTCCCTATATCTAATAAGTAATAATCCATCAAAAAAAAGGATCTCAGAAATAGCAAAAGAATTAAATTTAAGATACAAATACAATGCTTCAAAACCAAGAAAAAAAGTTACTTTGAATGCTATCAAAGAAGTTAAATATGAAGTAAAGGATATAGCAATTATTGGAGATAGGATTTTCACAGATATTATTGTTGGAAATAGATGTAATATAAACACAATATTAGTTAAGCGATTAAATAGAGATGGTTTGCCAATTAAATTTAATTTAACTTTGGCAATCGAAAAATTAATTTCTATTTTTATAAAATGAAAACTTGGGTTATAAAAATTGGCACTAGTATTTTAAGAGGAACAAAGGAAATATCTACTGAAGAAGTTATTGAAACCCTTTGTAGTTCCTTCACAAGTTTTCTATTAAAAGGAAACAAATTGATTTTAGTAACCAGTGGAGCCGTAGGATTAGGTTGCCAAAAATTAAATATTAAAACTAGACCAAATGACCTAAGTACACTCCAAGCTACTGCTGCAGTAGGTCAAGTTAATTTAATGTCTTTGTACGATAAAATATTTAATAAATTAGGTCATAATATTGCTCAAATTTTAATCACGAAAGCTGACTTTAATTCACGAGAATCATTCAATAACGCCTCTAAGACCTTAAAAAAATTAATCGATTTGAATGTTATCCCAATCGTAAATGAGAATGATACCGTAGCAAATGAAGAGCTTAAATACGGAGATAATGACACTCTCTCTGCCTTAGTTGCCTTAGCGATAAATGCTAATAAGCTTATTTTATTAACCGACATTGAAAATCTATATTCAAAAGATCCAAAGAAAAATAAAGATGCTCATCCTATTAAAGAAGTTCATAATAGTGAGTTAAAAGAAATAAAAAATAAAAACATTCAAAACTCAAATAATAAATGGGGAACTGGAGGAATTGCCACAAAACTAATTTCTGCAGAAATAGCTACAAAAGGGGGGGTTGAAGTGCAACTAGTTGATGGAACAAATAAAGAGAATTTAATTGAAATCTTTAAAGATAATAAAATTGGAACTTTGTTTTATCCAGTAGAAAAACCTATAGGGAACAAAAAGAGTTGGCTTTCTCATGCAATTCACACAGTAGGAAAAATTACTTTAGATGATGGTGCTTATTTTGCAATTAAAAAAAAAGGTGCATCACTTTTAGCAGTCGGAGTTAAAGATGTAGAAGGAAACTTTACGATTAATCAAGCAGTTAAAATCGTAAATAAAGATGATAAAGAAGTTGCAAAAGGTTTAGTATCAATAAGTAGCGACAATTTAAAAAGTATTTTAAATAATAAAGAAAATAACAACTCCTCGGTAATTGTCGTACACAGAGATGTTCTAGCTCTATCTTAAAAAAAAATTAAAACTGACCAATGCTTTTAAGTGATTTAGTTGAAGAAATTAAAAAAGGAAATTCAAATTTTATTAGTGCTAATATTGTTGAAAATTTAAATATAGATGATGCTGCTTCTTTAGAAGAAGCTGTTAATCATCAAATATCTTTTTTAGAAGAAAACAATACCCTTAAAGAAAAATTAGATCAAACCAAAGCATCCGTAATAATAACTACTAACAATAATGAAATTGTTAGTGCCTTAAAGAAATTAAATATTTCAAACATTATCGTAAAAAATCCAAGAATTGCATTTGCAGAAGTATTGAATTTTTTATATAAAACTATCAACTTTAACCCTGGAATTCACCCTTCAGCCGTTATAGATAAAACAGTAAAAATTGGAGCAGATTGTCATATTGGTCCTAATGTCTACATAGGAGAAAATACTGTAATCGGTAACAATAATAATATTTTGAATGGATCATCAATTTTAGGAAATGTTCGAATAGGAAATAATAATATAATTCATCCAAATTGTGTAATTTACGAAAACACAACTCTTAAAAATAATTGTGTAATTAATTCAAACTCTGTTATTGGTTCAGAGGGCTTTGGTTTTATTCCTAAAAATGGCAAATGGGTTAAGATGCCACAAAAAGGTGGCGTAAAAATAATGAGTTTTGTAGAAATTGGAACGAATTGTTGTATTGATAGACCTGCAGTTGGGTTAACTTTTATTGATGAGGGAACAAAGTTGGATAATTTAGTGCAAATAGGTCATGGGGTTAAAATTGGGAAGAATTGTATATTTGCTGCTCAAGTTGGTATTGCTGGAGGAGCAAAAATTGGAGATGGAGTTATTTTGGCAGGGCAAGTAGGAGTCAATAATAGAGTAAAAGTTGGAAATAATGTTATAGCGAGTTCAAAATGCGGCATCCATTGTGACATAGATGATGGAAAGGTAATTAGTGGTTTCCCCGCGATGGCTAATAAATCCTGGCTCAGAAGTTCAAGTATTTTTAAAAAATTACCAGAATTAGCAAAAAAACTTAGACAATTAGACAAGCAATAATTTATTGTTCTATTAAACAAAAATTTAAATGCAGAAATACAAGATTGTTTTGTTGTCAGGTGACGGAATTGGACCAGAGATTTCAGAAATTTCAAAAAAAATTTTAAAAAAGATTTCAAAAAAACATAATTTTGAGATTGAGATTATTGAAAAATTATTTGGAGGGATAGCTTATGAAAAATATAGGAATCCTGCCCCGGAGGAGACAATAGATCAATGTAAGAAAAGTGATGCAGTACTTTTAGCATGTGTAGGAGATCCTAAATACGATTCTCTTGAGAGAGAATTAAGACCAGAGAGTGGATTACTTAAATTAAGATCTTCTCTAAACCTTTTCGCTAATATCAGGCCAGTGAAAATAAGAAAATCTCTTGTAGATTCAAGTACATTAAAAAAAGAAATCGTTGAGAATGTAGATCTCATAGTTGTAAGAGAATTAATAAGCGGTATTTATTTTGGAAAACCTAGAGGAAATATAACAAATACAAAGATACCAAAAGCATTCAACACGATGGTTTATGATTCTTCTGAAATAGAAAGAATAACTGAAATTGCGATAAAAATAGCTAACCAAAGAAACAAAAGAATATGTTCCGTTGATAAATCAAACGTTCTCGAAGTTAGTCAATTATGGAGAGATACAGTTTTAAAAGTCACGTCTAAAGATAAGAATATATGCTTAAGCAACATGTACGTAGATAACGCTGCGATGCAATTAATTAAAGATCCAGTTCAGTTTGATGTAATCCTAACAAGTAATTTATTTGGTGACATTTTAAGTGATCTGGCCGCAATGTTAACAGGCTCCATAGGAATGCTTCCTTCTGCATCCCTAAATAATAATGGTCCGGGAGTTTTTGAACCAGTTCATGGTTCCGCTCCAGATATAGCTGGTAAAAATATTGCTAATCCTATTGCAATGCTTTTATCAGCTTCAATGATGTTAAAAATTGGATTAAATGAAAATGAAGCAGCAAAAAGTTTAGAAAATGCTGTAGATAGAGTTTTATCAAAAGGATTTAGAACTGCAGATTTAAATGATGGGTCTTCTGAGGTGTTATCTTGTAGTGAAATCGGAAATAAAATATTAGATGAAATTTAAAAAAAAATTAATAAATAAAAAAATATTTTCAAGTTGAACATAAAGTTGGTACATGACCTGTCAGAATCAGAAGATATTGTTTTTAAAAAATGTCAAAACGTCACCCAGTAGTCGCAGTAACAGGATCATCAGGAGCAGGAACAAGCACAGTAAAAAGAGCCTTCGAGCATATTTTTGCTAGGGAAGATATTGTTCCCGCCGTAGTAGAAGGTGATAGTTACCACAGGTTTGAAAGAATGCCTATGAAAGAAGCTATGGCAGAAGCTCTTTCAAAAGGTGAAAATTTTTCTCACTTTGGTCCAGAGGCTAATCTTTTTGACAAGCTAGAAGAACTTTTTAAAATTTATGGTGAAACTGGTGGAGGTAAGAAAAGATATTATCTGCATAGTCCAGAGGAAGCAGATGAGCATAATGCAAGACTCGGAATATCTCTAGAACCAGGCCAATTTACTCCATGGGAAGATATTCCAAAAGGGACAGACGTACTTTTCTATGAAGGTTTACATGGTGGTGTAGAAGGTGAAGGATATAATGTCGCATCATATGCTGATTTACTTGTTGGCGTTGTTCCAATAACCAATTTAGAGTGGATTCAGAAAATCCATAGAGATAATGCTGAAAGAGGCTACTCTGCAGAAACTATTGTAGATACAATTTTAAGAAGGATGCCTGATTACATAAATCATATTTGCCCACAATTTAGTAAAACTGATATTAATTTTCAGAGAATTCCAACGATTGATACATCAAATCCTTTCATATGTAGGAATATTCCAACTCCAGATGAGAGTTTTGTAATAATTCATTTCAGAAAAGGTGCTAGAGAAAAATGGGGCATTGACTTTCAATACTTGCTGGGAATGATACATGATTCATTCATGTCAAGCCCAACTAGCATTGTTGTTAACGGAGGAAAAATGGGTTTTGCTATGGAACTTATTCTTACTCCAATAATCCACAAAATGATAGAAGAAAAAAATCAGGCGTAATTTATTTTCTTAAATTTCAAGACAAATTAAGTGTATTTTATTTAAAACACAAAACAATTAAATTTCTAACTTTTTGAATTTTAAATCAAAAAAATTACAAATTTTATATATCTTTCTTGATAAAAGTACCATACTTAGATTTAAATAGAAAAAAAGATAATTTTGTGTCATTAATCGACTGGTTTGCCGCAAGGCGCAAAGATCAATTTGTTGGAAAAGTTTCTCAGGATACTGACGAGGGAGATGGATTATGGGTTAAATGTTCTGAATGTTCGCAAGTAGCCTATAGAAAAGATCTAATTTCAAATTTCAATGTTTGTAGTAATTGTGGACAACACAATAGAATTAATAGCGATGAAAGGATAAACATAATTGCTGATAAAGATTCATTTAAAGAGTTTGATAGTTCACTAAGTCCTACAGACCCTCTAGGATTCAAAGACAGAAGATCTTATGCTGATCGAATTAAAGAGAGTCAAGTAGGCACAGGCTTAAGAGATGGTGTTATAACAGGTTTCTGTTCGGTAAATTCAATCCCGTTAGCATTAGCTGTTATGGATTTTAGATTTATGGGCGGATCTATGGGTTCTGTAGTTGGCGAAAAAATTACCAGAATTATCGAGAGAGCAACTATAAAAAATTACCCAATTCTTATTGTTTGTGCCTCTGGTGGAGCAAGGATGCAAGAAGGTATGTTAAGTCTTATGCAGATGGCAAAGATATCAGGAGCACTTAAAAAACACAAGGAAAAGAATCTTCTTTACATGCCTCTGTTAACCCACCCAACTACTGGAGGAGTAACTGCGAGCTTTGCAATGTTAGGTGATTTAATTTTGGCCGAACCAAAAGCTCTTATTGGATTTGCTGGGAGAAGGGTAATTGAGCAAACATTAAGAGAAAAATTGCCTGATAATTTTCAAACAGCTGAATATCTCCTTGATCATGGTTTTGTTGATGTAATAGTAAAAAGGAAAGATCTCAAAGCTACTTTGACTAAAATTCTAAAAATTCACGGTGTAAAAGATTTTTCAGAAGCAAAAACTTAAAATGAAAATTATTTCAAATTTAATTTATTTATCTTTCGCTATTTTTATTTTTATTTTAAATTTTTCTGACTATTCAAATGCGATAGGTAACGTTGATTGGGTTCTCCTAAAAGAAAATAATGATGGAAAAGAATGGATTGACAAAGGAAGTATTAAGCCACTTCCAAATGGGGAAATAAGTGTCCTAACAAAGTTCTTTAAAAATCCAACTGACCCCAATGATGAAGGGAAATTATCACTTTATGTTATGAGAATTAATTGTGAACAAAAAAAGTTTAAAGATACATCCATAAATGGAATACCTCAATTCAAGTCAAAATGGCAATCCTCTAATAATGATGAACTTATAGATGTTGTAATAGAAAATAGTTGTTCAGAGTTTAGTAATGAATAAGAATGAATATAAAAAATAACAAATTAAAAATAGCAATTGCTGGACTAGGGTTTGGGAAAAAAGTTCATTTAGAAGCACTAAAAGAGTCGAAATATTTAACTCCTGTAGCGATTTATCATTATAATAAATCGCATAAATCGATTTTAGAAAAAGAAACAGGATTAGCGTTTTTTCATAATTGGGAAGACTTAGTTAAATCTCCTGAAATTGATGGAATTATTATTGCTACCCCTCCTGAATCAAGATTTAAATTAGCGAAACAAGCGCTAGAGAATAATAAAAATTTGCTATTAGAAAAACCCGTTTCTATATCCTCCTCTGAGATTGAAGATCTACAGAGAATATCTTTGATTAATAACTTAAGAGTATGTGTTGATTTCGAATATAGAGCAGTACCCCTTTTCCTTCAAACAAAGAAACTTATTGATGAAAATATCTTAGGAAATATTTATTTAGTCAAATTAGATTGGTTAATGGGTAGTAGATCCGACCCTAAAAGACCGTGGAATTGGTATTCTTTAGAAGAAAAAGGTGGAGGAGTTCTTGGAGCATTAGGTACTCATGCATTCGATATGTTGAATTGGTTTTTTGGAGAATCAATAAGCGTATCTGGCAAGTTATCAACATCAATAAAAAAAAGACCTTTAGCTAATTCCTCTGATTTACATGATGTTACGAGCGAAGATGTTTGTCTAGCCAATATAGAAATAACAAACTTCAACTCGGATCTTATTCCATGTCAGGTATCATTATCATCGATTTCTAAAAACGGTAGAGGATTTAGTTTAGAAATATATGGAAGCGAAGGCTCACTTATTCTTAAAAGCGAGAACCAAAAAGATTATGTACATGGTTTTAATTTAAAATGCTCAAACAACGAAAATAAAATACAAAATCTTACTGCAGATTCGAGTTTTAATTTTAAGAAGACATGGACTGATGGAAGAATAGCTCCAGTTTTGAGAATTCAAAATTTATGGGCTGAGAGTATTCTTAATAAAACACCGATAATCCCAGGTCTATGTGAAGGGCTAGCCAGTCACAAAGTTTGTGAAGCCTTAAGAGAATCCTCAAAAAGTGGATTGAGCATAAAAATTTAGCAGAATATTTGGCAAGTATTAATTGATACTTGACAATGTGCTTAATTTATTTTATTTTTTCTTCATATTCTGGAAAAATCAATTATCTAATTTTTTAAATAATGGCATTAAATTACTACAAAAATGAGCTTAAAGAAAATGCTCAATTACTAGCTTCTAAGGGTAAAGGAATATTAGCGGTAGATGAATCAACCAAAACAGTAGGGAAAAGATTAGCTGGAATTGGTGTTGAGAATACCGAAGAGAATAGGAAGGCATATAGAGGGATGCTTTTCACTACAGAAGGACTTGGGAAATACATAAGTGGAGCAATCCTATTTGAAGAAACTTTGTATCAAAATCACCAAGATGGTGAGTCAATGGTTAAGAAATTAAACGATTTAGGTATTATTCCAGGTATTAAGGTTGATAAAGGTTTAAATCCACTTCCTGGCGCAGGAGATGTAGAAACATTTTGCTCTGGTCTAGATGGATTAGTCGAGAGAGCCGCAAAATATTATGAACAAGGTGCAAGATTTGCAAAGTGGAGAGCGGTTTTACAAATAACAAATGATGGTTGTCCTTCAAAATTATCAATACAGGAAAATGCTTGGGGATTGGCTAGGTATGCAAGATCAGTTCAAGAATCTGGATTGGTACCAATTATTGAACCTGAAATTTTAATGGATGGTGATCATACCATTGAAAAGACTGCTGAAGTTCAAGAAGAGGTAATTAAGCAGGTCTACATTGCTTGTCAAGCAAATGGAGTATTTCTAGAGGGAACACTTTTAAAACCTTCTATGACTGTTAACGGAGCAGATTGTCCAACAAAGGCTGATCCTATGAAAGTTGCTGAGATGACTATAAGAACTATGGAAAGATGCGTTCCTGCATCTGTTCCAGGAATAGTATTCTTATCAGGAGGATTAAGCGAAGAAGCTGCTTCTGTTTATCTAAATAATATGAATACTCTTTATAGAAAAGCATTATGGAACGTTTCATTCTCCTATGGAAGAGCACTACAGCATTCATGCTTAAAGGCTTGGAAGGGAAGTGATATAGAAGGAGGCCAAAAAGCCTTAATAGCAAGAGCTCAAGCAAACTCTGAAGCTTCAACAGGATCTTATGTCGCAGGATCTCAGCCTTCATCTGATGAGCAGCTATTTGTTGCTGGATACACTTATTAAAAGATAAATTCTTTAAATTAAACTTAAAAAGACCTCCAAACAATTGGGGGTTTTTTATTGTGAAACGAGGGATTTCAAAGTGAAGAGACCATCAGTTCCACCAATTACTTGATCACACGCTCGCTCTGGATGAGGCATCAGTCCTAAAACATTTCCCTGTTTATTAGTTATGCCTGCGATATCGAATGAAGATCCATTAGGATTATTTTTATATTTCAAAGCTATCAATTCATTATCTACAAGTTTTTTTAAAGTATCAGAATCACAATGATATCTTCCTTCCCCATGGGCTATTGGCAACTTAATAGTTCGTTTTTCATTTCCAGTATTAAACCAACCACCTGTTGAAGAAACAATCTCAAGTTCAACATCATCACAGATGAAATTGAGGTTTTTATTTGAAACAAGGGCACCAGGCAAAAAACCTGATTCAGTCAAAATTTGAAATCCATTACATATTCCTAAAACTCGTTTACCGCTTTTAACAAAGTCATTCAAAGCATTTATTAATGGAGAGAATCTCGCAATTGCTCCGCACCTTAAATAATCACCATAGCTAAAGCCTCCAGGTAAAACTATTGCATCTACATCGCTTAAATCTGAAGATTCATGCCACAAGTATTTTGTTCTTATGTCTAAACAACCTTCCAATGCCCAAGAAACATCACGATCACAATTAGAACCTGGGAAAACTACAATCCCTACAGTAAAATTATCCATCTTATAATTTTTCTAATGAATATTCATAATCTTCAATAACAGTATTAGCGAATAACCTATCACACAATAAATCAATTTTTTCTCTCACTTCGTTTTCTCCATTACCTTCTATTTTGACTTCAATCATTTTTCCTATTCGTAATGATTTTATCCCTTCTGCTCCAAGTTTAATAGAAGCAGATTTAGTAGCTTCCCCTGCTGGATCTAAAACTGAGGGCCTTAGTCTTATAAAAACTTTTACAGCAAATTGGTCCAATTAAAAATTAATTTCTATTAGAAGGTTAGTTTAAATTTCCATAAAAAGTACTCTTGATTAATAAACAAATATTTTTACCTTTATTTTCTAATTTACTAATGGTTTTCATAACCCTTACCAAAACAAACTAAACAAGTTCTTCTTGAATTTTCAGGTGTCTTATAGTTTCCTGAACCTCCACATTTGGAGCATTTATTTTTATTAGTAGAAATTGCATTATTAGAGATAATATCTTTTAAAGCAATTTTTGAATTTTTCATTTAGGACTGTTTACTCTTCTAAGTATCCCGGGAGATACTATAAAATTAAATCCTTATTTTTGGGTTACTTAAAATCTTAAATTTCTCTTTAATTTTTTTATTGAAAATTTTTATCGATTTTTCATCAAATGCAAATATCACTAATTCAATTCCCGCATTGTCATTTGGCCTCCAACAATTGACTGGAGCATCTTCAAACCAAGTATTTATTTTCTTTCCAACGATTTGTATTTGCAAAGGCAATTGTTTATTAGGTATCCACATACGCCCTTTAATTCTGAGAATATTTAGTTCATCTAAAATTTTTGAGATCTCTTTTTCGAATTCATTTTTTTCAAGGAAACAGTTGAATTTTATTGAATCTGATATGAGCTCAACATGATTATGGTCATGTTCTTCCGATAAATATTCCTTATAACTTTCTTTTTTTAAACTAAAATTAAATAAATAATTTAAATCAATTTTTCCATTTTTAGATTTAAGTACTGGCACTGATGGATTTAGGCTTCCCTGAATTTTATTTTTCACATATTCAAATTGTTCATTATTTAAAATATCCGATCTAGAGACTAAAACGATATCAGAAACCTCTAATTGCTCCTCAAAAAGTTCGTCTATAGAGGCGTTGTGATCTATTTTATCAGTTTTATTATATTGATTAATTATCTTACCTAAATCATTGATTGGAGAACCCTTAAGCATTGATTCTCCATTTACAATACCAACAACAACATCGAGATATATAGAAGATCTAATTTCAGGCCAGTTAAGCGCTTGAATCAAGGGTATTGGCAGTGCTAATCCACTCGTTTCAATAATTATAGACTCAATAGGTGGGTCAAATTCAAGGACTGCTTTTATTGATGGAACAAAATCATCTTGAACAGTACAACATAAACATCCATTATTCAGTTCGATGACACATTCATCCTCAGATTCATCACATTTTTCACAACTTTTAATTAAATCGCCATCAATTCCAACATCTCCAAATTCATTTATTATTAAACCAAATTTTTTTTTACTCTCTTTTAATAAATATCTAAGAAAAGTTGTTTTACCTGAACCAAGAAATCCAGAAACAACTATTACAGGTATTTTTTTTTTCATACTTATTTAATTAGCATCCTAAGCTGTATTCTGTACTTTCGCCTGTCGAACTATTTGTACCATTAGCAATCGCGCATAATTGTTTTTGTTGTGTACGACTTAGAACAGCATCAGTAAAATCGGCACCATCTATTTTTGCTCCTTCGAAATTACTTTCCATAAGTAAAGCATTGGTAAAATTAACATCTGAAAGATCTGCATCTGTAAAGTCTGTTGCATAAGCAAGTGCGTCTCTTAAATTAGCCCCAGTAAACTTTGAGTTTTGTAATTTACTATTATTAAATACCGCGCCCTCTAAATTACTTTCACTAAAATTAAACCCATTTAAATCAAATTTGACAAATTCGTTGCCACTTAAATCTTGACCATGCATATCTGGCTCTAAATCAAGATCTTGTTGGTTTCTAATCTCAGGTGGACGTTTTGCCCATGCAGAATTTACAGAATTAAAAAATAAAATCCCAATAAATAATAATGTAATTAATGCATTCTTTAGAGAGGGGATAACAATTGATTTAATCATAATAAGACTGTATTTTAGAACTTAGGTGTTTAAAGTTTGTAAGAGTATCTTAAAGGAAAATATATGGCAATGTCACTAAAGGTTATTGTTCCTCCTCATCCATTAATAAAACATTGGCTTTCAATATTAAGAGAAAAAAACACTCCAAATATTTTGTACTCAACAGGATATGAACAATTAGGTAAATGGCTTACATATGAGGCATTACGAAATTGGTTGCCATATAAAAAAGAAATTATAAATATTGATAATGGTACTACGGATGGATTTTTTATTAATAATGATTATCCAATAAAAGTTTTCGCAATGATGCCCGAAGGTCTATCTCTTTGGTACGGATCAAAAGAAGTAATTCCTAATTCTACTCTTTCATTAGGAGAACTACCTAAATGTATTGAATCTAATGAAGGAGTTATTTTTTATTCAGATCAAATAACTACAAAATCCACAGTATTAAATTTTTTACTAAAGTTAAAGGAATTAGGAGTTGACTCTAATAGGATTTTATTAATAACAGCTATTTGCACAAACAAAGGATTAAATAAAATAGCAAAATTATTCCCTAATCAGGTAATCTTTACTTCTTGCATTGATGAAGAAGACGATAATACAAAATCATTGATCCCCGGCATCGGAAATCCTTTATTGCGATTGAGTACTAAATATCAAGATAAGAACTAATATATAATATAGGAGTAAATATTTTACCAATGTCTGAATACAGAGATTCGTCTTCAAATAATCTTTTATCTTTAATAAGTGGAGCTTTTATTGGAGCAGCAGGTTTAGCATGGTGGTTAATATCTGAAGCAGACAAAAGAAAAGAGGAGAAAAAACAAAAAGCAATGATGTATTCCTCAAGAATTCAAGATGGCTCTGAAGCTATAGATTCAAATGAGAATTCAAGTGAAGTTGCAGGTGAAAATCTAGAAAAGAAAGTTGAGCAACTTAATTCTGCAATTGCTGATGTTAGGAAGCAACTTGAAGAGTTAGGGCAATAGAATAAAAAAGGTTCTCACATAAAATGAATAAACTTAGATCATCTGCAATAACTCAAGGTGTTCAAAGGTCCCCTAACAGATCAATGTTAAGGGCAGTTGGATTCAATGATGAAGATTTTAATAAACCTATCATTGGGGTTGCTAATGGTTACAGCACAATTACTCCATGCAATATAGGGTTAAATAAATTAGCTCTCAGAGCTGAAGAGTCAATTAGAAGATCAGGAGGAATGCCTCAGAAATTTGGGACAATAACAGTAAGTGATGGCATTTCTATGGGAACAGAAGGGATGAAATATTCATTGGTTTCAAGAGAAGTAATAGCTGACTCAATAGAAACAGCTTGCAATGCTCAGAGTATGGATGGAGTGCTTGCAATAGGTGGATGTGATAAAAATATGCCTGGAGCAATGATAGCGATTGCAAGAATGAATATTCCCTCAATATTTATTTATGGAGGAACGATAAAACCAGGCAAATTACATGGGGAAGATCTTACTGTTGTAAGTGCATTCGAAGCTGTTGGCCAGTTGACATCAGGCAAAATCAATGAAAAAAGGTTAATCGAAGTTGAGAAAAATTGTATACCTGGAGCTGGAAGCTGTGGGGGGATGTTTACAGCTAATACAATGTCGGCAGTTATAGAAGTATTAGGTTTAAGTCTTCCTCACAGTTCCACTATGGCTGCTGAAGATCTTGAAAAAGAGCTAAGTGCAGAAAAGAGTGCTGAAATATTAGTCTCTGCGATTAAAAAAGACATAAGACCACTAGATTTATTGACTAAAAAAGCATTTGAGAATGCAATATCAGTAATTATGGCAGTAGGAGGCTCAACTAATGCAGTATTACATATATTAGCCATAGCAAATACTGCCGGAATTGATATTAAAATTGATGATTTTGAGAGAATAAGACAAAAAGTTCCTGTAATTTGTGACCTTAAGCCGAGTGGAAAATTTGTAACAGTTGATCTCCATAACGCAGGGGGTATTCCACAAGTAATGAAGATACTTTTAAATGCAGGCTTAATACATGGGGAATGCAAAAACATAGAAGGCAAAACCATCTCAGAATACTTACTAAATATTCCAGATAAGCCTCCTAGTAATCAAAATGTCATCCGAGGAATAGATAATCCTCTTTACAAAAAAGGGCATTTAGCAATATTAAAAGGAAACTTGGCAAGTGAAGGTTCTGTAGCAAAAATTAGTGGGGTAAAAAATCCTGTTTTAACAGGTCCAGCGAAGATATTCGAAAGTGAAGAGGACTGTCTCAAAGCAATTTTAAATAATGAAATCAAAGCAGGTGATGTTGTTGTTGTAAGAAATGAAGGTCCTGTAGGAGGACCAGGCATGAGGGAAATGTTATCCCCAACATCCGCAATCGTTGGACAAGGTCTTGGAGAAAAAGTGGCTTTAATTACTGATGGAAGGTTTAGTGGTGGCTCTTATGGTCTTGTTGTCGGACATATTGCGCCAGAGGCTGCTGTTGGTGGAAACATAGCTTTAATAAAACAAGGAGATTTGATTACCGTTGATGCGGTAAAGCAACTAATTGAGGTTGATTTGTCTGACGAAGAATTAGAAAAAAGAAAAAAAGATTGGGTAAAACCTAAACCAAAATACAAAAGAGGAATTCTCTCAAAATATTCAAGGATCGTAAGCACTTCAAGTTTAGGTGCAGTTACTGATTTATAAATCAGCTCAAAGTTTATTTACTTAATCAATAAAACTTTTTATCCTATTTGCTAAATTTTCCAATCGAGCACTGTATTTTGGAGAATTGCATTTTTTTCCATTATTGCTATCCATCCATAATGTTTTAACTCCACACCATAATATTGGTTCATCAGGAAAATTAAGCTTAGAGATAACTAAAACCAACTCTTTATTAGATTTAAAAAGTTCTAATTCAAGATCATAAATTTCTAATCTTTTACCTTCTTTATCTCGACATAAAATATTAACCGTCAAATCAATATCTTCTTCTTCGAATTCATATTCACCATTTATTTTTACGACAGAATGAACAAAAGGTTTATTTGTCAAATCTGCTGACTTAGCTATTAAGCTCTCTATATTTTTTTGTGGGTTTTCAAATAACACTTATTGATTTAATTAAAACTTTTATTGAACCCTGTTTAAACTCGTTATTAAGTAATCCATCATCACCGAACTTAGAGTGTAGTAGTTGCAATCTTTTAATTTTAGATGGCTTAAATTTAAATGGGAAACGTACTTTATTAGCTCTTACTGAAGGTTTTAGCTCACTAAAAGGAATTTGAACATTTGTTGTTCCGAATTTTTTTGTTGGGAATGATTTAATCCACCTGAGACCACCTGGAATAAATTCGGTTATTCCTAGTAAAGCGTCTTCACATGCGACAGCAAATTTAAAAGTTCTTCCTTGTCCATCAATATTTAATTCAAAGGATGAATACTCAGAAACATTTAAAGAAGGTTTATATATAGACGATCTACAACTAACAAATCCTCCTGCTTTCTCGACAATATTACCCTTTAATAACAAACCAGAATTTGAAATTTCACAAAAAGCTGAACTTGAACCACCCATAACAGTATCATTTAATGTTTTCCAACCATCGAACTCCTTTTTCTGGAATAAAAATTTTTTCTTACTCATTGAATAATTTAAATTATTATTAGACTTTAACTAAATTTCTAATTCTTTTGCTGATTCTTGATCACAAAATATTGAAATTTGATTAATAGATTTTATTAATTTTGATGGTGTTCGATCGAAAGGCTCTTTTTCATCTAATAACCTCTCAAGAGCAATTCTTTTATTGGATCCACTAACCAAAAATACTATTTCAGATGAGGCTGAGAGAACTTTTGGAGTTAATGAGATTCTTTTTAATCCTTTACCTTCATTAAAAATCACAAAATCATCTACGTTGTTATTTTGATAAGGAAATAGTGAAGCTGTATGACCATCATCTCCAAGACCTAATAAAGTCAAATCAAAGGAGGGAGGGTTTGATCCGCATTTTTCAAATAATTTAGAAATTAAATGATTTTTTACAGCTTCATCATCAGCATTTAAATCATTGAAAATTTCATAAAAAAAAGCTTTAGATCCAAAATTAGTTAACAATGAATTTTTTAACATTAGAGAGTTACTTAATTCTGAATTTGGATCTACACATCTTTCATCTCCTAAAAAGACATCAACCATTTCCCATCTAATATCACATTTTGATAAAAGCTGATAAACAGATTTAGGAGTTGAACCTCCACTCACACAAAATTTGAACCTATCTTTCTTTTTTAAAATATGAATAATGTGACTTTCAATAAATTTAAAAACTGCTGTTGATAGTTCTAACTTGTCTTTATAGATGTTTAGGGTATATCCATTTATAATCTTTTTTATCATTTCATCCATTCAGTATGAAAACTACCATCCTTATCAATTCTTTCATATGTATGCGAGCCAAAACAGTCTCTCATTGCCTGAACAAGATTCTGAGGAAGTCTATTGGTTCTATAACTATTCAAATAATCTAAAGTACTGGATAGACATGGGACTGGTATGCCAGCTTTTGTTGATAAAGAAACTACCTTAGCTAAGTTATCTAATCTTGTCGCAATTTCATTATTGAACCAATCATCAAAAATTAAATTTTTTAGATTAGGGTCTTTGTTATAAGCATCTTGAATTTTACTTAATAATTTTGATCTAATTATGCAACCACCTTTCCATATTTGAGCAATTGACGGCATATTCAAACCATAGTTATATACGGCAGATGCTTCTCTTAAAATATCCATACCTTGAGCATAGCTAGCAATTGTGGCAAGGACTACAGCATCAAATAAAGGTTTCATTCCATCTGATATATTTCCTAAATCAAAATCCTCTATTTTTTTAGATGGGATAGTTTTTTCAATCTCACTACGTTGCTCTTTTAAAGAACTCATTACTCTTGCATTTAAAGATGCATAAATAGTTGGGACTGATACCCCCAGTTCTAAGGCACTTACAACAGTCCATAACCCAGTACCTTTCTGGCCAGCTTTATCTAATATTTTCTCCACGACATCATCTCCAGTAATCTCATCTTTTGTATTTAGACAAATCTCTGTTATCTCAACTAGATAAGAACCTAATTCATCAGTATTATTCCAGATACCAAATACCTCTGACATCTGCTTTCCATTCATACCTTTTACTCTCTTCATAAGGTCATAAGCTTCTGCGAGTATTTGTTCAATTCCATATTCAATTCCGTTATGAACGGTTTTCACAAAATGACCTGAGCCCCCTGGCCCAACATATGCAACACACGGTCCGTCTTCAACTTTGGCAGCCATTTTTGTTAATAAGCTTTCTATTGCATCATATGAAGCCTTGGTACCGCCAGGCATCATACTTGGCCCTTCTAGAGCTCCTTTGGCACCACCTGAAACTCCCATTCCAATGTACCCAAAACTTTTACTTTCAAGAGTATTTACCCTTCTTTCTGTATCTTTAAATTGAGAATTACCGCCATCTATTAATAAATCTCCTTCCTCGAGATATCCAGAAATATTGTCTATAACAGCATCAGTAGCTGGTCCAGCTTTTACCATCATTAGTATTCTTCTAGGTCTCTCTAGCTTATTAACAAATTCTTGAAGAGTTTCAGCTCCCTCTATATTCTTTCCTAAGCCTCGACCTTTCAAAAATTCTTCAGTTTTGGAATAAGTTCTATTAAAAACTACACTTGAAAATCCATTTCTTTCTGCATTAAGAACTAAATTTTCGCCCATAACACCAAGACCTACTAAACCAAAATGCGCCTTGGACATAAAAAAAAAAAAAACTCAATAAATATAGTTTGCACCCAACTTAAAAAAATTGCTCAAAAAAATAACTTATGTCAGCGAAAAATGATCGAAAATAATTAAATAATAGTTTCGTTTGCAATAGTTGCATTTTTAACAACTACAACAATGCCATTTCGTATGTAGAAACCTAGTTCTGGTTTATCAGCTTCTTCTACTCGATCTTTATTAATGATCACGACATTATCACCTATCCTAGTATTCTTATCAAGAATAGCTCTTTTTACCGTAGTTCCTTCACCTACCCCTAAAGGGGTTCCTCCTCCTTTTCTTAGTTCAATTCTTTCCTCGGGAGATTCAAAGAAATCAGAACCCATTACTAAGGTGTCTTCAAGAACGGAATCACTCTCAATCCTGCTTCTAACACCTAAAACACAATGCAAAATACTACAGGATTTCAAGATTGTCCCTTCACAAACTATTGAATCAGTAATTTGAGCATCTACAAGCTTAGAAGGGGGGAGAAATCTAGGTCTTGTGTAAATTGGAAATTTTTCATCATAAAAACTAAATGGGGGTTTAGGTTGTTTTGTCAATGCTAGGTTTGATTCAAAAAATGCTCCGATAGTTCCAATATCTTCCCAATAATCATCGAATACATAACTCTTAAGATTATCACCCCTATTAAGAGCTTCAGGGATTATATCCTTTCCAAAATCTGTATAACTAGGAAATTTATTAAGAAGATCAAAAAGAGTATTTCTACTAAAAACATAAATACCCATAGAAGCAAGATAGGGTTTCTCTAAGGCTGATTCCTTGGTTAATCCAAATTTAGAGGTATCTACTGCCATTGCCTTCAACTTATCTCCGGATGGCTTTTCACTAAATTCTTTTATATTCCCTAAATCATCTGTTCTCATGAGGCCAAAACCTTCTGCCTGAGATTCATCAACGGGTAACGCGGCTACAGTTAAATCAGCATTATTATCCCTATGATGTTGAACAAATAAACTATAGTCCATTCTATAAAGTTGATCACCTGACAATATCAAGTACTCATCAACATCCCATTCTTGAAATAACCATTGGTATTTTCTTACAGCGTCTGCAGTACCTTCAAACCATTTAGGACTGTCAGGGGTCTGTTGAGCAGCTAAAACCTCAACAAAACCTTGACCAAAAGGTCCATTTAGATTATATGTTCTTCCTATATGTCTATTGAGAGATGCACTATTGAACTGAGTCAATACGTACATTTTTTCAATACCTGAATTAATACAATTGCTAATTGGTATATCAATTAAACGATACTTACCTGCCAATGGAACAGCAGGTTTCGCCCTCATTTTTGTTAAGGGGTAAAGTCTAGAACCTTTTCCTCCTCCGAGGATTATTGCCAACACACGCTTCATTCAATCTAATGGAGATAGATACAACTATTTAAAGTAACTGATTATAGGCAGATTTTGAAATATGAATGGTCAGTTTACAAAGGTATTTCGATAAATTATTTGAAAAACTTAATATAAATCACCAAAATTAATCTATTAATCCTCTTCTACTAGAGAGAATAATTTTTCAACTATTTTTAAAGAAGCTTGTCTTTCTTCTCTTGATTGAGGACTTCTTAATTGGGTAACAGGTGTGTGAAGAATTTTATTTATAATGCCTTTAGTAAGGGCTTCTACAACTTTTCTTTCTCGAGCAGAAAAATCTGGTCCCATTCTACTAAGGGCTTTTTGCAATTCTTCTTTTCTAATTGTCTCCAAATCTGATCTTAATTTATTAATCACTGGAACTGCCTCTAAACTAGCCCACCACTCAAGAAAAATAATTCTTTCTTCTTCTACTAAAGATTCCGCTTCCTTTGCAATTTTCTGTCTAAATTCCTGATTTCTTGAAACAACCTCTTGTAAATCATCTACATCAAATGATTCTACAAATTGATTTTGTTTAACGTCATTAGATATATTTCTAGGAACACCAATATCTATAAATTTAAGTTTATTCTTCAAATTTAACTTTTCAATTTTAGCGAGATCAATTATTGGCTCTTCTGAGGCTGTGCTAGTGAAAACGAGAGAAGATATTGGTATACTCTCATCTAATTCTTTTAACCCTTTACAATTAATTTCTAAGTCAGGAAAATCCAACGCTAAATTTAATGCTCTATCAATATTTCTGTTAATAAGAATAAGTTTATTACATCCTTTTGATTTTAAATGAGTGATTAAAAGCCTGCTCATTCTTCCTGCACCAACTACAAGAACCTTCTCTGAATCCAAACTTACAAGAGTGTCAATGCCTTTTTCTTGACCAATTTTTAACTGTGCAAGTTCGACCGCTGCTGAACTTATCGATACGGCTCCAGTTCCTAAATTTGTTTCAGACCTAACCTTTTTACCTGTACTAACTGATTGGGTTAATAATCTATTAAGAATAGGCCCAGTGGATTGATTATCTTGACCTAATCTCATCATTTTTTTTACTTGTGAAAGGATTTGACCTTCACCTAGTACAAGGCTATCGAGGCCTGCTGAGACTTTCATTAAATGCAAAACAGCATCTTCTTGTCTGTAGCAAAAAAGATGCGGATTTAAATCATCAAAGATAATCCCAGAATAATTTGAGATAAATTCTTTAATAGATGAAATTCCAGTATTTTTATCTTTTACAAGCGCATAGATTTCAAGCCTATTACAAGTGCTTAAAATTGACACTTCTAGTACATCAGAGAAGGCTTTTAATGCTTTCAATGATTTTGTTATGGATTGGTCAGGAATACTTAACTTCTCACGCACTTCAACTGGTGCCGTGCGATGACTTAGTCCGACGACAACGATATGCATAAAATCAAATGTAAATTTTTAAAGGCTGATACTTTTTGCACCGTCTTTTATATGGACAGTATTTGTGAATCTTGCAGTATTATCCAATGTACTAATTACTAGACTGCTTGTCCTAACGCAATCCCTTTCGAATTTAACTCCATCAAATAATAATCCATCAGTTATTCCACTACCTGCAAATACAACATTTTCCCCAGATGCGAGTTCATTAGCCTCATATATTTTATCTATATTTGTTATTCCCATTTCGTTTAGACGTTTTATATTTCCTTCTTTTGTGTAATCAGCCCACTCAGAAGTTTGTGCAATAGACGGATCATATACTAGCTGCCCCTGAAAGTGTCCTCCTAAAGCTCTCATTGCAGCTGCAGAAATAACACCTTCTGGAGCTGCTCCAATACCCATCAAGCAATGTGTACCAGTACCAGCGAAACCACATGCGATAGCAGCTTGAACATCACCATCTGAAATCGGTTGAACTTTAGCTCCACAGTCTCGAATCTCCTTAATTAAATCCTTATGTCTGGTTCTATCCATCACAACAACAGTAAGTTCATCGATAGAAAGATCCAAACAATTACTTAGTATCTTCAAATTTTCAGTTGCTGAATTTCTAATATCTACCTTCCCTTTAGCAGCTGGAGGAGCTGCTAATTTATTCATATAAAAATCAGGTGCATTAAAAAGGCCTCCGGTATCGGAAGCAGCTAAAACTGCCATAGAGCCTCTTTGATTATTCGCGCAAAGATTAGTTCCTTCACAAGGATCTACAGCGAAGTCAACCCCTGGTCCACTTCCACTCCCAACTTCTTCACCTATATAAAGCATTGGTGCTTCATCTCGTTCACCTTCTCCAATAACAATTTTCCCTTTCATCTCAATTTTTCCCATTCGCAATCTCATTGCTTCGACAGCTGCAGCATCAGCTTCATCTTTTTGACCAAGTCCTGTAAGTTTTGCTGAGGCAATTGCTGCTTGCTCTACAACTTCGAGAATTTCTTGAATTAAAGTTTGATTCACAATTAAATTTTGAGGATTTTCTAAAAGGTTTTGAGTGTAATCTCATAAAAAATGTTTTTTTATGAGAATTATTATGCTAATAAGCTTTTTTAACTCTTTACAGCTGTTACTTTATCAGGCCATGACTTTAAATTAGGAATAAACAACTAAATATAGTATCTTTATTAAATATTTTAAAAATTAAATGACTGTGTCAAATCAATCAAACTTAGCTGGTGTTAATAGACCAATTCAAATAATTCCTTCTGTTTTACCAGCAGATTGGGCAAATATGGGGTCATGTGTAAAAGAGCTAGAGGAGGCTGGAGTAGATAGAATTCAATTTGATGTAATGGATGGAAATTTCGTCCCAAATCTTACTTTTGGTCCTGAGATGATCGCAGCATGCAGGAATTATTGCAAGGTCCCTTTTGAAACTCAATTAATGGTAAGTCAATACAATTGTGAAAGCATGCTTGAAGCTTATGTAAACTCAACAAAAGGTGCTAATGGTGAACCAGGAGTAGTTATAGCGCATGCCGAAGCCAATATTCATCTGCATAGAGTTCTTGGAAGAATAAGAGATCTAGGAGGATCTCCTTCAGTAGCGTTAAATCCTCATACTCCATTTGAAATGATTGAAAACATTATGGATATGGTTGATCATGTTTTGGTTATGACAGTTAATCCAGGCTTTGGTGGACAAGCTTACATACCAACAATGCTTAATAAGATTAGAAAAATAAGAAACTTTATTATCGAAAAAAACCTAAATGTAGATATTGAAGTTGATGGGGGGATAAAAGCAAATTGGACTATTTCACAATGTGCCTATGCTGGTGCTAATTGTTTTATCGCTGGCAGTGGAATGTTTGCTTATCCAACATTAAAAGAGGGATGTGAAGACTTGAGAAAAGTTGCGCAAGAAGCACAAAATGGGAAGGTGCTTTCTGAACCTCAATAAAATTCTTGGAGATTATCAAATCACCCAAAAATCCATCCATAACTATGTAAACCTATTCCTAAAAAATTAACTCCCAAATAGCACACTAAAACCACTAAGAAACCTGTAGTAGCTAATAAAGCAGGCCTTCTTCCTTGCCAACCTTTGCTTATTCTCATATGCAAATAAGCTGCGTAAAACAACCATGAGATAAATGCCCATGTTTCTTTTGGATCCCAACTCCACCAAGTTCCCCATGCTTCATTAGCCCAAACCGCACCTGAGATCAAACCAAGAGTCAAAAGAACGAAGCCTATTAATATTGATTGATAACTTAATGTATCCAATTCTTCTGAATGAGAAAATTCAACAGAATCAACAATTTCATTTAGAGAAAAATTATTTGATGTTTTGTAACCACCTATGCCTGTGGAACTACTTCTGATTTGTAGTGGTTGACTTTTATTAATAAACAAAACTGAGGCTGAGAGTAAAGAGCCTATTATGAGTGCAGCATAACTAAGCATTACTACACTTACATGCATTATTAACCAACTAGATCTTAAGGCTGGAACTAAATTGGACGATAACTTTAAATCATCAGGTAATACAAAACAAGCAAATGCTACAGTTAGCAACTCTATAGGAATTGCAATTGAAGGGATTATTGGAGATCGATATTCCCTTTCGATTAATAGCTGCCCTATAGAGATCCCCCAAGTAAGAAAATAAAGAGATTCATATAAATTACTAATTGGGAAATGTCCAGAAATAGACCACCTAAAAATCAATTGAAAAGTTATAAACAAATTTACTGAAATGGTAAGTAATCTAACAATAAAAGAAGACTTTTTTGCAAAAAGCGCTGCTAAAGACAAAGGGAGATTAATTAACAATAAATAAAAGGTTAAAAGGCCTAAAAATGATACTGGGTCAAATATTAAATTTTTAAAAAGATTATCTAACATTATTTTTATAAATTTATGCCAATTTTAGATTCATAATTACAAATCAATAATAATTTAAATCAATCATCAATGAGTAAATCATTAATAATTAAGTCTAAATCTTTCTATGAGTAAGCAGTTCAAAGTTGAAAATTATCGCCCAAATAATACTTCTTCACAATTCGATTATTAGCCAAGTCGCTTGATGAACCATAAGCTAAAATTTTACCCTCACTTAAAACATATGACTTATTAGTAATTAAAAGGGTTTCTCTAACATTATGATCTGTAATCAAAATCCCAACACCATCTCTACTCAATTTAAGAATTAATTTTTTTAAATCATTAACAGCAAGAGGATCAATTCCAGCAAATGGTTCATCTAACAGTAAATATTTCGGTCCTTTTCTGCCAACAGAAAGTGCTCTTGCTATTTCACACCTTCTCCTCTCTCCTCCTGATAGTTGGAAACCATAATTATCTACAAACTTATTTAAATTAAATTCATTTATTAGTTGTTCTCTCCTATTTCTAATTGCAGCTGAACTATAAGGTGAATTTTGCAAAGCTAAGTCAATGTTTTCCTTAACAGTAAGCTCTCTAAAGATACTAGCCTCCTGAGTTAAATACCCTAAACCAAGTCTAGATCTAATAGGGAGTGGAAGATGAGTTATATTTTTACCATTCATTAAAACTTCACCTTTATCAGGTTTTATATTTCCAACTGCAAGATTAAAAGTAGTAGTTTTCCCTGCTCCATTAGGTCCCATCAAGCCTACAACTTCTCCAGGATTTACAGTTATGGAAACATCCTTTACTATTAGTTTTCCTTGTATTGAAAAGGATACCTTTTGAATTTTTAAGTTCATTTTCCTTGAGAACGATTAGATATGTTATTTTTTAGAAAAAATTAAGATTAAAAATAAAAATTTTACTTCAGCGATAAAGATATTCATAATTCATTAAAGAGGTGTGAGAAAAGGCTTATCATTTTCATTTAAATTTTCTTTATATTGTAATTTCCTCAATAAATTTTCCAAACATTGGCAAAAGGATTCAAGATCAACACCTAAATTAATTTTGGTTCTTGTTTTTATTCTCCCTAGACCTTCTCCAAGCAAAATAGTAGCTCCATTTAAATTACCTTTACTTAAATGAAATTGTGAGACGGCAACTTGTAATATCCCCTGTATAACTTGTCTTTCATCTCCATCAACAGTGTTCCAAATTTCCTCAAAAGCATCATGGGCATCATACCATTCATGATTATTAAAAAGATTTAAAGCAATATAAAGTGAATCTTTTAAACTTTTAGTACTTTCATCATTCATATAATTAATTGCTAATTTTTTTTCTTCTTATTAATTTTTCTCATTCTTATAGAATCAGGGGTTACCTCAAGCATTTCATCAGGACCAATATATTCGAGGGCTCTTTCAAGGGTAATCTCAACAGGCGACTGTAAAGTATCGAGTTCTTCTGCTCCTGCAGACCTCATATTAGTCAACTGTTTAGTTTTACAGATATTTAACTCTAGATCTTGAGGTCTGTTATTCTCTCCAATTATCATTCCTTTATAAACATTAACTCCAGGTTTAATAAAATAAACCCCTCTATCTTCAGCATTCTTTAAAGCATAAAATGTGGCAACACCCTGTTCAAAAGAAATAAGAACACCATTTCTCCTCGTTTCAAAATCTCCTGTTTTAGGTTTATATTCATAAAAAGAGTGGCTCATTATGCCTTCACCTCTTGTTACCCTAACAAATTCGCCACGAAATCCTATTAGTCCTCTTGATGGTATAAGAAATTCTAATTGAGTTCTCCCATCTGAACTTGTCTGCATGTTTTTCATCTCCGCCTTTCTAGATCCAAGTTTCTCGATACATGAACCAACAGCTATTTCAGGTACATCTAAAACCAAAGTCTCTATAGGCTCACATTCAACATTATCAATTTCTCTAAATATCACTTGAGGTTGCGAAATTTGAAACTCAAATCCCTCTCTTCTCATAGTTTCGATCAAAATTCCTAAATGTAATTCTCCTCTTCCAGAGACTGAAAATCTGTCAGGAGAGTCAGTTTCTTCGACCCTTAGGGCAACATTAGTTAAAAGTTCTCTTTCCAATCTGTTTTTTAATTGTCTGCTCGTCACAAATTTTCCTTCTTTACCAGCAAATGGAGAATCATTAACAACAAAAGTCATATTTAAGGTTGGTTCATCAACTTTGATTAATGGAAGAGGATGAGGAGATTCGGGACATGCTATTGTCTCACCAATATTTACTTCATCGAAACCAGAAAGAGCAACAATATCTCCTGCAAATGCTTCATTTATATCAATTCTTTGTAAGCCTTCAAATCCTAATAGTTTACTAACCTTACCTTTTATAGTTTTTCCATTCTCTTTAATTAAAAGAGCTTGTTGACCATTTTTGATAGTTCCATTATGAATTTTTCCTATAACAATTCTGCCTAAGAAATCAGAATAGTCCAAAGTAGTAATTTGTAGCTGAAGAGGTTTATTTAAGTCACCAACTGGAGGTGGGACATGTCTAAGAACTGCTTCAAAAAGAGGCATCATATTATCACTATGAGATTCCATCTCTTCTTTTGCGAAACCAGATAGGCCACTTCCATAGAGATAAGGAAAATCACATTGGTCGTCATCAGCTCCTAATTCTAAAAACAAATCAAGAACTTTATCAATTGCTATTTCTGGAACTACTCTTGGTCTATCAATTTTATTTACAAAGACTATTGGTCTTAGTCCTTTTTCTAATGCTTTTTTTAAAACAAATCTTGTTTGAGGCATTGGCCCCTCATTTGCATCAACGATTAACAAACAGCCATCAACCATTCCCAAAACTCTCTCAACTTCTCCTCCAAAATCAGCATGTCCAGGTGTATCTATAATATTTATTCTGGTATTTTTGTAGTTAACTGCTGTATTTTTTGAGAGTATTGTTATTCCTCTTTCTCTTTCTAGATCATTTGAATCCATTACACATGAAGGAACGATTTCATTATCTCTAAATATTCCTGACTGTGATAACAATGCATCCACAAGAGTTGTTTTCCCATGATCTACATGAGCAATAATTGCAACATTTCTAATTTCTTTTATTGACGATGACATTTATAAAATAATAATTTTTTTTGATTAACTATACTTAGGCTAACTCAAAGTAGGCTTATTCTTAAAAATTTATATAGAAGACTTTGAAAATTATCAAAAAAATTCAAATAAACTATTTTATTTACTAATGTTTTGAAGATCTCTATTTGCAGTTTCAAAAACTTTTAAAGCTTCAATAGATCCCTCATATCTCCAATGCCATGGTTCATAGTCTATATGTTCATTATTTTTGTTAAAAGATAACTTAAAGTGATATTTAGCAGCATTCAATTTCAACCATCTAAAAGCTGCTGTGTTTTCGAATTCCACTTCAAAATCTGCTTCTCTATAATTTGCATCGCCAATATCGATAGCGAAACCAGTACTATGCTCAGAATAGCCTGGAGGAGCTGAAACTCTAGCTCTCTCTGATGCATCTTGATTCCTGATAGATTTTAAAGAATAAAATATATCCTTTTGCAATTTTATTGATCTATATCCACTAAGGAAAACTAAATCGACTCCTTCCCTCTTTGCATCTTGCCGCATTCTTATAAGAGATTGACTCATATCCTTATGAACCCAAATATTAGGTTCAATAAAAACTAATTCTTCTTTTGATGTTTCTTCGTATGGCAAATGACCAAGAATCCTAGAATCACTTTTACCAATAGTAAAGTTATTTATTTCAAAATTATTTTTTAATAATAAGCCCATAAAAGAAAAAAAGAATATTAAGAAGGGAGAAAGAAATATGATTTTTCTTTTGAATTTTAAATTTTTTTCATCTACAAAACGCCTTTCAGCAACTGGTATTTCAAAAACTTCATTTATGGCTTTGTTTTTTTCCAATATAAGTTTTTTAAAAAAAAAGATATTTCGATATTAACGATTTTTTTAAGAAATGCACTTTTATAATCAAAATAAGTGTATTTTTTAGGATAGGTATAAATTTTTTTTAATGTTGAGAGTTGCTGTTATCGGTGGAGGTCCAAGTGGTTCATGTGCTGCTGAAATACTTGCAAAATCTGGAATAAAAACTTGGCTTTTTGAGAGAAAATTAGATAATGCAAAACCTTGCGGAGGAGCTATTCCACTTTGCATGGTAGAAGAATTTGATTTACCTGAATCAATTATTGATAGAAAAGTTAGGAATATGAAAATGATTTCCCCCTCGAATAGAGAGGTAGATATTATTTTGGATGACATTTATCCAGGGAGCAAAAAAGAGTATATAGGTATGTTGAGACGCGAAGTTATGGATTCATTTATGAGGAATCGAGCTGCAGATCTTGGAGCTACATTAGTCAATGGATTGGTATCAAAAATAGAGACGGGGACTAACAAACAAGGTCCATACACACTTCATTATACTGAGACCCTTAATGATCAATCCGAAGTAAAAGGAAAGCAGCTAGAGGTAGATTTAATTGTTGGTGCAGATGGCGCAACAAGTAGAGTTGCCAAGGCTATGGATGCTGGCGATTACAACTATGCGGTAGCAATTCAGGAAAGGATAAAACTTCCTAAGGAAGAGATGAAATATTACGAAGACAGAGCGGAAATGTATGTTGGAACAGATGTATCCCCAGATTTTTATGGCTGGGTATTTCCAAAATACGACCACGTTGCAGCTGGGACCGGAACAATGAAACAGAATGGAGGTTTAATAAAAAGCCTTCAAATTGGTGTAAGAGAAAGAGCAAAAAAAAGGTTGGTTAATGGTGAAGTAATAAAAGTTGAAGCTCATCCTATTCCCGAACATCCTAGACCAAGAAGAGTTGTAGGAAGAATGGCTTTGGTTGGAGATGCAGCTGGTTACGTAACTAAAAGCTCGGGAGAAGGGATATATTTTGCAGCCAAAAGTGGAAGAATGTGTGCCGAACAGATTGTCGAATCAAGTAAAAATGGGAAAATAATCCCTACAGAAAAAGATTTGAAAATATATTTAAAGAAGTGGGATAAGAAATATGGAACAACTTATACAGTTTTAGATATTCTGCAAAGAATTTTTTACACAAGTGATGGAGCTAGGGAAGCTTTTGTTGAGATGTGTGGTGATATGGATGTTCAGAGACTTACATTTGACAGTTATCTCTATAAAACGGTGGTGGCAATGAAACCACTCCAACAATTAAAACTTACCTTTTTAACGCTTGGGTCTGTTTTGAGAGGCAAAGCATTAGCACCAAGTACATATAAACCAGTACCAAGTGCAGTAAGAGATGATAAGGAGGTTGATAAAATGTTGGCCGTTAATTCAATTAAAGGTGGAATTAAAAAAAATAAAACCTAATATCATTTGTATGCAAATTATGAATTAATTTTAGTAAAATCTGCAATTTTTAAAGAGTAATTCCTTACCAAACCTAATAAATTAAGTCGATTATTTCTAATTTCAGCATCTTCTGCCATTATTAAAACTCCCTTATCATTATCAAATAATTCATTAAGGGAATACGCATTAGTTTCAAATAATTTAAAAAGTTTGAAGTGATCCCAATTAGGTAATGAAATAATTGTTTCTAATTGTTTAATAAATTCAAATACTTTAATTTCACAATCTTTTTCAAATAGTTTTGGATTTATATAATCTTTGTGTAAAAAGATATTTGTTTTAAGACTCCCTTTTTCAGCAAGTTTACAAACTCTAGAGATGACTTTTTGGATTTCAGAGAAATTTGTTTTTACTTTTAACTGATTAATTGTTTTAATTCTTTTTTTTAAATCCAATATATTCATTATTCTTTTTTCAGATGAAGAATCAATCAAACAAACTGCTTTTATAAGATCTTTATCGATAGATAATTCGTCAAGATGGCCAACAATTCTTTGATTAGTAAATTCAATTAAATCAAATAAAACTTTTTCTTTCTCGAATTTCAAATTTGGCAGTGAAATTTCCCAATATTCAAAAAGTTCATAAAACATATTTTCAATCGCTAAATCAAGTTCAAACTGCCAAATCATTAAAATAACGCCATTTAGATTTCTTCTTAGTGCATAAGGATCAGAGGATCCACTTGGTCTTTTACCCGTAATAAATATACTTATTAAAGTTTCAATTTTGTCAGAGATGGAAACGATGGCTCCATATTTTGTAGAGGGCAAATCATCTTTATAAAAGCAAGGTAAATAATGTTCAGCAACGGCTATACAAATATCATTATCAAAGCCTTCATTTCGCAAATATTTGCCACCCATTATTCCTTGTAATTCAGGAAATTCATAAACAATTTCACTACACAAATCATTTTTACAGTACTTGGCAGCCTCTATTACTTTTTTACTATCTAAAGATTGATCATTTAAATAATTAAGTATCTTTTGTGAGATGGCCTCAATTCTTTTTACTCTCTGAAAAACGTTACCCATTCCTTTCAAATAAGAAACAGATTTAAGTTTTTCATTTCTTTCATGAGAAGAAATTTTTTTGTCGCTTTCAACAAAAAAATTAGCATCGGAGAATCTTGCCTTTAATACTTTTTCATTACCCTTAGCAATAATATTATTAGATTCTTTAAGTCCATTAGATATTACAAAGAATTTTGTACTCATTATTTGTTCAGAACACAAATCTAATTTTGAAAATGATCTATCTTTCATTAAAAGAGGAATATATCTTTGATGACTCTTCATTACAGTTGAAAGAACTTCAAATGGTAAATTAAGAAATTTTTTATCAAAATTACAAGTTATTAAATTAGGTAATTCAACTAAATCCGTTAATTCATTTAGTAAATGTTCAGAAATATCAGGATTCAAATTTACAGATTGAGCTTCCTGATTTACTAGATTAATAATAATTTCTTTTCTTTCTTCTCTTTTAGCAAATATTCCATTCTTAGCCATCAATTTAAAATAATGATCGGCAGAATGAATTTCAATAACTTTATTAATTAGTCTGTGACTTTTCGATTTGTTACTTATTAAGATCTTAGGGTCACATACATCAAAATCAAAATCAAGAATCTCATCGTTATAAAGAGAGACAATCCATCTAATAGGCCTTGAAAACTTGAAGTTACCATTACCCCATTTCATAAATCGGGGACCCTGTAAATTATGAATGACTTTTGGGATTATTGAAGATAAAAAATACTTTGTGGATTCTCCTTTCTCAATTTTTTTTCCAAAAACAAACTCACCCTTTTCTGTATTTTTTATTTCCAAGTCATCTACATTAATGCCTAAACTATTTGCAAAACCAATTGCTGCATTGGTTGGAACACCATTTAAAAATGCAGAGTTTGCTTTTGGACCTTTTCTAATAATTACCTCATCATCGCTACTATCAACTAATCCTTCTAAAAGCAATACAATTCTTCTAGGAGTAGATGTACAAGAAATCTTATCGAATTTGATAAGTTTCTTATCAAACTCAAATTCTATTTGAGATTTGATTTGATTAGGAACAGAGTGAGAAAAGTTGGCTGGCAACTCTTCGGTTCCTATCTCAAGTAAATATTTAGACAAGAAAAAATTATGGCTATTACAACTATAATTTACTACCGGTTAAATAAGCTTTTCGCTAATGTATAAAAAGAGATATGTTCTGGTCCGTTGATCAAGGTTGAGAAAGTAAAAAAGAAAAAAGAGATTCCTAAACAAGAGACTGCTTGTTTAGCGAACGGACTTGAGGTTTCAAAATTCGAGAAATTCAAAGAAGGTAGCGAATTTCTAAAAGAGCCACTTGCAACAGAATTAAAAAATGAAAGTGATCATTTTACCAATGATGCTGTTCAACTATTAAAATTCCATGGAAGTTATCAACAAGATAATAGGGAGAATAGAAAATCTGGGAAAGGTAAAGATTGGCAGATGATGCTCAGGTTAAGAAGTCCTGGTGGAGAAATTCCTGGAAAACTTTTCTTATCTTTAGATGAATTATCCGACAAGCTAGGCAATGGAACTCTCAGGGCCACAACTAGACAAGCTTTTCAAATGCATGGAATAAGAAAAGATAACTTGAAAGAAGTTATTCAAACAATAGTTTCTGCAATGGGTTCGACGTTGGCAGCTTGTGGTGACATAAATAGAAATGTTATGGCTCCAGCCGCGCCATTCGAAAAACCAGAATATAAAACAGCCAGATCTCTAGCCATCAAAGTTGCTGATTTATTAACCCCAGTAGCTGGTCAAGGAACTTTTTTAGAGCTTTGGGCTGATGGAGATTTGGAATACAAAATTAAACCAGATAATGAAATACAAGAAAATAGAAAATTACAATTTAATGAACATGTTTTTAGTGGTATAAAAAAAGAACCTCTATATGGATCAACTTACCTCCCAAGAAAATTCAAATGTGCTGTTACGGTGCCAGGTGATAATTCCGTTGACCTCCTTACTAATGATATTGGTATAGTTGCATTCACATCAAAAGAAGGAGAATTTGAGGGATGCAATTTTTACATTGGAGGAGGTATGGGACGAACTCACAATAATGAGGAGACATTTGCAAGGATTGCAGATCCACTTGGCTATGTAGAAAAGGATGATACTTATGAATTAATACAAAGTATTGTTGCTATTCAAAGGGACTATGGTGATCGGAAATCAAGGAAAAACTCAAGAATGAAGTACCTTTTGCACAGGAAAGGTATTAAATGGTTTAAAAAAATACTTTTAGAAAAGTATTTCAAGAAAGAAATTAAGTCTCTTAGAAAAGAACCAAAGAATAAATTAATTGATTATTTAGGTTGGCATAAACAAAATGAGGACTATCATTTTGTTGGATTGCCTTTGCTATCAGGAAGACTGTATGGTGAAAAGAAATCTGTAATAAGTAACATTGTAAAAAAATATAATCTTGATTTAAGACTTACTCCAAACCAAGATATCTTACTTTGCAATATTTCTAATAAGCATAAACCTAATATTAAAAAAGCATTATCAAAAATTGGATACGAAAATTTAAATAAAATTAATGAAATTCAAAGACATGCCTTAGCTTGTCCTGCACTTCCACTTTGTGGACTAGCCATGACAGAAGCCGAGAGAATCTTACCAAGCGTTATTACAAGAATTGATGATTTATTAAAAAGTTTAAAAATAAAAAAATCAATTTTATTCAGAATGACAGGCTGTCCCAACGGATGCACAAGACCCTACATGGCTGAATTAGCACTTGTAGGAAGTGGACAAAACAAATACCAATTATGGTTGGGAGGAAGTAAAAATCTTCAGAGATTAGCTAAGCCATACTTGCAAAGAATGGAGCTTGACGATTTAGAAAAAACTCTTAAACCTTTATTAATTAATTGGAAAGAATTCGAATCAGAATCAGATTTTGGAGATTTTATTAAAGACCAAGATGAAAGTTATATTTTAAACTTACTAAATGAGATTCAATAGTATTTAAATTTTTCCATAAATAGCATTTGCTTTTTTATTTTTCCAAGCCCATAATTGATCACCATAACTAAAATGCCACCATTCATTTGGATGTTGAACAAATCCAAATTTAGTCATGGTTTCCTTTAATAAATTTCTTCTACTATTCCAAATAATTGCTTTTTCATTCTTCATGTTTGCATAAAAATCTGGGTTTGAAGTCTCATCCATTTGATCAACAGTACCTCCCATTTTGACAAGATTTCCGTCTTTAGCTGATAAACAAACATCCAATGCACCCCCAGTTGAATGAGGTGGAGGACACCAAGAATCATAAGAAGGATATGCCCAAAATTTTTCAACTTTTTTTAAAATGGACGGATAAGATTTTATATTTTCAAAAGAAGCCTTAATATCGGATTTTTCACACTCTAATAAAAATGCTCTTTTAAACATAAATTCCTGGACTTCTAAAGGTCGCCAACTGTCATAAATTAAGAGGTTAAAACTGCTCTTTGAAATCAAATCATCATTTACTTTTACTAATCTATTTACGACCTCTTCTCTTAATTTCCAAATAGAAGTTTTATCTTTGTAAGGTGCTCCTAATTGAGAGTAAGGGTGAGGATCTAAAAACTTTAAGCAGCTAGGTATAGCTATTAATTTATCTCCATTGTCTTTAATTGGTATTTTATTCCAAATTTTCAATTGAAATTTGCAATTGATTTATAGTGGCATATATATCAAAAATTACAATGATCGTTTTCAATTCAAGAAATCATGAATGAATTTATTATCGGAATTATCAATAAGTATATTCCTTAAAACAATATTTTTATTTAAATCAGGATCATCATTAACAATCTTAATAGCCTCTTCACGAGCCTTATCAATAAGAAATTTATTGTTAGGTAAATTGTCCAGCACAAAATCAGGCAATCCCGATTGTTTATATCCTAAAATCTGGCCTGGTCCTCTAAGCTCCAAGTCTTTTTCAGCAATATAAAAGCCATCATTAGATTTTTGCAAAACACAAAGTCGTTTATTTTCAAATCCATTTTTATCGGAGGTTACCAGATAACAAAAAGATTTTTTTGATCCTCTACCAACTCTCCCCCTTAATTGATGTAGCTGGGACAATCCAAATCTATCCGAATTATAAATTATCATAATTGTGGCGTTAGGCACATCAATGCCAACCTCAATTACAGTGGTTGAAACCAATATATTAATTTCATTCTCTAAAAAAGAATTAATCACTTGATTCTTTTCTTGCGAATTTAATTTTCCGTGCAATAGTCCAACTTTTTTATTAATAAAGACCTCTTCGGATAAATATTTAAATATTTTCTTTGCAGAACTTAAATTCATTTTTTCTGAATCTTCTATAAGTGGCAAAATCACATAAGCTTGCTTTCCCTTATTAATCTCATCTTCAACAATCTTGAACAAGTTATTTAAATCATCTTCTGAAATTATTTTTGTAGTTATAGGAACTCTCCCAGGTGGGAGTTCTGTAATTTGACTCACATCTAAATCACCATAAATGGAGAGCGCAAGAGTTCTTGGAATTGGTGTTGCTGTCATTGATAACAAGTTAGTATTTTCTCCTTTATTTAGTAATCTATTTCTTTGAGTAACTCCAAATCTATGTTGTTCATCAATTACGACCATCCCTAATGCATTAAAAATGACTTTATCCTCAAATAATGCATGAGTACCTACGAGGATATCAACTAATCCATTGGTCAAATTAGAGAGAATTTCTTTTCTCTTTTTTTGAGGAGTATTCCCAGTAAGTAGTTCAACAGAAACTAAAAGGGGGTTCAAATAATTTAATAAATTTTTATAATGTTGCTCTGCCAGTACCTCAGTTGGGACCATAAATGCACCTTGCTGATTTTTTTCAATAACAAGTAAAAGGGACGCTATTGCAATCATGGTTTTACCGCTTCCCACATCTCCTTGAAGCAATCTAGACATTGGTACAGGATTAGATAAATCTTTCTTAATTTCACTTAAAACATTTTCTTGAGATTTTGTTAATTTAAAAGGAAAAGTATTTAAAAATTCTTTTAATAAAGATTTCTTTTGAGGTAATTGTTGGGATGTTACATTTTTGTTCGTCTTTCTTTTTCTAAGTAGGAACTTTATTTGCAGTAGGAACAACTCATCAAAAACCAAACGTTTTTTTGACTCAATAAGTGCCTGTTGAGTTGGTGGAAAATGAATATTAATCAATGACTCTCCTTTTGATAATAAAGATAATGAATCAAGTTGCTTTTTATTTAAAATTTCTGGATATTGCTTTGCATAAATTAGTACCTTTTTCATAAGTTTTATAAAACTCATATTTGATAATGCTTCACCTAATGAATACAAGGGTAATATTTTTCCTGAGAAATTAAAATTATCATTGTTATCCTTAAGAATTTCAATCTGCGGATCTACAAAAGTTTTGCCATATTCTGTCAATTTAACCTTACCGGAAATTGCTAATTTGGTTCCAGGAGTATACAAAGATTTTTGAGATGAGTAGAAGGAGTAAGATCTAAATCTTCTTCCTAAAAAAAATTTTGTAACCTTTATTGAAGACGTTTCATCAGCAACTACAAAATTCATTATTGATAAATTAATATTCTTTTTACTCTTATGAATATAAAATCTTTTAATGTTTCCAATGCACGTGTATAAATTATCTGGTTTTAAATTTATTATCTTAACTCTATTCGTATAGTCTAGATATGTTCGTGGGAAATAATTAATTAGATCTTTTATATGAAATATCCCTAATTCATTAAGCTTATTTTTATAAACTTTACCTACATTTTTTATTAATGAAATATCTGAATCAAAAGATAAATTTGAATCAGCTTTATTCAGAAAAACATTTTTAGAAATATTATTAGAACTTTCTATTTCTATAGTTTTACCTAGTTTATAAAGATTTTTTCTTGTATCTATAATTAACCTTTTTCTTTGATTTTCATCTAAATTATTATATTCATTATATTTTTTTGAAAATTCAGAAAATATCCTTAAATATTCTTCTGAGATATTTAGGTTATCTAGTTTTTGCAATGATTGATGCAAATAATCATTAAAATATCTTTCTCTTCCTAAAGTATTAATAAATTTATTTTCAGTTTCAATTGTAAGAGACTTTTGAAGAGATCTTATCCAATCTTTAATTAATTTATTATTATTCGCGCTAATAGTCACATTTGTAAAAAGAGTTATTTTTTCATCGTATCTTATTTAAAGTTATTTCTTTTTGCCTCCAATATGTCTCTTTTTTAATCAAACGCTGAAATTGATTTTTTAGCTCATTTATTTTGTTCCTTTGAATAGAAAGATTTAAATTTTTAAACTCTAACTCAACAGTAGATATATTGAAGAAAATAATACTTGAGAAATTATTGCCGTTTAATGATGACTGATTTAAGTTTAATTCGAAATTAATAACAAAAGGATATGGATGTTTTATCATAAAATTTTTGCCTACTAAGTAATCAAAGGAATCTTTAGATATCATCTTTTTTATTAGATTTACCTTGAATAATTCTTGGTTAATATTATATGAAAGGTTCAATAGTAAATTTTCCAATGACTTGTCCATTAAATCAAAAATTTTAAGAATCTGATTTTGTGGTAAGTTATCCATTTGATGGATATTTTCTTTTTTTAGATGTCCTGGTTTTTCCACCTTTTCTTCTCCTATTAATTCAAGTAGGGAGGAAATAAATTGTTTTTCAACTCCTAAATTTTCAAAAATATTTATTCTAGATAAATAATTATTATGATCATTATTATCTAAATCAAGTGATCCGAATTCCTCGTAATTATGAGCTTGATAATATTCATAAGTATTTGAAAAGTCTTTACTAATTTCGAATTGAGTGGGTTCTTTTAATTGAAAAACATTTTCATATTGAATTTTTTCTTTTTGATCCTCCTTTGTTTTTGTAGAACCATCAAAAATAGTAATATTAATTTCCTTATTTATATTTTTTTCAATTTCATTTATTTTTAATTGTTCTACTGTTAATAAGGGCAAATTCGTAAATATTAATTTACTTATTTTTTCTTCAAAAAGACTACAGAATTCATTTTCATTTTGGAAATTATCATTAATTGTTGGATAACTATATATTTGATGAAGGCCTTTTTCTACAGAGATAAAAAGTAGATTTCTTAGGAGATTAAGATAAAGTTCATATTCCCTATAGATATTTTTAGTTAATCTTCTTTTTTGTATATCTGCTCTCTCTAATTGAGAATTGATTTTATCTATTTCTTTGTAATTATTGAAATTATTCAAATCGTTCAAGTGACTAGTTTGATTGCATTGATGCAACTTCTTCAGCAAAGCCCATCTGATTTATTTCAATACCTTCACCCAAGGTATATCTTGTAAAGCGTCTTACTTTGATATTTTCCCCAATTTTTGCGGCTATCTGTTTAACAAGATCTTCAACAGTAAGAGAACTATCCTTAATGTAGGGTTGGGAAAGCAAAACCATCTCATTAAGTCTTTTCGCTATTCTCCCTTCAACTATTTTTTCTTTAATTTGTTCTGGTTTTCCTGATAAATCATCTCTCCCCATTTCAATCTGTTTTTCTTTTTCAACTACATCTTGTGGTATCTCATCAATTGAGACATATTCGACATTTGGACAAGCTGCTACCTGCATTGAGACATCCTTCAACAAAGATTGAAATAAGTCACCTCTTGCAACAAAATCAGTTTCACAATTTAACTCTAGTAGAACCCCGACTCTTGATCCTGTATGAATATAACTTCCAATAGAGCCTTCTGCCGCAACTCTTCCCGATTTCTTTTCAGCACTAGCTATACCTTTCTTTCTTAACCATTCCAGTGCTTTATCTACATTTCCGTCAGTTTCGTTAAGAGCTTTTTTGCAATCCATCATACCTGCACCAGTCTTATCTCTAAGATCTTTTACAAGTTTTGCTGTAATGTTTCCCATTTAAGTAATAAAAAAAATTGATTAGTAAGTTTAAAATTAAAATTTAATTCTTTCTTTCAGCATTAGATCCCTTCCTACCTTCATTTATAGCATCTGCAAGTCTTCCTAAAATAAGTTGAACAGATCTAACTGCATCATCGTTACATGGAATTGGAACTTCACATAAATCCGGATCACAGTTAGTATCCAACATTGATACTAATGAAATATCTAATTTCCTTGCTTCAAGAACTGCGTTAGATTCTCTTCTCTGGTCAACTAAAACTACTATGTCTGGTAATCTTCTCATACCTTTAAGTCCACCCAAGTATTTTTGCAGTCTTTCAAGTTCTCTTCTTAGAACTGCAGCTTCTTTTTTAGGCCTCATTGCAATTGAACCACTACTTTCCATTCTTTCTAAGTCCTTCAATCTTTCAATCCTAGCTTTCATGGTTGTCCAATTTGTCAACATACCTCCAAGCCATCTTTGATTTACATAGGCTGCTCCACATCGGGTAGCTTCCTGAGCAACTACGTCTGATGCTTGTTTTTTTGTCCCAACAAATAAAAAACGTTTACCACTTTTTGCAGCATTCCTAGTCCATTTATATGCATTGTTCATGCATAATGCCGTCTTTACAAGATCAATAATATGTACACCATTTCGCGCACAATATATATATTTAGACATTTTGGGATTCCAACGTCTAGTTTGATGCCCAAAATGAGCACCAGCTTCCATCATTTCAGATAGTGATACAACTGCCATAATTTAAAAAGGTTTCGGGTTAGCCTCCATCTGACTGGGAATTTATATTAATAAATCACCCGAAACTGTCAGATGTGTGAAGTTAATTTTAATAATTGTAGCAAGTGATGTGTATTTCTAAAAGTTTTTTATCTTGATTTAGTTAGCTGTTTAATGTAAATCATATTTAGAGGAATCCTAAGAATCTCAAGTGCAAGTCTATTTCTTCTTAAATTAACAAGATATCTTAATAAAGGAAGGATTCTTTCAACACTGATTAGTCCCCACAAGCAAAGAATATGCCAAAGTAAATTATGAAGAGGAGTTAATTGAATCATAAATCTAACCCTTAAATTTGGATGTTTTTTGTAAAACACTAATGCCATCTTTGCCCTTTCTTTTTCTTGAGCTATTAATGACTCTATTTGTTCGCATTTAAATGGTGGATGCCAATGAAAACCAATTGCGTTTGGACATTTAATTAATTTTGTCCCTATTTTTTTTAATCTTTCTCCAAGTTCTAAATCTTCCCAACCGTAAAGACTAAAAGAAGTATCAAATAAGCCAACGCTTAAAATCAATTCTTTTGATATTGCAACATTCCCAGTAGCGAAGTAAGCAAAAGAAGTATCTATTATTTTATATTTTTCACTCTGAGGATTTAGAAAATTTGATGTATTTACTACCGAGCCATAGGTAAAACATTTTTTATCATTTTTTCTCCAAGAGGCAAGTAATTTTTCTACATGGCAAGTTATGAAATTATCTAAAACAATAAGATCACTATCAATAAATATTATAATTTCATATTTTGATTTAATTACCCCAAGATTTCTTCCCAGTGCAGGACCTCCATGTTCTTGTTGAAATAGAACCACGTGCGGAAGACTAGCTTTATTGTCTTTTATCCATGAGCTTGTTCCATCAGTAGATCCATCATCAACTACTATTACTTCATATTTACTGATATTTGTATTTAATTTTTGATTTTCAAGGGCAGCCAGACATTTCTCTAATATAGGTTTTCTATTGTAAGTCGGTATTACAATACTTACATTCATGATAACGATTTAAACATGCATAATAAAATGACCCTAGGAAGTAAAATAAAGATATTTTTTAATCAGCTGCTCCGCCATTATTTGCTGTACCTGTAACATTACCACCATCAAGTCTGCCATCAGTTCTGAGCTTCCTTTTTTTGAACTTTCTAGCATATGCTCGATTACGTTCCTGCTTTTCTTTTTTTAGATTTCTTCTCTTAGACATGAAATTTTCAATTCTTAATTATATTAGCTCACTGTGAGCACTATATATTTTACCATCCTCCATATTTAATATCCTATCCGCCATATCAGATATTCTTGGATCATGAGTCACCATAAGTACAGAACAATTTTGCTCTTTTGCTAGTTTTCTTAGAAGGGTTACTATTTCTCTACCTGTGACGCTATCTAAAGCGGAAGTGGGCTCATCAGCCAGTAAAAGTTTTGGATTAGCAGATAACGCTCGAGCAATTGCTACCCTCTGTTTCTGCCCGCCAGATAAGTCATTGGGCAATTTTTTATGATGTTCCTCTAATCCAACTGCTGACAACCATTTTCGTGCTATTTCACGTCTTTGCAAATATGTTAAACCTTTTATTAAATCCGCGCCCATTTGAACATTTTGTTCAGCTGTTAAACATCTTAGAAGATTATGACCTTGAAAAATCATACCAATACTTCTTCTAAGAATCTGACGAGTTTTTCTTGATGCTCCATTTAACTGATTATTTAATACATTCAAATCACCACTTTGACAAGTTCTCAGAGCTCCAATTAAAGTTAAAAGAGTCGTTTTACCACATCCTGAAGGCCCTTTTAAAAGAACTAACTCTCCTTTATCAATATTTAAATTAACATCATCAAGAACTTTTTTTTTGGTTTCATTTTTTCCATAAAAGTGACTCAAATTATTTATTGAAACTGTTTTTAAGTTTTTTTTATTTCTTTGTGATTTATTACTTTTATCCATTTAGGTTTAATTATTAAAAAATTTCTGCAGGATCGGCATCAACTAATTTTCGCATCGCAATAGCCGCAGACCCCATGCACATTACTAAAACTAATACGAAAATTAAAATCGTTTTATCTGCATCCATTATTATTGGGAGTTTAGTAGAACTTCTTATAACTGAATAAAGTATTTGACCAGAGAAATAAGCAGGTAAATAACCAAACAATGCCAAGAAAAAGCCCTCTCTAGCTACAACAAAGAAAAGAGACTTAAGTCTATACCCCATCGCCAATAAGGTTGCATACTCTGGGAGGTGGTCTGTAACGTCACTGTAAAGAATTTGATAAACTACCACACACCCTACAACGAAACCCATCAAAGCTCCCAAACTAAAAATAAAACCTATTGCGGTACTATTTTTCCAATAATTTTTCTCAAACTCTATAAATTGATTTTTTGTAAGAACTCGAACATCATTAGGGAGTGAGTTATTTAGAATTCTTGAAATCAATTCAGGATCAGATCCTTTTTTTAGCTTTACCAAGCCAATTTCTATACTTCCAGGAGGATTTGAAGGAAAAAGTCTTAAAAAGGTTTCTCGGCTAGTTATCAAATTACCATCTGCACCGAAGGATGGTCCCAACTCTACAAGCCCTTCGACAATTACTCTTTTCCCAGCGACCTCAGTTTCAACTTTTTGATCTGATAAAAACCATTCTTCAATTGGTCCAAATTCAGGTCTAGAAAGTCTATCAAAAAGAACTCTTGATGGATTTCTCAATTTATAAGCTTTCTTTGAGAATCCATCATCTAAAAGAAGTGAATCCGAGGGGTTAAAACCTAATGCAAGTATAGATCTTGTTTTAAGATTTTCGGGATTTCTCCAAAGTAAATAATTTAGATTTACGGGAGTAGTTTTTTCAACATCTTCAACTGCAAGAGTTTGAATCAGCCTTCTTTTTGGAAATCCACTCATACTTATAGAACTCTTAGATCTAGGACTTATCAAAACCAGATCAGCATCTAAGAGTTTATGAATAGTTACGCTCGTATCAAATAATCCATCTCTGAAACCTAATTGCATAAACATCAAAATGCCTGCAAAACTAATTCCTGCAATAGCAACTGCCAACCTTAGGGGTTGCCTGGTTAATAACAACCAAGCTAAGGGTATTTTTCTGAATTTTAAAAAAGAAAAATTCATTAAGGAATAAATTTTGCAATCACTTTCATTCCTGCATAATTTTGCACAGTATCTATAGAATCTTGATCTAATTTTACGAGTACCTCGATAATTCTAGAATCAGCATCCCCTGTTGGGTCAGTCGATAAAACTCTTCTTTGTTTCACCTGAGGACTTATCCTAATTACTTTACCCTTTAGTTTTTTTTGGAAACCTCCATTCTCACTACTTAATACAACATTCTGCGAGATAAAAACTCTATCAATATCCGATTCATAAACCTCTATTAGTGCTTCCATCTTTTGACTAGAACCAATATCTAATATCCCTTCATTTTTTGGCCGCTCCCCAACTCTCGTATTTATCCCAAGTATAAAACCATCAATTGGGCTCCTAAGTTTTGAATTAAAAAGATCTATCTTGATATTTTTTTGATCTCCAATAAGATTAATTTTTTGTTTTTGTAATTTTAATAACTCGTCATTTCTCTGAGAAAACTGTACAAAAGAATATGCATCTTTGCTCAAAGCTAACTCATATCTATTAATTTGATCTTTCTTTAGAGCAATTTCATCATTGATATTTCTTATTAGATTTTCATTCCTTTCAAGATCGGCAATTAATTTTTCTCTATTTTCAAATATTGCCAAGATATCGCCTTTTTTAACAAAATCACCTTCATTTACTAAAATTTCAATTATCCGGGGGGACGAGCCAAATTGACTTATCGGAGCGGCCAATTGCCTAATCTCTCCTGATGGAGAAAGTTGACCAAGTGCGGCAACAGCTTTAATAGGCTGTATTAAATCAGAATTTATTTCCTCTTTTAATTTAGAACTAGGTTTGTTATTGCCGGAACAGGAAATAATCCCAAGAGATAATGGTGTTAATATTAAATAAAAAAATAAATTTTTAATTGTATTTGATTTCATTAAAAATCGAAAAGTACTGTTTTTATATAATTATTGACCCATTTTTTATCAAAATACTTTAAGAGTACCATACTAGTCTTTTCATTCTTCATTTGTTGAACGCAATAATTCTTTTGATAATTAATTCTCTCTTGAATAATTTCTTCATTAGATTCAGATTTGGTTTTTTTACTTATTTTGATCAAAATGGAGAGATATTCATTTACAACCCTACAAAAATCAATTTTTTCTGATTTGTATTTTAAAGAAGCAAAGAATACATTTTTTGAAAAAATCTCACCCCAATTTGGAATTTCTCTCAATGAGGTGAAAGAACTTATATCAACTTCTGAAAGATATTTTTCATACTTTTTTCCTTGATTATGAGAAGCAGGCGATAAATCAACAATTGCAGCAGTTACAATATCATTTGTTTTTACTAAATCCATTCCAAAAATTGGAATATCAAACTTTGGATCAGGAAAAAAAACACAGTGTAGGATTTTAAGATTCTTCGAAAATTCTGCCACTTCGATATGTAACTTTCTAAATCCTTTAGCCTTATGAAATTCGTTTTCTATATAAAGTTCTCTACCTATTTCGTTGGATGTAATATTAGTTAAATTTGGATCAACTTTTAAAGACTCAAGGTTCTCCAGCATAGACCTATGCTCTCTAATATTTTGTAACAAGTTCAAAATAAGAGGGTCTGTTAATTTAGTTTTAGTTAAAGATTCAGACAACAAGGGTAAAAAGTACCAAAATAGAGTTTAAAGAGAAAATTTAAATGAATGTAGGGGAAGTTAACTACTATACACATTCAAGCAAAACTAAATGTGTTTTTGTGGATAATAAAGAATTACCGCTTATAAGCATTGATATTTGGTGCAAAGCTGGTTCTTCATTTGAGGAAGTTGATAAAAATGGCACAGCTCACTTCTTAGAGCATATGATTTTTAAAGGTTCTAACAAAATAATGCCAGGTGAATTTGATCATAGAATTGAATCGCTTGGGGGATTAAGCAATGCTTCAACAGGTTATGATGATGTACATTACCACGTATTAATTCCACCAAATAACTTTAGAGAATCACTTGCTCTTTTGACAAATATCGTTGTTTCTCCAAATTTTAATAAGGATGAATTTATAAAAGAAAAAGGAGTAGTAATTGATGAAATAAAGCAACAAAATGATCAGCCTGAAGAAAAATTATTTAACTACTTTTTAGAGAGAGTTTGGCTAAGCTCTAATTATGGAAATTCGATATTAGGAACTGAACAAAGTATTAAAAAATTGGAGATAAATGATCTTGAGGAATTTCATAGTAAACACTATACTGCAGAAAAAATTTGTATTGCAATTGCAGGCAATCTCTCAAAAGATATTTATAAAAATTTTGAAAAAAGTGATCTATCCGGGATCCATAAAAAACCAATTTGCAAAGAACCAAAACTAATAAATTTTAAAAATAATCCTTACTTAATAATCAGAAATGGTAGAGAGGTCATTAACTTTGAAAATTTAGAATTCTCAAGAATATTAATGGCATGGTTTATCCCAAACCTCAACGATCAAAAAATTATTATTGGATTAGAAGTATTAGCATCTATTCTCGGTGTTGGTAGAAATAGCCGTTTAGTAAAAACTTTAAAAGAAGATAATAATCTTGTCGAGTCAGTATATGTAGATGTAAATACTGGGGAACTAGGGGGATTATTTATTTTGGAAGCAAGTTGTGAAAAAAAAGATATAAACTTGGTAGAAAAAAAAATAAACAAAATAATAGATGAAATCTTAGATTGTAAATCTCTAACTTTAGTCGAAATAAAAAAAGCTATAAATATTGTTAAAAGCAATTATATTTTTAATTTAGAGACTTCTACACAACTCTCTTCATTTTTTGGTAATGAACTTCTTTGGGGTAGGAAATCTTCAATTCATAAATTAGAAAGTTATTTAAATTATTGGAATGATCCTGATAATTTCAAAGAAATTTTACATTATATTCAACGAGATAGGTTTACTCTAATAGCCTCATCTAGTAAATGATGAAGAGATATTATCTAAGTCATAAAAAAAGGAACTTCTCAACTGCCTCAATTTGGATTGAAGGCGGAAGCGATATGGATAGTATTAGAAAGAAAGGAATTAATAAGATTCTTTGCTCATTACTTACAAGAGGATGTGAAGGCTTTGATAATTTTGCACTTGCTGAATATATTGAGTCCTTTGGAGCAGAATTAAATCAACAAGTATTCGAAGATGGTTTGTTGGTAAGTATAAAATCCCTTAACGAACATTTTAGAAAATTACTCCCTCTACTAGATTTAATTATTAATAAGCCAATGCTCTCGGAAATTGAATTTGAAAAAGTAAAAAAATCATCTATAAATTTGATCAAAAAAGATAAAGAGAATCCATTCAATATTTGTTTTGAAAAGTGGAGGAAAATTGTTTATTCAAACCATCCTTATGCCTTTAGTACAATTGGCAATGAAAATGATGTCTCAAAAATCACCTATAAAGATGTTTTATGTGAATTTAAAAATTTTAAGAGAAGAGAAAAGCATATAATTTCAAATAATTCGGAAATTAAAGGAGAGATTTTGGATAAATTTGATCAAATAACAATTAAACAAAAAATAAGTAATCAAAATTACGACTTGGATCCTAATCAAAGATTTGATTACATTAACAATAATTCAAATCAAACAATAATAATGATAGGGAACCAAACATGTTCTCGTAGAAGTAGTGAACACTTTACACTTAAACTTTTAGAGTCATATTTATCTTATGGAATGAGTGCTGCTTTATTTAAACTTTTTAGGGAAAAAAATGGCATTACTTACGATCTAGGTGTTTTTAATCCTGTTAGAAGTGGGAATGCTCCATTTTTAGTTTATTTGTCAGTATCAAATAAAAATGCTCTTTTTGCTTTTGAACTTTTATCGTCGCTATGGAAAAATTTACTATTAAATCCATTGATTGATGCTGAAATATTTTTAGCTAAAGAAAAATTAAAAGCTTCTTTTCTCTTAGGAGACCAATCATTAGATGAAATATTACAGCGAAAGATTCAATTAATAAGCTATGGAATATTTCCTATTTCTGAAATCGAATTAAACTCGAGGATAGACGAAATATCCTCATTAGATATTTTAAAATGTACTAATAAATATTTTTCCAAACCTTTTTTGAGTATTTCAGGTAATAAAAAAATTTGTACAGAAATTTTTGATAAGTGGAAGAAAATTTTTTAAATTAGATTTTTTCAATTTTATCAACATCTAATAAAAAAGAACCTCTCCTAAACTTAACTTCAACAGTATCTGGAGATTTTATTGATAGGATTTCTCCAATTTCGTCAATTGCCACTAAGTCAGGAGGCCTAAGCATAGGCATATTATCTGAAGTCTTTAGGTAGGAAACGGGCGCAATCAACTTAACCTTATCTTTGATCTCAAATTTCATCAATAAATCTAATACAGTTAAGAGTAATATAAGCATAAAGTTAGAGAAAATATCAACGAAATGGACTGATTCATTCTACAATTGGCTAATTAACCTATATCAAATTAATGAACCAGAAATTTAAAACAATAATTTTATGGGCTATTCCTATTCTTTTAGTAATTGCATTATCATATCAATTTCTCTCTTCTAATAATGTTGATTCGCTTAAATCAAATGGAACAACAATCGCTCCAAGAAATTCGGCTGTGGCGAGAGTTAGTTATGGCAGATTTTTAGATTACATAAATTCAGGAAGGGTTACATCTGTTGATATCTTTGAAGGTGGTAGAAATGCTGTAATAGAAACAATAGATTCAGATTTAGATAATAAAGTGCAAAGGTTAAGAGTTGATCTCCCAGGCTTAACTCCTGAACTTATAAACATTTTAAAAAATGAGGGAATTAGTTTTGATGTTCATCCGGTTAAAACCGCTCCACCCGCATTAGGAATTTTAGGTAATTTACTCTTCCCTGCTATTTTAATTGGAGGTTTAATTTTATTAGCAAGAAGATCTAATGGTATGCCTGGAGGTCCCGGCCAAGCTATGCAATTTGGAAAGACAAAGGCAAGATTTGCCATGGAAGCTGAAACAGGAGTTGTTTTTGATGATGTGGCAGGAGTAAACGAAGCTAAACAGGACTTACAAGAAGTTGTCACATTCCTCAAAAAGCCAGAAAAATTTACTTCTGTAGGAGCCAGAATTCCTAAGGGTGTTTTATTAGTTGGCCCTCCTGGTACTGGTAAAACTCTTCTAGCAAAAGCAATTGCTGGAGAAGCTGGTGTACCATTCTTTTCACTATCTGGTTCAGAATTTGTTGAGATGTTTGTTGGTGTTGGTGCTAGTAGAGTAAGAGACCTCTTTAAAAGAGCTAAAGAAAATAGTCCTTGCCTGATTTTCATTGATGAAATTGATGCAGTTGGAAGACAGAGAGGTGCTGGTATTGGAGGAGGAAATGATGAGAGAGAACAAACTCTCAATCAATTGCTCACTGAAATGGATGGATTCGAAGGTAACAGCGGAATAATAATAATTGCAGCTACAAACAGACCAGATGTTCTAGACTCAGCATTAATGAGGCCAGGTAGATTTGATAGGCAAGTTACTGTTGATGCACCAGACATTAAAGGTAGGCTATCAATACTTGAGGTGCATTCGAGGAATAAGAAACTTCAGGAGGATTTAACTCTTGAAAGCATAGCCAGAAGAACTCCTGGTTTTACTGGAGCAGATTTAGCAAACTTACTCAATGAAGCTGCTATCTTAACTGCTAGGAGAAGAAAAGATTCCATAAGTATTTCAGAAATAGATGATTCTGTAGATAGGATTGTTGCTGGGATGGAGGGTTCTCCATTAACAGATGGAAGAAGTAAAAGATTAATCGCTTATCATGAAGTTGGACATGCAATTATTGGAACTTTAGTTAAAGCTCATGATCCTGTTCAAAAAGTAACAGTCATTCCAAGAGGACAAGCAAAAGGCCTTACTTGGTTTACTCCAGATGATGATCAATCACTTATAAGTAGAGCAAATTTAAAAGCGAGAATAATGGGTGCTCTTGGAGGAAGAGCTGCTGAAGATGTCGTATTTGGTGAAGGTGAAATAACAACTGGTGCTGGCGGAGATTTCCAACAAGTCGCTCAAATGGCTAGGCAAATGGTTACAAGATTTGGGATGAGTGATTTAGGACCTATAGCTTTGGAAGGGGGAAATCAAGAAGTTTTTGTTGGAAGAGATTTGATGACTAGAAGTGAAGTATCTGATTCAATTTCCAAACAAATTGATGAAAGTGTAAGGGTAATGGTTAAGGAATGTTATAAAGAAACTTACTCAATAATCAGTAAAAATAGAGAAGCTATGGATAAAATAGTGGATTTACTAATAGAAAAAGAAACCTTAGATGGTGAAGAATTTGTTGGCATTCTTTCCAAATTCGCTTCTATACCTGAGAAAGAAAGAACACCTCAATTATTAAGTTAAATCTTACCCGGTTTCTTATCTAGCACCAAATCTATTAATCCGTACTCAACTGCCTCTTTTGGTGACATATAAAAATCTCTATCTGTATCTTCTTTAATAGTTTCATAATCCTTACCAGTTCTCTCTGACAATTCAGTGTTAAGACGTTCTTTTAAGAATAAAATTTCATCTGCTTGAATTCTTATATCACTAGCTTGACCTCTGGCTCCTCCGAGTGGTTGATGAATCATTATTCTTGAATGTCTGAGGCTACTTCTTTTTCCCTTAGTTCCTGCAGCTAACAAAAAAGCTCCCATACTAGCTGCCAAACCAACACAAACCGTATGAATATCGGGCTTAACATGTTGCATTGTGTCGAAGATGCCTAAACCATCATAGACAGATCCGCCAGGTGAATTTATATACATGTAGATGTCCTTTTCGGGATCCTCAGCTTCAAGGAATAATAATTGAGCAACAATTCTATTAGCAGTTTCACTAGTAACTTGTTCCCCTAAAAAGATTATCCTCTCTCTTAGTAATCTCGAATAAATATCGAAGACTCTTTCACTACCACCAGATTCTTCTAAAACTAAAGGGATCATAATAATATTTATCTGTTTATTAGATATTAACGATTTTGAGTCAACATACGCTAACCTTATTAAGGTTTACATATAAAAAATTGAACGAAAAATTGACTGTTTCAGATAGCAAAAAGTTATTTCATGAACAATTTCCTTACGTTGTTCCAGGTTTATATAAAAGGATAGTAGATGAAATTCTTGTAGAATTAAATCTTTTAAATCATCAAAATGAATTTAAACAAGATTATCTATTTTGTGTTGGTCTTACCGAAACATTCAAAGAATTATTGAAAGGATACACACCTGAGAAACATTTGGATCTTCTTTTTGATTCTTTATGCAGTTCCACAAATTTCAAAACGGAGAAAATTAAGGAAATCTCTCAAAAATCTCTAAACGAATTTAAAGATAAATCATCTAAAGATATATTGAAATTATTAAAAGAAAAAAGTGAAGCCAAACTCTATCCTTCAAGGATATTAAACTTAGGAATTTATATATTAATTAGCAAATCAAAAGATCTTCAAGGGAAAAATGAATCTGAGAAAACTAAGCTTATCTCTAATATTTTCAAAACTTTAAATTTATCTAGTAATAAAGCAGAGAAAGATATAGGAATTTATAAAAATAGTATATCAAAATTGGAACAAGCAAAAGAACTTATTGAAGAACTAAGAAATAAGGATAAGAAAAAAGATCAAAAAATATAGTAACTATTTTTTTATTCTTCTTTTATCTTTCCAAGAAATATAAGTTATGTAAATAACAGCTAACGTTATGAAAAATAGTAAAACGAACGATGTAAATATAAGAAATTTACTTAAATAGACTTCATTTTTTAAAAATGAAATCATATATCTATAGAGCCATCACCATTTCTCCCCCAAACAACCATTGCAATTGAAAAAGTAAAAATTGCAGCTAACGCTGCCCACCCTATTTGATAGATCATTAAATTTAAATCACTAAGATAAATATAACAGAAACTCAAAATTTTTTAATAATTTATAATCTAAAATTTATCTCTCAAAAACAAAATTTTGTCAATAGAATTAAAAAAAGGTTAACAAATTGGGAAGGTTAGTATTAAATCATAGCACTAATATAGAAGGTCTAATTCCAATCCTAAAAAAGTTATCTCTTAACATAAATATCAAAACAGTCACTCCTGCTGCAATATCAAGAGTACGGGGAAGATCATCGAAATTAATAATAAGATTATCAGTGAAAACTATAAATGGATATAAAGCAATAGCTAGAAAGGGTAAAACAGCCCAAGAAGTTTTTATTTCAACAGATCTGAGTAAAGATGAATTAAAAAAGATTATAGATATTTATAATTAATAACAACTAAATAAAAGAATTAGTATTCAATAAGCAAAAACAAATGAAACTCGTATTAAATTTATCTTTATTAATATTTAGTTTGTTGACATTTGGTTATAAATCATTTTCACTAACTGATTACCAAATAAAAAAAATCTGTATGAAGGAAAAAAAGGTATCAACTTGTAAAAAAAACTTAAGAGAAAAAAGATATAATCTCCAAAAAGGTAACCCAATTGAAATATTAGTAATACCTTATAAGAGGTAATTAGAATTTAAATTTCAAATTCCGATTCGAAAAGATTAAAAGCATTATTATAATTTTTAAGAATTTTTTCTGAATTTTCATTAAATCCTTTTAGTTCATAATCTTCTTTTAATAAATCATATAAATAGACAACTCCGTTAAAGGCACTCATATATTCTTTTTGAATATCTTCATCATCGATATCATAGATTTTGGCAAGAACTAATTCTACATTTTTTTTTAATGAATATATTTTCTTCTCAAAATCCTTATTTAACTTCCTTCTTTTTTTTGCCATCTAAAATTTTATTTTAAATACAAATTAAGAATACCCATATTCGTAGATAAATTTAATTAAAACTTATAAAATAAAAATATAGTTTGCAAATCAAAATAAAACCTATATATTCCAAATAAATTATTCGATGATATGAATAAAAAAGAAACAATTAATCCCAAAGGGGTTAGAAACCAAAATTTTGACGCCAACAAAATGAATACTCACCAATCTTCAAAGGGAAAGAAAAAGAATGATAAAGATCTTCCATGGTGGGTAGAGTTTTTATTTGTTCAAATAGGTTTGCCAGATAAATTTCTAATAAAAATATTAAAGACCAAAAAGAAAGCTAAAGAAGTAATTAAAAACGAAAAAAAATTTTTTATAACTTTTTTGTTTATAGTAGCTTCACTGGCTTATTTTTATCCAGTTATTAAACATGCAAAAAATAAATTAGATTGTGAAGCGATTGCCAAAAACTATATTCTAAAAAACAAAAATATTATCGGAATTAATAAAAGGGAATTAAAAATGTTATCCTCAAATTTTTGTTATGGCGGTAAAGAAATTTATGAAATTGAAAATTTAAAAAATTAAATTTTAATTATTCTCAAATAATGCTTAAAATATTAAAATCACTTTATCTTTAATTGAATTTGAATTTTATCCTATGACTGATATTAGACAAAAGAAAGATAACGTAAAAAAGCATTTAAAAGATTTAAGGCAAAACTTAAAGAAAATGCATTTAGAAGTAACGGAAGAATTAATATTGCCTAAGCCAGATGATATAAAAATATTAATGAATAAAATGGATCAACTATTAAAATTAATAGAATCAAAATAAACTATACTAAAAAATTAAGTGAAAAAATAAAAAAATGAAAAAAATAAAGAAATTTTCAGAAATACTTTTAATTTCAATTTTATTAAGTTCTTGTAAAGCTCTAAACAATAGAGAAAAACCAATAATTAATCCAGAAGAAAATTTTAATTTGAATAATTTAGAAAAGAAAAAAATAGAAATAAAGTTTTCATGTGGAGAACAGGGAATCTCAGAATACTTAGATGATGGATGGATTATCTTAAAAGAAGATTCTCAAGAAAAAATATGCACCTGGAAATCTGTTCCTGCCACAAAAGATTGTGATATGGAAAAAGATAAAGGATGTAAGATAACAAAGCCAGACAAAATTGGTGAAGAGAAGATTTATTTATTAGAAAAATAACTTTATTATGACTCCAAAATCAGAATATTTAGTTGATTTAATTTTCAAGAAATTAAAAAAATATAAGTCTAAAAAAATCTTTCTAGAAAAAGAAAATTTGAAGAAATTTGTTTTATCCCTTTTAAAAGGAAACTAAATTAAAAGGAAAATATAATAAAAACTGTTATAGTAAAGAAATCTTGTAGATGAATTAATGTATAATTTTTCATCATTAACTATTTTTCTAATAATTATTTTTATAGCAAGTCTTTATTTTTTATTTAAGGTTACTTCAAATGCGAAAAATTAAAAAGGACTTCTTAGATAATTTTAAATGATCGGGTCTTCTCTGAGTAGTAAAACTGCATGTTAATTTTAACCCATCATTAATTTTTTCTTTATATTCGTCAAAACAGATTTTTTATCGCAATTATCTAGTAGCTCGTTCTTTTTCATTATCTAAAGCCTCTTCAAAAAAAAATTCATAATCTTTTGAATCTTCATGTTTTTTTAATAATATTAAAAATAATCACTAAAATTGTATTGTAAATAACAATAATGTGCCTTAATTTGATATTAGTATCAAACAATACTGAACAATATTATTTATATTTATGATAATAATATTTTTAATATCCCATGTCTTACGAAGCAGGTAGTAAAGAATGCAGACATTTAATAGAAGCTAAGGATAGTCTTCTATCAGCAATGGATGCTTTGAGTAAGATAAATTCAACTGATCTAATTCAAATCCAAATTAAAGAAATCTATAATAAATTAGAAAAGATGCATGATAACCGTAAACAGATAGAATCAGCTACTAATTAAATTATTAATAATTTATCCAAAAGTATTAAAAGTTTCCAAATTGACTTTTTATTTTTTTAACTCTTTTATCTGATAATAAATCTAATAAAGCATCAAGTTGTGCATGTACTTCCTTTGCTTCATTCAAATCTGGCAATAAATCATCTTTGATAAGCATTTGATGCATCTCTCTAAGCTCTAACCTTATATATCTAAGGTGAGAACTTACTTCTTCTCTCTTAATCGCACTCATATTTACTTTTTATTAATGATATTATACATTATCGAGATTTAT
>NZ_CACOFR010000007.1 GCF_902626525.1 uncultured Prochlorococcus sp.
TTCCGTCCTTATATGAAAATGATTATCATTTTTAATATGGTTTATTTGTTTTGAATAATGTATTTATGTATACATTACATCGTATAGGAATAGACCATACTTTGCATGTTCTTTATTTTTTGTGTGAGGAAATTTATGAAGCTTTTCAATAGCTTGCTTGTGGCTCCTGCCACATTAGGCTTTTTTGCCCCAATGTCTGCTTTAGCAAACGAAGTCACTATTAGTGACTTCACCTCAGCAGAACAAATTGCTGTAACTAGCAGTCGTGTAGACGGTTTAGAAGTAAGGCTCAACAACATTGAAGCCGGTAGTTTCTCCGAAACAACAACTGCATCATTCTCTGCTGATTTCGCTATCGGTGCTGTAGATGGTAAAGGTATTAGTTCTGGTGTAACTGAGGGAGATGAAGATGTTCAGGCTGTTTACGGTTTTCAGATTGATTTAAATACTAGTTTCACTGGAGAAGATTCACTTGATGTCTCTATTGACGCGGGTAATTCAGCAGCTGACGGAAGTTCAGCACTTGCAGAATTCGATCTAAACACTGGTTCTGACGCACTGACTGTTGATGGTATTTCATATACTTTTCCATTAGGGGATAACCTTACTGCTATTGTTGGCGACAATGTTGACGGTAGTGCTTTATTTACAACTGCATGTGCTTATGGTGGACCGTCTAACACTCTTGATGATTGCGGCAATGTGAACGCTGCTATCACTAATGGTGGTGCAATGGCCGGTGCAAGCTATGACTTCGGTAACGGATTTACTGCTGCTATAGGTTATGCAGGTCCTGAAGATAAAATTATGACTAAGGAATCTTTAGACGCTTACGGAGCTAATGTGGCTTACTCAGCTGATAATTATGGGATTTCATTGACTTACGGTAGTATCGATTCAGATGACACAGCAACTGGTGAGAACAATACATACACAGCCTTGAATGCTTATTATGCTTTCGATAATGGCTTGTCAATCAGTGGTGGTTATGAGCTTGGAGAGATTGGTGGCGCTGCTGTAACTGCTGACGAATCAACTAACTACTTCTTAGGAATCAGTGCAGAAGCAGGCCCTGGTTCAATAGGTGCTGCATTAGGTACTTCAGGTGGTCAAATCGAAGGCTCAGAAGAGGAGTTAATGTATGAAGCATACTACTCGTACCCAATTAACGATGGTATGACAATAACTCCGCTTGTATACGTAAAGGAACAGGCAACAGCTGGGACTCCAGATCAAACTGGTATAATGGTTAAAACATCATTCAGCTTCTAAATTCAACTTAGAGAGTCTTAACACAAGAAAAGCCTGCATTTAGCAGGCTTTTTTTTTAAATTCATGAATTCTTTCCGATTTTAGTTTTTATTCAAATAATTTATACTGAATTCATAATTTTAAAATTTTAAATTAAAACTAATGTATTTTAAAATCGATAATCAATCCCTTAAATCTCTTAATTTAATCTACTGACAATTTTTAAATGACTTATTTGTAGGAGCGATAAATAAATATATATCAACAAAACTTTAGACTTAGAAAGGGGAGTATTAAGTTTAACTTTTCAATTTAATAATGAAATAAAGTTTTTAAGGAATAAAAATAATTCAGAGGAAACTATTAAATAAAAATCTCTTTAGAGGAAATGAGTATAGAACATAAAAATATTAGAATATGATTGGCATTCTTTAAGCGAATAATACTCAGTTAATCATTACTTCTGAAAATCTAAATATAATTAATATTGCAGTAGTTTCTCTAAGCTTATATCCAATAGTTTTTCTTCATTTGGTAATTTGTAGTAGTTTTCGTTTATTAGAGTTAAGGTTCAAAGTAAAAAAAAAGTCACTAATGAAGTGACTTGTAAAATTCATGAATTTAAAGATAAATCGATAAATAATGATATATTTTTGTGGAGTTAAGATATAGTTGGCATCTTAACTGTCCCCGCTTAGATTTAAGTTCTTATTGAAACTTAGAACCAACCAGGAATAATTTGACCAGTGGTTACGTATGCACCAACGGCTGCAACAAAACCTAACATTGCTGCCCAACCATTAAAACGTTCTGCTTCAGGAGTCATAATAAAATAAATAATTTATGTTAAAGAGTGTAACAGGTAATATGAAGCTTTGTAAAGTAATTTGGACTTTTTTAATGAAAAAAAAATCATTTTTCTTGGAGATATAGGAATTGTGACATTAATGAGTCGTTTATGTTTATGAGATCAGCTATCTTTTATTTGCATATTAAGGTTGTTAGTTAATTCTTTTATTGTTCATTGTCGTAATTTTATTATTCAAAGAATTCTTAATTTAAGAAATTTTAACTTTTAGCTTTTTTCATATCTTTAAAAGATTTAAAACAACTTCATTATTCTGAGTTTTCTATTTATTATCACAATCTAATATAAAAATATTTTGCCATAGCCTTCATTTAAAAAATCATTATTTTTTTAATTTACTTTTTTATATCCTCAGGATTCTTTTCTCACAAATAAATAATTTTTAATTATGGAAACGTTAAATTTTTAAATTATAGTTGTGTGATCAAGAGAGTTTAAATTATTTGAAACTTGTTTTTATTTTTATAGAAAAATTGCGAATAATTAACTCAATTTAAGAAAATGTGGGTCGCCTGAGATTCGAACTCAGGACCAGCCGGTTAAAAGCCGGATGCTCTACCGCTGAGCTAGCGACCCATTTTTGAAATTGAGTACATTAGAAATTATCCCTTTTTAAGGCCAAAAAAACAACTTATTATCTTAAGTTGAACAATAGAAATACAAATCTTAACTTATGAAATAAATAATTAAAAATACTCTCTATATTCAAAGTAGAAAGTTAAAATAAAATAAAATAACAAATTATTTGAAATGCTAAGAACAATTGTAGTTTTCGCACCAATTATCGCTGCTTTAGCTTGGGTAGTCTTTAATATTCAAAAACCAGCAAGAGAGCAATTTAATAGAGACTTTTTGGGAAAGGATTAACTTAATTTGATTGGTAAAGAAGTAATTGTAATAGGAGCAGGTCTCGCAGGAAGTGAAGCTGCTTGGCAGATAGCTAATTCAGGTGTGTCTGTACAATTTGTTGAAATGAGACCTCATAATTCAACGCCTGCACATCATACCAATGAGTTCGCAGAGCTTGTATGTAGCAATAGTTTTGGCTCGTTGAGTCCAGATAGGGCAGCTGGTTTACTGCAAGAAGAATTAAGAATATTTAATTCATTGATAATTCAAACTGCAGATAAATTTGCTGTCCCCGCTGGTGGTGCATTGGCTGTTGATAGATCTAAATTCAGTAATTCTTTAACTGAGGTTTTATCTAATCATCCTCTGATTCAAATCAAAAGGATAGAACAATTAGATCTTCCCAGTAAAGAAAATATAACAATACTTGCTACTGGTCCATTAACTTCAAATGAATTAGCAAGCAAAATTCAATGTTTTACAGGTATTGATACTTGTCATTTTTTTGATGCAGCTAGTCCAATTATTTATGGTGATAGTATTAATCATGAATTGATCTTCAAAGCAAGTAGATACGATAAAGGAGATCCAGCGTATTTAAATTGTCCTATGGACAAGAATGAATACATAAATTTTAGAAGTGAATTAATTCAAGGTCAGCAGGCTGAATTAAAAGATTTTGATAAAGAATCTGCAAATTTCTTTGAAGCTTGCTTGCCAATAGAAGAAATTGCTAGAAGAGGAGTTGATACGATGAGATACGGACCTTTGAAATCTATTGGGTTATGGAATCCAAAGTGGGGAAATTTGTTTGATAGAGAAAATAGATTGAAAAATCGGCCTCATGCAATTGTTCAATTAAGGATGGAAGATCTTGAAGGAAAGTTACTAAATATGGTTGGTTTTCAAACAAACCTCAAATGGTCAGAACAAAAAAGAATTTTTAGGATGATACCGGGTTTAGAAAAAGCTGAGTTTGTACGTTTTGGAGTTATGCATAGAAATACTTTTCTAGAATCTCCAAAATTACTTTTGCCAACGCTGCAATTTTTAAAGAGAGAAACTCTTTTTGCCGCTGGTCAAATCACAGGCACTGAAGGTTATGCTGCGGCAGCTGCGGGGGGGTTGCTAGCAGGAATAAATGCATCCTTATTAACTAAGGGTAAAGAAACTGTAACCTTCCCTCGTGAATCAATGATTGGTTCTCTTATGAACTTTATCAGTAATAGAAATCAAATATTGTCTAATCAGAAAAAAAATAAGTTTCAGCCAATGCCTGCTTCATTTGGTTTAGTTCCAGAACTAACTATAAGAATAAAAGATAAAAGATTAAGGTATAAGGCTTATCAAGAAAGATCTATAGAGGCTTTAAAAGAGTTTAAAAAAATATTAGATTCTAGTTTTGAAAGGGATCACTTACGTATCAAAATTAACTAAAATGAATTATCACAAAATCTAAAATGAAATTTAATAAAGCAAATTATGATGCAATTATTATTGGCTCCGGTATTGGAGGGTTGGTAACAGCATCACAATTAGCTGCTAAGGGAGCTCAAGTTTTAGTTCTTGAAAAATATATTATTCCAGGAGGAAGTGGGGGTTCTTTCAAGAGAAAAGGGTATACCTTTGATGTTGGAGCTTCAATGATTTTTGGATTTGGAGATAAAGGTTATACCAATTTATTAACACGCGCACTAAAGGATGTAGGTGAAAAATGCGACACTATTCCTGATCCAGTACAACTTGAATATCATCTTCCTAAGAACTTTAATATTTCTGTGGATAAAAACTATAATAAATTCATAAATAAATTATCAGCTAGTTTCCCCCAGGAAAAAGAAGGTATCAAGAAATTCTACGATACTTGTGGAAGAGTATTTAGATGTTTAGATTCAATGCCACTTTTATCAATAGAGGATCCAAGTTATCTTTTTAAAGTTTTCTTTAAATCCCCATTATCTTGTTTAGGGTTGGCTAGATGGTTACCAGTAAATGCTGGAGATGTTGCCAGAAAGTTTATAAAAGATCCTGAGCTCTTAAAATTTATCGATATCGAATGTTTTTGTTGGTCAGTAATGCCAGCTCTAAAAACTCCTATGATTAACGCAGGAATGGTTTTTACAGATAGGCATGCTGGTGGAATAAATTATCCAAAAGGGGGGGTAGGAAAGATAGCAGAGAAATTAGTTTCAGGGATCGAAAAATTAGGAGGGAAAATTCGCTACAAATCAAATGTTGCTGAAATACTTTTAAAGAATAAGAAAGCGGTAGGAGTTCAGCTTTCAAATGGGGAAAAAATTTATTCAGATATTATCGTATCCAACTCTACTAGATGGGATACATTTGGCCTTAAAGATAAAAAGAAAGGATTAATTGCAAGTGAAAACGTGCCAAAAAGTGAATATAAGTGGTCAGAGATCTACCAACCTTCCCCTTCTTTTGTATCAATTCACCTTGGGGTAGAAAAAAATCTTATAAGCAATAATTTTAATTGTCATCACATTATTGTTGAGAGTTGGGATGAACTAGAAAGTGAAAAAGGAGTGATATTTATTTCCATACCAACTTTGCTTGACTCGTCTTTAGCTCCAGAAGGTAAACATATCGTCCACGCATTTACTCCTTCATCAATGAGTGAATGGGAAGGCTTATCAAGGAAAGAATATCTTGAAAAGAAAGAAAAATACTTTTTATTTCTTGTTGGAAAGATCTCAACTATCTTACCTAACCTTGAACAAAATATTGATCATAAAGAGATAGGTACTCCAAAAACCCATAAAAAGTTTCTTGGAAGATATAAAGGTAGTTATGGACCAATCCCTAGTAAAAAATTACTCGGACTCTTACCTATGCCTTTTAACACTACAAAGATTAAAAATCTTTATTGCGTAGGGGATTCATGTTTCCCTGGCCAAGGTCTGAATGCAGTTGCTTTTAGTGGATACGCTTGTGCCCATAAAATAGGTGCAAAATTAAATATCAATAGCTTCAGATTACCAGACTAAAAGGATACTAAAGAAATGAAAGAAAAGTTTCAAACGCTTTTTTTTGTAAAAAGTTCATTAATTTCACTATACTTAGCACTTACGATTCCTATCCCATATATTTCAATTGAAAAATTTAAAAATGTTTCAATTATTATATTCATCTTGGGATTTTATTTAATTGTAAAGCTAACAAGTGATTACGTTGAGACTTGTGATAACAAAATTTCTTACCAAACTAGCTTTATTTCTAAAATTTTTGGGAGAAATAATTGGGTTATTCTATGGAAAGATATTAAATTAATTAAATCTTTACCGACCAGTCAAGGTAGTAAAGTCTATTACTTTACTACTAGTAAAGGAAATAATTATCTAATTCCACAAAGACTTGAAGATCTTGAGAAATTTCTATTAATTATTTCCAGAAAAACTGGAATTAGTGTTGAGGATATATCTTACATATCACCATTATGGACATATAAATTACTAACGATTTTGTCAGGATTGATGATTATTGGGGAAATTTTTGCTTTTAATCGTCAGATGTTATCAATGCTAAATCTATAACCTTGTTGTCTTACCGTTGTAATTCCTCCTCCTTCTCCCAATCCAGCCTGTTCTAGTTTTCTTCTCAATGTTAAAACTTGAGTATCTACGGATCTTGGTCCTCCACTGAATGGTGGCCAAGCCATTCTTAGAAGCTCTTGCCGGCTTCTTACCATACCAGGAGGCATAAGAAGGGCGCATAGTAGAGCAAACTCTCTTGGACTAAGTTCTACAGGCTTCTCGCTAAGAGTTACCTGTCTTAAAAGAAGATGAACTTCTAGAGGTCCAACTTCGACTTTCTCTTGTAATCCTATTCTTCCTCTTTTCAGTAGGGTTCTACATCTTGCTGCTAGCTCCTCTAACCCAAATGGCTTCCTGAGAACATCATCAGCTCCTTCGTCTAAAAGATTAACTAAAGCTTCAACACCTGATCTTGCTGTAAGAACAATTACAGAACATCCTAATTGTTGAGCAAGTCTCATTGCTGTATTTTGCTCAAGTATTTCTGCACTGACTAAAAGATCAGGTGATTGTTCTCTACATAGATCAACTGCATCTGCAGCTGATCCAACTGCGGCAGCTAAGTGACCATCTTGACGAAGTCTTTGTACAAGGACCGTTCTAAGAGTCGGGTGAGGTTCAACAACAAGAACTCTTGAGGGTGTTTGAGAGCTCGTTGGCAATTGTGAACTGCCAGGAGTTGAAGATAAGATTTGCTCAGTTGATTGCATTCTTAATTACGGTTTGACCAGGCAATTTTTTAACATCCTTAATAAGGTATAACAAATGCTAATTAAAAATCAGAATCTATCGAATTATGACATCATTTGAAAACCCTAAAGCAATTCGCCATTTTCAATCAATTTGTGATAGCTGCCAAGACTTAATTACTCATTTTCATACTCCATCTGATCTTAAATTATATAGTGATGGTTATCTCCAAGCCTTGAGGAATTGCAGTAGTTTAGAGCAAAGAGATCAAGAAAAATTAGAGAGATTAATTGAAAGATGGATTTTAGATCCTTCAAGTTTTATTGACCCAAAAGGAGATGAAAATAAAGGTTTTTTTGATAAAAAAAGGATTTAAAATATTAATTTTTATTAACCAAATCAGTATTTATACTTAATATTTGTGTTAGGACGCTAATTCAATCTCAATTTTTTCTTTTAGGGATCCCGAATTGTACATTTCTATAAGAATGTCCGATCCACCTAGAAATTCTCCTTTTAAATAAACTTGAGGAATTGTTGGCCAATCTGAATATTCTTTAATACCTTCCCTTACTTCAAAATCACTTAAAACATCAAAAGTAACGAATTCTACACCTAAAGAATTCAGTATTTGAACTACATTGTTGGAGAATCCACATTGAGGCATTAGTTTTGTTCCTTTCATGAAAACCATTAATGGATTTGAATCAATTAATTTTTGTATTTTATCTTTTGTTGAGTTGTCCATAATTTAATTTGGGGATTCTGTTTTTAATGCCAGCGCATGGATTGTCTCTGAGGCTAACTCTTCTTTTAACGCAGAATAGACTAGCTGGTGTTGTTTTACTAATGATAATCCATTAAATTCAGATGCAATAACAGTTACTTGCAAATGATCATTTCCCTTTATGTTTTCAACAAAAACTTTGGAACTTGGCAGTTTTTTTGTTATTAAATTAATAACTTCTGTTTTTGTAATCATTGTTATTGTTAATTAACCCCTATATTTTGTTTCAGCAAATCCAAGTTGTATCAATTTATCATAAGCTTCTCTACCTTCCGGGCTTTCGGGAGACATTATTCTAATTGTCTCAACAAGTAATGGAACAGCAACCTCAGGTTCTCCAGTTTTTAGATATAAAGAGGCTAATCTTTCGTTTGATTTTGCTAAGATTTGTAGTGTTGACTTTCCTTTCCTTTGCATTTCTTTTGGAATCCTTGCATCAATCCCTTTAAATGACGAATTCAAATCGGAATAAAATATAGCGAGTTGTTGCGCTAATTTTCTTGCATCTAGGTAGGAATCTTTAGCTTTATCAAAATCGCCTTTTTTTATAAATTTATCGCCTTCTTTTAAATAGAATTCTACGTTTGAAATAGAAAGCTTTTTACTATCATTTGACAGGACTTTGTAGTCTTTTGGATTCTTAATTTCTGCATGAACTAAATTTTTATAAGAAAAATTTCCAAAAAATATAAATAAAATGGGGATTAATTTTAAGAATTTCATATTCTCATTAAATTATTAAAGTTAATATTAACTTATTGCGGATTCACCTACCGACATTTTTTAATGCTATTTCTTCTTCTTTGATCATTTTTACATTTAGAAATTTATTAAATTCTTCAATACTAAGGTTTAGATGGTCTTTCATTTGTATAGGTTGTCCCAAAGATAAACAAAAATCACTCCTAAATTTTGGCGGTACTTTACTGTAGGCAATCCCAATTGGAATAATAATAATTGAGTCTGATTTTTTTGTTGCTAATCGAGCTAATCTATAAAGTCCTTCTTTAAGAATTAATTTTTTTCCATATTTATTAATTTTACCTTCTGGAAAAACTACAAGTTGTTCCCCTTTTTCTATAAGATCAATAGCATATCTTAAAGCTGTAAGAGAAGGCGATAATTGATTTATGGAAAAACATCCAAGTCTTCTCAAGAACCAACCTTGTACTCCTCTCATTTCGGATTTAGTAACCATAAATCTACAATCCTTTCTTGTTACCCTTCTACCCATTGCCATAGTGAGAACTAAACCGTCCCATCTTGATCTATGAGTTGGAGCTAAAATAATAGAAGAATTTATAGGAATAGAAAAATTTTTATTAATAATTTTCTTTTTACTAAAGAAAAATCTCATTACAATGTCTTGAGTAACAAACATTGCGATAAATCCCAATGCTGGGTTGATTTTATGCCGAATATCTAGAGATTTAATCTTCAAGTTCAATTTACTATATAGTAATAATTTAAGTGTTTGGAATTTTTTATTAGCTATTATTGGGCGGTTACTAGATTGTCTAGAAACTAAGATTAAAAAATTATGACTACTTTAGGGGTTAACATCGATCATATTGCGAATGTAAGGCAAGCAAGGAAAACTATAGAACCTGACCCTGTACAATTTGCTTTTTTAGCAGAATTAGGGGGAGCAGATTCAATTACAGTTCATCTAAGAGAGGATAGAAGGCATATACAAGATAGGGACATATTCCTTTTAAGAAAAACTATAAAAACAAAACTGAATTTAGAGATGGCGGCAACGGAAGAAATGTTGGAAATTGCTAAAAAACTTCTTCCAGATTACATTACGCTTGTACCAGAGAAAAGAGAGGAAGTAACTACTGAAGGTGGGTTGAATTTAAAAAGTAATGTGAAGTATCTTAAGGATTTTGTAGGAAATTTAAAAGATTCAAATATAGAAATTAGTGCATTTATTGATCCTTTTAGTGATCAAATTAAATATTCTAAAGAAATAGGGTTTAACTTTGTAGAATTACACACTGGTAAATATTCTGAACTCAAAGGTTATGATCAGTATAAAGAGCTGCAAAGGATTATAGAGGCCACACATGAAGCCAATGATCTTGGATTAGTTGTTAATGCAGGTCATGGACTTAATTATTTTAATGTAAAAAAAATTGCATCAATTAACAATATGAATGAGCTAAACATAGGACATAGTATTGTTGCAAGGGCTTTAGCGGTAGGATTAGAAAAATCTGTTCGTGAAATGAAGTCACTTATTACATCAAATTAAATTTCAAAATGACAACATATTTTTTCGTAGCAGCAAGTGAAAAATTTTTAACAGTTGAAGAACCACTTGAAGAAATTTTGAAAGAGAGAAAGAGAAATTATAAAGAAAACAATAAAGAAATAGATTTTTGGCTTTTAAAAAATCCATCTTTTTTACAAACTACTCAATTCGCTGATATAACAGCAAAGATACCATTCCCTCCAGCCGCGGTTTTATCAACCGATAAAAAATTTATAACCTTCTTAAAGCTTCGTTTAGAATTTGTTGCTGTGGGCGAATTCGAATTTCCTAATGCAGAAATAACGGATCCACTTAAAGTTGAATAATATAACCCATTTGATAAATTGCTCAATCTTTATAAGTCAAACAAAATTGAAGTAATTGGTGAGCTTTTAGCAGAAGAATTGAAAATATGCCCTCCTTTAATAACAGAGAAGTTAGAAATAGCGGTTCCCAATTATTTTATTGGAAAATGGTTACATGAACAAATAACAATAAAAAATCAAATTAGTGCTCTTTATGAATTAAAGACAATTTCAAGTTATACCGAATCATTACTCACAAATTTTTTCCCTGAGAGTGACATGGACTTATGGAATTTTGAGTCAATACAATGGGGAATTATTGATTCATTAGAGGAATTAAATAGCTTTAAGGAATCAATGCCTCTTAAGAATTGGATTAATAAATATTTGAATAATAAAAAAATAATTGATGGGGATATATTTAATCTTATAAAAAAAATTACCAAGAATTTTATTAATTATCTTATTTTTAGACCTGAAATGATCTCTGAATGGCATAGATATGAGATTAATTCAACTAATCTTTTTAAGAATTTAAATTCAAATCAATTTTGGCAACCAATTTTATATAAATTATTAGAGAAAAAGATATCTGAGAAACCTTCATGTTTATATATGATTGATGTTATTAAGAATTTAAGAAATTTTAAAAACTTACAAACTAATATACCAAACCAAATTTATATTATTTCTGATAATAATTTATCTAAATTACATATTAATTTTTATTCGGAACTATCCAAATTTACCAAGGTGAATTTATATTTATTATCAGTTGGTGATGATTTATGGAATAGAATAAATTGTCTTGAGGGAGAGTTGGAATTTTACGATAATGTAGGTAAATTCAATTTAAAAAATAAAAATATTGAAAAAATATTTGGTGAATTTGGAGCTAACTTTCAGAAATTAATTGAGGAAAACATTTATAGAGAAGATATAAATTTAAAAAATAATTTAATATATGTTGATCCAACAACTAATTTTCCTGAGAAGAAAGATATACCCTTTCTTAATCAAATCCAAAAAACGCTAATTGATAATAATAACAATGATTTTATGATAAATGAAAAGGATGATTCAATAATACTTTGTGAGCATTTTAATCAACTAAGTCAACTAGAATATTTAAGAAATAAAGTTATAGAAATACTTAATTCTGACGAGAATATTAAATATAATGATATTGCCGTTTTATCTCCGCAAATTTGTCAAATTAAACCATATCTAAGGTATATCTTCAATAGTGAGCTAATTAATGGTAAAAAGATACCTTATTTTTTTATAGATGAAGATAATGATTATTCTTCAGAATTATATAAATTTTTAATTTATATAACTGAAATAGCAAATGAGAAAATTACACTTGAAAAAATAGATTATTTTCTTTCAGAAAAAGCAACTCAGAATATTTTTGATTTTCATATTACTGAGAAGGATGAAATTATTTTCTTACTTAAGCAACTTGGTTTTCATTGGGGATTAGATTCTAATGAAAGATTAGGTGAAGAAAAAAATACTCTAGAGTGGTGCATAAATAGAATTACTTTAGGCCTGATTTATGACAAAGAAGTTGATTTAAGTAATTTAAACATAAAACCATTTAGCAAAAAAAATTTAAGTTTAGATTTGAATAAATGGCTTCAAATTTTAATTCATTTAAAAAAATATATTAATTTGCTAAGGGGATCTTTTTCTTATTCGATTTGGGTTGAAAATATAAAGTTTATATTAAAAAAAATTGCTGATTTTAATGCGAATTTTAATTTAGAAATAAGTGAATTAAATAGAATTCTTGATAATCAAAAAATACCTTTAATATCTGATGACATTATTTTGTTAGATGTTTTTAGAGAGATATTAGTTTCTTCCATAAATAAAGCTAAATATAAAAGTCAATCTCGAATCAACAAAATTCTAGTAAGTGATATTGAGAATGCAAGGCACATTCCACATAAGGTTATTTTCCTAATAGATATGAATAGCGCTTATTATCCCAAATTATCAAAGAACGAAAATATTAATTTATTAAATAATAAATATCATCTAGGCGATCCATCAGTTTTTGAAAAAGAGAAATATTTTTTTCTAGAATTGTTAATTGCCTGTAGAGATAAATTTATAGTTACTTGGGTGAAAAATGATAAAAACAATAAAAAATTAGATGTTTCTTATCCTATAAAAGAGTTGATTTCTTTTTTTGAAAATGTTTTAAATCAAAGCCAAAGAGAAATAATAATAAAAGATTATGATTTAAATAAACAAGGAAGGAATGATCATAACATTAATAGGAATATTAAAAGTCGTTATTCTTTAGAAGAAGATATATTTTTGAATGAGAAAAAATCTGCTATTAAAAACTATAAATTATCAGAATTAATTTATTGGTTCAAGACTCCTCAAAAATATTGGCTTAATAAAAAAAATATTTCTTCAAAGGAAATATTTATTAATCATCCAGACGAGGAGTATGTAAGTAATCTGCAGAAGACTCAAATAATTACAAATATAATAAATAAATTAGAGATTGATAACCATAATATTGTTGATGATTTAAATAATTTAAATATTAATGATCAATTAGTTGAAAATGGAATTATTATGCCCAAAAATAGTATTTTCACAAAAGAAAAAGAAATTAAAGAGTTAATAAGGAGTCTATCTGCAAATTTGATTCATCATAATAATATTAATAGAATTTATGTTAAATCAAATTCAAATAAAGAAGAATATTTCATAGCTAATGATACTGTAATTGAATTAATTCATTCGAAACTAAGTTTAAGGCGTTTATCAGAAGCCTGGATAAAGTCACTATTTATTTATTCTTTAAAAAAGAATATTAATAAGACTAAAGTAATTTTTAGAACAGATAATCAATATAGATCTCAAATTATTCAATCTCCTGGAGCAATTGAGTCAAACTTAATTTTGGAGGAATACATAAATGTTTTTAATAATTATTCTGAAAAATGTTTACCGCTTCCACCAGAAAGTACTTATAGGTATGTAGAAGCAAAAATAAAATCAAAAAATGAGAAAAAAGCTTTTTCAGATAGATGGATCGGTAATAAGACTTTTTCTAAAGGAGAAAGAGATAGTATCGAAATGAAAATGTGTTTTGGAGATAAAAAAGAACCACATTTCTTTTTTGGAAAAAGTAATTTTGCTAAATTATCATTCAGATTATATGGTCCTCTAATTGAAGCATTAAATAAATAATGATTAAATTTCATTTTAAAAATTTTTTAAAAGCTTCTTACGAAATAATACTTATTTTTCTACAGTTCTTTATTATTAGCCTTCATTTTATTCAATGGGAATTATTCCCTAAAAAACAAATAATTGAAAATAGTATTATCTCTAATTTAATTGGTATTTTAATAATCATAATTGCTTTAATAATAATGTTAGTTGCAATTAAAAACTTAGGTAGAAATTTTTCACCATTCCCAAAACCTATCATCAATAGTAGACTTGTAACTAATGGTATTTATCGATTTACTCGACATCCTATATACTATTCTTTAATATTTATTTCCTTTGGCTTTTTTATAATAAATCTATCTATTTATTATTTATTTTTATTAATGAGTTTGGCTTTGATAATTAAATTCAAGATTATTTTAGAAGAGCAATATTTAAAAAATAAATTTAAAAATTATTTAATTTATAAGAAAGAGGTCAAATATTAATTCTTTAAAAATATGGATATTAATAAAATCAAAATTGATAATAAGTTTAAATTAATAGAAGCAAGTGCAGGTACTGGTAAAAGTTTTACTTTGGCTCACTTAGTTTTAAGAAATGTTTTGGAAAAAAAAATCAAACCAGATGAGATACTACTTTTAAGTTTTACAAAAAATACCTGCTCTGAATTGCGAGATAAAATACTTTCAAGATTTAAGAATCTTAAATTATATTTGCAAAATCATAAAGGAACTGAGATAGATAATACTCTTGAGGATTGGTATATAAGATTTAAGGAGAATGAAAAATCTAAGGAAAAAATTATTTGTGAAATTGATCATTTTATTAATCAAATTTATAAGTTAAAAGTAATTACATTCCATTCTTTTTGCAAAAATATTATGGATGAATATAGTATTGAAATTGGTTTAACTCAAGATCCATGTATCGAAAATAATATAGATAATTTGTATAAAGATGTTATAGATAATTTGTGGATCGATGATTTTCTAAATCTACAACCAGAACTAATTTCAGCAGTTAACAAAAAAAAAATAAGCTCCAGATTTGGAAGTAAACTTAATAAGTCATTTTTTGTAGAAATTTTAAAAAATATAGATCAAGAAAATATTTACAAATTTCAAATTAATAATAAATATAAGATTAATGATATAAGTAGTTATTTAAATGAATTTTTGTATTTAAATTGGAAGGATTTTTGTTTTGAATGGAATAAAAATGGAAAGTTATTATTTTTGCAACTAATTGAGTTAGGTAAATTAATTAAGAGCTGTGGTGGTAAAAGTCAAATATATGCAGCAAAACCAAGAAAAGATAAGTTTAATCAAATAAATTGTTGGATTGAGAGTATTAACAGAAGGTTTGATTCAAAAAATATGATTGATATTCCTTATGAAATTTCTAATGATGATCTTTTACTTAAATATTTTTATAAAGAAAATATATCTAAAGAAATTAATAAATATAATCTAAAAATAGATTTTACTAAATTTAATTTATTACAAGAAAAGATTTATCAAATAAAAGAAGGATTCTATACGGAATTTGTAAGAATATTTACCCAATTAGCTTATATAAAATTAATTGAATTAAAAAAAAGTTCTTCTATTTTTAACTTCAATGATCTTATAAAGACAGTAGAAAATGAATATCTATATTCAGATATTATAAATAATAGTACTTTATCTAAAATTCAAAATAGTTTTAAATGTGTCTTAGTAGATGAGTTTCAAGATACAGATAATATTCAGTGGAATTTAATAAAAAAGTTTTTTAACACAAAAAATCATTTTTTACTTTGTGTAGGGGATCCAAAACAAGCGATCTATAAATTTAGGGGTGGAGATATTGAAACTTTCTTAGAAGCAAAATCTAATGCAACCGAAGTTTTTAATCTTTCAGATAATTATAGATCCTCAAAAAAATTAATGGATGTTATTAATAAACTTTATCAGAATGGACTTAAAGAATCAAAACTTAATCATATTAAATTAACTTCTATGGTAAATGAAAATATTAATTCTAAATTTAAGGATGTATTTGAAATTGTGGAATTTTCAAAAAAAGAGACTTATATAGAAGATCTTGTTACTCGTTATCTAGTTGATTTTATTTTAAATAATAAAGAAATTAATATTAATAAAATTGCAATTCTTACCTTAAATAATTCGCAATGCTTAGATTTGAAAAATAAATTAATTAAGTTTAATCTTCCATGCAAAATTCAAAATAAACAAAATATTTTTGATACAGAAGCAAGTACTCTATTGTTTTTCTTAATTGAATGTTTATTGCATCCTAGGATTTATAAAAATATAACATTGCTTGCAGCATCAAAATTAATAGAAATTAATCTAGAAGAATTTGATACTGATGGAATTACTAATAAGTTAGAAATTTTGATTAAAAAATGCATTAATTGGTCTAAGGAATTAAGAGAAAAAGGTTTTCTAAATATTGTTAATGAAATTCTTATGAATTACAAGTCATCCTCGATTATTCAAGATTCAGATTTATATTCAAATTTATTTCAACTTTCAGAAATTATTGAGATAGAATTAATAGATAATGATTTCAATCTAAATAAAGTTTTTAATTGGTATAAAAATCAGTTAAATCATTCTTTAAGAATTTGTTATGGAGAAGATTTTTTAACAAAAGATTATAATCTTCAAGATGGAATTAATCTTACTACTATCCATAGTAGTAAGGGCCTTGAATTTGATATTGTTTTATGCCCATATCTCTCAATTATTTCTAATAAGTCAAATAAAATTAAAGGACCTGTTTGGAAGGCAAATATTGATAAAAGCATATATATTAATATCTCCAATATTTATGAGAAGGTTGAAAAATTTAAATTAATAGAAGAAAGAGATTTATTTAAAGAGAGTGAGAGGTTAATTTATGTAGCTCTTACAAGGAGTAAATATAAACTTATAGTTTTTAATGATATAGAAGATAAAAATAATATTTTAAATAATGATTTACTTTCTAATTTGGAAAATCTTAATATTTATAAGCCTAATTTTAAAGATATGATAGAGGAAGAGAAAATAAAAAATTTTTTTGCAAAGTACCAAATTAACTCATTTAATACTAATCTTTGGAAAGTAGGTAAAGTAAACAAAAAAATATTTAATGAATTTACTTCTGATCAATTGATTTCTTATTCAAGTTATTCTTCATGGATGCGTAAAGATAAAAAAATTGATGCAGCTATTAAACAATATAAGGATTATGAAGATAATATCTCAATTATCAAGATTAACCAAGATTCTGATCTTAATAAATCAAAAAATTATCCTAATTATTTTTCTTATCCAAATCCCTTAAGTGAATTTCCAAAAGGAACTAATGCTGGGACTTGTTTGCATAAAATATTAGAAAGATTTGAATTTAGAAACGATAATAATCAAAAGTTAATAGATTTAATTATTGAGGAATTGAACTTTCATCAAATAGATACCTCTTTGGCTTTTCAAGTAAAAGATGCAATTTTAAGAATCATAAATATATCTTTAGGAAGTCAATTACAAAATAAGAAACTAGTTGATATCCCAAGTGAAAACTTACTTAAGGAGGTCAAATATGATTTAACTCTATCTTACGAAGGTAGAAATTTAAATTCTCATGATATATCAAAATGCTTTCTTCTAGATCAGGAATATGAATTTGGTGAAGAATATGCAAATAAAATAAATGATCTGCAAATTATGAATAAAGGCTTTCATTCGGGATGTATTGATTGCATATTCCCAGTAGGTTCTTTATTAGAAGAAAGTAAATGGTGGATAATTGATTGGAAAAGTAATTTCATTTCTGGAAGTGATAACGGTGATTGCTTACCTAGAAACTATAATTATCAAAACATGAGAGATGAAATGATTAAACATCATTATCCCCTGCAAGCTCATCTTTATTTGTTGGCATTACATAGATTATTAAAGTGGAGAATTAAAAATTATCAACCACATCTTCATCTAGGTGGATATATTTATTTGTTTTTAAAGGGATTGCCAGATTTTAAATTATTTGAAAAATCAAATTCGAAAGATATATCTCCTGGTGTTTTTATTAGCAATGCTCCTTTAAAGAGAATTAATTTTTTAGATAAACTTTTTTAGAATGAGAAAAAAAATTACAAAAATTGAGAAGTTTCAATATGATCATGTATTTAATTTAATCTTAGATATTTTCAAATTTAATAAAAAAAAATATGGGGATTTCGTAAAAGATGTAATAAAAATTTTATTTGAGTTTGAAAAAATTGGTGAAACTTTTATTGATGTAGATAATATTTTAATAATCTTTGAACTATTTGAGGATGGCTGGCCAAATAAACATTTAGAAGTTCTAAAAGATATAGGATTGATAGGATCTCTTGATTCTCCCTTCGTATTAGTTAATAGAAAATTATCCCTTTCAAAATGGTCAGGAAAGATAGATAGAGTTATTAATTCTTTTTTAAAAAAAATACATACCGATAGTTTAATAAATTCGATAATTTGTGAAAAAGAAAACAAAGTTGATCAAATAAAAAATATATTTGAATATTCAAACTTGGTTTTCCTTCAAGGGGGACCAGGTACAGGTAAAACAACTTTAATAATAAATTTAATATTAGAACTCCTGCAAATTGATAACTTTTTAAATATTGGTTTGTCAGCACCAACTGGGAAAGCTACAGCACGTCTAAAAGAATCTCTTAATAATAAAAAAAATATTTCCTTTGGCAAATTTTTAGATCAAATAGAATTTCAAACTTTACACAGATGGATTTTAAATTCTCAAAATAAATCTCTTAATTTGAAATTTAAACTAAAAGAACTTGATATTTTTATAATTGATGAAATGTCAATGGTAAATATAGATTTGATTGAATCAGTTTTTAGTTCACTAGCAAAAGATTGCAAAATTATTTTGGTTGGAGATAAAAATCAATTGTCACCTGTAAATAACTTTTCTATCTGGAATTATTTGTTTGAAAATAGTGATAATAGTGCAATTAAATCTTGTGTAGTAAATTTAAAAAAAACTTATAGAAATATTGGAGATATAGCATTAATTAGTAGTTTAATATTTAATAATGATGATTATTTATTTAATCAAAAAATTAAAGAATTAGAAAAAGATAATAAATCAAAAGAAGTTACTATTACAAAAAGTATTGAAAAAGATATTCCACAGAATCTATTTAATTCTATTAAAAGTCATTTAAATAAATTAAATTATTCAACTTCAAATTTAAGTAAAAAAAAATATATATTTGACGAGGGCATTGATAATTTAATGCTTAATGAAAAAGATCTTGTAGATAAGATATTTCTGGATTTGCAAAGTTACTTGATCTTATGTGAGAAAAATACTGGAACATGGAGTGTTGAATATTTGAATGAAGTCGTTTTTGGTCAGAAAAAGCCCTATGACCTCAAATCTCTTAATGAGGGTGTCCCAATAATGTGTACAAAAAATAATAATGAACTTGGGTTGTCAAATGGAGATATCGGTGTGCTTATAGGTTCAAAAAAAGAGAGAAAATATCTTTTTAGAAAATTTAATGAAAATAATGAAGAAATTGTTGAATTGATTGATCCATCTAATTTAGAAAATGTTGAACCTGCATTAGCTATTACAATTCATAAATCTCAAGGAAGTGAATCTGAGAAAGTGAGCATTTTGTGGTCCCAAAAATATAAAATAAATGAATATAATGAGAAGGTGGTTAATGATAAAGGAAATATCTTTTTCAGAGATGCTTTTGAAAGAAGATTGCTTTATACAGCAATTACAAGAGCAAGGAAATTTCTGGATATACATTATTTAATTTAAATCTTGTTTTTAAATATACTTGGAATTTAACCTCTAGATGTTAGATTAATTATTCGGCTCTGTAAGGCTAGTCAACAATTTAAGTAAATTTAGATATTTGTTGAATGCCTAATCAGAAGATAATTGGGCATTTAAAATGGCGTCAGAAAAAAATGATCACTCAGTTAATAATAGGGATGAGAAATCTCATAAAGATTATATATCTCAAATTGATTCAAACAACTTAGAAAACATAAAGGAATTTGAATTTCAACAAAAGGAAGCGTCAAAAAAAGATAATAATGAGAATGGATTTCTAAAATTTGGTTTTAATCAATCGATCTTGAATTCATTAAAAAATAAAGGATACAAAAATCCTACACCTATCCAAAAAGCTGCTATTCCAGAATTAATGTTAGGCAGAGATTTATTGGGTCAGGCTCAAACTGGAACAGGTAAGACTGCAGCTTTCGCATTACCATTAATAGAAAAACTTACAGATAATAAAGAATTAAATGCAAAGGTTTTAGTTATGACTCCTACTAGAGAGTTGGCGACTCAAGTGGCAGAATCTTTTAAAAGTTATAGTTCTGAATCTAGTAATTTTAAGACAGTTGCAATATATGGAGGAACCGACTATAGAAATCAAATTTCTGCATTAAAAAGAAAAGTTGATGTTGTGGTTGGGACCCCTGGTAGGATAATGGATCATATAAGGCAGGGAACTTTTAAAATAAAGGGCATAAGTTGCCTCGTTTTAGATGAAGCCGATGAAATGTTAAATATGGGTTTCCTCGAGGATATTGAATGGATAATAGATCAACTCCCAGAAAATAAACAGATGGTATTGTTCTCAGCAACAATGCCTAATGAGATTAGAAACATTGCAAAAAAATATCTAAATGATCCCGCCGAAATATTAATTAAAAGTGTCAAAAAAGAAACGCAATTAATTTCTCAAAAGTTTCTATATGTTCAAAGGCACCATAAGTTAGATGCTTTAAAAAGAATATTAGAAATTAATAACGAGGGAGTAATAATTTTTGTAAGGACAAAATTACTTACTACTTCAATAGCTGAAGCTTTAGAAAATTCAGGTCATACTGTCGCTGTGCTTAATGGAGATATTCCTCAAAATCAAAGAGAAAATACTGTAGATAGATTAAAAAAAGGATTTATTGATATCCTTGTCGCTACTGATGTTGCTGCTAGAGGATTAGATGTTGAGAGAATAAAACTCGTTGTTAATTACGATTTCCCTTTTGATAAAGAAACTTATACTCATAGAATTGGAAGAACTGGCAGAGCAGGTAGATTTGGAGAGGCAATTTTATTCGTTAATCAAAGAGAAAAACATTTTCTAAGAAATTTAGAAAACTCAACAAGAACAAAGATTGAAGAAATTAATATACCAAGTAATAAAATAATCAATGAAAAAAGGATGAAGAAACTTATAGAGAATGTTAATGAGAGTTCTTTTGCTAAAGAAGAAAATGAAGAAAATAAAGCTTTGATTATTGATGTATTGGATAATTTAAAAGAAAAACACTCTATGGATGACTCAAATATTGCAATGGCGGCTATTAATTTAGTAATAGGAAATAAAGCATTTTTTGTTAATGAAGATGATTCTTGGATTCATAAACAAAATAATATAGATCGAAATAGATCAAATAAAAATGGTAATAATCGTTTGAGAAATGCAAATAGAAGAAATAGTTATCAAAATGATTCTTTTGAAACCTATAAATTTAACTTTGGTAGATTTGATGGGGTTAAAGTCGCAAATATTATATCCTCAATCTGTAATTCAACTAATATAAATGGTAGATCAATAGGCAAGATCCAGATTTTTAATGATTATAGTTTGGTAGATTTGCCTAGAGATCTTAATAAAGAGACTAAAAATAAATTAAAAAAAATTAAAGTAAGAAACTAAATATAGATGATCAGAGTCCGCAAATATAAAATCTTTATTCTTGTGAATATGATGATTTTTTTTAATTCATGTAATAACTATAATTTTGCACAAACAAAAGAAAATTCAATTATAAAATTATTTTGTATTCACAGTGTCAAAGAAGAAATGCTAAAAGCAGAAATTGAATATAGTGAAGAAATTGCAAATAAAACTTGTGATTGTTATTACGAAGAATTTACACAAACTGCAAGTCATCAAGATGCGAAAATGAAATGCAAATTAGAAGCTCAACACAGTATTAAATCATAATAATGAAATCTTATTGATTATTTATGAGATCTAAGAATAACCAAAATCCAATAATAAGACTTTATTTGAATCTTATTGAAGAAAGAAGATTACTATTCTTTGCTTTTTTTAGTTCCATAATTAATAAAATTTTAGATTTGGCCCCCCCCGTTATAATCGGTCTCGCGGTGGATATCGTTGTAAAAGAGCAGAATTCATGGTTTTCTGGTTTTGGGATAAAAGAAGTTCCATCCCAATTAATTTTGCTTGCATTTGTATCAGGAATAGTTTGGTCTAGTGAATCCTACTTTGAATATTTATATTCGATTTTATGGAGAAATTTGGCTCAAATATCTCAACATAAATTAAGAATAAAAGCTTATGAGCATATACAGGAATTAGATATGGAGTTTTTTGAAAGCGATAATACTGGAAGACTTTTATCAATTTTAAATGATGATATAAATCAACTCGAAAGATTTTTAGATCAAGGAGCTAATCAGATTATTCAGTTACTTATAACTGTTTTAATAATTGGTGGAACAATGCTTTTTGTTTCTCCAAAAATTGCCATATTTGCTTTCTTTCCTATCCCAATTATATTTTTAGGATCTATTAACTTTCAAAAGAAGCTTGCTCCAAAATATAAGGATGTTAGAAATAAAGCTGGAATGTTGGCCTCAAGACTTAATAATAATTTAAGTGGAATAATGACTATAAAAAGTTTTACTAAAGAAAAATGGGAACTTAATAGATTAAATAAAGAAAGTCTCGCTTATCAAAGAAGTAATAAGGCTGCAATAAAGTTATCTTCAGCTTTTATACCTCTTATAAGATTTGCAATATTGTTTGCTTTTATAGCAATTCTTTTAATAGGAGGTTTTCAAACATGGAATAAGGCACTTAATGTAGGTACTTATAGTTTTTTAGTGTTTATAACACAAAGACTATTGTGGCCTTTGACAACTTTAGGACATGTTTTAGATGATTTTCAGAGATCTATGGCCTCAATAGATAGGGTAATTGATCTTATAGATACTCCTATAAATATAAAAGATGGAAAAATAAAAATTGAGCCCAAGTATATCAAAGGACAAATTAATTTTAAGAATGTAAATTTTAATTATCCAGGAAGAGATTTAACTTTAAAAAACATAAACTTCAAAATTGAAAATAATTCAACATTAGGAATTGTTGGTTTAACAGGTTCGGGGAAAAGTACAATAATAAAATTACTACTGAGGATTTATGATAGTAATAATGGGTTAATAACCTTGGATGGTATTTCTATTAAAGAAATTAATTTGAGGGATTTGAGAAAGTGTATATCTTTAGTAAGTCAAGAAACTTATTTATTTCATGGCACCGTAAAAGAAAATATTGCTTATGGCTCAATTGACCCGAGTTTTAGAGACATCATTAAGGCGTCAAAGATTGCGGAAGCACATAAGTTTATTGAACAATTGCCAAATGGTTATAAAACCATAGTGGGAGAGAGGGGACAAAGACTCTCAGGCGGTCAACGCCAAAGAATTGCTCTGGCGAGAGCTGTTTTAAAGGATGCTCCAATATTAATATTAGATGAAGCTACAGCATCAGTTGATAACGAAACAGAGGCGTTAATTCAAAAATCATTATCTAAAATTACAAAAGAAAGAACCACTATAGTTATTGCTCATAGATTAAGCACAATAAAAAATGTCGATCATATTATTGTCATTGATAAAGGAAAAATAGTTGAGAGTGGAAAACATCAAAAACTATTAGATCAAAATAAAATATATGCTGATTTGTGGAATGTTCAAGTAGGTATCTAGAATTGATTTCTTTAAAAACTATATTAAGAAGTTGAATGATTCAATTACATTACTAAACATTTCATCAACTTTATTCCATCTTTCTTCATTTGTTCCTACAGCAAAAGTATAAAGTGTTCCCCTATCAATCACAACAGTAGCAAGTTCATGTCTTGCCTGTTCATTTAAATTTAATTCATATTCTAAATCATAGAAAATATGATTAGATGAGTCCCTCTTTTTGGCATTAATAAGTTTTACCTCTCTACCTGATCCTTCGGGAGCTATGACTTTATCAATTAATGTTTGGCTTACTTCAATTGGGCTTCCCAATTGTTCTAATTGCACCTCTTTATCTACATCAGAAACTACTAGACTCAATGTCTCATTACTATTGATTAAATCATGATAAATAATTTCAGGCCCTCCATCAACTGTTACTCTAGTCCATCCCGTTGGATATAAAAAGGCATATCTTCCATCAGGGCTCTGATAAGCTTCTAATCCTGCATTGAGACCTCCACTACATGCACTAAGTGTTAAACATAAAAAAATCAAAAATAGATATTTGAATGGTTTGAATTTATTAATTTTCATTTTTGTTTGAAATTACTAACTTAAAACATAATAAGACATTAAAAGCAAACAATTATGGCAATTCAGAATTTTGCGTCTAAATTATTTCTAGAAATAGTTTAATTTTGATTACTTATACTAAATCACTTTCAAAATTAATTGGTCATTTTGAGAAGTTTCCAGGAATTGGTCCAAGAACAGCGCAAAGATTAGCTCTATTTATTTTAAAACAACCGGAAAGTACAATAAAGGATTTCTCAAAGGCCTTATTAGAGGCTCATAGTAATGTTGGTCGTTGTAAAAAATGCTTCAATTTGACTTCAGAGGATGAATGTGAAATTTGTAGAAATACTGATAGAAACCAAAAACTAATTTGTGTAGTAGCAGAAACAAAAGATTTGCTTGCTTTAGAACGTGCTAGAGAATTTAAAGGCGTTTATCACGTTATTGGTGGTTTAATATCTCCAATGGATTCTGTTGGCCCTGAACTCCTAGAAATAAGAAGCTTAGTAGAAAGAGTTAGTAAATCTGAAATAGATGAAATTATATTGGCATTAACTCCAAGTGTTGAGGGAGATACTACAAGTCTTTATATTGGAAAATTATTAGCTCCTTTTACTAAAGTTACTAGGATTGCATATGGTCTCCCAATGGGCAGTGAACTTGAATATGTAGATGAAGTTACGCTTGCTAGGGCTTTAGAAGGGAGAACAAATTTAATATGAAAATGAAAGGAAATAGTCTAATCAACGAAGAAAAAATCTTGAGACTTCCTTCTTGGATAAAATTTCCTATTAGTAAAGCCTCAGAGTTCGAAAGGATTCAAACACTTATCAAAAAATCAAATATTCATACTATTTGTGAAGAGGCAAGATGTCCGAATAGAGCAGAATGTTATGCTTCAGGCACAGCTACTTTTTTACTTGGTGGATCGATATGTTCTCGTTCTTGTGCTTTCTGTCAGGTAAATAAAGGTAGACCTAGTTCAATTGATATTAATGAATGTATTAAAGTAGCTGAAGCAGTAAAAGTACTAAATTTAAAATATGTGGTTTTAACCTCTGTAGCTAGAGATGATCTTCCTGATCATGGTGCAAATTTATTTATTTCGACAATTAATGAGATTAGAAAAATTGACTCAAGCATAAAAATAGAGGTTTTGACTCCTGATTTATGGGGAGGAGGAAAAAATTTTGATGAAACTAATACTCTTCAGACCGAAAGACTAAAGATGATTTTGGAGAAAGATCCAATTTGCTTTAATCATAATCTTGAAACTGTTGAAAGACTTCAAAAAGAAGTTAGGAGAGGAGCAAATTATAAAAAATCACTAGGTTTACTAAAAAAATCAAAATATATTGCTCCTCATATTCAAACTAAATCAGGTATTATGTTAGGTCTTGGGGAAACATTGGATGAAATAAAAAATACAATTTATGATCTCAAAAAAATAGATTGTGATCAAATTACAATCGGCCAATATTTAAGGCCCTCATTAAATCATTTAGCAGTTAAGAAATATTGGCATCCAACAGAGTTTGAATATTTATATCGCTTCTCTAAGGAATTAGGGTTCAAAAAAGTATCTTGTGGTCCCTTAGTTAGAAGTAGTTATCACGCTGGTTAAATTTCTTCGATTAAATAAAGCTTCTTTTCTATCTTTCTCAATATGTGAATACATTCTCCAGTCATAAGTGTACCGGCACCTCCCCAAACCAATCTTAAAAAAAGATCTACTGGGCTAGAACCAACTTCTCTGACAATTTTAAATCCTATTAATTTGAAGTATCTTACAAGTTTTTTGCTATATCCTTCACTATCGAATATGGCTAAGAGTCTTGCTTTGTTGCTTGATTTCTTTTCAATTGCCCAAGCCATAGTTGTTGCCCATATTAATTCTGAAACATAAGAGGGAGCTTTACTAAGGACTATTAATGTATCAAGTTGAATACCCTGCTTATTCAAATAAGTCCAACCTTTCATTTCTCCCCAAATCTTTATGATATTATCTTTTTGTTCTGCTATAACGATTCTAAAAAAACATAATCCAAGAGTTTCTCTAACTTGAATTTTTATTAAAAGTCCAATAGAAACTGCTAATTTTTCTAATTCTTCAACTTTCATGATTTTGGGAAATTAATCTTGATAGATTTTTTTTATTTCCAGCTTTTATTTTATCGATTTGTTTTTGCCTTTCTTCAAATCTTTTTCTATCATCATCGCTGAATTTATTAATGCAGAAATGACATTGGATTCCTTTTCTATATTCATTCCTTTTTTGATCTTGTATTGAAACTGGCATTCCACATGCATGACAAATGGAATAGGAGCCTTTTTCTAATTCACGATCTAAAGCAACTCTTTTATCAAAAACAAAACATTCACCTTCAAATAAATTTTCTTTTTCTGAAATGTCCTTAAGGTATTGTAAAATTCCTCCCTGAAGGTGAAAAATATTTTTATAACCTTTCTTTTTCAGTAAACTTGTTGCTTTTTCACATCTTATACCTCCGGTACAAAACATCGCTATATTTGTGGAATCTTTATTTTCTAAGTGGCTCTCTAAATGATCATCTACCCACTTAGGGAATTCACTAAAGTTGTTTGTCTTTGGGTTAATCGAATTTTGAAATGTTCCTATAGAAACTTCGTAATGATTTCTTGTATCAATAATAATTGTATTTTTTTCTTCAATTAATTTATTCCATTCAGTTGCGTTTATATGGGTTCCGGTATCTTTTGATGGGTTTATTTTGGGAACTCCCATAGTAACTATTTCTTTCTTAATCTTGATTTTTAATTTTTTGAATACTTTCTTTTCTGAGTAGCTTACTTTTATATTTAAATTTCTAATGTTTATATATTTCTTAAATAAATTCATAACAATTTCAATCACTTTATCTCCAGCACAAATGGTTCCATTAATTCCCTCACTTGCAAAAATTAATAAACCCGAAAAATCGTTTTTATTTTCGATTTTTAATAATTCATCTTTGAGCTCAAGAATAAATTTTTCTTTAAATGGAAAGAAAGAGTAAAGAGAAACTATTTTGTAATTTTTTTCTTTCATAAAGAAGATAATCTTTTTTCGTAAGTTTCAAAATCTTTATTAAAAAGAACACCAACCTCTTTAAGAAGTTTTCGATCTGATTGAAAAGATGGATTTGAAGTTGTAAGTAACTCATCTCCATAAAAAATTGAATTTGCTCCGCATTGAAAACATAATATTTGAGCTTCTTTTGAGAGTTTCTCTCGCCCTGCGCTTAATCTTATTTTGCTTTTAGGCATGAGAATTCGCGCAGTAGCTATCATCCTTATCATCTCAATCGAATCAATTTCTTGATTTTCTTCTAGACCAGTACCTTCAATAGCTACTAATGAATTTATAGGAACACTCTCAGGGTGGGGATTCATGTTTGAAAGTACTTCCAAAAGAGATGCTCTATCACGATTAGTTTCTCCTAAACCTATTATTCCTCCACAACATACATTTATTCCTGCATCTCTTACTCTCTTAATAGTGTCTAATCTATCTTGATAAGTCCTTGTAGTAATTATATTTTTGTAATACTCAGGACTAGTATCAAGATTATGATTATATGCCGTTAAACCTGCCTCAGCCAGCCTTGAGGCTTGTTCTTCGGTAAGCATTCCAGCTGTAACGCATGCTTCCATTCCAAGATCTCTTACACCACTCACCATTCTTAACATTGCATTAAAATATTTTCCATCTCTTATTTCTCTCCATGCCCAGCCCATGCAAAACCTATCTGCACCCTCTTTTTTAGCTATTTGAGCTCTTGCTAAAACCTCTTCAACTTGAAATTGAGGGTGACTTTTGATTTGACTAGTACTGTAGATTGATTGGCTACAGTATGAGCAATTTTCCTCACATCCCCCAGTCTTAACACTAAATAGTGAGGCTAATTGAACTTTGTAGTTATTAAATTTTCTGTGAACAATTTGTGATTCCCACATCAAATCTATCAGTGGCATATTTAGTATTTCCAATATCTCATTTCTATCCCAATCGAATCTAATTTGGCTGCATAACAAATTATTGGACTTAGTCATTGTTTGTTAGGAAGAACATCTAGAATCTTTAAAAGATTCATTTGGTAATGATTCTATACCGCCGAAACGTCTATTCCTTGATTGGTAATCAATTACTGCTTTAAGAAATTCATGCTCATTGAAGTCTGGCCAAAGGACTTCAGATATGTAAATTTCTGAATAAGCTAATTGCCACAAAAGAAAATTGCTTATCCTTTTTTCTCCACTAGTTCTTATAAGTAACTCTGGATCTTTAATTCCTCTAGTTAATAGCTCTGAATTAAATAATTCTTCATTAACTTCACTTGGTTTTATTTCTCCAGAAGAAGATTTTAATGCTAGTTCTTTGGCAACTTTTACTATTTCTTGTCTACCTCCATAATTTACACAAACATTTAAAAGGAAATTTTTATTATTTTTAGTTAGAGATTCTGAACTATAGATTGTGTTTTTTAAATTCTCAGGGAAAGGTGTTAGATCTCCGATGAATTTTATTCTGATTGATTCTTGATGAATCTCTTTAATTTCGTTTCTCAAAACTTCATTAAAGAGATTTATAAGAAAATCAACCTCTTTTGTTGGTCTTGTCCAATTTTCAGTTGAAAAAGCATAAACAGTAAGCACCTTACAACCTAATTTTTTTGACGCTTTGAGAATTTCCTTTAATACATTAACGCCCTTATTATGACCAAATGATCTTGGTAATCCTTTTTTAGTCGCCCATCTCCCATTTCCATCCATAATTATTGCTACATGTTCTGGCACTTTTTGCTTATCTATTCTCTTTAATAAGTTAGTATTTTTGTCGTTAATTACTTTTTCTAAATTCATTAGTTATTCGTTTATGTTAATAAGGCTTTCTGATTTATTAGACTCTTTTTCATTTATATCACTGTTAATATTATCACTTGATTTTGTCTTTTGGGTTAAAGCAGTTTTACCTAAAGATGATTTATTAGTTCCCATAGAATTTTGATTCCCAATCAAATTTATAAGAAGTTCTTGCAATCTGCTGCTGGTAATTGGTCTTTCAAGTTTCCCTTGGTTTGCTAATGATAACGTCCCTGTCTCTTCAGAAACAACAATACAGATACATCTGTCAAATCTTTCTGTAATTCCTAATGCAGCTAAATGTCTTGTGCCATATCTACTGATGCCTTGCCTCGAGAGTGGAAGTATTACACCAGCAGATATTATTTTGTTACCTTTCACAAGAACTGCTCCATCATGCAACGGTGTATCTGTTGCAAAAAGATTTATTAGAAGCTCAGTTGATAATTGTGCTTCAATATTTGTACCTGAATATAAAAAATCTTCAGGCCTTAAATCACTTCCCAAATCGACAACGATAAGAGCTCCTCTTCTATTCTGAGAGAGTTTACCCGCAGTATCAACTAACTGAGAAATAGTAGTTGATGTTGCTCTAAATTCCTTTGGAGGATTACCTAGTAAAACAGCTAGCCTTCCAGTGCCTAATAATTCCATCAATCTTCTTAGTTCCCCTTGCCAAAGGATCGCTAAGGAGAGAGAACAAGCAAGTACTACTGCATCAATTAATTTGGATGTTAATGGAAGGTAGGCGTATCTTTGTATAAACCAAGCAGATGAAACTAAAAATAAATATCCCCTTAAAAGCCAAAGTGTCCTCTGCTCTTTCACTCTAGAAAATAATAAGAGTCCAAAACCAACAGCGAATAAGACATCTAATAAAAGCTTTAAATTTATAAACCCCCAGAAATTCACATTAAAAACAAAATTAATTTAAATTTACCTAACTTTGTTTAATAAAGCGATTAGGCAAGACATCATATTTTAAAAGATCAGATGGACTTTCTCTCTTTTGAATAATCTCTGCTTCACCATTACAAACTAAAAGAGCAGCAGGTTTTGGGATCCTATTATAGTTAGAGCTCATTGAATTATTGTATGCACCAGTCCCAAAAACACATATTAAATCTCCTGTTTTGCAATCCGCTAGCTCTATTTCCTTAAACAACACATCTCCTGATTCGCAGTGCTTACCAGCTATCGTAAATTTATTTTTTGAATTAAGATTAAAAGGATTATTTACTAAACATGCTGAATAATTTGACTGATATGTTATGGGTCTAGGATTATCACTCATCCCACCATCAACAGATAAATAGGTTCTGATACCGGGGATTTCTTTAAACGCTCCAATTTTGTAAATTGTTATTCCAGCTGTAGATACAATTGATCTTCCAGGTTCGCACATCAATGTAGGTAAATCTAAATTATGTTTTTTACAAGCACTAATAACAGAGTTTGAAATTGTTTTTACCCATTCATCAATAGAAGGGGGATCATCACTTTCGGTATATTTAATACCTAGACCCCCGCCTACATTTAATTTTTTAATGTTATGACCAAATTTTTTGGCATCTAGAATAACTTTCACCATTATTTCGCCCAAATCTTTATGAGGTTCTAGTTCAAAAATCTGAGAACCTATATGAGCATGTAATCCATTTAATTTCAGGTGTTTTGTATTACTGATTCTGTTAAATAGGATATTTAAGTATTCAATTCCAAAACCAAATTTGCTATCAAATGATCCTGTTCTTATGTATTCATGTGTGTGGCATTCTATCCCAGGAGTAAAGCGAATCATTATTTCTAAATCACGATTAAGTGAATTTGAAATTTCCTCTAATCTTTTTAAGTCATAATCATTATCTACAATTACTTTAATATTATTTCTAACTGCAAAATCAATTTCATTATCTGATTTATTATTTCCATGAAAAACAATATTTTCATTTGGAACTCCACCTTTAAGAGCAGTTAATAATTCGCCTTCTGAAACTGCATCAAGTCCTAATCCTTCTGAAGCAACAAGGTTACTCATGAAAATAGAGCTATTTGCTTTAGAGGCATATATAGGTAGTGAATCTCCTGGATAGTATTTTTCTAGAGCCTTTTTATATGCTTTACAAGAATTTCTTAACGTGACTTCATCAAGAATGTAAAGTGGAGAATCATATTTTCTTGCTAATTCTTCAACAGAACATCCACCAATTGATAATCGCCCATCACTCCCAACAGAGGTAGTAATAGGTACAATATTTTTATTAGGACTTTGTAAGTCAATCTTTTCTTTTAAAAAGGATTTTTTTTCTTCCATGGGATAAATCAATATTCAAATAGGTTTATAATAAGCTGTCACAATTTAATAATGACTTTAAATTCAAAATAATTGAATACCTATTTATTATAAAATGATATCCATAAGAGAAATAAATGAGAAAGATATTGATTTATGTTATGAACTAGATTCGAATACGATTTCTTTATGGAGCAAAAAGCAATGGTCTTGTGAATTCAAAAAAAAAGGGGTAAAGGTTTTTGGTTTATTACTTTCTAATTTAGTTATAGGAATATGCGTTTTTCACGTGATTGTTGATGAAGCTCAAATAAATTTTTTTGTAATAAATCAAAAATTTAGGAAAAAAGGTTATGGATCTTATCTCATGAGATATTTGATAGAGCAGTGTGAAAAGTTAAATGTTAGTAAATTATTTTTAGAAGTTTCTCTGGGTAATGTCGTGGCTGAAAAATTTTATAGTCGCTTTGACTTTTCTACGGTTGGAATAAGAAGAAATTATTATAAAGATGGTTCAGATGCACTTTTAAAAGAAAAAAAATTAACAACAAAATAATTTAAAAATATAATTGTTCGGATAACCAGAATCCTTGAAATTACTATAATTTACTGCTATATCACTAAAAAAGTTAATTTTAAATGTATAAAACATATTATTGGGTATTCACAAAAGCTCATTCTGAACACAAAATTGACATATTACTGGTAGGTTATTAGTAGGAATTCAATCTTCTCATGTTTGAAAGATTTACAGAAAAGGCCATAAAAGTCATTATGCTTGCTCAAGAGGAAGCTAGAAGACTTGGTCATAATTTCGTCGGAACTGAGCAAATTCTATTGGGTTTAATTGGAGAAGGAACAGGTGTCGCTGCAAAAGTATTAAAATCACTTGGAGTTAATTTAAAAGATTCAAGAATAGAAGTTGAAAAGATAATAGGAAGAGGATCAGGTTTTGTTGCAGTAGAAATACCTTTTACACCAAGAGCAAAAAGAGTTCTAGAATTATCTCTTGAAGAGGCTCGTCAATTAGGGCATAACTATATTGGAACTGAACATCTTTTATTAGGTTTAATAAGAGAGGGTGAGGGAGTGGCTGCAAGAGTTCTTGAAAATCTTAGTATTGACCTAACTAAAGTAAGAACACAAGTTATTAGGATGTTAGGTGAAACAGCTGAAGTTGGTCCTGGAGCTAATGCAGGAAAGGGTAATTTAAAGACCGCTACTCTAGATGAATTTGGAACTAATTTAACAAAATTAGCTAGTGAATCTAAACTGGATCCTGTTGTTGGTAGACATTCTGAAATAGATCGAGTAGTTCAAATATTGGGTAGGAGGACTAAAAATAATCCAGTTCTAATTGGAGAACCTGGTGTAGGTAAAACTGCTATTGCAGAAGGTTTAGCTCAAAGAATACAGATGGGGGATATACCCGACATTCTAGAAGAAAAAAGAGTATTAACTCTTGATATAGGGCTTTTGGTTGCTGGAACAAAATATAGAGGAGAATTTGAGGAAAGATTAAAAAAAATTATGGAAGAAATTAAATCCGCAGGAAACGTAATACTTGTTATAGATGAAGTCCATACTTTAATAGGGGCTGGAGCTGCTGAAGGAGCTATAGACGCTGCAAATATTTTAAAACCAGCATTAGCAAGAGGAGAACTTCAATGTATTGGAGCTACAACTCTCGATGAATATAGAAAGCATATTGAAAGAGATGCAGCTTTAGAGAGAAGATTCCAACCTGTTATGGTTGGTGAACCATCTATTGAAGATACAATCGAAATTTTAAAAGGTCTTAGAGAGCGTTACGAACAACATCATCGTCTTAAAATTACAGATGATGCATTAGAAGCTGCAGCTCATCTAGGTGATCGTTACATTTCTGATAGATTTTTGCCTGATAAAGCTATAGATCTTATTGATGAGGCAGGTAGTAGGGTTCGTTTAATAAATTCTAAACTTCCTCCTGAAGCTAAAGAAATAGATAAAGAATTAAGACAAATCCAAAAACAAAAAGAAGAATCTGTTAGAGAACAAAATTTTGATCAAGCAGGTCAATTAAGAGAAAAAGAAATGGAATTGTCCGCAAAAATAAAAGAGGTACTTGAAAATAAAAAAGGATCTACATCTGAGGATAAATCAGAAAATGACTCAGTTGAAATTGATTCTAAACTTTTACAAAATCCTCTGGTTAGTGAAGAGGATGTAGCACATATCGTCGCATCATGGACAGGTGTACCTGTTCAAAAATTAACAGAAACCGAATCAGTCAAACTTCTAAACATGGAAGAGACACTTCACCAAAGACTAATTGGACAAGATGAAGCTGTAAAAGCTGTATCCAGAGCTATTAGAAGAGCAAGAGTTGGTTTAAAAAATCCTAATAGACCTATTGCAAGTTTTATCTTTTCAGGTCCTACCGGTGTAGGTAAAACTGAATTAACTAAATCATTAGCTTCATATTTTTTCGGTAGTGAAGAAGCAATGATTAGATTAGATATGTCAGAATTTATGGAAAGACATACAGTTAGTAAACTCATTGGTTCCCCTCCTGGATATGTTGGTTTCAATGAAGGTGGTCAGCTTACCGAAGCTGTCAGAAGACGTCCTTATACAGTTGTTTTATTCGATGAAGTTGAGAAGGCGCATCCAGATGTATTTAATTTATTATTGCAACTTCTTGAAGACGGCAGATTAACAGATTCAAAAGGTAGAACTGTTGATTTTAAAAATACTTTACTAATAATGACATCTAATATTGGCTCCAAAGTGATTGAGAAGGGTGGTGGAGGCTTAGGTTTTGAGTTTTCGGGTGATTCAGTTGAAGATAGCCAATACAACAGAATAAAATCTTTAGTTAATGAAGAATTAAAGCAATATTTCAGACCTGAATTTTTAAATAGACTTGATGAAATAATTGTATTTAGGCAACTAACTAAAAATGAGGTTAAACAAATTGCTGAAATAATGTTGCAAGAGGTTTTTGCACGATTACAAGATAAAGGTATAAAATTAAACGTAACTGACGCATTTAAAGAAAGACTTGTTGAAGAAGGTTATAATCCCTCTTATGGAGCGAGACCATTGAGAAGAGCTGTAATGCGTTTACTAGAAGATAGTTTGGCTGAAGAAGTTCTTTCTGGACGAATAAAAGACGGAGATAAAGCCTTAGTTGATATAGATGATGATAAAAAAGTTACAATAAATATTTCTTCAGAGGAGTCGTCTCAAAAGTTAGCTAGTGCTAATTTTTAGTGATTAGCGCTAACATGCAATCAATCTCTCCAGAAATAATATTTAGGGGAAATGATGCTTGGGAAAAAGCCTTACCTCAAATTACTAATTTAACTAAAAGTCCATTAATTTTAGGTAGAGGTATTAATACGAATAACCTGAGAAATAAAATTTTTATCGATTTAAAAAACCAAAACCTAAATGTTAATTCTGCTAATTTACAATTTGATTGTTGTTATGATGACATTTCAAGAATAAAGAACATTATTTTAAAGAATAATCATGATTCCGTTATCGCAGCTGGAGGTGGCAAAGTTCTAGATTGTGGAAAATATTTAGCAGAGTGTCTTAATATCCCGTGTATCACAGTCCCTCTTAGTGCCTCAACATGTGCAGGTTGGACCGCCTTATCGAATATTTATACAAAAAATGGTCAATTCATAAAGGATGTTGCATTAGGTTCTTGTCCAAAAATCCTTGTATATGATCATAAATTTATTCAAACAGCTCCATCAAGAACTCTTGCAAGTGGGATAGCGGATGCTTTGGCAAAATGGTACGAATCCTCAATAACAAGTTCAAAAATCGAAGATGGTCTTGTTCAACAAGCTATTCAAATTTCAAGAGTTTTAAGAGATCAACTTTTAATTGATGGTAAAAAAGCATTTAATGGTGAATTTGAAAATAATCTTGCTTGGAGAAATACTATAGAAGCGTGTGGACTTACAGCAGGATTAGTAGGAGGTATTGGGGGAGAAAAGTGTAGGACTGCAGCAGCACACGCTATTCATAATGCAATTACTCAGATAATTACCCCAAACAAATTCTTACATGGGGAGATTGTTGGGGTTGGATTATTATTGCAATTAAGACTAGAAGAAATGAAAAATAATAATAAATTAGCTGATCAATCAATTAAACAATTGTTGGTACTTATGAGAGAATTGAATTTGCCAACTACTATTGCACATCTTGGGATAAATGTTTTTGAAAATAATAATTTAGAGAAAATTGCAGATTTTACTTGTCGAGATAAATCTGAGATTCACTTCTTGCCTTTTGAAATTCATAAACAAGATATAATTGAGGTTATTGTAAATTTTGAACAACAAAAAATTAAAATATAATTATCTTTTTGACTAAACCCACTTTCGAAAAACTTAGTGATTTGAATGTTGATTTTTTTGAGAGTGCTAAAACATCTCTATTAGATCCATTAGGTTTTTCTTTGGCAAATGATGTGAAGTGGATCAAACTCAATAAGAACTGGAACTCTTTGAAATTCCCCGTAGTTATTGGAGGGAAGGGTCCACCTATACTTCTCTTACATGGCTTTGACAGTAGTTTTTTAGAGTTTAGGAGAATATACCAATCATTAAAAAGAAATTTCAAAGTTATAATTCCTGATTTGTTAGGGTTTGGTTTTAGTCCTAGGTGCGCAACGGATGAATACAATCCATCGAAAATAATTTCATGTTTAATTGATCTCCTTCAGACCTTACAAATAACAAAGAATCTAAATATTATTGGTGCCTCTATGGGAGGCTCGACAGCTTTAAAGCTTTCTTTTGAAATCCCTGATTCTATTAATAAAATCATACTTTTATCTCCTGCCGGTTTGTTCGGTGAACCTAAGAGTATCCCTTTTCCTCTTAACCAAATTGGAGCATTATTTCTTGGATTACCGCAAGTCAGAAAAAGTCTTTGTAGGCAAGCATTTGCTTTTCCAAATGAATGTGTTGGGGAAATGGAAGAGCAAATTGCTTCTATTCATTTAGATTGTAAAGGATGGAGGAATTCACTTGCATCATTTGCAAAAAGTGGCGGGTTCGCCGGAACACATAAATATATTCAAAATATACCAATTAAAGCAGTATGTGGAGAAAATGATCGTATTCTTGGAAAAAAAGAGATTAAAAAAATAAGAAAAATTGATAAATTAAATTTTTTAGGTTTAAAAAATTGCGGCCATCTTCCTCATGTTGATTTACCATCATTATCTAGTAAAATTATCGAAGATTATTTTTTGGAAAAAAATTCATAATTAATTGAGATACTTGAGAATAATAAAAATGTAATACAAAATAGATGGTGTAAAAATGTAGCTGTCAATTCGGTCAAGAATACCCCCATGTCCTGGTAAAAAAGTTCCGGAATCTTTTATTTTTGCATCTCTCTTCATCATGGATTCAATTAAATCTCCAACTAATGCCATAAGAGAAATTAAAATTCCATATAAAATACCAACTAATAATGGATTTTCCCAATTCATTAAAAATGCAAAAAATATTGCCAATAAAATTGAACAGAATATTCCTCCAATTAAACCTTCAATTGTTTTACTCGGAGATATTGGGGAGAGAGATTTTTTGCCAAATGACTTCCCAATGAAATAAGAACCAATATCACTAGCTACAATTAAAAAACAAGAAGTTAAAGTTAAATAAAGACCTGTAGTATTTGATAAGTTTTCAAACGAAATTAAACCTTGATTTGAGCTTATTATCACTGTCTCTAATCCTCTTAACTTAATCCAGTAACTTGGTAAAAAACCTAAATAAAATAAACCAAAAATTGAAGCTGCAATATCTGAAATCGTTCCGGGTTTTGGTTGCAACAGTAACCAAGTGCATATTCCAACTGAACAGATAGGTAAAATCGAATTTGATATTTCACCTTCAAGCAAACCTATAGTCTCAAGATAAGTAGAAATTATGATAACGAAAGATGAAAATAATGTCGTTTTTGTAGCTGGTTTTATTCCTTTAAATTCTGCCATTCTAAAAAATTCCAATAATGCTAAATAAGCAAGTAACGCTGTTGCTAAAGTGAAGAACCATCCCCCCAACAAAACAACAATTAAACCAAATATTCCTATAAGTAAACCGCTTTTTAATCTCATATCAAATTTCTAGATTTATATGACTCTAATATTAAAATTTACCAGATCTTTGTTCCATAAACTTTGATTATTTATCCAATTAAACCTATCGATATCAATTTTTTCTCCAGGAATTAGTAGAGGTATCCCAGGGGGATAAGGACAAATAATATCTCCAGATATTTTATTTAATGATTGCGAGAAGGGAATGCTTCGAGTCTCACTTCTCCAAACAATTCCAATTTCAATTTCTGGTGCTTGAACCAATTTAAAGGGCGATTGGAGAACTTCTAAACTTTTTGATTTTTTAGAATTTAATAATAATTTATTCCACAACTTTTCAAATAAATTAACAAAATCCTTTTGATTAGCGAATCCTAAGCAAAAAGTAAGAGTCATCATTTCTGGTAATTCAGCAATAAGACCATTTTTATAAAAAAATTTATCAGCAGTAAAACCATCAATTCCAGCCTTAGAGGTATTTAATACTATTTTTAAGGGATCTTGGGTCTCTATTAGAGGAATATTCTTTTGGGTTAATTTTTTGTAGATGCTTCTAGCCTCTAAAATTCTTTTTTGATATTTTGATAAACTCTTTTTATTAAGCCAGTCTTTAATTGACTCTTCACAAGAAGAAAGTAATAAGGAACTTGGACTAGTAGTTTGCAACAAATTAATGCTCTTGATTAAATTTTGCTTGTTTACTAGATTCCCTTGGTACCAAAGTGCAGCCGTTTGAGTTAAACCATTTAGCGACTTATGCAATGAGTGAACGACTAAATCAGCGTTTGATACTAAAGCTGATTTTGGTAGGTTATGGTTTTCACAAAAAAGGAAATAAGAGCCATGGGCTTCATCAACCAAGACAGGTAATTTTTTTTGATGACAAAGATCTATTAAAGGCTTTAAATCTCCCGCATAGCCATGATAAGAGGGACTTACAAGAATTACCCCCGCAATTTTTTTTTCATTAAAATTTATTTTTTTAAATACATTTTTCAACCAGTTTTTTGTTATTGGTTTGTAATGACCAGTTTCTGAAGAAAATTCCAGGTCAAAGAATATTGGATGTATGTTCTGCATCGCACATATTTTTATAACACTTATGTGAACATTTCTAGGCATCAGAATATTTTCGCCTGGTTTTGCAATAGCAATTACGGCTGATTGTATTAATCCAGATGCTCCATTAACTCCAAAGAAACATCCTTTTGCCTTAAATTTTTCAGAGAATTCTCTTTGGGATTTAGCAATTAATCCGCTTTGGGATAATGGTGAGCCGATTTCTGGTAGTTCCGGTAAGTCCCAATAGCCAGGAGGTTTTTTTAATAATTTTACTAATTTCTTGGGTAAAGCTGACCCTCTATTATGAGCGGGAAAAAAAAGTGACTTTAAAAACTTTTTAGTTAGAAAAGATGAAATGCTCATAAAGTATTATTGACACATATAGAATAAACAATATGGAATCCTTCTTCGATATTTTTTAATTTTAATGAAAAGTTCTTATTCGGAATATTCAGCAAAAGGTGACTTGATTTGGTTGATGTTGAGACCATGGATTTTTATACCAAGAGTTTTATATATACTTTTAACTTTTATTTTCCTTTTTTTAAGAATACTTTTTCAAGGTAACAATAAAAATAAAAATGTACAAAAAAATCTCTCAAAATATCTTTTCGACGTAATAACAGATTTAGGACCTTGTTTTATAAAATTAGGTCAGGCACTTTCAACAAGACCAGATCTTGTTAGACAAGATTGGCTTACAGAACTTACAAACTTACAGGATAATCTCCCAGCATTTGATCACAAAATTGCATTAAAAATTATTGAAGAGGAACTTGGGACACCAGCTAAAGAATTATTTGATGAATTCCCTGATAGTCCTATTGCTTCAGCAAGCTTAGGTCAAGTCTATAAAACAAAAACAAAAGATAATAATTATATAGCTGTGAAAGTACAAAGGCCTAATTTATACTTTCTTATAAGAAGAGATATTGTGATTTTAAGATTTTTAGCAACTATTTTTTCACCTTTTTTACCATTAAATATTGGTGTTGGGATTGGAGAAATAATAGATGAATTCGGAAAAGCTCTTTTTGAGGAAATTGATTATGAAAAAGAAGGAGAAAATGCTTTGAGGTTTGCATCCTTATTCAAGAATAATCCTAATGTTTTTATCCCTAAATTGGATAAAAGGTATTCATCTAAAAGGATTATCTCAACCTCTTGGATCGATGGAGTTAAATTAAGAGATAGAGCTTTATTGGAGGAAAATAACTTAATACCTTCTTCGTTTATAAAAACTTGTGTAATAAGCGGACTACAACAATTATTTGAATATGGATTTTTTCATGCAGATCCCCACCCAGGTAATATGTTTGCTCTCAAAGGAGGAAATGCGGACTGCGGAAATTTAGCTTATGTAGATTTCGGAATGATGGATACAATTACAAATTCAGACAGAATCACTCTAATTAAGGCAATTGTTCACATAATAAATGAAGAATATTATCTTCTTGCAAAAGATTTCCAAAAATTAGGTTTTTTAACCAAAGAACAAGATCTTCAAAAACTTACTGAACCATTAAAAGAAGTTCTTGGCAGTTCTTTTGGCGCTGAGGTGGGTGATTTTAATCTTAAAAACGTAACTGATAAATTCTCAAAACTAATGTACTCTTATCCCTTTAGAGTGCCAAGTAGGTTTGCCTTAATTATAAGAGCTGTTGTTAGTCAAGAAGGTTTAGCATTGAGATTAGATCCAGAATTTAAAATTTTAAAAATTGCATATCCTTACATTGCTAAAAAACTTCTTACCGATAATTCTGAAGAGATTCTAGAAATTCTTTTAGAGGTCGTTTTTGATAATAAAGGTAGAATTCAAATAGAAAAAGTTGAAAGTTTATTAAATATTTTATTTAAAGATACTGAAAATATTAATTCTGATCTTATTCCAGTTGCTAATGCTGGGTTGAAATTATTTGTCAGTAAAAAAGGATCAGAAGTTAGAAAGAATCTTCTTTTAAGCCTTATTAAAGATGATAAATTGGAATTTAACGATGCCAAAAAACTCTTAAGTTTAATCAGAGACACTTTTAGCCCTTTGAATATTGCAAAAAGTGCTGTCCAAAATATAATTTCTCCAGTTTAGTTTTAATATTTTCATCCAATAAATTTACTTATAATTTTTAATTGATTAAAATCATATATATATATAATTTAAAAATTAAGTATCCAAAGAATAAATAAATTCATGAGCATGCAATGAATATTTTGAAAAAATTTTTATTTAATAAAAAAACTGAAACCAATAAATCTTTGAATAATATAGTAGTTGATCAATATAATGAAATTGCAAAGTTAGTAAAAGAAGCGAGAATCCAGCAAAATCTATCAGTACAAGAATTGTCGCGGATTACAAAAATTCCTGTGCAAATATTAAATTCTATTGAAAATAATAATAAAAATATTAGGCCGAAGTATCCATTTATAAGATCTATATTGATTAAATTAGAGGAATGCTTATTATTAAAAAAAAATACATTACTTAATTTAGAAATTGGAGAAAGAGAAACTTTAAAGATAAAAAATAATAAATTTCTTGTAAACAAATTCGATCTTATAGATACTTGGCAGGGAATTCTTTTGTATTTTTTTATATTAGTTCTAACTATTTTTATCTTAAAGAGATATTTTGTTTTAAATGTAAATGTTATAGAGATTCAAAATATTGAGAATAAAATCATTGATAAATAGTGTTTAATAAATTCCTATTTTCTAATTCTCCCGCAATTATTTCCAAGCTCACTAAAAATTCTAATGTTATCTTCTATTTCTTCTAAAGATCGATTTAACTTCCATTTCCAGTTGTTTTTTGTAGTTCCAGGTCTATTTAATCTACTTGAGTCATCTAAAGATAATATGTCTTGTATTGGAGTTATAAAGAGATTAGCATTAGTCTTCATGCCTATTTCTATTAAACTCCACGAAGGATTATCTGAAAATTTATACTCTTCTTTTATTCGCATTTTTGAGTTATTATCTAAACTTTCCCACCATGAGATGGATGTAGAGTTGTCATGAGTACCTGTATAAACAACCCAATTTTCTCCATCAAAATTCTTAGGTAAATATGGGTTATCTTTGTTTCCATCAAAAGCAAATTGTAAGATTTTCATACCAGGCAGTCTGAAATTTTTTCTTAATTTTTCTACATCTGGTGTTATCACCCCCAAATCTTCCGCGATAATTGGCAGATGGTCATCCCCAAAATCTTTTTTTAGTTTATTTAATAGTGCTCTACCTGGCGAATTTATCCATTTGCCATTAATTGCTGATTTAGAATTGCCATTTACTCTCCAGTAACCTGCTAAACCCCTGAAATGATCAAATCTCAACAAGTCAACAAGTTCAAACTGCCTTTTAAATCTTTTTCTCCACCAATCGAAGTTAGTCCATTTATGTTTTGACCAAAAATAAGTTGGGGTCCCCCATAATTGTCCTGTTGATGAGAAATAATCTGGAGGCACACCACTTTGAAAGATTAAATCTCCATTTTTAAAAATTGAAAAAAGTGATTTATTACTCCATACGTCGGCGCTATCCCTAGAAACATAAAAAGGTAAATCTCCTATTAATTTAATATTAAATGAATTTGCAAAGTTTTTTAAAACTCTCCATTGCTCATCTAAATGCCACTGTATTAATTTTTTAATAAGTATTTCATCACTTTTTTTCTCAATCCATGATTTTAAAAACATATCATTTTTAACTTTAAATTCTTTAGGCCATTGCCACCAAGGCAATTTATTAAATTCTTCTCTAATAACAATGAATGTTGCATAGTCTTCAACCCAAGAATTCTTACTAATCCATTTATCAAAATCAAGTTTTCTTTCTTCAGATTGGGAACTCCAACCTTGCAAAAGGAGGTGACCTATTTTTTCTGCTAAATTATCCGCAACATCAAAATCAAAATGATTGATATTTTGATTTGTAGGCCCTAATTGATCTTTATTAGAAATAAAAATAAAATCTTTCTCTATTAAGAAATCTATATCAAGAAACCATGGGTTCAAAGCGAAACTAGACGGTGAACTATATGGAGAACCTGTAGAGTCGGTAGGAGTAAGAGGTAAAAATTGCCAGTATTCAATTCCATGATTATGAAGTTTTTTTATCCACTCTTTAGCTCCTTGTCCAAATGTTCCACATACTCTTCCTCCCGGTATACATGTTGGATGCATAAGGATTCCTAATGATTTTTTTGTGAGTAATTTTTGTATGGACATGTTTTGGGATTATTTTATGACTCTTTAATAATTTAATTTTAATTAATTTTCTAGTTTCAAAGATATACAAATAATTTTTTATTGGCAAATATTATTCAAATTAATTTAAGCTTAATTTAAAAAAGTGTCTAATTTTTAATCAGTTTTTTTTTTACTTTTAATAAATAGATGTGACTTTTGAAAAGATCTAGTCATTATCTTTTGCGAAATTCACATAAACGACTACGATAAGAATGTAGTTTTATATTGCTAATTTCGTGACAAGTTTTATCACGGCAGTGCAGAATAAAGAATCGAATTTTAATCTTACTAATAGTAGATTAAGGTTAGTAAGTGGAACAACAAATCCTAAATTAGCTGAAGAAATTGCATCATACTTAGGGATTAAAAATGTACCTTTAATATCTAAAAGATTTGCTGACGGAGAACTTTATGTTCAGATTCAGCAATCAATTAGAGGCTGTGATGTATTCCTAATACAACCTACATGCGCTCCTGTAAACGATAGTTTAATGGAACTTATGATTATGGTTGATGCTTGCAAGAGGGCATCTGCCAGACAAATAACGGCGGTAATCCCTTATTTTGGATACGCAAGGGCAGATAGAAAGACTTCAGGGAGAGAATCTATAACGGCAAAACTCACAGCTAATTTACTAGAGAAATCAGGTGTAGATAGAGTTCTCGCAATGGATTTACATTCAGCTCAAATTCAAGGTTATTTTGATATACCTTGTGATCATATTTACGGTTCACCTGTATTAATTGATTATTTAGAAACTTTAAATTTAGATGAAGTTGTAGTTGTCTCACCAGATGTTGGTGGAGTGGCGCGAGCAAGAGCATTTGCAAAGTTAATGAAAGATGCTCCATTAGCTATAATTGATAAAAGGAGATCAGCTCATAATATCGCAGAAAGTTTGACAGTAATTGGAGAAGTTAAAGATAAAACCGCTATCCTTATTGACGATATGATAGATACCGGTGGAACAATCTGCTCTGGCGCTAATTTATTAAAAAAAGAAGGTGCAAATAGAATATTTGCATGTGCCTCACATGCTGTATTTTCCCCGCCTTCTTATGAAAGATTAAGTGCTAAGGATTTATTCGAACAAGTTATTGTTACCAACAGCATTCCAGTTCTAGTTAAAGATAATTTCCCACAATTAAAAGTTCTCTCTGTTGCAAATATGCTAGGTGAGGCCATTTGGAGAATCCACGAAGAAAGTTCAGTTAGCTCGATGTTCAGATAGCTAATAAAAAATATTATTTTTTGTTTGATTCTTGAATTTTTTTAACCTGATTTCTAAATTCTTTTTCCATTACTTCAGGTACATTATTTGGGCAATAACTAAGTGCACCTCCTACTAATTGGAAAATAATGTTATTTTGCAATGATCTAGCTTCAATTTTTTGTTGTTTCTTTTTACCCTCTTTAATAATGCCGCCGTGTTTTTGCTGCATGACAGTAGAAAATAAGTTTGTTGCCACAACCAGAGATTTCTCAAAATCAGCATCAGTACCTTTATCACTTGTAGAGCACAAATAAGTTATACCCATACTTCTGTAGAGGTCAAGATCTTTTTCATTGGCAGGAACTAGTTTATTGCTTGCTCTTAATTCACTTAATTTAGGATTTAAATTAAAAATAATAGCTATGAATATAAATGGAATTGATAGACTTTTAAATACATTCAAGAAATTCATATAGATCTAAACTTTTTAGTAATCAGTACTTAAGATAGCATTTTTAATTTTATTATTAATTGATAAAAAGAACTTACTTAATAATTTTTATTTCGTGATGATTCTCTACTATCTTGAGCTTATTTTTGTTCCATGAATAGATTACTCTAAATCTATAATTATCAGAATCAACTAATCTTGTATGTTCAATAATATGCCAATCTTCATAAGAAGATTCAAAAATCATTTCGTGTTCATCAACTTGTTTAATATTTGATATCCCTTCAAGATTACTTAAATAAAAATTTCCCCTAATAAGTTGATGTCCCTTTAAGTATGCAAGCATTTCTCCTCTTTCTCGATATTGTGGATTTTCCTCAAAGAAAATATATTTTTTTTCTGGATACCAGGAAAATTTATAGTGCGATTCCCATTCAGATTTATTCTCAAGAGCTTGTATTTTTAAATTCATGCATAAATTATAAGTTTTTTTTACTTCATCAAGAAAATATGTTCTATTAGATTTCCACAAACCTATATTTCTCGAAAACCATCTTTTTAAATTGCTATTTAAACTAATTTCTGGAGAATTGTTTTTGCCAAAATTTAGATTTTTCTTTTGATTAATAACAACCATTTATAAATAAGACCTATTTATTTCATAGCTTATCTGTAGAATAAAAATAAATTTCTTAATGTGTTTATAAGGATTAACAGCTTTTCAACACTTCAGAGGTAATCATTTGAATGATAAAAAAGAGCTAAAATTAATACTTGTAGCAGCTAGAAATCAACTCTCTAGTAGTGATATAAAGTCCCTTATAGCTTATTTAGAATCAGATGATTGTGAATTTGAAATATCACTTCAGATCTCTGAGCCCACTGAACAGCCGGAATTACTTGAATTACATAGATTAGTCGCTATCCCTGCTCTTATTAAGGTTTCCCCTGCTCCAAAACAAATATTTGCTGGAAGTAATATTTTTTCTCAGTTGCAAACATGGTTGCCAAGATGGAAACAGGAAGGCTTAACAAAAAATCTAGGGATTAATTTGCAACCATCCAAAATTGATTCAATCAGAACTCAAAAAGAATTTCTTTTGGAAGACGAACTTCTTGTCTTAAGACAAGAAAATGAGACATTAACTAAAAGAATAGAATCTCAGGAAAGATTATTAAGAATGGTTGCGCATGAATTAAGAACCCCTTTAACTGCTGCTACTTTGGCTATTCAAAGTCAAAAACTCGGACAAATAGATATTTCAAAATTGCAAGAGGTAATTAAGAGACGTCTAGAAGAGATTGAACTCTTGTCTCAAGATCTCTTGGAGGTTGGCACAACAAAATGGGAAGCATTATTTAATCCTCAGAAAATTGATTTAGGTAATATTAGTGCTGAAGTAATACTCGAATTAGAGAAATTCTGGAGATTGAGGAATATTGAAATAGATACTGATATTCCCTCTGATCTCCCAAGTGTATTTGCAGATCAAAGAAGAATGCGGCAAGTATTTTTAAATTTAATTGAGAATGCTATTAAATTTTCTAAAGATTCTGGATCAATAAAAATTACAATGATTCACAAAACAAATCAATGGGTGGAAATAACAATTTGTGACAAAGGTGCTGGTATCCCTTTGAGCGAACAAAAAAGAATTTTTCTTGATAGAGTTAGGCTGCCACAGACTTCTGAGGGAACTTCAGGATTTGGTATTGGGTTATCTGTGTGCAGAAGAATAGTACAAGTTCATGGGGGAAGAATATGGGTTGTATCTGAAATTGGTATTGGTTCATGCTTTCATTTTACCGTTCCTGTGTGGCAAGGACAAAACAAAGAGCAACAATACTTGACGAAAGGCTAGCTTTACTCTTAATTTTAATAAGCTGTTATGCTGTTTTCTTGGCCCCATCGTCTAGAGGCCTAGGACACCTCCCTTTCACGGAGGCGACAGGGGTTCGAATCCCCTTGGGGCTATTTTAAATATTATTTAAATTATTTTATTGAAGCTTTTGCTTGCCTGTCTACGGCAATTAAATTTTCTGAGAGATCTTTTTTTAGTCTCTTTTCTATCATTCCTATAGGCATCCACTGACAACCTTGAACCGTGAGATCGTAAATTAATGAATTTTTTGAAGTATCTTTTATTTTTTGGATTTTCCAACTACCTTCAAATTTTCTAAAATCTCCTTTGATCAAATTAAATTTTAAAAGGCCAAGTTCCTTTTCTTCAAATAAATTGATAGTTACTTCAGCTGAAAATTTCATGCCAAGGAAATCTTGAGCGCCAACTTGATTAAGATGGACATTATTGTTCTTTTGATATATTTTTTTGCTTGACAATAGATTTGGTATATATAAATTTAGTCGATCATAATCTGTCAAAACATTCCATAATGAATTAAAACTTGCAGTAGTAGTTAGTTGAGCTGCCAGTCTTCTTGTTCCGCTAGAAAGCTTCTCCATCGTTTGCTCAATTGTTCTGTAATCATCTTTTCTAGAATGATCTACTGATTCTTGAGGATTTATCATAAATGAATTTTTTAATTAGATAAAAAATTATTTCTGTGTAACTATACAAATAAAAACAGCAAATACTGAAAAATAAAAATATTTTTATTTATTTATTCCGATCTCAAAACGTAACCATTTTTGTTAAATCACTACAAATTAAACTACAAATTGATAATCTCATATATAAATAAGCATACAAAATGGTTTACTCTCAAGCAAAAGTTATCGCGGGTGGATTAGCTCATATCCCTATTGTGATTGGTATTTTTTACTTCATCATGACTTTCTTTAATAAAAGAGCCATAGAATATGCTGAGGCAAACAAACCAAAGAAAGTTGAAAAGAAAGTTGAAAAGAAAGTTGAAAAAACTGAAATAAAAACAAAAAGTGCAACTTCAACAAAAATTGAATCTAAAGTAGAGGTTCAAAAAACTACTTCAGTTAGTTCCGAATTAAAAACAGAAGCTCAGAATAATAATGAAAATACTAATATTGAAGAAAAACCTATGAAGAAAAAACACGCTGATGTTCCAGTAAATATTTATAGACCTAAGACACCTTATGAAGGAACAGTAATAGAAAATTATAGTCTTCTCAAAGAGGGAGCTATAGGAAGAGTTAATCATATTACTTTTGATTTAAAGGATAGCGATCCTTTTTTAAATTATGTTGAGGGACAGAGTATAGGTATTATGCCTTCTGGTGAAGATGCTAATGGTAAGCCTCACAAGTTAAGACTTTATTCAATTGCAAGCACAAGGCATGGAGATAATTTCGAAGGAAATACTGTTTCACTATGCGTAAGGCAGCTTCAATATGAGAAAGATGGAGAGACCATCAATGGTATTTGCTCCACTTACTTATGTGATATTAAACCAGGAGATAAGGTCAAAATTACAGGTCCTGTTGGTAAAGAAATGCTTTTACCTGAAGAAGAAGATGCAAACATAGTAATGTTAGCTACTGGTACAGGTATTGCTCCAATGAGGGCATATTTAAGAAGAATGTTTGAGGCAACAGAAAAGGAAAAAAATAGTTGGAATTTTAAAGGGAAGGCTTGGTTATTCATGGGAGCTCCTAAATCAGCAAACTTACTCTACGAAGAAGATCTTCAAAGATACCTTACGGATTATCCTGATAACTTTAAATACACAAAAGCAATTAGCCGTGAACAGCAAAATGCCAAAGGGGGAAGAATGTATATTCAAGATAGAGTTTTGGAGTCGGCAAACGAACTTTTTAATATGATCGAAGATGAAAAGACACATATATATCTTTGTGGATTAAAAGGTATGGAGCCTGGAATAGATGAAGCTATGACTAAGGCAGCTGAAGAAAAAGGTTTGAACTGGTCAGAATTAAGACCTCAACTAAAAAAAGCAGGAAGATGGCATGTAGAAACTTACTAATTTTTAGATTTAAATTTAATTTAAAAGTTCTAGATACTTTTTGGTTTAGACACATTCTGTAGCTAATCTTTAAAAAAAAGAGGATTTTAAAAATAAGAATATAAAAAATATGCCTTCAACTTTAAGTAATCCTCTTAGATTGGGTTTGCGTCAGGAGAGAGTAATATCTCCACAGTGCTTAGTAATCTTCGGAGCTAGTGGTGACCTTACTCATAGAAAATTAATACCAGCATTATTCGAACTCTATTTGCAAAGAAGAATTCCTAGTGAATTTGGAGTCGTAGGTTGTGCAAGAAGACCTTGGTCTGATAAGGAGTTTAGAGAAAAGATGAAGGTAAAGCTTTCCCCTCAAATATCTGGTAAAGAAATGGAATGGGAACAATTTTCTAATTATCTTTTTTATGAGTCAGTTGATTTACAACAAAGTGATCATGTTGTAAGGCTTTCTAAAAGGTTAAATGAAATTGATAAAACACAAGCCACTCATGGGAATAGAACATTTTATTTATCAGTATCTCCGAATTTCTATGCAAGTGGATGTAAAGCTCTTAAAGCAGCAGGTCTTTTAGATGACCCCAAGAAGAGTCGCGTTGTTATTGAAAAACCTTTTGGAAGAGATTATTCAAGTGCAAAAAAATTAAACAAGATAGTTCAAAGTTGTGCTGAAGAAAGTCAAATTTACAGGATTGATCATTATTTAGGTAAAGAGACAGTTCAGAACATTCTTGTTTTGAGGTTTGCTAATACAATTTTTGAACCAATCTGGAATAGAAATTATATATCAAGTGTTCAAATTACTTCATCCGAAACAGTAGGAGTTGAAGATAGAGCAGGTTATTACGAAAGCGCAGGAGCTTTAAGAGATATGCTTCAAAATCATTTAACACAAATGCTTGCTGTTACAGCAATGGAACCTCCTGGTAAATTTGAACCAGAGGCAATAAGAAATGAAAAAGCTAAGGTTCTTCAGGCTTCAAAGTTAGCTGATGAAAATGAACCATGGAATTGCTGTATTAGAGGTCAATACGTAGAGGGAGGAAATACTTCAAATCGACTTAGAGGATATAGACAGGAAGATGGTGTGCATTTGAACAGTACTACAGAAACTTATGTTGCAACAAAAATTTTTGTTGATAATTGGCGTTGGCAAGGAGTTCCATTTTATTTAAGAACTGGTAAAAGACTACCTAAAAGAATCGGAGAGATAGTCTTGACATTCAAAGATGTTCCAGTTCATTTATTCGAATCAACAATAATAAATCCCGCTCCAAATCAACTTATTCTTAGGATTCAGCCTAATGAAGGCGCTACATTTAAATTTGAAGTAAAATCACCTGGATCTGGAATGAAATCTAGACCTGTTGAGATGGAATTCTCTTATGATGAATCATTTGGGGAACCCTCAGATGAAGGTTATGTGAGATTATTAGCTGATGCAATGCTATCTGATCCAACCTTATTTACAAGAAGTGATGAGGTAGAGGCTGCGTGGAAGCTATATACCCCTTTAATAGATCTGATGGATAATTCACCTTGGAAATTACCTATTTATAATTATGAATCTATGACTTGGGGACCTCCTGAATCTGATCAATTACTTTCAAAAGATAATATTTTCTGGCGCAGACCATAATCAAATGAAACCTCAATTAACTCTCCAAACCCCATTAGAACTTCCTTATCAGGAAATTTCTAATTACCTTAATCAATTATGGATCTCAGAAGATGCAGATAATTCGGGCGCAAATACTTTTACCTTAATTATTTGGCAACCTGCTTGGCTTGAGCAATATTTAGTTCAAGCTGGATTAATAAATGGACCAATCACAGGAAACTTTAGTCCAGAAATAATAGAAGTGGCTAAGAAATTCATATTAGATGAAGGGCTCTCTCTTACCACCTCTCTTAATGGTGATGAGTTACTGAGTTCCTTGGAGGCAAAATTATCAAATAAAGATTTTGAAGACTACAGAGGACAATTCTTTGAATCCTCTATAAGTACTTTAAATCCAAGGAGATTGATAACCTTAGCTCCAACTTTAAACAATAATTCAGAAATTAAAACGTTCGTTTCAGCTTATTGTCCATTAAGTGATAGCAGAGAAATGCAAACTATCTGTGGAGATTTAGTCGTGATTAGAGGAGATTCCAATTCAATCAATAATAAAGGAATAGAAATAATAGATGAATTATCTATTGTTGAATTACCGTCTTGGCTTTGGTGGAATGGAAGTTTAGATGAAGCGCCTGAAATTTTTGAATACTTTATTAATAGAGGTCTAAGACTAATTATTGATACAGCTCTTGGATCCCCTGAAAGATGTTTATCAGTATTAGATCAATTAATCAAATCAAATAAAGCTATTAACGATTTAAATTGGGTCCGATTAAAAAGTTGGAGAGAGTCGCTAGCGATGATTTTTGATCCCCCCTCAAGGAGGCCTATATTAGATCATATTACTGATATTGATGTTGATATTGCCGGAGATCATATGCTTCAGGCGTTGTTTTTTATCTCGTGGATTAGTGATAAACTTATGTGGTCTTTTGTAAGTGTTAAAAGGGAAAATGATTTAGTAAAAATTGAATTTGAAAGGAAAAATGGTGAAAAAATTTCTACATCTATTAATCCTTTACCTCTAGGAAATCCATGTATTCACTTAGGTCAAGTTATTGGATTAAGATTGATATCTAAAGTTGGTGAGGTTCAAAAAAACAATACTTGTATAATACTTGGATGCGAGTCAGTGGAATGTATGAGACTTGAGGCAGGAGGTATGGCAGATATGGAATTAATAGAACAAGTTGTTCCAAATTCTTTTTCTTCATCAGAATCAGATGTTAGTAAGCTATTGGGCAGTAGCAGAGGGAATACTAGTCCTCTTTTTGAAAATACTATTAGAATCGCACTTCAAATATTTAGTGATTTAAATGTTTAATAAATGCCTTGTATAATATCTTCTCCTTCAACTGACAGTGGAAAAACAACCTTATCACTACTGATTTCTTGTTGGGCTTTTTCTAAAGGAATAAAGATGCAAACTTTCAAAGTGGGCCCAGATTATCTCGATCAACAACAACTTAGTTCAATTGGACAACCTATTTGTAGGAATTTAGATATCTTTTTAAGTGGTGAAGAATGGGTTCAGGAAAATTTTTTTAAATATTCTCTAAATTGTGAATTCTCATTAATTGAAGGAGCTATGGGTCTATTTGATGGATTAGGAGCAACTACCCATTCAAGTACAGCAGATGTTGCAAAACTTTTAGGTGCTCCAATAATTTTCATTGTAAATGCTAAGGGTCAAGTAGCTTCTCTTTTAGCTGTCATTAGAGGTTTTAGAGAATTTGATAAGGGATTGTCAATAAAAGGAATAATATTTAATAACGTTAATTCAGATAGGCACAAAATATTAATTGAAGAAGTTTTTAAAAATGAAGACATAGAAATTCTTGGTTTTTTACCATCTGATTCAAAAATAAAATTAAATAAGGCAAATCTAGGTTTAATATCTCCATTGGAAAATTGCCAAGAAATTGATGTTGAGTATTTTGCAAGTTTTGCCGAAAGAAATCTTGACGTATTTTCTCTTAGTAAATTTCTAATATCTCCACAAAAAACAATATTTAATTCTGTTTGTTATGAAGATTTTAAAATTGATAAAAGTAAACCTATCGCGATTGCAGAAGATAAAATTTTTCATTTTCAATACCCTGAAACTAGGGAGTTTTTGGCTGAATTAGGAATACCTTTAATTTCATGGAGTATTTATGATAATGAAGAAATACCAAACGAAGCCTCTTCTCTAATTATTCCAGGAGGATTTCCTGAGAAATATGCTGAACATATAAGTAGCTCTATTAAAAGTCTAAATTCATTAAGGAAATTCCGTAAAAACGGATTTATATATGCTGAATGTGGTGGGATGATGATTTTAGGAAACTTGATAAAGGATGAAAATGGCAATAATCATAAGATGAGTGGCATCTTACCTCTTAAATTAAAGAAAAGTAAACTGACAGTCGGTTATAGATACATAGAAGGTTTAAAAGATTCTCCAATCATTAAACGAAATCAATCAATTAGAGGCCATGAATTTCATTATTGGGAAATTGAAAATAATTTATCGGAATCTAATTTAAGAAAATCTGAGAATAAAAAAAACCTCTCTTCACCATGGAAAATTAAATCCTGGGAAACTGAATATAAAAAAGAAGGCATGTTTGATAATAAATTGCATGCAAGTTGGATTCATTTACATTTGCCAAGTTCACCAAAAATTGCAAAAAATTTCATAAATGCTACACAAATTGATTATTCGCAGGATTCTTAATTTATTATCAAATTAAATATCTTAAGAGGAGAACCTAAAAAAAACATTCCAGGTAAAGTAATTAATGGCCCTAAAAAACTACCCACTATGACCTCAAACTTTGTATGACCCAGTGTTTCTTTTAAAATTACCTCGGATTTGGGTTCAAGTTTTTTTGATAGTTTATTGATTTCTGCAGCTTGAATGCCTGCTGATTTTCGAACTCCGCTAGCGTCATACATAACTATAAGTGCTATCGCAACTGCTAATGCAAATATTGAGCTGTCAAATCCTAATTCAAAACCTATCCCAGATGTGGCACCAGTTATTAAGGCTGAATGACTTGAAGGCATGCCTCCTGTCTCGAACATAATTCTAAAATTCATCTTTCCAGTTGAAAAGAAATTAAATATTATTTTTAAAAATTGAGCTAGTAAACAAGATAATAAACTCCAGAAAAGAATTGAATTATTAAAAAAGGCAGAAAACTCAGACATAAATCAAAACTATTTATCGATCTCTATTTGTAATAAAGTCAGCTAAGGAGATTAAATACTTTGCATCTTTACCCCATGGTTCAATTGCCTTTTTTGCTTTTTCTACTAAATCAAAAGCTCTTTTCTTTGATTCTTCCATTCCAAGTAATTTAGGATATGTAGTTTTGTCAGCCAAAAGATCTTTGCCTGCGGTTTTCCCAAGTGTTTCACTGCTTGATGTTAAATCGAGAATATCATCTATAATTTGGAAGGCTAAACCAATTCCCTCCGCATAAATTGTTAGAGCTTGTAATAATTTTTCGTCAGCACCTGCTATCATAGCTCCTGTTCTTACACAAGCTTTTAATAAAGCTCCAGTCTTATGAAGATGAATAAACTCGAGTGTTTCAAGGTCAACTTCTTTCCCCTCGCATTCTAAGTCAACAACTTGTCCTCCTACTAGCCCTGGAGCACCAGCGACTAAAGAAAGTTCACCTATTACATTTAATAATCTATTTGAATCAACACCTGGACTTCTTAAAGAGACCATCTCAAAAGCTCTAGTTAATAATGCATCGCCAGCAAGAATAGCTATTGCATCTCCATATACTTTATGGTTTGTTGGCCTACCTCTTCTTAAGTCATCATTGTCCATTGCGGGCAAATCATCATGAATTAAGGACATTGTATGAATCATTTCTATCGCAACTGCAGTGGGAACTGCTAATGAGGGTTCACCTCCAGCAAGTGAACAAGATGCTAAACATAAAATTGGTCTTATTCTTTTCCCTCCAGCTAACAGAGAATATCTCATTGACTCTCTAAGAATTTTTGGATTCTCGGGTCCTAGTGAGAAATCAAGTGCTTCTTCTACAATCTTTTTTGTGCTTTTAAGAAATTTTTCAAAATCAGAAATATTATTAATAACTTTAGTCATTTTATACCTTTGATAATAAATTTTTTCATCTTAGAGTTTATGGCAGAAGGTCATTAAGAGTTGATGATAAACCAAAATTTTTTTGCCAGCTATAAATAGTATTTACCAGTAACATTGTTACTGTCATTGGTCCAACACCACCAGGAACAGGTGTGTAAGCAGATACTTTAGGAATTACATCTTCTAATAATACATCGCCACATAAATTGGTTTTATTATTATCAGAACTTTTTAATCTATGTATTCCAACATCAATTACCACTGCACCTTCCTTAACATAACTAGAATCAACAAGATTGGGTTTTCCAGCCGCAGCAATTAATATATCGGCTTCTTTACAGACTTTATCTAAATATTGTGTTTTTGAATGAGTCATTGTTACTGTTCCATTCAGATTTAACAACATAAGGGACAGGGGTTTACCAACTAGTAAACTTCTTCCGATTACAACAATTTTTTTTCCTTCAACAGTTATTTTCTGGGATCTTAATAAATTAATAATTCCTGCTGGTGTACAAGACCTCATCCCAGGTTCATTTTTTACTAATTTGCCGATGTTTTTTTCATTCAATCCATCTACATCCTTGCTTGGATTGATATAACTAATCAATCTTTGCTCATCAATCTTCTTTGGGATAGGGAGTTGCAGCAACATTCCATCAATATCATCATTAAAGTTTAGTTCGTTTATTAATTGTTCAATTTCTTTTTGATCTACATTTTCTTTAAGATGAAATATAAAACTTTTAATTCCAACCCTTGAACATGCCTTTTCCTTGTTCTTAACGTAAACACCGCTTGCAGGATCTTCACCTACTCTTATCACAGCTAAACCGGGCGCTCGTTTTGCCATTTTTTTATTTTTAGCAATATAGTTATTTAATTTCTCCTCAATTTCAAGAGATAATTTTTTACCGTCTAATTTTAATGACATTTAGAAAAACATCTCCTTTTTACACCTAGCATGCCTATAATTTTAAATTATTCAAATAGATTTATTTATATTCTGTGCAAAACATTACAACTACTTTAAAAAAATTGTTTTATTCATGGAAAAGGAGCCAAGTTCCGATAAAACTACCAATTAAAATTTCAAAAATTGATAATCTTATAATATTTTTAATATGCATTTTGATTTCCATAATTTCTTCTTACAAATTACTTCTTATTTCGCCTCTAAACCTCTCAGATTTTTTTTCTTGGTTTTTAATATTTTGTGAAGCACTAATTAGTTCATGGATATTGATATTAGTTTCAAAAAAAGAAAATCCTACAATAACTTCAAGACAGATTATCTTAATTATTACACTTCTTCTAGTAATACAGGCTATGAAATTAGGCTTGGCTTCCACAATAAGTCCATTATCAATAATCATTCCACCAGCTTTAATAATATCTCAAGGAATGGGCAGCATAACTGCTTTGGCTTGGGTGTCAATAGCGAGCCTTATTTGGCCTGACTCAGCAATTAATATCAATAACAATTTATTTTTTATTTCCTTAGTTTGTGCTTCAGTAGTATCTGTTCTTGGAGGAAGAATAAGAAGTAGAGCTCAATTACTCCAATTATCAATTTTTGTTCCTATCGGAGCGTTTTTAAGTCAGTGGATATTGATAGGTAAAGATAAAATATCTTTATTCGATAAGCAAGAGTTTGTATTTGTTGATGGGAAAATATTTTCAGATTCTTTATTATTGGCAATAGTAATGCTTTTTACAATTTTATTTATTCCTGTTTTTGAATCGATATTTGGACTATTAACTAAAGCAAGACTACTTGAATTGGCTGATAAAGAGAAACCTCTTATAAGAAGATTGTCTATTGAGGCTCCAGGTACTTTTGAACATACCTTATTGATATGTGGGCTAGCAGAGGAAGCAACAAGGATTATTGGTGGTGATATCGATCTTATTAAAACTGGAGCACTTTATCATGATGTTGGTAAATTACATGCACCTAATTGGTTTATCGAAAATCAGGAAGGTTCAAATAATCCTCATGACGAAATAGATGATCCTATTAAAAGTGCAGAGATTTTACAGGCTCACGTCGACGAGGGATTAAAGTATGCAAGAAAAAATAGATTACCTAAACTTATAGCTAACTTCATCCCTGAACATCAAGGCACACTAAGGATGGGATATTTTTTTCAAAAAGCCAAAGAAAAAAATCTTAATATTAATGAAAGTGATTTTAGATACAAAGGCCCTATCCCTCAGTCAAAAGAAACAGCTATTTTAATGCTCGCTGATGGTTGTGAAGCAGCATTAAGAGCTATGAATGTTAACGCATCGGATAAAGAAGCTTTAGACACAATATCTAATATTATTAATACACGTCAAAAAGACGGTCAATTAGATAATAGTGATCTTTCGTTTGGGGAGATATATTTAATAAAAAGAGCTTTTTTAGGAGTTTGGAAAAGAATTAGACATAGAAGAATTCAATATCCAACTAGTAAGAATAATACTTTTTCTTAATTTTCTTTTAAAAATCATAACCTAATACTTCTTCTATGTTTTGGATTACACCAATATAAAAGTGCTAGAGAGCTTAATATTGTTGTCAAAAGAGTAAAACCACCAATTCCAAAAATGTCTTGAATAGTTATTAGCCTTACTACTGAATAGGGACCTGTACCAGAAATTACCATTGAAAGGGATACAAGGGTAAGTGTTACTCCCCATTTTCTTTCTGCTAATAGAGCTGCTGAAGAAACTATCCCAACTATCGCAGCAGGCCAACCAAGGCTTATAGCAAGAGTTATATTTGCAACTTTTAGTGGAGGTCCAAAGCTTATTATTATTGCGATTATTGGTAGTGCGATTATATTACTGATTAAACCAACCCATGAAAGAGCCCAGTATCCAAGTAACCTTTCTCTCATTATTTTCTGCTTAAACTATTAAGTTAATCTACCGTATTACGAGTCTATTTTTAGTGCTACTTAATATCCTAAGAAATAATTTAATTTGTAGGATTAGAGAGAAATGCTCTCTTGACTCTCTAAATTATCAAATTGTGGGTGAATTGATTTTTTTTTCTCTGAGAAAACAAGCCTATTTAATGCATTAATGTAAGCATTTGCAGCTGCAACAACCACATCCGTATCGGCAGAATGACCAGAATATATTTTATTATCTCTTCTTATTCTTATTGTTACTTCACCCAAAGCATCAATTCCTTCTGTTACTGACTTTACAGAAAATTCAATTAATTCATTTGGAACTTTAGCTAGTTTATTTAACGCTTCACATACAGCATCAACAGGTCCAGTCCCTATCGCTACAGCAGTATTCTCAGTATTATCTTCGGAGTTTAGAAGCGTAATGGTAGCTGTAGGTTTAGATGCGTTTCCGCAACTGACTTGTACAAGAATTAATTGAAATTTAGCTTCTGGAAGTTGTACTTGTTCACTAACAATTGCTTCTAAATCTCTATCAGTAATTTCTCTTTTTCTATCAGCTAAATCCTTAAAACGAGCAAAAGCATCATTTAAGTCTTCCCTGCTCAAATCATATCCCATCTCTTCTAATCTGGCTCTTACCGCACTTCTTCCACTAAGTTTTCCCAATGAAATTTTATTGTCACTCAAGCCAACAGTTTTTGCATCGATGATTTCATAAGTTAGTCTATTTTTTAAAACTCCATCTTGATGAATACCTGACTCATGAGCAAAAGCATTAGCTCCAACAATTGCTTTATTGGGTTGAACAGTCATTCCAGTTAAGTTGGAAACGAGCCTAGAGGTTTTTGTTATCTCTTCTGTTCTTATGGCTGTAAGAGGAGTCGGTGAATCCGGATTTCTTTTGAAAAAACTATTAAAAAAACTTTTTCTGACATGAAGAGCCATTACTAATTCTTCTAGAGAGGCATTTCCAGCTCTTTCTCCAATTCCATTAATCGTACATTCTAATTGCCTAGCTCCACTTTTTACTGCTTCTAGAAAGTTGGCAACTGCTAAACCTAAATCATTATGACCATGAACTGAGATTACTGCTTCATCAATATTCGTGACATTTTTATTTATTTCAGCGACCAATTTACCGAATTCACTAGGGGTTGTAAATCCAACAGTATCAGGGATATTTATCGTTGTCGCTCCTGCAGAAATTGCAAGTTGAATTACTTCATATAAAAAATCAGGATCACTCCTTGAGGCATCTTCACAAGAAAACTCTACATCATCTACAAATGATTTTGCATAATTAACCATATCTGGAACAATGGAAAGAACATCTTTTCTAGATTTTCTAAGTTTATGTTTAAGATGTATATCACTAGTTGCAATAAAAGTATGAATTCTTTTCTTGGGAGCGGGACTTACTGCTTCATAACATGATTTTATATCATTTTTGGATGCTCTAGATAAGCCACATATTATAGGGCCATTTTCTTTCCCTACAACATTAGCAATTTTATTAACAGCTTTAAAATCTCCTGGACTTGCAAAAGGAAATCCAGCTTCGATTACATCAACCCCTAATCTTGCTAATTGATGTGCGATAGCAAGTTTTTCTTCAAGATTTAAACTAGCACCAGGAGATTGCTCTCCATCTCGAAGAGTTGTATCAAAGATCAAAATTCTGCCTGGATCTTTGGACATTATCTAGGTATCATTTAAACATATATTAGGCTAATTAAAAAAAATTGACTAGATCTTTATTTAACAAAACAAGCCATGGGATTATTACTTAACAATATTGGTTAAAATTTTTGGAAAAAAAACAAAATACTTTATTTATTAAAGTATTGTTTAAAAATTAAAATTACCTTTTTCTTTAGGGTTAATTTTTATTTTTATATAATTTCAGGCATACAGCATAAACATATGAATGGGCAAAATCCCAAAAAAAATGTTTTAGGACAGTTAGCCATAGTTTTACATGCTCACCTCCCTTATGTCAGAAAAAATGAAAAAAACTCTTTAGAAGAGGATTGGTTATTTCAAGCAATTTTGGAATGTTACATACCTTTACTTCAAGCAATAGAATCTTCAAAAAAAGAAAATCCTCTTAATACAAAACTCACTATTAGTTTGTCCCCCACTTTATTATCACTTCTAGAAAATAAACAAATTAAAGAAACTTTCCCATCCTGGATTAAAACAAGGAACGATTTTTTGAAGGAATTGAAACATAAAGAAAAAGATGCGTCTGCATTTTTAATGAAAAGTCTTAATGATAAATATTTATTTTGGAAAAAATGTTCTGGAAATTTAGTTGAGAAGTTTAGAGTTTTAAATAAATCAGGAAATTTAGATATCCTTACTTGTGCTGCTACTCATGGATATTTACCAATTTTAAGGGAAAATCCTGAGACTGTTAAAGGACAAATTAATACAGCCATCAAGAACCATGCAAATATTTTTGGGACTAAACCTTTAGGTATTTGGTTGCCTGAATGTGCATATTATGAAAAATTAGATGAAATACTTTTTAATTCTGGAATTAGATATGCAATTTTAGATGGACATGGGATTCTAAATGCCACCCCAAGGCCTAGGTATGGTGTTTATGCACCAATATGTTCAATAAAAGGAGTTGCATTCTTCGGAAGAGATAGTGAGTCAACTTTACCAGTTTGGTCTTCAAGAGATGGGTTTCCAGGCGATAGAGTTTATAGAGAGTTTCATAAAGATTTAGGGTGGGAATTACCTGTTTCTAAACTTCAAGAGAAGGGTATTTCAAGTACAAGACCCTTAGGATTGAAATTTCATAAGATTACAGATGAAAATATACCTTTGGGAAAAAAGGAGTTTTACTTAGAAAATGAAGCCATAAAAAAAACTGAGGAGCATGCTGATGCGTACCTTTTGGCGAGATCCAAACAATTAGAAAAATTAACTTTATCTTCTTCCTTTAATCCCTTATTGGTAGCTCCATTTGATGCAGAGTTATTTGGTCATTGGTGGTATGAAGGACCAATATTCTTAAAGAATATTTTAAAGAATTCTAGTAAATATTCAATAAAACTAACAAATTTAAAAGAATTTTTAATTCAAAAGCCAAATCTTCAGATTTGCGATCCATCTCCATCAAGTTGGGGGCAGGGTGGTTACCATGATTATTGGATTAATGATGCAAATGCATGGATCGTTCCAGAAATCACAAAGGCAGGTTCAACTTTTGTTGATCTGTGCACTAGAAAGTTCAACAATGAATTATCTATAAGACTCCTCAAGCAAGCAGCAAGAGAGTTACTACTCTCTGAATCCTCTGACTGGAGTTTCATACTAAGGGCTGGAACTACTACTGAACTTGCAAAAGAGAGAATTGAAAGACATTTATTTAGGTTCTGGAAATTAATTGAAATGATTAAAAAAAATACAAATACTAATTTAAAATTTCTTGAAGATATTGAGGCAGAAGATAATGTTTTCCCATATATTGATATTGATGATTGGCGAAAATAACAATGCTAATTTAAATTAAGCATTCCTAGTTTTACTTTTAAAGGTGAATTAATAAACATTTTACTCATCACAAATATTAGTTTTGGAAGAGGAAGTGTATTAGTTAGAAACCCCACCCATTCTTTGGTAGACAATCTAAAAAAATTTAAGAAAAAGCTTCTTAATCTACTTTCGTCAAAACTCATTAATCTTTGAAGACCATATTGGTAAAGCTTATGTCTTTGTGTTAATTCGAAAGGCCATAGAACATCCCAACCTTTTGTGGCCAGATCAAGAGAACTTAAATGAGGTTCTTTTAGAAAGGTTGCTAATTTTTCGGCAAGTAATGGAGCCCTTCTTAGTAAGGATCCGATCATGTATCCTGATGCTGGATGCACCATACTTGCAGCTCCTCCAAAACCAAGTACAAATTGTTTTTTAAATGGGAGAGGTAAATTCATTGGGAAAAGGCAATTCTCTTCATGAAAAATTTCTTTTACCTCAATACCCTTACTTTTTAGTCTTTTAAAGAGTCTTTTTTTAAGATTGTCTTGCGATATCGCTGGATAACTCGCTAGTGATGTCTCTTCAACAAAAAAAGTTTCATCACCAAGATCCATTGCATAAAGAAAGGAAGGCGATGATAATTTCTCTTCATTATTTAAATGATTTGGACGGAAATCCATCAAAACAAACTGCTCTTTATTAACGGGTGCTGACGAGAATTTAGCAACAATTCCATATGCAGCTTGTTGAGCGATTTCATTTTGGACTGGTCTTTTGACAAAATTACTTTTATGCCCACTTGCATCAATAACTAACCTTGCTTTTATTTTTAAACCGGAAAAACAAATTACTTCAGATAGTTTATTTTTCTTAGTGATTTCTTTTGCCGTTTCATTCAACCATTCAATCCCTTTGCATTTTTTTAAAAGTTCACTTTGAAAAGCTTCTTGATTTATTAGTCCATAATCGTAATTATGTTTTGTTGGAATATTACCCTTTTTATTTTCCCCGCTACCAAAAAAACTAACTGTTTTACACCATCGATGAGATAACAAAGACTCTAATCCTAATTCCTCTAATTCAGAGGCCCAAATACCATATGTATTTTCCCATTTTTCATTTGGAGATTTTGTTGATATCCCCTTTATTTTGAGTTTCTGCTTGGCTAATTCAGAAGCCAAACATAATGCTGCAGGACCGGAACCTAAAATTAAAATATCAAGTATTTCCATGTTATCTAATTGACCATCATCCCTTTAAATTTACTCCACTGAACTAATTTGGTCTTTTGACTCTATTTGTTCACGAGGAACTAACACTACTTCAGATAAATGATCGCCCTCATCCAATCTTTGTAATTTCACTCCAGTAGCTGCTCTAGATTGCTGAGAAATTTTATCTGCATTTGTTCTCGCTATTACACCCTTTTCGGAAACGAATAGCAATTCTTCGCCTTCACCTAGTACCTTCAAACAAACTAATACATCATCTTTAATTCTGAATTTTATTGCTCTTAAACCCATCCCTGCTCTCTTTTGCAATCTAAACTGAGTTACAGGTACTCTCTTTCCTAGTCCAAATGCACTAGCTATTAGAACCCAAGGCCCATCTGAAGAGTTAACCTCAAGACTACTATCATTTTCTTTGGGGTTGTCCTCAATTTTAGACAATTGATCAACTAAATGAAATGTTAAAACATCCATTGAAACTAGATTATCTCCTTCTCTCAGATTCATTGATTTAACCCCTCTTGCTGTTCTTCCAAGCGGTCTTAATTCATTGGCATCTAATCTAAAATGAATTGCCATTCCTGTTCTTGATCCAATCAGAACACTATCCCCTTCTTTTGATAATCTTACCCATGTCAAGGCGTCTCCATATTCAAGATTAATTGCTATTAATCCATTTGAGCGAATTTTTGAGAAAGCAGAAAGTGATGTTCTTTTTATAAATCCAGCCTTGGTTAGCATTAATAAATAACATTCTTTATCGAAAGAATCTACAGCGACTAATGACGTTATTTTTTCTTCTCTTGGGATTGGAAGAAGTTGAACTGATGGAGTACCTTTTGCAGTTCTACTACTCATAGGAACTCTATATGCGGGAAGTGCGTAAGCAACTCCTCTATCACTAAAAAGTAGAAGAGTATCATGATCGTTACAGCTTATAAATAATTTGACCTCATCATCTTCTTGGGTTTTTGTGCCAGCTTTGCCTCTTGATCCTCGACTTGTAGGTTCAAAATCATTAACAGGCATCCTTTTTAAATAACCTGTTTCAGTTAATAAAACTACTGATCTATCATTGGCGATGAGATCAATATCATCTAATCCGCCACCTAAATCTAGTATTTCTGTTTTCCTTGGGGATGAGAATCTCTCATCAATTTTATTGAGTTCTTCAAGAATAATTTCAAGAATTCTATCTTTACTATTCAATATTTGCATATATTTGTTGATTCTTTGGGTTAAATCATCATGTTCTGCTTTTATTTTATCTGCTTCAAGTGCAGTTAATCTTCTTAACTGCATTTGTAAAATTGCTTCTGCCTGAGTGGAAGATAACTCATGATCAGTTTGTAATTTTTCTCGAGCTGAAATAGTATCTTTCGCTGATCTTATTAGATTGATAATTTCATCCATTGCACCTAACGCCAATAAAAGGCCCTTTACAATATGATCTCTTTCTTCAGCCTTTTTTAATAAAAATCCAGTTCTTCTCTTTATCGTCTCAACCCTAAAATCTAGAAATACATCGAGCATTTTTCTCAATGAAAGAGTTGTTGGTTCTCCTTTTACTAAGGCTAGAATATTAGCACTAAAGTTATTTTGAAGTGGAGTTAACTTGAATAAGTTATTTAAAACTACTTGTGGATAGGCGTCTCTTTTTAGCTCAATAACAATTCTCATGCCATCTCGATCACTTTCATCTCTAATGTCAGAAATACCCTCTAATTTTTTTTCATTTACTAAGTCCGCAATTCTCTCAATCAAGGCGGCCTTATTTGTTTGAAAAGGGAGTTCAGTAATTATTACAGCATCTTTTTCTGATCTACCAGCTGATTTGATTTGCTCAATATTTGCTACACCTCGCATAGTTATTGAACCTCTTCCAGTTTTGAAAGTCTCTCTGATACCTTCTCTTCCAAGGATTTGGCCACCAGTAGGAAAATCAGGACCCTTAATTAGTTCAAACAGTTCTCTATCTTCAATAGAAGGGTTTTTGATTATTGATTGGAGACCATTGATTAATTCTCCTAAATTATGGGGTGGAATATTAGTTGCCATTCCTACCGCTATTCCAGATGATCCATTTAAAAGCAGTTGAGGGATTCTTGCCGGTAAAACGGTTGGCTCTTGTTGAGAACCGTCAAAATTATCAGCAAAATCTACAGTCTCAGATTCAATATCTTCTAGTAAACTTTCATCTGTAAGAGATTTTAGACGAGATTCTGTATATCTCATTGCTGCGGGAGGATCGTTATCTACAGAACCAAAGTTTCCATGTCCATCTATAAGTGGCATCCTCATAGAAAAATCCTGAGCCATCCTAACTAAAGCATCATAGACAGCAGTGTCGCCGTGGGGGTGGTATTTACCAAGTACCTCTCCAACAACTCTTGCACATTTTCTGTAAGGTCTACCGCTAGTCAAACCAAGTTCATACATTGCATAAAGAATTCTTCTATGAACTGGCTTTAATCCATCCCTGGCATCTGGAAGAGCACGACCAACTATTACGCTCATGGCATACTCTAGGTAAGACCGAGACATCTCATTTCTTAAATCAGTCTGAATAATTCGATCGTTATTTTCGCTTAATCCAGAGTTCTCAGAATCTACAATATCAGACATACAAAAATCCTTTTTTTAATAATAATCGCTGATTGTCATAATGAATAAAAAAAGAGATATATTTAATTCCCAAATACTGACATTTAAACACAAATTAAAAAAAAAACATGTTGTTTTTGAATAAACCTTGGCTTAATACCCCTTTAGTTGTTAATTTAATCAAAATAAATGAAAAATTCCGTGAATATTGATCTTGGCTTAAACAAAAAAGTTAGAAGGGCTTATGGCATTGATGAAATAGCTTTGGTTCCTGGTAAAAGAACACTTGATTACGATTTGACAGATCCTTCCTGGTTAATAGGTGATTTCAAAAGAGATGTGCCAATTGTGGCTAGTGCTATGGACAGTGTTGTTGATGTTAATACTGCTGTAGAACTTACCAAGTTAGGTGCCTTAGGGGTTATTAATATGGAAGGTATACAAACCAGATATGAAAATCCTGATGAAATATTAAATCAAATAGCATCAGTAGGGAAAACTGATTTTGTTCCATTAATGCAGAATATATATAGTGAACCTATAAAGGAGAAGTTGATTTTACAGAGAATAAATGAGGTTAAAGAAAGAGGAGGCATAGCGGCATTTAGTGGAACTCCCCAAGCCGCTATTAAATTTAAAGAAACACTAAATAATTCTAAAATAGATTTATTTTTCCTTCAAGGAACAGTCGTCTCAACCGAGCATTTTGGTATGGAAGGTAAGGAAACCTTAAATATCAAAGATCTCTGTCAATCTATGAAAGTACCAGTTATTGCCGGCAATTGTGTTACTTATGAGGTTGCTAAACTCCTTATGAAAGCTGGAGTGTCAGGATTAATGGTTGGGATAGGTCCTGGAGCGGCATGTACCTCAAGAGGCGTATTAGGAATTGGGATCCCTCAGGCAACTGCAATTGCTGATTGTAGTTCCGCAAGAGATGATTATTTTAAAGAAAGTGGCTACTACATTCCTATTATTGGTGATGGAGGAATTGTTACGGGTGGAGATATTTGTAAATGTTTAGCATGTGGTGCAGATGCTGTGATGATTGGCTCGCCAATAGCCAAATCCTCAAATGCTCCTGGTAAAGGATTTCACTGGGGTATGGCTACTCCAAGTCCAATACTTCCAAGGGGGACGAGAATTGAAGTTGGGTCTACAGGATCTTTAAAAAGAATAATTAAAGGGCCGGCATTACTTGATGATGGTACCCATAATTTGCTAGGAGCTATTAGAACATCTATGAGCACTCTTGGAGCTAAAAACATCAAAGAGATGCAAGAAGTTGAAATTGTTATTGCACCATCTCTCTTGACGGAGGGTAAGGTTTATCAAAAAGCTCAGCAGATTGGAATGGGTAAATAGCTTTTGAAGAGTAAAACTATAAAGCGTTAGTGATTAAATCATTTAAATTGAACAAATTTCGCATTAGGAGTTATTATTAGATAATGGGGGAAACCCCATACTCCTCACACACTAAATCGCCCGATTAATCGGGCTTTTTTAGATATTTTGTTACTTATATTGTTTTATCTGTAATGAAATCATCACTTCAAAGAATAGCCTGCTAAATTTTCTAAAAGGAATATTTAAATTATGTCATCAGCTCCAGCCGTTACTGATTCTTCATTTGACAAGGATGTACTGCAAAGCGATCTACCAGTATTGGTTGATTTTTGGGCACCATGGTGTGGCCCATGTAGGATGGTTGCACCAGTGGTAGAAGAAATCTCTAAAGACTTTGAAGGAAAAATTAAAGTTTTTAAATTGAATACAGATGAGAACCCAAATGTCGCAAGTCAATATGGAATTAGAAGTATTCCAACATTAATGATCTTTAAAGGAGGTCAAAAGGTTGATACCGTTGTTGGAGCCGTACCAAAAGCTACACTCTCGAGTACTTTAACTAAGCATTTATAAATTAAACAGCTTTGCATAAAATTGGACTTATAGACTATGGAATGGGTAACATTCATTCTGTAACAAAATCTCTAGAAAGTCTTGGCGAAGAAATACAATTAATAAATAACTTTAATGAATCAAAGGATTGCAAGGCAATAATACTTCCAGGGGTTGGGTCATTTGACCCCGCGATGATTAATCTTATAAATAGTAATTTGATAACTGATTTAATAAATTGGATTAATAGTGGGAAGTCTTTTTTAGGGATATGCTTAGGTCTCCAACTACTTTTTGAATCTAGTGATGAAGGGAAAGTGGAAGGACTAGGTGTTTTAAAGGGCAAAATACAAAAAATACCCAATATAGTTAACCAAAGAATCCCCCATATGGGTTGGTGCCAACTTTTACCAAAAAAAATAAATACTTTAGTAGAGCTAGAAGAATTAAATAATTGGGTCTATTTTGTTCATTCCTATCATGCAATCCCAGATGACTTAAATATTATTGCAGCTCAGGTAAATTATGGTTCTGAAAAAATAACAGCGATAATCGAGAATGATAATTTATTAGCCTGTCAATTTCATCCAGAAAAATCTGGTAAAACCGGACAAAAACTTTTGAAAAGATGGATTAGTAATATTCAATAATTGATTATTTCTAATGAAGACAAACTTAAGATTAATAGGTGGCAAAAGACTCCAAAGTCCTAAAAATATTTATACAAGACCGACAACTTTGAGAGTTAGAGAGGCGATATTTAATATATTGAACAATAAAGTTGAAAATAGTAACTGGTTAGATTTATTTAGTGGTACAGGAGCCATATCTTGTGAAGCGTATAATCATGGAGCGAAAAAAATTATTGCAATTGATAAAAACAAAAACAACTCAAAAATTTGTTTAAAAAATCTACTTTCTTTGCAAGATATAGAAAATAGAAAAAATGATATTGATGTTATCTGCAAAGATGTTTTGAAATGGACAAGACCTAATTACGAAAGAAACTTATCCTCTCAAATTATGGATTTAAACAAATTAAAATTTGATTTTGTATATCTAGATCCTCCCTATAACGTGACTTTCTATGAACTAGTTCTTAATCAAATATTTAATTGCAATTTTTTAAAAAAAGATTCAATAGTTATTTGTGAACATTCTCCCAACTTATGTATTAAAAAAAGCACTTTATGGGAGACTATAGATGCTAGAGACTATGGACAGTCAAGATTAACCTTTTTAATCAATGTCCAACATTCCTGAACCTCTTCTATATTGATTCCATGCGCTTACAAATAAGCCAAGAAGGGTTATTGGAACTAACCCTAAAACAATTCCACATAGAAGAGGCTCAATCATTTTTTTGACTGTTTTAATTTCTTAATCATAATTCTTACATAGAGACTATTTTTTGTGTCAACATCTTCATCATCTGCAGCAGAAAATGCTCTTACGAGAGAACTCTTGAAATAGTTTTTTATGATTTTTGCAATTTTCTTTGTATGTTTTTCAATTTTTTTCTTGAATCATCTTGAAATTAATAAATATATTATTAAAATTCTTAAGCTTAATGGATCAACTGAGGAAGGCGATGCTCTTTTTAAGCTGAATTGTATCGGATATCATGGGATTACAGCAAGAGGATTAGTTGGACTAGACTTGCACTCAATAACACAACGTTTGAATGATAAAGAGATAATAAAACAAGTAACTGGTGGACTTACTCCTCCCATGCCAAATTTTGAAATTAATCCTTTATATAGGTCCAATTTATTAAAATATCTACATAGCCTTGAATGATTTTGGAAAAAAATTTCTCTAATTTAAAGGTGATATTAGTTGAACCAAATGGCCCTTTAAATGTTGGGAGTGTTGCAAGATTATGCTCTAACTTTGAAGTAGATGAATTAAGAATTGTTTCTCCAAAATGCGATATTTTCTCTTTAGAAACAAAAAAAATGGCCCTTAAAGGTCAAGAATATCTTGATAATTGTAAGATTTTTGAAAATCTTGAAAAAGCAATTATTGATTGTGATTTAGTTCTTGCCTCTTGTGGAAGAATTGATTTAAGTAAGGATTCATTTTTTGAATCTTCTGAAGATACATTTAATTGGATCTCATCTTTTAAAAAAATAAACAATTTAGCTATTGTATTTGGGAGAGAAGATAGAGGTTTAACTAATAACGAATTACTTTTGGCAAATAAGACTTTTAATATACCTACTTCTAAGAATAATCCTTCTTTAAACCTTTCTCATGCTGTTTCAATAGTTCTGTATGAATTAAATAAGTCTTCTAAAAGAAATTCCAATAAGGAATTAAAAGTTTTTAATCTTGCATCATCAAAACAAATACATGATTCATTTGTGGAGATAGAGAAAATGCTTCTGGAGGTTGGATATCTTTTGAAACATACATCTAAGGCAAAAATAAATAAATTTAAAAACTTTATTTTAAGGGCAAATACATCAATGCACGAAATAAATGTTTTAAGAGGAATTGTTCATCAAATTAACTGGTTTTTGAACAACTCAAAAAGAAATTAGTAACGTATAAATTTAAAAAATTTTTTTTCATGTAGTTTTAATTTGAAAAGGATATTTACTAAAAACGTCTTCTGAAGTAGCATCTATTGATTATTTGAATATTAAAGAAATCTAAAACTGTGACAACAACAAAGAAAAGAAGAGTTTTTCCTTTTACAGCTGTAATTGGTCAGGAAGAAATGAAATTAGCACTTTTGTTAAATGTTATTGATCCAAGAATTGGAGGAGTGATGATAATGGGAGATAGGGGAACTGGAAAGTCAACTACGATAAGAGCCTTAGCTGATTTGTTGCCCGAAATAGATGTTGTTAAAGACGATCCATATAATAGTTCTTTAATTGATCCTGATTTACAGAGTAAGGAGGTTTTGGAGAGAATTGTTCAAGGAGAAAATCTAGAGAGTATTCAAAAACAAGTCCCCATGGTTGATTTACCTTTAGGAGCTACCGAAGATAGGCTTTGTGGAACTATTGATATAGAGAAAGCTCTGAGTGAAGGTGTCAAGGCATTTGAACCTGGTTTATTGGCAAAAGCTAATAGGGGATTACTGTACGTTGATGAAGTGAATTTGCTTGATGATCATTTGGTTGATGTGCTTTTAGATTCAGCAGCCTCAGGATGGAATACAGTTGAAAGGGAAGGGGTATCAGTTAGACATCCTGCAAGGTTTGTTCTTATTGGCTCAGGGAATCCAGAAGAAGGGGAATTAAGACCACAGCTATTAGATAGATTTGGAATGAGCGTTGAGGTCAAAACAGTTAGAGATGCAGAATTAAGAGTTCAGGTAGTAGATCAAAGAACTTCTTTTGACGATAATCCTGATGAGTTTTCATTGAGTGTTGAGAAACAGCAGGATGAACTTCAGCAAAAGGTTATTAAAGCTCAAGAAATTTTAAATTCTGTTCAAATGGATGATGATCTTAGATTGAATATTTCTGCAATCTGCGGAGAACTCGATGTTGATGGTTTACGTGGAGATATTGTTACAAATCGATCTGCAAGGGCAATCGCAGCCTTTGAGGGTAGAACTGAAGTACAAGAAGATGACATAGCAAGAGTTATTTCTTGTTCGTTAAGACATAGACTAAGAAAAGATCCATTAGAGCAAGTTGATTCAGGTGAAAAGGTTATTCAAGCTTTTTGTAAAGTATTTGATTTAGATGAAAAAGATAATCTTTCCAAATTTCAATTATCTGCAGAAGCTTAATTAAAGTGAGAATAATTGGGATTGATCCAGGATTAGCTAGAGTTGGATATGGAATTATTGAAATACAAAATGAGAGAAAGGTTTTGTTAGATTGTGGTGTAATTGAGACTAATAAAGAAAAACAAGAAGAATATAGACTTTATGAGATATTCAAGGATCTTAATCAATTAATAAATCATTGGAAACCAAATTTAGCGGCAGTAGAAAAATATTTCTTTTATAGATCTAGTACTACTATTAGTGTAGTGCAAGCGAGAGGTGTGATTATGATGGTATTAGCTTCCAAAAAGATTCATATTAGTGAATATTCTCCTGCCCAGATAAAGTTAACTATTGCAGGATCAGGAAAAGCATCTAAGAGAGATGTTCTTGAGGCTGTTATGCATAATTTAAAACTTAAAAATGCACCAAAACCTGATGATTCTGCAGACGCATTGGCTATAGCACTTACAAAACTAAATGAAGATGGCTTTAACTAAATATCCTGCATGACTATATTTGAAAAAAAAAAAAAGGAAAGGCATTTCTTTAGAAAACTTAGAGCCGAAAGCTCCTTTAATGAGAGGAATAATGTAGAAATAAATGTAAAGCAATATGTTGATTTGTTTGTAAAGGAATATAAAAATATTGGTTACATCGCAATTTATTGGCCTCTAAAAAATGAAGTCGATTTAAGAAGTCTTAAGGAAGAATTCTCTTTGGCTTTGCCCAGATGTATATATAAAAATAAGTTGTTATTTTATCCATGGGATAATAAATCTTTGACGAAAGACTCTGAGGGAATTTTAAGTCCTGATAACTCTTTTTCATTAAGTTATAAAAAGATAAGTATGATATTTGTTCCATGCCTTTCAGTAGATAAAAACTTAATAAGATTAGGTTATGGGGGAGGTTATTTTGATAAATTAAGAGTGGATAGTAATTGGAGGAAAGTTCCGTGCATCGGAGTATTAACTTCTAATTGTTTAAGTACTACTCCATTAACCAGGGCTGAATGGGATATTCCTTTATCAGGATTTATCACAGAAAAAGAAATATTTGTATAATAGAAAACTTATAAGTGATTCATAAGTAGCTATTAACAAAGAATGGAAAATCAAGAAAAATACAAAAACTTGTCAAAGTTAGTTGAAAAATTGAGTAAATCAGAAGATCCCAAAAGAAAATATGAATATATTTTATGGTTAGGAAAAAAATTGAAAGAACCAAATAGTAAAATTCTTGTTGAAGAAAATAAAGTTAAAGGATGTGTTTCAGAAGTTTTTGTTAAAGCAAATATTAAAGAGGGTAAACTTTATTGGGAAGGATATTCTGATGCCTTAATAACCAAGGGTTTGCTTGCATTCTTAATTAGTGGATTAAATGAATTATCACCAAGTGAAGTTGTTGAAATTAATAAGAACTTTATAGAGGATACAGGCTTGAAAGCAAGTCTAACTCCTTCACGATCGAACGGATTTTTAAATATACTTTTGAAAATGCAGTCCCAAGCAAATGAATTTTTGTAGGTCTAATAATATAAAATTAATTTCAAAGTAAATAAGAAATAAAACATGACAAAAAGCAGAATTGGTATTGTAGGTTTTGGGACCGTAGGTTCAGGGATTTATAAAATACTAAGTTCCGAGGTTGATTCACATCCAATTTTAAAAGAAATAGAAATTGCCAAAATTGCAGTGAAAGATCTTTATAAAAAAAGGGGTATTGAGCTAGATGATAATTTACTAACTGACGATCCATTTAAATTAATTAATGATCCTTCCATAGATTTAATTGTAGAAGTTATGGGTGGGTTGGACTTAGCAAAAGATATCATTTTGAAATCATTAAAATCAGGTAAGTCTGTCGTCACAGCAAATAAAGCTGTCATTGCAAGATATGGAGAAGAAATTTATGAAACTGCCACTAAAGAAGGAGTTTATATATTATCTGAGGCGGCAGTTTGCGGGGGGATTCCTATAATTGAACCTTTAAAAAGATCATTAAAAAGTAACAGTATAAGGAAAATGGTTGGGATAATAAATGGCACAACAAATTTTATTCTTTCAAAGATGACAAATGAAAAAGCCGATTATAATCAGACTTTAAAATTGGCTCAAACCCTTGGTTATGCAGAATTTGATCCAACGGCAGATGTTGAAGGCCATGATGCCGCTGATAAGATTTCAATTCTTAGTGAACTTGCCTTTGGAGGCAAAATTAAAAGAGATAAGATAAATACTGAAGGTATTAGTAAAATTAACCTCAAGGATATCGAATATGCCAATAAATTAGGATTTGAAATAAAACTTTTGGCACTTTCTGAAAGGCGAAAAGTTAATAGTAACAATTCTCTTCCTTTAAATATTTGGGTAGGCCCTTCTTTGATTCCTAAATCCCATCCCTTGGCAGCGGTTGAAGGCGTTAATAATGCCTTATTGATTGAGGCCGATCCTCTTGGCGAAATAATGTTGTATGGTCCAGGAGCAGGAAGTGGGCCAACTGCTGCATCAGTAGTATCAGATATTTTGAATATTCATGCCACCTCAATAAAAAAGAACAATTCGATTGATCCATTATTATCTTTTGATTTCTGGAGGAATTGCCATATTATTGAATCTTCTCAAATAACTAAAAAAAATTACCTTAGAATTATTTGCCTTGATAGTCCAGGGGTAATAGGTAAGATTGGAGATATTTTTGGAAATAACAATGTATCTATTGAATCAATTGTTCAACTAGACGCAAGCGCGGACAAAGCAGAAATTGTAGTTATAACTCATGAGGTTAATACTGGAAAGTTTGAGAAATCTAAAAAGGAAATAAACTCTCTTAAAGAAGTCAAAATTATTGCGAGTCAATTAAGTTGTATTTAAAAAAATAATTTGCAATTTTCTTGATAAGTTGTTAAATCGGAGGAAGTAAGTGTTCAAATTTTAATGCTTTATGATCCGTGCAAAACTATTAGATAAAAAAAATAATAATATAATTTGTTCTGAAAACCTTTATAAAGGAGCGTGTGTAAAAATTAAAAATAGTAAAAAGACTTTTCAGGTTATTGGTTTAAATACAGAAAAAAATATTTGTTGGGTAAGAGAGTGGCCTTATTTATGCAATTCAAAAAAAACTTTTTCTTTAAAAATAAGTCAAATAACCTTGCAAATTTTTTGCATTACTCAATCTTCAGAATAATTTATGACTTTAAAAATATGAAAAAAAAAGTTCTTATGTCGATATTTATTATATTAATTTCTTTATTACAGAATTCTTGTGGATCAAAAAAGATATCTAAAAAAATTATTGTAGCAAGTTCTGGAAAAGTAGAATCTTTAGATCCTGCTAGAGCTAATACTCTTAAGGCAATGCAATTAATAAGTTCATTGGGTGACACATTATATGAATTAAATTCTGATGGAGAATTAGTACCTGAATTGGCATTAGGAATGCCACTTCTTTCTAAGGATAAACTTCAAATATTTATCAATTTAAGAGAAAATGTTTTTTTTCATGATGGAACTCCATTTAACTCCAATTCAATAAAGTTTACTTTTGATAGATTCAAAAGAATTGGAACGATGAATTACATTTTAGGAAATAAAATAAAATCAATAGATACACCAAGTGAATATAAAGTCATAATAAATTTAAATAAACCTTCAAGTTCTATAAATGGTTTACTTACTTCAGTAAATTTAACGCCAATCTCTCCAACCTTTTATAAAAAATATTCTAATAAGTTTCTGAACGAAAAATTCGTTGGTACTGGACAGTATGTTCTTACTAGTTTTTCTAATGAAATTCAATTAATTGAGCCAAATTTGAATTATTGGGGTGAAAAACCCAAAAATGATGGTATCAATTTTGTTGGTTATTCTAATTCAGCTTCTCTTTTTGGAGCTCTAAAAAGTAAACAAATTGATGTACTCTTATCAAATTCAATTGATGATAGTCAAAGAATCAGTTTAAAAGTTTTAAGTGAAAATAATAAGTTTAAGGAAGGTAATAGTCCATTCACTGAATTAAGTTTTATAAGCCTTAGAACTAGTGCTTATCCATTTAATAATTTTAATTTAAGACTAGCTTTAGCAAAAAGTCTTAATAGAAAATTAATTAGTGAAAAAGTAAGCTACGGGCTAAGAAAACCGTCAAGATCAATAATTCCTCCAATTTTAAAAAAAGATAATCAAGATCTATGGCCTAAATATGATTATGTTGAAGCGAGAAAATTATTCCAAAAAGAAAACTTTTGTAATGGAAATATCCTGAAAATACCTCTTACTTATAGATCGAATGTACCAGCTGATAAGCTTATAGCCCTAACATGGCAAGAAGAAATAAAAAATGCTTTAAATGATTGTATTGAAATTGTACTTAATGGGGTTGAATCTACAACAGTTTATAAGAATCTAAGTTTAGGAATTTATACTGCAGTTATTCTCGATTGGACAGGAGCTTATTCAGATCCAGAAGCTTACCTTAGTCCACTTTTAAGTTGTAATGAAATAGTTGATGGTATATGTAAAAATGGTGAATCAGTTTATAGCGGTAGTTTTTGGGGATCTAATAAAGTGGAAAATTTATTCCTTGAGAGCGAAAATATAATTGGAAAAAAAAGAATAGATAAACTTGTTGAAATTGAGAAAATAGCATCATATTCAATCCCTTATATACCTATATGGATATCCTCTCAAAAAGCTTGGTCTCAAAATAAAATATCAAAACCTATTTTTAATGGTGCAGGAATAATTTCATTAAGCGATCTTAAGTTAGTTAATGAGTAAAAATTTTAATAAATTACTTAATTATGCCTTATTAAAAATTTCATTAATACCTTTAATGTTATGGCTAATTTCCTCATTGGTTTTCATTTTATTGCGAGTTGCTCCTGGCGATCCTGTTGATGCAATACTTGGATCTGGTTCTAATGAGATTTCAAGGGAAATTCTAAGAAATAAATTGGGTCTAAACGAATCTTTAATAATTCAATATTTTTCTTATATTAATGATATTTTGCATCTCAATTTTGGACTATCTCTTAGTAATCAAGAGCCAGTAATAAATATTATTCTTAAGTCATTGCCAGCAAGTCTTGAGCTAGGGTTTTTTTCAATATTATGTGCAATGCTAATTGGATTTCCATTGGGATTTCTTGGCCTAAGACATAGAGGTAAAAAGTTCGACTATATCATTAGAATATTTGGTATGGCTTCATATGCTATACCTCCCTTTTGGGGTGCAATGTTGGCTCAATTATTATTTTCTGTATATTTTAATATTTTTCCAATTGGGGGTAGATTACCAATATTTCAGCAACAACCTCAAATAACAGGTTTTGTAGTTTTAGATAGTATTCTTTCCCAAAATATTATTTTTTTAAAAGATAGCCTCTATCATCTCGCACTTCCTGCGATTACACTTGGTTTTCTATTAAGTGGTATATTCAGCAGGTCATTAAGAGTAAATTTAGATAAGACATTAAAAAGTGATTATGTTAATGCGGCTATATGTAGAGGAATAACTAAGAAAAAAGTTTTTATTAATCATGCTTTACCAAATGCTCTTTTGCCAATTGTTACTATTTCTGGTTTGACAATAGCATCATTAGCTGGAGGAGCCCTACTTTTTGAAGTAACCTTTTCCTGGCCAGGTATTGCTTTAAGATTGCATGAAGCAATTTCTCAGAGAGATTACACCTTAGTTCAAGGAATTGTTATTTTTACCTCTATGCTTATAGTTTCGTTGAATCTCTTTGTCGATATATTAATTGCTTATTTAGATCCAAGAATAGATTACTAATTTTCCGAAACTTCCTTAATCGTTTTAAGATCAAGTACATGGAAATCAAGTCCCATTTCTTTTTGGTTTTTAATTACACTTGGGATATTTTCTTCCTTAATATTTTTGATGAATTCAACTATATATTTCGAAGATAAATCTTGTACTAATTTCGGATTTGAACCAATAAAAGACTCATTTATTTTGAAGAGATCATCATTTTCTAAATATTTATTATTTATTCTAATCGGAGAGAAATGACTTGCTCCTTCAATTATAAGAAACCTATTTAGTCGATTATTTAAAGCAGAAAAAACTCTGAATTGTTCATTTATTAGAGGTGTAATAAGGTCATATGTTCCACCTATAAAGAGTGTTGGTATCTTAATCCCAGAACTATTTTCATTTGGCCATACTAAACTCCCAAATGAATTAAAGCCTATTATGGCGCTAGCATTATTAGAGTTATTTTTTTTAGGGAATGGGATTTCACTTAATTGACATTGAAGTAATTTTGATAAGTTTGTAACCGCAAGGTCATTTAATGCAGAAGCACATCTTTCCTCAAACTGGTCTGTAGGTTTATTTCCCTCATATAAAAGTGCTATTAAAGAACCAAGTGAATGACCCATTAAAATATAAGAATCATTAGTCAACCCAAATCGTCCTTCTCTATGGGCTTTTAAAACAACATCTAAATCTTTAATTCTATATAAGAAAAAGTCTGCACTTCCTGGGATTACTGCTTTACCCTCGAGTACTTCTGTAAATGCTTTGAAATTACTTCCTCTGTGATCTATAAATAATATTGGCCAACCACTTTTAGCCAGTTCGATTCCTATCCATTTGAAATTATTAATTTCGCCTCCTAGTCCTGGCATAAAAATTATTAATTCTTTGTTATCATTTGTTTTATTGCTTTTCCATAATTCAATTTCAAAAGGTTTTACTCGATGAGGCGCATATATTTTTTTATTTATCTTTATAAAGTCAGAAGTAAATTTTTTTTCATTATTTTTAATTGGTTCTTCGGTTGTTCTTTCAAGATTATTTAGTTTAGATATAAGATCTTGTTGCATTATTAATTCATTTTTCCATGATGAAATTATTACAATCAGATTATCAATATCTAAAGATATTTCTTCTGAAGGTAATGCTTTTATAATGTCTAAGGTTGAAACTTCATTTTTCTCTTCTAATAAATTTTCTATAGTATTGAAAATCTCGATTCCATTATTGTCATTAGGAACGATAATGGTTTTGCTTAATTCCGTAAGAATTTTGCGACCAACCCAACTCCTTAATACTTGTATATTTAATCCTTCTTCCTTGAAAACTGGAAATTTTAGATATTTTGATATTTCAAAAATTTTTATTAATCGATTTTCTTTTAACCATTCTGTTAATTCAGTAGAATCTTCTTTGTATTTTTCTAACTTTAATAATTGTTCTATAGTTAGGGGGATTTTCATCTCTTCAAACTTGATATTTACCTTTTCAGCGGCCTTTGAACCATTATTTAAAAATAGACTACAAAAACTTAAAAAAACTATAAGAAAGTATTTCACTTGTGATTAATAAAATTAATTTTCAAATTAGCAAAAAGTGGTGGATTCAATTTCCCTATACTTTGCGTTTAATTACCAAAATAAGATTTTACTCTGCCTTTGGAGCAGGAGGTGTTATTTATTTAACATCACTTATTTTTAATAATATTGGATTATCGGCAACAGATATAGGGTTGGGTTTCAGCATATCAGCAATAATAGGTACCTTAACAAGATTTTTTACAGGTAATTATCTAAATAAAACAGGGAGAATACAATTCCCATTAATAACTTCATCAATACTAAGTATTATTGCAAGCTTATTCCTCATTTTTTCAAGAGATACTTTTTTTTATATTATTGGACAATCATTTGTTGGAGCTGCTGCAGGTATATATTGGCCTGCTGCTGAGTTTGGAGTGCCTTATTTTTGCCATCCTATAGATACACGAAAAGCCTATGCTCTTGTTAGGAGTTCGGAGGCTTTAGGAATATTTTTAGGAGTATTTGTAGGAGGATTTCTCACTAATTATTTTTACTCTAAATCAATTTTTATAAATGATATATTTTGTATGTTGATTATTACTTATTTAATATTAAGAAATAATTCTTCTATCAAAATAAATTTAGAAAATTTCCAAAGTAATTTATTAGATCCAATTAAAAAGGGACAATTGAATTGGAATAGAAATTCAGGAATAATAATTTTATCTATTTTATTAATAACCACTTCTTTAGCTTTAATACAAGTAACTTTACCTTTAGATCTCGTCAAAGGTGGAGTATATAGGAATTCATTAGGGAAAGAAATTACTAGCCTTATAATTTCTATTCAGTTGATTTTATTATTGTTTTTACAATGGCCTGTGGGAGCTTGGATATCAAGAAAGGGTAGATTATTTGGATTGAAATTTAGTTTAATAAACTTCTCTTTTGCTTCATTTTTATTATTTATTTCTAGTTATTTAAATAATTTAGCTTATTATTTAATTTCTTTTTCATTGATATTAGTAAGTTTAGGAACTGCTTCGTTTCTTCCAACTTCAACAGATGTTGTGTTCAGAATAGCTCCTTCAAACAAAAAAGGTTTTGCTCTTGCATTATTATCACAATGTTTTGCTATGGGTTATTTTGTTGGACCATTTATTTCAGGGTTTATACTAGATAATTTTGGTTATGCGTCAATAATCTGGTTATCTATCTCATGTTGTTGCTTCGTAATATTCGCAATACTATTTAAAAGATTATTTTAATGTATCTTTAAATATTTAATTTTTTTCTAATTCAATAATTCTTCTCTCTCTTAGAAATAAGAAAAAAGGTGCGGAAAAAGCAAATGCAATAAGAAAAGTTCCAATATAAACAATCCACATGTTTTTAATATTCAATTTTTTTGATTCATTTACTATCCATATAAAAATAGCGCTAGCACCTACCAATAAGTCCCTAGAAATTGATTGAGCTGCAGGGTTTGCATTGGCTAAGGAAATAAAGTTATTAATATCAAAGCTATTTCCATATTCCCTGGCAAATTCGAAATTTGCCATCATTGGAAGGACAGCGCCTAAAATAGATAGAAAAAGGTAAAGAAAAGATAGTATCTTTTTATTATCTTTTAATATGTCAAATGAATTCATTCTTTAAAATATTTTTTTAATAATAATAATAATAATAATAATAATAATAATAATATTTAAAATCTTATGATTGTTCAAAAAGATGAATCTGAAGACTATAAATTTATAAAAGGAAATTTAAATTTTGCTGTAGTTGGTCATGTTGAGTGGATAAATTTTTTAAACGTTGATCACTTGCCAAAACCTGGAGTTATCTCTCATTCTAAGAAGTCCCTTGAATATCCTGCAGGAGGAGGCTCCATTATCGCGAAACAACTTTCTGAATTAACTTCAAAACAAATACATTTTTTTACTTCCTTAGGTAATGATGATTATGGAGATAAATGTTTCAAAATTCTTTCTAATATGGGAATAAAGTTACATGTGGCATGGCGTAATAAACCTACTAGAAAAGGGTTTAGTTTGATTGATTCTCAAGGTGATAGAGCGATTACAGTTATTGGAGAAAGGTTGGCTCCAAATCATAATGACAACTTAGATTGGGATGTTTTAAAAAAAATGGATGGAATTTTTATCACTGCATCAGATGCTAAGATCCTTAAAATGGCAAGAGTTGCTTCAACACTTTGTACAACTCCAAGGGTTGGATTAAATATTATTAATAAATCAAATGTTCTTTTAGATGCATTAATAGGTAGTAATCTTGATCCTGGAGAAGTTTTTTCTTTTTCTGATTTATTGGTAAAACCCAAATACACCATTAAAACTGAGGGAGAGAATGGAGGCATAATATTTCCAGGCGGAAGATATAAAGCTCTTAAAAATAAAAAACCAAAGGTTGATTCTTATGGATGTGGTGACTCTTTTGCTGCAGGTTTTTTTTATGGATTGGCATCAAAATGGAATATAGATAAAAGCTTAAATCTTGCTAAAATATTAGGTAGAGAATCAAGTGAATTTTTCGGACCATACGCAAAAAATGAAAAAATAAGCGATTTAAAATATTATGAATAACATATTAAATAAAAATAAAAATATTCTTGTAGAAAACCTTATTATTTTTTTTCTTTTTACTGTATTTATAGTTTTTAAATCCTTGAAAACTTTATCTAGAATTTTTACTTATGGAATTTTAAAAAAAGAAATATTAACTACTAAAAGTAACTTAGGGGTGGATATAAAAATAAAAATTAAATGAGTTATGAATAAACTTTTAATTTTTTTAGTTTTTGGAATTATTATTTTGGTCTACAAAAAAATTAATTTAATCAAACCAAAAAATATAAAATTAAATAAATTTAAAAATAAACTTCAAAGTAAGAAATCAAATATTGAAAGAATTTTTTTAAGGGAGGAAGAAAAAACCTTTTCAAACCCTGATATAAATATCTTTATAGGAATTTCTGATAATGAAGAAAAGATAAATAGAAAATCTAATATACATCGAGCTAGACTTTCAAAATTTAGAAAGTCAAGGTTAAATGGTGAAATGATATTTCAAGATGATGAGGAAAGAATTTATAAATTAAATAAAGGCAAAAGAGTGTACTTATGATTTTAAATTTTAACTACACTCAAGGCTTTCTTTTGTCGAAACACCTGTTGTTGGATTTATGCCATCAGCAATTTTACAAAGATTTCTTTGATCTTCGCTGTCAAGAATCGCAAAAGTAAAATCAGCTCCTTCGATTTGAGCTCCTGCAAAACTGCTTCCAGATGCAATCATATTTATTAAAACTGCATTTCTCAGGTCAGTTTTTTGAAAATTAACTCGATCAGAAAGAGTATCAGTAAGATTGATCCCATTCAAATTGGAACCTTTTAAATCGGATAACGTTAATGTAGTTCCATGTAAATCAACATCACTAAAATCGGCGTCTCTTGCAACCGCTCCAGCGATGGAGGATAAATGAAGATCCTCTCCATGGAAATCATATCCTGTAATATCAGATCTTACATAACTTGGAACTTCATCTCCCTCACCCTTAACAGCAACATTTGCTCCAGCAAAAACTGGAGAAGATACAATTAAGAAAGAAAAAATTATGCATAAAAAATATTTTAAAAAACTAAAGAATTTCATACTAAAAAATTACAATATTCTTATTTTATAACAATTAGATAATTATTTAAATTGATGTATAAATATATGAGTCCTTATTTAAGATTATTTAACACTATAAATTTTAAATCTTGATTATAAATAGGTTATGCAGTCGAGAAGTTTTTGTTATCTTTGCTATTGGTAATCTTTAATTAAGGATCAAATGTTCCCTTATATCTCTTGTGGCTTGAATTAACACTATAGTAACGTTTTTTTCGGATACTGATCTATGAAAAGTTTTTCTAGGTATTTTTAGTATATATTCTTATAATTCTAATCTCACTTAATAAAAAGGATTATCCCAATAATAATAAACAAGAAAAAATGTCCTCCACCTTGGATCGCTAATAGATTATCTGCATGTTTTTCATGTATGTAAAATTGCCAATTTTTAAATTCTTTATCATTTGGTGGGCTAACTTTTTGAACATTATGAATAACTAGATCTATATAATTTGATTCAATAAAACTAATATCAAAAAATCTGACATTTTTTGTATCAAGAAATTGTGTAAAACTTATCAACTCAAACATTTTTGATTTGTTTGATTTGATAATTGGAATTTCTAAAATTGAGTTCAATTATCTTTAATGATTAATTAAATAAAAACGGATACAAATATCTAAGAATGTATAAGTTTTCACTAAATAAAAAAACATTTTTTATATATCTATTTTTTTTATCTTATAAGGTAAATAATCTCAATATATTGAGTGATTTACATAATCTTAAAAGGTTAATTTACCAAGATAAATTATTTTTCATAATTATTATAAGATTATTACTTGCTTGATAATTTTTATTAGGAGGATTTATTTGATTTTTAATCAAAAAAACAAAAGTAAATATTAACGGTAGAAGTAATGATGAAGCAGCAATTAAAGCAATTATTTGGTTTAACTTAATAAATGGTTTTTTTACAAGATCTTCTCCGCACATGCCACATACAAGAATACCTTTATGGGATTGTTTTTGAAATTGATATTTAGGATTGCAATAGGGGCAATAATATCTAATCATCTTTATTTGATTATTTTTATCATTATGTATAAATACAGAAGAATGTCATCTTATTAAAAAAAAAAGAGGACTTAATAAAGCCCTCTTTAATCTCTTACTTATATTTTTTACTAAAGTTAATAACGTACCTAAATCATTGATCCTTGTTACTAACCTCTATTAAGCTAATGCTTACAAAATCAACTAATTGTCTTTAACTGGGGCAAAAACGCTAGAATTAAGCTTTTTTCTTAAAGGGCACCTAAACGATGCAGAAGAAGGAAGCTTAGACATTAATAAAAAATAATTGGAGCAGTTAATTAAATTAGTTCGGTTTATTCCGAAATTTCAGGCAGGCTATCGATCATTTTGAAAGACCTCCTAGAACTCAACAATCTTAAAGTAGGAAAATATTTCTCTAATGACAATCGGTTTTTATACGCATTGCCTTTTATTTAAAAATGTCCGAAGATAGTATTTATCTTTTTTTATTTTTTTAATTTTTTAGTAAGTTTTGCTTATTTCTTTTGATATTTAATTCGTTTATTTTAATTTTAAATAATTGAGGAAATCTTTTATGAGACATTCAAAAGAATATAGTAAAAACAAGAACTCTAATCCGATAGATGAATATTTTCAATGCCTCTCATATTGCGATATTCATCCAAAAGGTATAGATAATGACTGTGAGATCATTTGTATGGAAAGACATTTAAAAGCTAACTATTGGTGATTTAATATATTTCTATTTTTTACTTAAATCCTTTGAAAAAAGATTTGCACGGACTTTAAATTTCCATACATTGACTACACCTTTTGCATTAACTGCTGCAAGTGCACAATCATCAGGCCTCCATGATATTGCTCCTACTAAATCTCCTGCGAATGCAGCTCCAACTGCCTCTCCATTACCGTCTTTTTTTAGAAAACTTGCGACCACAGAACCATCTCTAGATCCTGAGGCTACAAGCATACCTTTATTTGAAAAAGCTAGACTCGTAATAGGTTCTGTATGGTGACAAAGCTCTCCCGGCATAGTCCCTTCTGGACCATTCCCTGTAAAGCTCCATACTGTAATTCTTTCACTGCCACTAGTTGCTAGCAATTTTCCGCTTTCATCAAAAGAAAGGTGACTTGGTTTCCCGGGATATCCTGTCATTTCAGCGTCCATTCCAGTTGATCTTCGCCAAAAATGAACTGAATTATCTTGACTTCCACATGCGACTATATCTCCATTAGGACTTAATTCCATTGAGACCAATGATCCTTGCCACTCGAGTTTTTGATTAGTTTTATTTTTAACTATGTCAAAGAATGTCACTCTACCGTAGCAGGCAGTTGCCAATTCATTTTTATTTGACCATGTGATTGCACTCACTGTACTTGGATGGTCTTCTGAAATCCATTTTTCTTCACCACTTTCATTAAAAACATATACTTTCTTTGAGGAAGCTATTGCTAGAAATAAACCGTCACTGGACCATTTGAGATGTTCTAACCACCCTTTGCCAAGATCAAGTGTTTTAATTAATTTTCCTTCGTGGCAATTGAAAATTTTAACATTTCCATCCTGCCCTGTTGTTGCAAAAATTTCACCTTCTGGATGAATGGCCATTGCTAATAGACCACCAGAGTGTGTATTTTCTTTTTTCCAAATAATTTTTCCAGTATTTCCTTCGAATGCAAAAAGACCTCCTGCTACATCGCCAACAATAAATTGTTTCCCTTTAAGAGCCCAGCCACATGCTATGGCATAATCGTTAACTTCGGCTGTCCAGCCTTCATGGAAAATGCCTCTAGGACTAAATGCTTCTAAATCAGGCATTTATCAAAGCCTTCTTGCATTTCTTTCTCATTTAGATTTCTGCCGATAAAAACAAGCTGATTTCTACGAGGTTCGTTACCCCACTCTTTGTCAGGTTGTGCAGTAAATAACATGTGTACACCCTGGAAAACTATTCTTCTTGTGTTTCCTGAGTAACTTATAAAACCTTTAGTTCTGAATATGTCCACCCCTTTTTCCGAGAGAAGCCTACCCATCCAAATATTTAGTTTTTCAGGGTCAACATCACCAAATCGCTCTATGGCAATTGAGCCTACTTCGTCATCATGTTCATGCTCTGCTTGCCAAAATCTTTCAGTATTAAATAGGATCTCTTTTGAATTTTTGTCTTCACTTTTAATGACTTTCATATTAAATTCTTCAGCAGTGTGCTGAGTAAACAAACCTATTTTTGTTGGTTTTTCTATGTGCAGGATAAAGGATTTATTTCCTTTATCCTCCAATCTAAGATTTATATGTTCTCCAAATGGGATAGTATTTCCAGACTCTAAACTAATTGCTTTTTCTGCATAAAGTCTTACAGATGATTCAGCGCCATTTTTAAGTTCTTCATCACTCTCACCTTGGTTAGCAAGAGCTACTAATGACATTTCCGGATCGGGTCCTTCTTCTAGTAATAATTCATATTTACCGGCAGCAAGATCGTAAACACCTGTCCATTCGAAAGGATATTCTGGTTCAAGAAATGTTGGTCTGCGTTTAAGGATCTGATCAAGATCAAATGCACTTAGATTTAAGACTGTTTCAATTGGTACTTTGGCATTCTCGGCTCGAATAATTCGAGTCATTCGGTTCATATCTCTCAATCTTGATTCAAGGGTATCTAGTGCATCGTCAGAGACTAAATCAATTTTATTGAGGACAATAACATCTGCAAATGCTACTTGTTCTGAACTTTCATCACTCCTACCTAGCTGCTGATCAATATGTGCAGCATCAACTAAAGTCACAATTCCATCAAGAGTAAATTCAGAACTAATCTCTTCATCCATGAAAAATGTCTGTGCAACTGGCCCAGGATCTGCTAATCCTGTCGTTTCTACTAAAACATAATCAAACTTATCTCTTCTTTTCATAAGGTTGCCAAGGACTCTTATTAAATCACCGCGAACAGTACAACAAATGCAACCGTTTGACATCTCAAAAACTTCTTCATCGGCATTAATTACGAGCCCTTGATCTATACCTACTTCACCGTATTCATTCTCAATTACGGCTATTCTTTTCCCGTGCTCTTCACTTAGTATTCTATTAAGCAAAGTAGTCTTCCCTGAACCTAAAAATCCAGTGAGAATTGTAACGGGAACTTTATCTTTAATGCTCATTTATGATTTTTACTAAATAAACAATATTCTAATATTAGTAATAATAAAAAATGAAGACCGTTTTTATTAGAGAAATTTAATCTGAAAGTTTGTACCATTCAGACTCAAGATTGGAGCCAGATTCTTTATTACAGCTTCCACCTAATGAATCAACAATTGTACAAGTGTTGTGTACGGCTACTGAAACCGTATTACCATCCATCATCAATCCATCAACGAATATTTGATTAGAAGCTAAAGGAACAGAACTTTGTCTACTTAAGTTCCTTAATAACTTAGATGCTGGAAATTGTTCAGGAAATATTGCCTGAACTTTTTCTTCATCTAACATTTTTAAAGTAGAACTTATGTTGTCTGGCCTTAAGCTTGAGGAGTCCCCAAGAAAGTCAAGTAAACTTATAGTTTCAAAACCAAAGGCATCGCCGTAGTATCCCATTGCGTTGTGTTTAGAGACAATTACTTTGTTATCCTGAGGGATAGAGCTTACTTGTTCGACGATCCAACTATCTAAAGCTTCTAAGAGTGAATCAGCTTTTTCGAATCTTTCATTAATTAATTTTCTGTCCCCTCTATTAAAAACTGAAATATCTTTCTTTAAACTTTTGCTTATAACATCTCCCATTTTTATGATGTTATGTGGATCATGCCATATATGTGGATCTAGACCTCCATGGTCATGATGATGATGATGCTCCTCTCCTTCGTCTGGTACTTGTGCGATTGGTTCGACATCACTATTTAAAACGTCTTTAAAAAAGTGTTGAGTTGCTTCAAACTCAAATGGCATGTGTTCAGTAAAAAATATATATTGACCATCTTCTTTGATATCCACGTTAAAAACAGTGCTTTCTTTTCTTTGATCAAAGTTAAGAATAAAAGCTTTATTACTTGCTATCAAAGTGCCATTATTTTTTCTGCTTATTGAGTCTTTAGATCCTAATAATTCTTTAGCTAACTCTTCAGAACTCTTTATGTTATTGGATTTGAGAATCACCATCTTCATTGCAGGATCTGCATATTCGCCATCGACTTTTTCAAATGACCATTTGTAAGAACCCTTAGAAAGCTGGAATTTACCTGCCCATTCGAAAGCACCCTCAGTATGATCATCATGACCTCCATGATCAGAATGATCATCTACTTTAGCTGAATGTTCAGCATGATCATTACTTCCATCATGGTTTGCATGATCATCATGACCTCCATGATCAGAATTATCGTCTATGTCTATTGCACTAATACCTACAACAACAGTATTCTTTTTATTTTCCCAATTTCTGATGCTTGGAGTCATTTCTTTACCAAGAGTGAATACTTTGTCTGCACTATTTAGTAATTGAGCTTGCCTTGGATTGATCTTTAAGTCGTGAACATCTTCTTTTCTATCTACTAAGCATGTAACTTTGTCAGAAGGTAATGCAATTGATTTAACCAAATCACAAACTAGTGGTTCAACTGCTATGTATGATTTTCCTTTAGCCATGACATCCTGCCCAAAACTAGAAAATATAATCGTTCCAGCGATTACGGAATTTTTAATAATTAACTTATTCAAACCTGTTTTATTTGTTAAAAGTTTTTTAAAAATTGACATGAAAAATTATAAATACTTAAAAATGATAATCATTTTCATTGTATCTGACAAGTGGCGGTATCAAATGTTATGAAAATAAGACACAGCTAGTATTATTGATAAGCTTGTAAAGTGACTTTTTTAAAAAAGATTAATTAATGGCTACTTTAGTCGCTGAAAATTTAACATTTGCATACACAAAAAAAAGTAAGCCAGTTTTAAATAAGGTATCGGTTGAGATTAAGCCTGGAACCCTAACAGCGTTAGTTGGTCCAAACGGTGCAGGTAAATCAACTCTTTTGAAAATATTGCAAGGACAAAATACTCCAGATGTAGGCGAAATAAAAATTGACGGTGAAAACTTATATAGATCTAGTTCTCTAGTGGCACTAATGCCTCAAAGAAGTTCTATGAATTGGAAATTTCCCATTACAGTAGAAAAATTAGTATCTCTTGGTCAAATTAAGTATTCAAAATCAAGAAGTAATAACCCCTTTCAAATTAAGACTCTCCTAACATATCCTAATTCTTGGATTAATAAGTGTTGTGAATTAGAGGCGACATTGCAAAGAGTAGGCATTGCAAATTTGGCTAATAGAAGACTTGATTCTCTTTCAGGAGGACAGCAACAAAGAGCTCTATTAGCAAAAACTCTTATGTCCCCTGCAAAAATATTTCTTCTGGATGAACCTTGTGCGGCATTGGATCCCCCCGCAAAAGAGGATTTTCTAAAAATTGTTCGTCAACTTGCAGATTCGGGACTTTCTTTACTCGTAAGTAGTCATGATTGGGGAGAGTCTCTAAATAATTATGATCAAGTAATAGTTCTTGATAAAAGTGTTTTGGCAGTTGGTAGTCCAGATCTAATAAAAGATAAATTGGATGCAATAAACATTAGCTCAATAAAGGAAAATAATTTCTGCGATTAGAAAATGTTCCTTTTTAATTCTGAGCCTGATAACAGTTTTGGCAAAGCCCGAAATATTCGAGGGTATGAAACAATAATTGGTATTTCTTGGGATTTGAATTGGGAGTATGTATATCTTTTACCGGGCATCCTTCCATTTTTGATGTCTCACCACATTGAACACAGGTCAAATGATGAATATCTCTATCTACAGGGGTGTAAAGAACTTCTCCAGTTGGGAGATGTCTAGAACGTATTAAACCATGCTTTATAAGAACTTGAAGATTCCTGTAAACAGTTGTCAATCCCATTGCTTTACCGTTTTCTATCAATTGTCTATGCAACTCTTGACCGCTCAATTCATCTTCGCATTTATTAAGTTCTTCAAGAAGTTGTTCTTGTCTTTTGGTAATGTCAGACTTAGTTACCATTGTTTCCGAAATCTTTTTTTGTCCCGTATTTTTGATCATACCGAATCATTCGAATAATGTCTTTTATTAATAACAACTGGTGGCTTGTCCCATTAATAATAACTATTTTCTCAGGGATTTTATGTCCAGCAATGGGAACTGTATTAATCACTCATAAGAGATTATTACAAGTTAATTTAATCTCTCATTGTGTTTTGCCTGGACTTGCTTTAGCCTTAGCGCTTGGAATTCACCCCTCAATTGGTGGTGTTATCAGTGGTCTTTTAGGCTCAGTAATAGCGGAAAGTTTAACTAATAGAAAAAGTGAAAATTATGAAGCAGTTATGAATACTATTCTCGCTGGAATGCTTGGGTTTGGAGTCCTTATTATCCCTCTACTCGGAATAAGGATTGATTTGGAGGCAGTATTATTTGGCGATTTATTGACGGCAAATTTTGGAGATTTACTTAGAACAATAATTGCTTTTTTAGTATTTATACTTTTAATGACTTTTGGATATGAAAAAGTTGTTTATGTTGGATTAGATCCAGAAGGTGCATCTGCAAGTGGTATAAACGTTTCTTTATTAAATCTTGCTTTGAGTTTTACGACAGCATTAGTAATTGTTAGTTCAATGTCAGCAGTGGGAGTAATTCTTGTAATCGCTCTTCTTTCTACCCCAACTCTGTTAGGGCTAAATAAGGCTCATAGTTTAAGAATTGGAATGATCAGGTCTTCATTTTTTGGATTATGCATTTCACTTCTTGGCTTTATTCTCTCTATGGTCTTTAATCTGTCGCCTGGGCCTGCAATTAGTGTTATTTGTGTGGCATCTCTTTTGATTCCTAAACTTCGCAAATAATTAAATCTTAAATGTCTAATCAGAGTTTAATACTTGAGCTTCTGGATTTTTTTTAAAGCTACTTCCTTAGCTTCTTTTTTATTATTTGCTATGACAACCTCATTAAATTCCTAACCTTTTTTTCTCAGACTTACTTTGAAACGCATAAAAAATTTTTTAATTAATCAAAAGTTAACTATTAAGCAGCTAGATTTTAATACTTTTAATAGTTAATTGATGAAATGGAAACTTTAATTATTTTGGAGCTTTTCTAATACGGATTCTTTCTCAATCTTTGCTACATCCTGCAATCCATTAGCATCAAACCAAGGAGCGTTTTCCCAATTAAATCCATCTCCAAAGGTATTATCTGGAGCGGTAACGTACCAGTGACATGATGAATCAGGAACATCTACAGCACATTTTGACCAGTCAGCTTCCCATTGAGGAACTTGCACCCACATCACAGAAGCCAATAAAAAAGAAAAAATAAAATTCATTATCATTAGTTAGCAAAATTTTGAAAGATTTTTTTCACACTCTTTCTTTCGTTTCTTCCAGTAGCTCTCCAGTATTTGATATTGATATTTTATTCTTAACTCTTTTAAAATATTATCTTGATTGATAATTGAGGATTTTTTGAACTTCATTGCGCAAACCAATTTTCTAAAATATATCTAAAATGTTTTTGAGATTTTTTGAAGTGAATTTATACTCAATTTATTTTTACTTCTGTTTAGGTAAGTATTTTTGAGGATTATTCTCAATGTAATTAAGTGAATATTTGAAAACTCCTAATATGACTGAAAAAAAAGTAATTATTGAGATTACATGAATTATTTTTTTATAATTTTTATTCATAAATCCATAAATGTTTGATTTTTTTTGCATCAACATTTAAATAACTTAAAAAGGGTCGAAATAAATAGTAATTTATACTGTAGCCTTTTAAATTACTTACAGAGTAAATTAATAAGATCAGAAACTCCTCACACATTATTTTCTGATACTTTAAAAGTACCCAGCTATGAAGCTAGGTACTTTTTAAATTTTTTATATGTGACAGTTAAGATAGAGGTCCAATCAGTGTTTCATATTTTTAATTAAAG
>NZ_CACOFR010000008.1 GCF_902626525.1 uncultured Prochlorococcus sp.
AACTGGAAGGCAACTCGTTGATGGAGTATCTGGAGCTAGGCCAGGCAAAAGAAGGAACTCAGATTTTCAAGGAATAACAAGTAAGAGTGTTAAAAAAGTAGGAAGATGGGTATCTGAAAAAGTGGATTTATTTTTTGATGAAGATAATAATGATTGGAATGATGATAATTTTTACGATGATAAAAGCGATGTTAAGACATTTACTAGAGAATCAAACTCTTATGATTTTATTAAAACGCATTCCAAAAGACCTTTAGAAGCAATATCTTTAAGGCAACCAAAAAATTTACAGACAACTGAGCAAAAAAAATTACCTTTTAAGAAAGATAGTAAAGTTGAAGATTGGCCAGATGAAATGGATCTCAAAGTTGAAAGATGGCAACGAGCTTCAAAAAAAGAGAATAATATATCAAGAGATCAATTAAATCAACAAGGTCAATCAAAAGCAAGAAATCTTCCTAGATCAAGAAGAAGAAGAGTATAGATTTGCAAATTCTTTAATTCCAGAAGAGCCTAGTAAACTTTCTAAATGTGGATTGAAAACCTCCCTAATAATTGTTAAAGGCTTTTTGTTACGAAAAAATCTATAATTTCTTGACCAGAATGGACCTTTAAAAGAAAATTGATCCTCTAACCATGTTGAATTCACAAGTGAAATTCGATCAACTTCTCGAAACAATTCTGATCTGTCTTGTGTTAAATTCTTCCAAATTGGTTCTTCTTTGGCTTTTAAATTTTCATTCACTTGTTCCTCATTCCACCAACTTTCAGCCCATGCTAAGTTTTTATTATTGTTTTTTATCCATACTTGTCTTCTAATTAAAGGGCCGTTTAACTGATTCAATTCTTTTGGACCTTCTTGACGGGATAAAGAATCTAATTGCATCGAAATTAATTTAATTTTTGTTTCTTTATTAGTTAAAAGCTGCAAATGTCTAGTTGGACTTCCATCCCCAAGCAGCATTAATTTCCAAGGTCCAGATATTTTTGGGAGTGAATTTTTAACTAAAAAAGTAGACGCTTTTTCTTCCCATAATATTCTTGGCGAATTAAAAAGTTTATTATTCAGAGCTTTGACGAATTACTTTTAAGATGATAACTTTTTTTTAGCAAAAATATTTGCCTTTTCTTTTTTTATTTCTCTTATTTTTAACCAAACTAGTAAGGCAGTTAAATCAGCTTTGCTAACTCCAGGAATTTTTGAAGCATCACCAAAATTTTTTGGTTTTATCTTATTCAAATTTTCTCTAGCTTCTAAAGATAATGTATCTATCTTTTCATAATTTATTTCTTGTGGCAGAGATTTACAGCTTTGACGATTGATTTGTTCAATGTTGTTTTTTTGTCGTTTGAGATAACCTTCATATTTAATATCTATTTCAACACCTTCCTGTATCGAGGAAGCAAGGTCTTTCTTAATTAAATCGTATCTAATTAGATCTGAATAATGAAAATTTGGTCTTTTTAAGAGTTCTTTCAAAGTTATTGAACCTTTAATTTTTGATCCTGTATCTAATTCTATTTTTTTTGCTATTTTATCGGTATTTTTTAAACGAGTGTTTTTTAATCGCAATTTCTCTTCTTGGAGGGATTTCATCTTTTCTTGATAGGCCAACCATCTTTTCTCATCAACTAGCCCTATTTGATGACCTAATGGAGTTAATCTTCTATCTGCATTATCTCCTCTAAGGGTTAACCTATATTCACTCCTACTAGTCAGAACTCTGTATGGTTCTTTGAGATCTTTGGTAATTAAATCATTGATCATTGTTCCTATATAACTGCTTTCCCTAGTAAAGATTATTGGATCTATTTTGTTTAGTTTTCTTGTTGCATTGATTCCTGCAACTAAACCTTGTGCAGCTGCTTCTTCATAACCAGTAGTTCCATTAATTTGTCCAGCGCTATATAAATACTCAATTTCTTTGGTTTCTAGAGATGTTTGGAGCTGTGTTGCAGGTATATAGTCATACTCGACAGCATATGCTGGTCTTAACATTTTACATTCACTTAATCCAGGTAAGGTTCTTAAAAGTTCTAATTGAATTTTTTCTGGTAACCCTGTAGAAAATCCTTGAACATATATTTCAGGGGTATTAATTCCTTCTGGTTCTAAGAAAATTTGATGTGAATCTTTATCAGCAAATTTAACAATTTTATCTTCAATAGATGGACAATATCTTGGCCCCTTACTATCAATAAAACCGCCGTAAATGGGTGTTAAATGTAAATTATCTCGAATTAGTTGATGTGTTTTAGAAGTCGTTCTTGTAATATGACAACTAACTTGGGGTAAATTATTTTTAATATCTGGGTCAAATGAAAAATATTTATCAGCTGCAGTACTAGGTTGCATATCTAATTCATCAAAAATGATACTTTTTTTGTCAACTCTTGCTGGAGTTCCTGTTTTTAAACGTTCTGTTTTGATTCCAAGTTCGTGCAAGTTTTGAGTAAGACCTTGTGCTGCTTGTTCGCCTGATCTGCCAGCTGACATCGATTTATTACCAATCCATATTTTGCCTTCTAAAAAAGTACCAGCTGTGATGATAACTGATTTCGCTGAATAGTAACTACCAAAGAATGTTTTTACACCCTTAATTCTTTTTTTTATGATTTTTTTTGAGTTCAATCTGATTTGTTCAGTTTTTGCAATATCAAGTTCAGTAATCATTGCTTCTTTTAAAGATAAATTATCTGTATTTTGCAGTATTTCGATCATCTTTTTTGAGTATTCTCTTTTATCTGTTTGAGCTCTTAATGCCCATACAGCTGGCCCTCTGCTTGCATTTAAAATTCTTTTTTGTATCGCTGTTTTATCAGCTAATTTTCCAATAATTCCTCCTAATGCATCAACTTCATGCACTAACTGACTTTTTGCTGGGCCGCCAACTGCAGGGTTACAAGGTTGCCAGGCAATTCTATCTAAATTGATTGTGAATAATGCTGTAGAAAATCCTAATTTTGCAGTGGTTATAGCTGCTTCACATCCTGCATGCCCTCCTCCAATAACTATGATGTCAAAAGATTCATTTGTTGATTGATTATCTTGCATTAGTTAGGAGCGATTTAATTAGCTAAATTCCTAAATCTCGTATATTGAGGTTCAAATAATAATTTAACAGTATTTGTAGGACCATTTCTATTTTTAGTGACAATAATTTCTGTTATCCCTCTATCTTCAGTTTCCGGATTGTAGTATTCATCTCTATAGATCATACAAACCAAGTCAGCATCTTGTTCTATTGATCCTGACTCTCTAAGGTCGCTTAGTAGAGGACGTTTATTTGTTCTTGATTCAACGCCTCTACTTAATTGAGATAATGCAATTACTGGTACATTTAGTTCTCTTGCCATACTTTTAAGGCCTCTTGTTATACGTGAAAGTTCTTGTACCCTATTATCGGGAGTAGTTCCCTCCATTAATTGTAAGTAATCGATTATTACAAGGCCTAGTTTTTTCTTTTTTTCAGCCATTAATCTTCTACAGAGTGCTCTCATTTCAAGAACACTTAAATTAGGTTTGTCGTCAATGTATATAGGCATCTGACTTAAAGTATTGATCCCTTCTCCAAGTGCGGGCCATTGTTCGGGGGTTAGATTACCTTGCTTGAGTCTGCCTCCTTCTATTCCTACCTCTAAAGATAATAATCTATAAGTGAGTTGCTCTTTACTCATTTCAAGGCTAAATAAACAAACAGGTAAATCTTGAGAATGAGCAACATTTCTCGCCATATTTAAAACTATTGAAGTTTTCCCCATAGATGGTCTTCCGGCAACTATTATTAAATCACTTCTCTGTAATCCTTGAGTCAAGGCATCAAAATCATAAAAGAGAGTTTTTATACCAACTTCTTCTTTTCCAAGCGATCTAGCTTCAATTTCATTAAATGTAGTAGTTAGAATTTCTGCTGCTGGAGTCAGCCCTTTTGTAGGTTTTTCTTGACTAATATCAAAAATCTTTTGCTCTGCTTTATCAAGTACTTCATTGGTCTCTTGCGTGTTATCAAAACCTAGTTGAATTACTTCATTTCCTGAACGTATTAATTGCCTTCTAATAAATTTTTCTGTTATTAATTGAGCTACTTGTTCTATAGACGCTGTAGAGGATACATTTTCCACTAGATCTACTAATTTAGTATTACCTCCAATTTTTTCTAGTGATTTATTATCTGCTAACCAGGCACTCATTGATGTCAAATCAGTTGGTTTCCCCTGGGTATGCAACATTAATGCTGTTCTGAAAATCTCTTGATGCGCATTTATATAAAAAGATTCAGGTTTAATTAAGTCTGCAATTCTTCCAATCGCATCTGGATCAAGGAGTATGCCACCAAGGACAGCTTCCTCTGCTTGAATGTTTTGAGGAGGGACTAATCCAGGATTTTCACTATTAAAATTTTTTTTAAAGTTTTCATTTTGCCCATCATTTGGAAAAGGTACTGAAACCATATCTTTAAATTGCTTAGATATATACTTTGGCTACTTTTCAGAATATTGCAACAAATTGATTAACTTGTTACTTCAATATTTACCTCCGCATTTACTTCTTGATGTAATTTGATTTTTGCAGTAAAGGAACCTAAATTATGAATATCAGGAACTGTGATATTTCTTCTATCAATTTCTTTTTTGGTTGCTGCTTCTATTGCTTCTGCAACATCTCCATTGGTCACCGTTCCGAAAAGCACACCATCTTCACCAACCTGTTTTTTAATAGTGAATCTACCTATAGTTGATAAAGCGGTTTGGAAATCTAAAGCTTCTTGCTTTAACTTATCTGCAGCAATTTTTTCTTTTTCTTTTTTTCGTTCAATTTGCTTAAGAACAGCTGGGGTTACATTCATTGCTTTGCCATAAGGCAATAGAAAATTTCTTGCATATCCAGGAGATACTTCAACCAAGTCGCCCTCTTTACCTAATGAGGCGATTGATTCAGTTAATGCGACTTGTACTCTTTTAGCCATGAAAATTTTAAATAATACTATTAATAATAAGACCTAGAGGGTAATTTTACTTTTTTTGCAAAACCTAATTTCGCAAGAATTTTAATATGTTCCCATGTGAGATCAATCTGACCTCTAAATAAACCTTGCTTTGCAGAGTTAGGAAATGCATGATGATTATTATGCCATCCTTCTCCAAATGTTAAAGCTGCAACCCAAGCATTGTTTTTTGATTCATCACCGCTTTCGAAAGGAGCTTTTCCCCAGCAATGAGTAGCTGAGTTTACTAACCAAGTAATGTGGTAAACGACTACAAGCCTCAAAGGTATTCCCCATAAGACCATAGCCCATCCCCCAACACCTAATTTTTGACCTATTGCGTATAGTGTGAGACCAATAGGAATCTGTAAAAATAAGAAATATTTGTTAAGAAATCTGTAGTATGGATCTTTAATTAAATCTGCACTTAACTTGGGAACTGCTTTAAGAGCTTCTACATCTTTAAACATCCATCCCATATGGCTCCACCAAAATCCTCTCTTACTGTTGTGATGATCTACCTCTGTATCTGAGAATGAGTGATGATGTCTATGTAAACCAACCCAATCTATTGGACCATGTTGGCAACTGATAGCACCACAAGTAGCAAAGAATCTTTCCAACCATCTTGGGACGACAAAAGATCTATGGGAAAGTAAACGATGGTAACCTAGTGTGACTCCTAAACAGGCAGTTAACCAGTAAAAGAAAAATAAAGCTGTAACTGCTGGCAAGCTCCAAAACTGAGGTTGTAATGCCACTAAAGATAAGACATGTATAGCAATCATAAAAACGATGGTTCCCCATGTTTTATGTAATCTAGGAGGATATTTCTTAGAGTGACTAGATGGAGCTAGGAATTTGTAATGTAGCTCTGCAACTTTTTCTGCAGGTACAGGTCTTTTTAATTTAGCTGTTTCCTGGAAGATAACTGAATTCATGATATTGAAATTCTATTTTCAAAAATACCGATATGTAATATTATCATACTATACTATTGATAAGTTTAATTATCTGTGAGTCTTGGTTATCGCGATAAGTTATCTAAAGGTCGAAGGGCTATGGCTCATTTGATACATCTCTGGCATGAGAGAAATGGTTGGTCACATAGAATTTTGCCATTACTTTCTGAAATTCTTGACTTAGGTAAAGTTCATAATTCGCAAATTTCTAATCTTAGAAATGGTAAGTTATCTTCGCCGGGCCCTGAAGTTTTTCTTGCTTTAGCTCAGGTTAATACGATTCTTGATCAAGGTATAGAAATAATCAGGGATCGTTTAGAAGATGATTATCCAGATTTATGGAAATCTTTGGAAGAGTCTGCATTACCCTTAAAAAATGATTCAGGCAATCCACTGTCGGCAGGAGAGTTATTTGAGATTTTTTCAGGATTAAAATCTCTGCCTTCATCTTTTGACTGGTATATAGAAGATGAAGAAGCTTCTGCTTTAAGTGATGCCTTATCAGCGCATTTTTGCCAGAATAAGGCTTGGAGATCATGTAAAATTAAAGTAATGGAAGCCTATGATGTCAATAAATCTACTCGTAGAGAACGCTTTGCTGAGGTAATAGCAGGAATTAGAGACTATACAGCAGAAGAATTAGATGGAGAACTACTTGATTTATATGAGGCTTCAAAAAAACTCTCTTATTTTCAGGGTAGAGGACCTAATGCTTTCCTCGCAGAATTAAGAAATTTAGCTTCTAAGAAAAAAGATGATTTCTTACTATAATAATGATAAAAAACGATAACCTTAAACTGGCTGAAAATGCTGTGCTTTCTATAGAAGAGGGTTTAATAAAAGTTTTTCAAGAGAGGTCTAAACAGGTTTATGAGAAATTAGATAGTATTTTGACAATTTTTAACGAAGAAAAAGTTTCTACTAGCCATTTCAATCAATCTTCTGGTAGTGGTCATGATGATATATCAAGAGAAAAAATTGATGCGGTATTTTCAAGATTGTTTCTCGCTGAGAAGGCAGCTGTGAGAATGCAATTTGTAAGTGGAACGCATGCAATATGTTCTGTTTTATTTGGAATTCTTAGACCTGGAGATGTGATGCTATCTCTTACAGGACAACCATATGACACATTAGAAGAAGTTATAGGAATAAGGGGAGGAGGTAAAGGCTCACTTAAAGATTTTGGGATTGAATACAAGCAAATAAATATCTGCGAGAATTTTGATTCTTTTGAAGAAAAAATTGTTCATTCTTTTAAAGAAAATGCATGTAAATTAGTATTCATACAAAAAAGTTGTGGATATACTTGGAGGAAATCTCTTGCGAATCATCAGATAGAGAAAATTTGTAGTCTTATTCATTCCCTTGATCCTAACTGCACATGTTTTGTTGATAACTGTTATGGCGAGCTTGTTGAAGACAGTGAACCAATCTCTAAAGGTGCAAATATAATTGCTGGATCATTGATTAAAAATTTGGGAGGAACAATCGTTCCTACTGGTGGGTACATTGCAGGAGATGCTGAGTTGGTTGAGATGGCATGTTCTAGATTAACCTCACCAGGTATTGGTTCATCAGCAGGTATAAATTTTGGCCTAGGAAGATTAATTTTACAGGGTTTGTTTTTAGCACCACAAATTGTACACGAATCACTAAAAGGTGCTGATATGGTTGCCGCAGTTTTTAAAAATTTGGGATTTAAGGTTTTGCCAGAGCCAGCAACTTATAGATCTGATCTTATTCAGGCAGTGAGATTGAATAATCCTTATTTGGTACAAAAAGTTTGTCAATCTTTTCAAAATTCTTCACCAGTAGATTCTTTTTTAAATGTTGTTCCATCACCAATGTATGGATATGATTCAAAATTATTAATGGCAGGAGGTACATTTATTGAAGGTAGTACAAGCGAATTTTCTGCTGATGCTCCTCTTAGAGATCCTTACAATATTTTTATTCAAGGTGGTTCTCACATAGCTCATATCAAAATTGCATTAATTCAATTATTATCTGAATTATTAGAAGAAAAATTAATTTCAAAGGATTCTCTACTTTCTTTATCAATTTAATCATGTCTTACCAGTTTCCAGATAACCTCAACTATGCTGATACCCATGAATATGTTTTGGAAGAAAAAGGATTGTTAAAAATTGGAGTTAGTGAATTTGCTATAGATCAATTAGGAGATATTGTTTTTGTTGAGTTAGCTGATCAAGGAGCTACTTTAGAGAAAGGTGAGACTTTTGGAACAATAGAATCTGTAAAGGCTGTTGAGGAAGTCTATCTGCCTTTTTCAGGGGAAATAGTTTCTGTAAATGAAAGTGTTATTGATAACCCTGAGCTTTTACAGAATGATCCCGTTGGAGAAGGTTGGTTAGTCATTTTGAAACCAGAATCAAAAGTATCAATTGCTGATTTGATGACTTCTGAGGAATATCAATCAAAGGTTGTACCAAAATAAGGCAAACTTTTTAAAAAGAGCTATTTTAAAGAAAAATATTTTAATATGACATCCAAATTTGGGTCCGATTTGTTTATAGATAGGCATCTTGGGTTAGGTGATAATGATCAAAGAATTATGCTGAATAAGCTTGGTTTTAGTAATATTGATCAATTTATAAATCAAGTTATTCCTGAAGATATTCAGCTTAAAGATAAATCTTCAGAAATATTGCCACAAGGTTGTTCAGAAATTGAGGCTTTAAATGAATTAGAAGAGATTGCGAAGAAAAATACCAAAATGAGATCACTAATAGGCCTTGGTTATTATGACAATCACATGCCTAAAGTAATCCAAAGACATGTTCTCGAAAATCCAAGGTGGTACACATCATATACTCCATACCAAGCAGAAATTGCACAAGGAAGGTTAGAAGCTCTATTTAATTTTCAGACTATTGTTTGTGAACTAACAGGATTCCCTGTCGCTAATGCATCTTTGTTAGATGAGGGTACTGCAGCAGCAGAAGCTATGGCGATGAGTTTTGCTGCAAGAAAAAATAAATCTTCAAAAGTGTACTTAGTGGAATCAAATGTTTTTGATCATACTTTTAATGTCCTACAAACCAGAGCAAAACCTTTGGGAATATCCTTAAAACGCTTTACTCAAAGTAACCTTCCTAATCATGATGATGTTTTTGGGATTTTGTTGCAATTACCCGGTAAAAATGGAGAATTATTTGATCCCACATTCTTAATATCCCAAGCACATAGATCAGAAATTATTGTAACGGCATGTATTGATCCACTGGCACAAGTTTTAATTAAACCAATTTCTGAATTTGGTGTTGATGTTGCAGTTGGTAGTATGCAAAGATTTGGTGTTCCAATGGGTTTTGGTGGCCCTCATGCTGCATATTTTGCATGTAGCGAAAAATATAAAAGGCTGATACCTGGAAGAATTGTTGGGCAAACTCTCTCTAAAAATGGAGAAAAGTCTTTAAGACTAGCATTGCAAACAAGAGAGCAGCATATTAGAAGGGAAAAGGCTACTAGTAATATTTGTACTGCTCAATCTTTGTTAGCCATAATTTCTTCTTTTTATGCTATTTATCATGGACCTTCTGGATTAACGCAAATTGCTAAGAGAATAGTGGAGTTGAGAATCAATTTGGAATCATGTTTGGTTGATTTAGGTTTTGATATTTCTGATGGGATTAGATTTGATAGTGTTGATGTCTATTCTGAACACTCCCAAAAGATCCATAATGAAGCTTTAAAAAATGGGTATAACTTAAGAATTTTGCCTTTAGGATCAACTATTGAAGATTCCACTGGCTTTGGGATCTCTTTAGATGAGCTGAGTAATGAAAAAGAAATCAAAGATATTGTGACTTTTATAGCAAACCTTATAGAAAAAAAAGAAAATTTAGAGCATTTCAAATTTGAAAAAGGATTTCATCTTGAAAGTTTAGCTTTGAGATCCAGTGAATGGATGCAGCAAGATATTTTCACAAATTACCAAAGTGAAACCGAATTAATGAGATATATATTCCGACTTGCTGAAAAAGATTTTTCTTTGGTAGATGGAATGATGCCATTAGGAAGTTGCACCATGAAGTTAAATTCTGCATCAGAGTTAAATCCAGTCTCTTGGGCTAATTTATCTTCCATTCATCCTTTTTCCCCACCAGATCAAACTAGAGGCTATTCAAAAATAATATCTGACCTAGAAAAATGGATAAGTGATATTGTCGGTTTAAAATCAGTTTCTTTTCAACCTAATGCAGGTTCTCAAGGAGAGTTTGCAGGTTTATTGGCAATAAATTCCTATTTTGAATCAAAAGGAGAACTTTTAAGAAAAAAATGTTTAATTCCTAAAAGTGCTCATGGAACAAATCCTGCTAGTGCAGTTATGGCAGGTTTTGATGTTTTAACTGTTGAATGTGATGACGAAGGAAATATTGATTTTCAAGATTTGTCAATCAAGGTTAAGAAATTTGATAACCAAATAGGAGCCCTTATGTTGACCTACCCCTCTACTCATGGGGTTTTTGAATTACAAATCAGAAAGATATGTGACTTAATCCACTCTGTTGGAGGATTTGTCTATTTAGATGGAGCAAATCTGAACGCTCAGGTTGGATTATGCAAACCTGGGAACTATGGTGTTGATGTTTGTCATTTGAATTTACATAAAACATTCTGCATTCCTCATGGAGGTGGTGGTCCAGGAGTAGGTCCAGTTGCCGCATCTGAAACTTTAAGCCCATTTCTTCCTACTCATTCTTTAATGGATAATAATTTATCTGTTAGTTCTAATTACGTATCTTCTGCCAAGCATGGGAGTGCAAGTATTCTTCCAATAAGTTGGATGTACATAAAAATGGCTGGTCTTTGTGGTTTACGAAAAGCAACTGCGCACGCAATTTTATCTGCAAATTATATTGCGCATTCTTTAAAGCATAAATTCAAGATTCTTTATAAAGGAAAAAATAATTTTGTCGCACATGAATGTATTTTAGATTTTAGAGATTTAAAATCCAAAACTGGTTTGAGTGTAAATGATTTAGCCAAAAGATTAATAGATTATAGTTTTCATGCTCCAACTATAAGTTGGCCTGTTCCAGAGACCATAATGATAGAGCCTACTGAAAGTGAAAGTTTGGCAGAATTAGATAGATTTTGTGAGGCTATGCTATTGATAGGTGAAGAAATAAGTGAAATAGAAAATAATAATGAATTAAAGAATAATAATGTAATAAGCAATTCTCCCCATACGCTGAAAGAGTTAATTGCTGATAATTGGCATTATCCTTATTCAAAAGAAAAAGCTTCTTTTCCTTATAAAACTCCAACTAATATTAAGTTTTGGTCTTCAGTTTCTAGGATTAATAATGCATATGGTGATCGCAATTTAATTTGTTCTTGTAATGTAAATCAACCTGATTCTTTAGAAGAAAAAAAATGTGCTTAAAGGGCTAGCATCCAAGTATTTACTAAGTTATTATCGATGTAAATAAAATTTAATATTTTCTTATAGAAATTTTTTAAATTTTTTTATTAAAATATTCAAGCATCAAATTTTTTTGGGGTATTTGAAGCTATGACTAAAGATCATAAATCTGGTAATGTTAAACGCTTGCCAATTGAAAACGTTGATTTACCAAATTTTGTCAATAATTTTTCAAGAGATAGTTCAAATATTTGTTCCATAGATGGAACTAATGTTATAAGAGTCCCGTTTGGTAAAAAATTCTCCAAGAAGAAAAGGCCTGAAAAGAATCAAAATATCGCTACTCTCATCCTTCCTTTAAGTTCGTATAGTAGTCCTACACCCCCACATGTAGCATAATTTAAATTAAAGCTGCTTTGTTTCCTTGAGTGTATTTGAATAATAATTTTGTAGTTGCAATGTAGCTTGATTCCAATCCCACTTTTCTGCTTCATTTCTCGCTTCTTTTCTCATAATTTCTCTTTTATCTTCATTTTCTAGAATTTTTTTTGTCGCTTCAATTAAGCTTTGTTCTCCATTATCTGTTTCATCAGGATCATATAAACAACCATTTACACCATCATTTATTATATCTGGAATACCTCCCTTGTTAGCTCCTATAACTGGACATCCTGCTGCCATTGCTTCTAATAACACTAATCCTAGTGTTTCTGTACTTGAGGGAAATAAAAATATATCTCCTGAGGCATAAGCGCTAGCGAGTTCATCGCCAGATAAATATCCTATGAAATTTGTCCTGGTATTTTCAAAGATTTTTTCAAGTTGGTTCCTATATGGTCCGTCACCTACAAGTGCAAGGCATGCATTAGGAATACTCTCTAATACTGGTTTGATTCTTTCAATTTGCTTTTCTGCTGATAATCTTCCTACATATATCAATAGGTAATTAGCATCTTGATATTTTCCAAATAATTTTTCTCTCATTTTCTCACTTCTCAAGTCAGGCCGGAAACTATAAGTATCTACGCCTCTCTGCCATAGAGCAGTCCTTTGAATACCTTTATCTTTTAACTCATTTACCATAGCGGTGGATGTACATAAATTTAACAAGGCTTGATTATGAGCTGCTTTGAGTAATTCCCATAAAAGGGGCTCTAACATACCCATCCCGTAATGTTCAAGATATTTAGGAAGATGAGTATGATAGCTTGCAATTAAAGGAATATTATTAGTTTTCGCTAACCATATACCACCTAAGCCAAGTACAGCTGGATTAACAACATGTATTAAATCCGGTTTGAATGTTTCTAACTTATCTGAAACAGCAGGACCGGGTAGACCAAGCTTCAACTCTGGATATAAGGGTAATGGCATTGCCGCAACTCCAACCACAGTTGCTCCCATATATGACTCTGGACAACCCTCAGGACAAAAAATTATAACTTCATCACCATTTTTTATTAAAAATTCAATAGTTTTAGTCAGTCTTGTTACTATGCCGTCAACTTTAGGTAAAAAAGTTTCAGTAAACAATGCAATTTTCACTTTCTTAAGGTAATTTTTTAGAAAATTTCAATTAGTCTTTATAGCCTCAGCTTGTTTCTTTGTCCAAGATGAAACACAAGGTATGCGTTTTAAATCGCATCTATTGGAGTATTTTTTAGCAACTTCAACTACTTCTTCTAGCAAGCCATTATCAAGAGTCGTTGGATTTAGACCTAATTCTATAAAGCATTTATTATCAACAATCAAATCATTCTCAACTGCTTCGTTTCTGGGATTTGGTAAATAATTGATATCAGCTCCCGTTAGAGACGCCACTTTTTTAGCTAGTTCACCAACTTGATGACTTTCAGTCATTTGATTGAAGATCTTGACTCTCTCTCCAGATTTTGGAGGATTCTCAAGAGCAAGTTGTACACATTTTACAGAGTCTTTTATATGTATAAATGCTCTTGTTTGCCCTCCTGTTCCATGAACACTTAATGGATATCCAATTGCAGCTTGCATTAGAAATCTGTTTAGCACTGTTCCATAATCTCCGTCATAATCAAATCGGTTTGTTAATCTTGGATCTTTTAAAGTTGCTTCTGTATTTGTTCCCCAAACAATACCTTGATGCAAATCAGTGATTCTAACAAGATCATTTTTGTTGTAGTAAAGAAATAATAATTGATCTAAAGTTTTAGTCATATGGTAAACACTTCCTGGACTTGCAGGGTGTAATATTTCTTCTTCAAAGCGGCTTCCATCTGGCTGAGGAACTTCAACTTTTAAATAACCTTCTGGTATTGTTGCACCTCTATGGGATCCATAACCGTAGACTCCCATTGTTCCTAAATGAACTACGTGAATATCCAAATTACTCTCTACGATTGCAGCAAGAAGATTGTGGGTGCCATTAACATTATTATCCACTGTATATCTTTTGGTAAAACTTGATTTCATAGAGTAAGGAGCTGCTCTTTGTTCGGCAAAATGTATAACCGAATCAGGTTTTTCTTCAATTAGTAAATTTAATAATTTTTGATATTGTTTAGAGATATCCATGCTAAGAAATCTCATGGGCTTACCTCCAATCTCTTCCCATGCGGATAGTCTTTCAGTTATTGAAGAAATCGGAGTTAGAGATTCAACTTCTAGATCAATATCAATTTTTCTACGACTTAAATTGTCGACAATAATTACATCATGATTTTGCTCTGCTAAATTCACCGCACAAGGCCAACCGCAAAAACCATCTCCACCAAGAACAATAACTTTCACTCAGAACTCCAGAATTAATAGATACATAATATATTTATTAAATTACTACAGTGTGCTTCCAATTTGCGAAAAAACATTGTAAATAGTTTCAAATCTTCTTTCTTAATTCGATAAATAAAACCAAATAATAAATTTTTACTCTCTTTTTCAAATGTGCTCAAATCAAGAGAGTTAGATAGATATATTTTCCCCCGGTGAACTTGCTACTGCAAAGTCTTTTTTCTTAATTCTTCCTGCAAGAAACGCTAGCCTGCCAGCTTTCACACCATGATTTATAGCTTTAGCCATAAGAGGAGGATTCTCAGCTTGTGCTATTGCACTATTGATTAAGACCCCATCAGCTCCAAGTTCCATAGCTTGAGAAGCTTCACTAGGCACCCCAATTCCCGCGTCAATTATCACTGGAACTTTTGCATTCTCAATAATTATCTCTATGTTTGATAAATTTAATAAACCCTGCCCGGAGCCAATAGGCGAGCCTAATGGCATTACAGTTGCACAACCTATTTCTTCTAATCTTTTTGCAAGAATAGGATCTGCATTGATATAGGGAAGTACAGCAAAACCCTTGCTTATTAAAACTTCAGCTGCTTTTAGAGTTTCTATTGGATCTGGTAGTAAATACTTTTTGTCAGGAATTACTTCTAACTTCACAAAATTATTTTCTTCTTGACCAGACAATTTTGCAAGCTCTCTTCCCAAAAATGCTATTCTGACTGCTTCATCGGCATTAACACACCCAGCTGTATTAGGAAGCATCCAATATTTTTTCCAGTTAATTTTTTCTAGTAAATTTTCTCCAGGTTGATCATTTTTAATTCTTCTAACAGCGACGGTTATAATTTCTGTTTCCGAATTTGATAAACTTTCTACCATATCTTGAGTAGATTTGTATTTGCCAGTACCTACCATTAATCTACTAGAAAATTGTTTTCCCCCAATAAGTAAAGATGAATAATTTTTCATATTTAGAATCCCTTATCTTTAATACCTTTATAAGGTTTATAATTATTTCTTTTTTCTAACTCCTTACTTTTTTTAATTGCAGTTTTGTTTTTTGGATCTATCTCTAAAACCTTTTGATAAGTAGTATATGCTAAATCATATTCAAGTAAACGTTGTTGTGCTGATGCGAGATTATTGAGGGCTATAGGATATTCTGGTAGTGATTTTATTGCAGAGTTATAGTGTTTAATAGCTTTTTTAAATTCATTTTGAGCAGCATAAGAAAATCCTAAAGCATTATTTATTATGGCTTTAGCTTCTTCAGGTTCATTTTCATAATTTTCAATTGCTTTTAAAAAAGTTTTAGTTGCTTCAGAATATAATCTTTTTTTTATCTGAATAGACCCAAATTCATACAGTTCTGTAGCTTTAGTTAGAGAATCTAAACCTTTCTGTTCGAATTTTACTAAATTTAATTCTTCGCTTCTAGTTTTTAGAAATTGTCTGAATACAAAAATAGAGATTATTATTAATACAATGAAAAGAATTATTAAGTAGGATTGAAAGGAAGATATTTCCATTATTTACAATTACTTTTTTAAATTATATTCTTTTTTTCTAATTAATAACGGAAGAAACTATTTTTTCAAAACACTTAGGATCGTTTAAAGCTAATTGAGCAAGCATTTTTCTGTTAATGATAATTTCTGAATTTTTCATCCCACTTATTAACTTGCTATAGTTAGTTCCATTAATTCTGGCTGATGCATTAATTCTAGATATCCAAAGTCTTCTAAAATCTCTTTTTCTTCTTCTTCTATCTCTGTAAGCATTACAAAGAGCTTTCATTACTCTTTGATTTGCGGTTCTGAAAAGATTTTTGTTTCCACCTCTAAAACCTTTTGCAAGATTTAAGATTTTGTTTCTTCTTTTTCTGGCTATGTTGCCTCTTTTTACACGTGCCATGAATATTTAAAGGGAAATGGGTAAAAGAATTATGCGTAGGGAATCATTAATCTTACATTATCAGCATCTCTTTCATCAACTACGGCTTTTGTTGATAGATGTCTTTTTAATTTGGAGCTTTTATGATCAAGTAAATGATTATGGAAAGCTCTTCTTCTCATGAATTTACCGGTCGCAGTAGCTTTAAATCTTTTGGCAGCTGATTTACGAGTTTTTAGTTTAGACATTAATGTCAAATATGTTTAATTAGGATAATCTAAACCTTTATATGCATTGGTGCAAATTAAAGTTTTTTTTGATAATGGAAGTTCTAACTTATGAAACTTAAATTTGCCTTTTTAAAATTATTTTTAGGCTTTATTTCACTTTTAACAATTAACATTAATTTTTCTCCCGATGTCCTAGGAGAAGAATTGCTAAATGTTGAACTTGATAAAGAAATTAAAAAAGGAAATTTTTTAATTGGATTAAAGCAATATCTTGGCGGAGAAAATGATAGTTTTTCTAGAAAAAAGAATATTAACTTTTTAACTGATAAAGGCTTTTTAAACCTCATATCTTCTAACGGTATCAAATATAATTCAAAACAAATTAACATTATCTGGGTGGATATACCCGTTAGACATCCAAAAACAATTGAAAGAATTGTTTTTGGTCCGTTTGCCAGTTTTGAATCAGCAAAAAAACAATCAGAAAAACTAAAAGGTAAAGGATTTGAGACTACTATTGCCTTCCCTAAAAATTGGGAGGTTTGGATTCCATTTGAAGATGATTTACCACAGTTTGAATTAAAAAATAAGATTTTTAGAAAAACAAAAAATATCCAAATTACACCTTTTCTTAGAAGTGATAATGATGTGATAAAACTCGAAGGACCCATATATATTTATGCCGAGGACGAAATAAAAATAAATGATGTTAATTTTGGCAATAATTTTTATTTAATCCAAGATTCATATGGAACTTGGACATTAATTCAAAAAATCGATTTTGATGATTATCTAGAGGGTGTTTTGCCATATGAAATTGGACCGAATTCCCCGCTAGAAGCTCTAAAGGCACAAGCAGTTATTGCTAGAACTTGGGGAATTTTTAATTCTGATAGATTTAATATGGATAAATATCATTTATGTATTAGCACTCAATGCCAAGTTTATAAGCCTCCTAAAATTAAAAATAAAAAAGTCCAAAAAGCTATAAATTCAACTTCAAATTTAATTCTTACATATGATAATCAACCGATAAATGCTTTTTATCATGGTTCTAATGGTGGTTTATCTGCTACTGCAAATGAGTCTTGGCAAATCAAAAATTATCCTTATTTTAAAACCATAATAGATGGTTCTAAATCAATAAATAATATTTTTAGCCTTCCAATTTCAAGTGAATCTGATTTGAATAATTTTTTAGATTTTGATAGAGAAAAGTTTTATGGCAGTAATCATTCTCTTTTTCGATGGAATAGGAAAATTTCTAGTTTAAACATTAAAGAAAAGTTAATTAAAAACAGACTCGTAAATATAAATGAAAATGTTTTGGAATTAAACGTTATTGAACGTGGTTCAAGTGGTAGAGTTACAAAATTAGAAATTCAGACGGACAAAGTCAATCAATCTATTGTTCTTGTTAAAGATGATATTCGACGGGTATTGAGTTTTATACCTAGTAATTTATTTACTATTAATAAATTAAGTGATGATTTATGGCTTTTTAGAGGAGGAGGCTTCGGTCATGGTGTAGGTTTATCACAGTCAGGAGCAATTGAAATGGCTGAATTAGGATTTTCTTATGAACAAATATTGAATCATTACTATCGAAATGCAAAACTTGAAAAAATTGAGTTATGGTCTCAATGAGAATTAAATAATTAGAAATTTAATTTTATGAGTAAGGGTTTTTATAAAAATCGAAGATTGAAGTCTTTTCTATTTCTTAGTGTTTGTTTTTTAGTAGCTCTAATTCCCCATGTTTACAATATCGAAGGTTTTTTTTATTTGATATTGACTCTTTCTTTAGTGATTGTTTTGTACGGTTTAATAGTTATTTCTAGAAATTTGAAAAGGAATAACATTTCAAATACTTTCAGCAACGGAGTTAGAAATAAAGAGTTACCTGTGCTTGATATTTTAGTTGCAGCTAGAGATGAAGAGAATGTTATAGCAAGATTAGTTGATAGATTATTTAGTTTAGATTATCCAACAAATAAATTAAATATTTACATAATCGATGATGGCAGTTCTGATAATACGCCTTTAATTTTAGATCGATTATCCAGAAAATATGAAAAACTAAAAGTAGTAAGTCGTTCTCCAAACGCAGGCGGAGGAAAGTCAGGCGCTTTAAATCATGCCTTGAAGTTTACTCATGGCGAATGGTTATTAGTTTTAGATGCTGATGCTCAACTCAAACAAGATTCTTTGATAAGGTTATTTAGTTTTGTAGAAGAGGGAGATTGGTCTGCAGTTCAATTAAGAAAATCAGTGACAAATTTAAATAAGAACTTTTTAACTTCATGCCAGTCAATGGAGATGGCAATGGACGCAATCTTTCAATATGGAAGATTATCAGTTGCTGGAGTTTCTGAATTAAGGGGAAATGGTCAATTAATTAAGAAGGATACATTATTGGCATGTGGTTCCTTTAATGAAGACACAGTTACCGATGATCTTGATTTAAGTTTAAGATTATTACTATCAAAATCTAGGATTGGTATTTTATGGGATCCTCCAGTCATGGAAGAAGCAGTAGAGAATTTAAATGCTTTATTAGCGCAAAGGCAACGATGGGCAGAGGGGGGATTGCAAAGATTCTTTGATTATGGCGATCAATTAGTTACTAATAAAATTGATATTTTGCAAAAATTTGATTTAACTTACTTCTTTATCTTGCAATATGCACTTCCAATTATTTCCATTTTTGATCTATTTCTTAGTCTCGCTTTAATTGATTCACCAATTTACTGGCCAATTTCAATCACAGCTTTTATGTTGTCTGGGATTGCTTTTTGGTATGGATCTTCTTGTAAAAGCGAAGTGCCTGTATTACAAAAAGGAAATTTTTTGATGATATTTATATCGGTATTTTATTTATCTCATTGGTTTCTAGTAATCCCCTGGGTAACAATAAAGATGTCTATTTTCCCAAAAAAGATATTGTGGAGAAAAACTCTTCATACTGGAATTTAATTTATTCATCAAGGTCTATAATTTCTCCATTAAAAAACTTTGCTAAGTTTTTTGAACTATCATCATTGTCTTCCTCGTTAGATATTTTTGTCGACAAGTTAGTTTTTGGTTCTATTGTTGTAGTTGGCTTCAGACTTTTTTCTTGATTTTTGGTTGTTTCTGGAGAGCTTGTTTGGTTAATTTTAGTTAATTGCTTAGTAGTAAAATTAAGAATTATTTGCTCTCCAAATATCTTTTTTATAGTATTTTCAATTATAACTTTTCTGCTTTTTATCATATTTTCCCAGTTTGGAGATAATGCTATTGTGATTTTTTCCGAATTAAGACTTTCAAGTTCGGCTTGTTGTGAGAGTAACATTCTTGTTGATGGTAATTCTAATTTAGAAAGAATTAATTCCCATTTATCTTTTAAATTATTTGATTCAGTATCATTTTTGGTCTTCTCAGAAATATTTTCCATAGTTTCTTTTCTAAGGCCATCAAATTTTTTTAATTTTTCGTCTTTTTTTACAATCAACTCCTCACGACTTATATCCTCTTTTATAGTTTGTTTTTGAATCTCATTAGAGATATTTTTTTTATTCATTATTGTAATGTTTTTTGGGCTTTCAGAATGCCCTTTAGTCGCATTATGTTTATCTTCTTGTTTATTTTTAAAACTATTTATCTCATGATTATCCAGAAGGCTAGTTAAATGTATTTCAAACCAAAGCCTTGGATTATCACTTGTTTTGATTTGATATTCAATATTTCTCAGATTATTATGCCAATTTATTATTGTTGATTTATTAATTGTTTTTGAGATTTTATCTAATTCATCTTGAAATTCATCAGATGTATAATAAAGGTCTGAATATTTATTATTTATAGTGTGTAGTAGTAGATCTCTTGTTATATTCAACAATCCGATAATTATTTGATGGGGTTCGTTACCGGCATCATATAATTTGTTGCAGGTTATAATTAACGATTCTGGATTATTTTCAACTAATGATTTAATCAGATTTGTTAATTCAATTTCTGATACTTCTCCTAGCAAGTTTTGAATATTTTTAATCGTAATCCCTTCTGGTAGAAGATTGAGTTGTTCAAGAAGGCTTTGTGCATCTCTCATGCCTCCATTAGATCTTTTTGCAATCATTTTTAATGCTTGACCTTCGTACTTAATGGATTCTTTTTCTGCTATTTCTGATAAATGTTGAAAAATGTCACTAGGGCTTATTCTTCTAAAATCAAACTTTTGACATCTACTTTGTATTGTATTTAATACTCTCTCAGGATTTGTCGTCGCAAGGATAAATACAACTCTTGAGGGCGGTTCTTCAATCGTTTTTAGCAGAGCATTTGAAGCCGCTGTAGAAAGCATATGACATTCATCAATAACGTATACTTTCCATCTTGCATTAGAGGGTGCAAATCTTGCTCTTTCTATAATTTCTCTTATATTCTCAACTCCTGTATTTGATGCAGCATCAATCTCGATAATATCCAGAGCGTTCCCATCTGTAATTTCTCTGCATAAGTTACATTTACCACAAGGATTTATTGTTGGTTCTTCGAATGTCTGGCAGTTTAGAGATTTAGCAAATATTCTCGCACTTGATGTTTTCCCAGTACCTCTTGGACCATTAAAAAGATATGCAGGAGCAATTTTTTTTGTTAAGAGTGCTTGTTTTAGAGTAATAGATATAAATTGCTGCCCAACCAATTCATCTAAGTTGTTTGGTCTATATTTTTGATGAAGAGGCTTATGTGTATAAGGCATTTATTTTTCATTCATTAGAATAAATAGGAATTACAACAATTAAACTCTAATTTTTATGCAGATTCTTTAATGACTCTTTTTGATCCTGAAGGTAGTTTAACAATTTTGGATGAGAACAAATTATCTACCATTTTTTTTGTAATTGTGAATTCTTTTATATTTTCTTGAGAAGGTAAAGTGTACATTATGTCTAGCATTAGTTCTTCAATTATTGATCTTAATGCTCTTGCTCCTGTTTTTCTTTTATATGCTTCATTTGCTATCGCTTCAACAGAATTAGGCTCAAATTTTAATTCAACATTATCCATACTCAGCAACGTTTTGAATTGTTTTACTAGTGCATCTCTTGGTTGAGTCAGAATAGATTCTAAAGTTTCTTTAGTAAGACGATCTAATACCGCACAAACCGGAATTCTTCCAATAAATTCTGGAATTAGCCCATATTTTACTAAATCATCTAAATCTAAATTTTTTAAGGAATCTCTTGGGTCGACTATTTTTTTTGTGTCAACTTTGTTTTGATCTGAATTAGTGGTAAACCCTATGGAATTTTTACCCATGCGCTTTTGAACGATATCCTCTAAACCTATAAAAGCACCCCCGCAGATAAATAAAATTTGACTTGTATCAATTTGTATACAGTCGTGATAAGGATGTTTCCTACCCCCTTGCGGTGGGACATTCGCAATTGTTCCTTCAAGCATTTTTAATAATGCTTGCTGTACACCTTCACCAGAAACATCTCTTGTGATTGAAGGATTCTCGCTTTTTCTAGCAATTTTATCTATTTCATCTATGTAAATAATCCCTTTTTGAGCTAGTTCTACATTCATTTCTGATTTTTGTAGAAGTCTTAAAAGTATATTTTCAACATCTTCCCCAACATATCCAGCTTCTGTCAAAGTCGTTGCATCAGCTACTGCAAAAGGAACATCTAGAAACTCAGCTAAAGTTTGTGCTAATAATGTTTTTCCACTTCCAGTAGGGCCGATGAGTAAGATATTTGATTTTTGTAGTTTGGTTGTTTGTGAATCTGTAGGATTACCATTTTTACTTTCTTCTTTAACTTTCCAGGCTAATCTTTTGTAGTGGTTGTATACGGCTACTGATAATATTTTTTTTGCAGATTCTTGTCCAACAACTTGATTATCTAGAAAATTTTTAATTTCTAATGGCTTAGGAATTGAGGTTAATACTAAAGGAAGAGATTTTTTTAAGTTATCATTTGGTAATTTCTTTTTTACTTGCGAAGAGTTGTTTGTATTTGCTTGATTATCAAGTAATTCTTCATCGAGAATTTCATTACAAAGGTCTATGCACTCATCACAGATATAAACCCCAGGACCAGCTATAAGCTTTCTTACTTGGTCTTGTGACTTGCCGCAAAATGAACATTTGAGATGGGCGTCGAATTTAGCCATCGATTATAAAGTTTAACGTGAAGGGTGTTAAATATTCCCTATTCACTAGGATTGCTTATAAATATCAATTCGTCATCATATTCTTAAAAAATCAGTATCCCTTGTCACTTTTTGATAACTTTATCTATTAATCCGTATTCGACTGCTTCTGAGGGAGATAAGAAGTAATCTCTTTCTGTATCTTCATTAATTTTTTCTAAAGTTTGACCAGTATGTTCTGCTAGAAGCGAATTTAATGTTTTCTTCAGGTAAAGTATTTCTTTAGCTTGTATTTCAATTTCTACTGCTTGACCTTGTGCACCTCCAAGAGGTTGATGAATCATTATCCTAGAATTTGGTAAAGCTAATCTTTTCCCCTTTGCTCCCCCCGAAAGTAAAAATGCACCCATGCTTGCTGCTACTCCAAAGCATATTGTGACTACATCTGGGGATATTTGTTGCATGGTATCGTATATCGCCATTCCTGCTGTTACTGAGCCTCCAGGAGAATTGATATATATTTGGATGTCTTTTTCTGGATCTTCAGCTTCAAGAAATAATAATTGTGCCACAAGAGAGTCTGATACCTGATCATTAATCCCAGTACCTAAAAAAATTATTCTCTCCCTCAATAGTCTTGAATAAATATCAAAAGCTCTTTCCCCTCTGCCAGATTGTTCTATAACAGTAGGCACAGCGGCAATAGTTTTATTAATACTTTCGTAAGAACTTATTGAGCTTTGGATTAAATGTTTTTTTTCTGAGTTCACAAAATGGTTAAAGTCTTATAAATAATTTAAGGGTTTTTTGATTAATTAGTAGAAAAATTCATAAATTATTTTTTTTCTTTTTTATTTTGAGTTTTTGTTGTTTTTGTTGTTTTTGCTGTTTTTGCAACTGTTTTGACAGCTTTTGTTGTTTTGGAGCTTTTGGTAGCTTTAGAAGTTTTCGTAGTTTTTTCTTTTACTTCGGAATTTTCTTCAAGCCAAATTATTAATTTTTCTTTAAGTAAATCATTACTGATTACTTCCGTTAATTTTTTTCTATCTATTTGTTTTGAAGATTGAGAGATTACATCTTTATATTCCTTCATTTTTAAATCAATTTCATCTTTTTCAACTGTTATATTTTCTTGGACTGCTAGTGCTTTGAGAGCTAAATTTCTTTGAACATTTTTTTCTGCCTGAGGCCTTGTGGATTCTGCTAATGACTTAACTAATTCCGGAGTAAAAGTAGATTTGATATCAAGACCTTGTTGAGCAAATCTTTGAGCGGTTTGTTCAATATTATTCCTGACTTCTATATCAATCATAGATTTTGGAATTTCAGCAACCAATTCGTTTGTTAAGGCATCTAATAATGCTTCAATTTTGATATCTTTTTGATTGTTTTCAAAATTCTCTTTAAGTTGCTTTTCAATATCTTTCTTTAACTCTTTTAATGATTCTTTGTTGCCAGACTGTTTTGCAAAATCATCATTAAGTTCAGGTAATTCTTTTTCCTTAAGATCCTTAAGATTTACTTCAAAGATTGCCTCTTTGCCTCTTGAATCCTCATGAGAATAATCTATAGGAAATTTAAGGTTAAGTGTTTTAGTCTCACCAATTTTCATTTTAACGATTCCTTCAACGAAACCAGGAATCATTTTGTTCTTTTCTAACTCAAGATCCATGGATTCACTTGTCCCACCATCAATCGCTTTACCAGAATCTTTATATTTTCCTTTGAAACTAACTACAGCAATATCTCCTAATTTCGCTGCTCTATTGGTTACTGGAATAATATTTGCAAACTGACTTCTAGACTTTTCTAGCGCTTCATCAACTGACTTAGGATCAAACTTTGTTTTTAAGATTTCAACACTAAGTCCTTTAGATTTTTTTAATTTTAATTCGGGAGCAATATCAGTTTGAAGGGTAACCTTAAGTGATTTTTCAGGATTAAACTTTGCGAGTAAAGATTCAAATCCATCTACTAATTCTGGTTCACTTAGTGGCTCTATGGATTTTATTTTTAATGCTTCTTTCCATGATTTATCAATAATTTTTTCTAGAGCAGAAGCATGTAATTGAGTGATTCCAATTCTTTGGATTAAGACTTGTCTAGGAATTTTACCAAGTCTAAAGCCTGGAATTTTAGCCGAACGACTGATAGTACTTATTGTCTCATTTACACAAGTTTTGCATGTCTCAGGTGGTATTTCTAATTCAAATGAAATTCTACTTTGAGGCAGAGGAGTTGTTTTAACTATTAATGATTCTTTAGCCATTTTTTTTTGTAATTATTACTAAAAGCCGAATCTTAATTATTTCACATTATGTGATTTCCTTGAAAGTTATTTTTTTGATAAAGTAAAAAAAATACTCAATCTATTTATAAAATCATTTTAAAGTGTGAGACAATCTCCGTTTTTGCCTAATAGGCCATTAAAAGTTGCTGTTTTAGGATCTTCAGGTGCTGTGGGATCTGAATTACTCAAAATTCTTGAACAACGTGATTTTCCAATATCAGAATTGGTCTTGCTTTCATCAGAGCGTTCAGAAGGGAAAAAAATTATTTGGAAAGGTGAAGAATTAGTTACAAAAAACACAACTAAGAAAGAATTTCTGAATCTTGATTTAGTTTTAGCTTCAGCAGGTGGAAGTATTTCAAAAAAATGGTTGTCTAGCATTATGGAACAAAATTCTTTATTGATAGATAATTCAAGTGCTTTCAGATTAGATAAGAATGTACCTCTCATAGTTCCTGAAGTTAATGCTAGTGAAGCACTCAATCATGATGGGGTAATAGCGAATCCAAACTGCACTACCATCTTATTGACATTAGTTTTAGCTCCTTTAAATAAACTTTCGAATATTCAAAGAGTTGTTGTCTCAACGTATCAATCTGTAAGTGGTGCAGGCCAATTGGCTATGGAGGAACTAAAACTTTTAACTGAACAATATCTTCAGGGTAATCCTCAAAAAAGTGAAGTTTTGCCATACTCACTGGCTTTTAATTTGTTTTTACATAATTCACCCATGCTTGCAAATAATTACTGCGAAGAAGAGATGAAAATGGTTAATGAAACCAGGAAAATATTAAATATTGCTGATTTAAAGCTCTCTGCTACATGTGTTCGAGTCCCAGTACTGAGAGCACATTCTGAATCGATCAATATTGAATTTGCAGGTGTAGTTGAGCCTAAAAATGCTCTTGAAGAATTAAAAAAATCACCTGGCATTGAAATTATTGAGGATTACAAAAATAATAGATTTCCTATGCCAAATGACGTTATGGGAAGGGATAATGTTGCTGTTGGCAGGCTAAGAACTGATATAAGTCAGCCTAATGGATTAGAATTATGGTTATGTGGAGATCAAATAAGAAAAGGAGCAGCTCTTAATGCTGTTCAAATAGCTGAGTTACTAATTCCAAAAAAATGATTACAGACAAAACTGAGTGTAATAATCCACTATTTGGAAGAATATTGACTGCAATGGTTACTCCATTTACTGAAAATGGAGATGTAGATTATGAACTAGCTATAAAACTCTCAAATTATCTTTTTGAGAACGGTTCTGATGGTATTGTGCTATGTGGTACTACTGGAGAATCACCGACTCTTTCATGGTCGGAACAGCATGATTTATTTGTTGCAGTAAAAGGATCTTTGGATTCAAGCTGTAAAGTATTAGTTGGCACTGGTAGTAACTGTACAAGCGAAGCAGTAAAAGCTACAAAAAAAGCCTATGACTCTGGAGCTGACGGTGCTTTGGTCGTTGTTCCTTATTACAATAAACCACCTCAAGAAGGTCTTTATAAACATTTTAGTTCCGTTGCTAATGCTGCAAAGGATTTACCTCTAATGCTTTACAACATTCCTGGAAGGACAGGTTGCAATTTATTACCTGATACTGTGAAGAAACTTATGGATTTTTCAAATATTCTCTGTATTAAAGCTGCAAGCGGTAGAATAGAAGAAGTGACGGAGTTGAGGGCGGCTTGCGGCCCGAAACTTACTATATATAGTGGCGATGATTCTTTATTGCTTCCTATGATGTCTGTCGGTGCTGTTGGTGTGGTAAGTGTGGCTAGTCATTTGGTTGGCACACAATTAAAAGAAATGATTTCTTTCTTTCTTAATGGGGAGGTTTCTAATGCATTAGAGATTCATGAAAAACTCCAACCACTTTTTAAAGGACTCTTTGTAACAACAAATCCTATTCCAATTAAGGCTGCTTTAGAACTTTTAGGTTGGAAAGTGGGTTCTCCAAGAAATCCATTAACACCACTTAATAAAGAACAAAAAGAAAATTTATCTAAGATAATTCAAAATCTGTCTTTGTAAATACTTCTTCTAAGCTTTGATAAGCTTAATTTAATCAAAATAACTACAATTTTGCATGTCCGCAAAAAATAATCATCATGAATACAAATCAAATCAAATCAAATAATAATCAAGCAAAAACAAAAACTAAGACTCCTTGCTTAAAGATCATTCCATTAGGAGGACTTCATGAAATAGGAAAAAATACTTGTGTTTTTGAATATGGAGACGATATTATTCTCATCGATGGTGGATTAGCTTTCCCAAGCGATGGTATGCATGGAGTTAATGTTGTGATGCCAGATACAACATATTTGCAGGCTAACTTGGATAGATTTCGTGGGATGATAGTAACCCACGGTCATGAAGATCATATTGGAGGAATATCTCATCATTTAAAAAAATTTAGAATACCTGTAATTTATGGACCACCATTAGCGATCTCAATGCTTAAAGGTAAAATGGAAGAAGCTGGAGTGGCCGATAGGACTACAACACAAGCAATAGAACCAAGGCAAGTTATTAGACTTGGACAGCATTTTTCAATAGAGTTTATACGTAATACACATTCAATTGGGGATAGTTTCTCCTTAGCTTTAACTACACCTGTAGGCATTATATTTTTTACCGGCGATTTTAAATTTGATCATCTCCCCCCGGATAAAAAACATGCAGATATTGAAAGAATGGCCTACTACGGAGAGAAAGGTGTACTCTGTTTACTTTCTGACTCAACGAATTCTGAAGTAAGTGGTTTTGTTCCTTCTGAGATTTCTGTTTTCCCTAATTTAGATCGAATAATTTCTGAGGCACAAGGGAGAGTAATGCTTACTACTTTTGCAAGTTCAACTCATAGAGTTGCGATGGTAATTCAGCTAGCAATGAAGCATGGAAGGAAGATTGGATTAATGGGCCGATCAATGTTGAATGTAGTCGGTAAATGTCGTGAATTGGGTTATATCAAATGTCCAGACGACCTTTTCTTTCCCATCAAGAGTATTAGGGATTTACCAGATAGAGAAACATTGCTTTTAATGACAGGAAGTCAAGGTGAAGTAATGGCTGCATTAAGCAGAATTGGAAGAGATGAACATCCCCACGTAAAACTTAAAACTACTGATACTGTTATTTTCTCTTCTAGTCCAATCCCAGGCAATACTATTTCTGTTGCTCATAGTATTGATAAATTAATCAAACTTGGAGCCAAAGTTGTCTACGGTAAAGAACATGGAATTCATGTTTCTGGCCATGGATGTAGGGACGATCAAAAATTAATGCTCGCATTAATTAAGCCAAAGTTTTTTGTTCCTGTGCATGGAGAATATAGAATGCAAGTTTTACATGGTAAAACTGCTGTTTCGATGGGCGTAGATCCTAATAATGTACTAATTCTTGATAACGGAGATACAATTGAACTCAGAGCTGATTCTATGATTCAGGGAGAACCTGTCAAGTCTGGAATCGAAATGTTGGATAACACTAGAACATGTGTTGTAGATGCAAGAGCACTTAAAGAAAGACAGCAGTTAGCTGATGATGGAATAGTCACTGTTTTAGCACCTATAAGTACAGATGGTAATATGGTTGCTCCACCAAGGGTGAGTCTCAGAGGAGTTGTGATCTCTGCTGACCCTAGAAAAATGTCAATGTGGACTGAAAGAGAGATAAGTTGGGTTCTAACAAATAGATGGAAACAATTATCAAGGCAAACTGGACCAAACAATTTTGAGGTTGATTGGATTGGTGTGCAAAGAGAAATTGAAAATGGTTTATCTCGAAGAATGAGGAGAGAGTTGCAAGTTGAACCTTTAATTCTATGCTTGGCACAGCCTGCGCCGAGCGGTACTCGGGCATATCAGCCCAAATTAGATGATGAAGTTAAACATCAACCCAGACATAAACATTATCCTAATATAAATAATCAATCCAAAAATTATAATCAAAATAACTTCAAAAATCAGCCATCTAAGAATGATCAATCTCGAAAAAATCCTATTAAAGAAACAGTAGAGAATAAAGAAGAAGTTTCCTCGGGACGTACAAGAAGGAGAAGATCAGCCGTAGCATCTTAAATTTTTTTAATATCAATATAATTCTTATTCCAAACAATTTTTAAAAACTCTTGCAAGTTCACTTGACCTTGATTTTTTTCATAAATAGAAGTTGCTAATTTTTCCAAATTTTTAGAACTATATTGCTTTTTGTATATCTCCCTTAAAAATCTATTTAAGATTGTGCACCGTGCTTCAATACACATACTATTTAAAAGATTCCTATTAATTCCTTTTACGTCTTTACAATAAAGGTATGCAAATTCACTAAGATCATTACGTTCATTATTGTAGTTGCTCATTTTTTGGGAAAAATTATTAATCCTTTCAGAACAACCAGGATAGATAACCTCTAAATTAGGGATAATTTTTTTTCTTACTAAATTTCTTTTTAATTTAAGATCTGAATTTGTTGGATCCTCCCAAACTGGGATTTGCATTTTATGACAGAATTGTTTTGTGTCTTCTCTATTCAAAATTAATATTGGCCTTATTAAAAAAATTTGATTTTCTAATAATCTTTTGCTCTCAATATTACTGAGACCGGCAAAATTGCTCCCCCTGGATAAATTGAGGATAAATGTTTCTGCATTATCACTACTAGTGTGACCTGTTAACAAATAAATATTTTTTTTTGGCTGTTTCTTGTTTAATAAAGTTTTGCCTCTTTCGCATAATTTCTGATATCTCCATTCTCGTGCTTTTTCTTCTGTAAGAATATTTTCTTTATTTGCTTTATCCAAATAGAATGAGATATTTTTCTCTTCGCAATAGCTTTTTAATTCAAGAGCATATATTGAGGATTTATCATGCCATTGATGATCTCCATGCCAAACACTTATTGACCAATTATGAAGTTTTTTTATGTCATCAATTAAGGTTAATAAGGTCATTGAGTCTTGTCCTCCAGAAACACTTATTAAAATATTCGATCCTTTGGGAATTAATGTTTTTTTGCTAAGAATCTCCTTATGAAGAAGATGATGCCATGATGACCAATTTTTCCGAGTAAAATTTTTATCAGACATTTGTGTTGCTCAGATAATATTTTTTAAAAAATGCACTGTTTTACTAAAACAATGTCACAATCGGGTAATAAATTCATTAAGTAAATGAGTCTGATTAATCTTTTGCCACAAAAAATTAAAGAAGAGTTGAGAAGTAGATCTTTACTCAAAGTTATTTCGGGATTGAATAATTTCGATGTTCAATCTGTGAAAATAATAGTTGATGCTGCTTCATTAGGAGGTGCAGATCTTGTTGATATCGCTTGTAAACCTGAACTCGTTGATTTAGCACTTAAGAATTCTTCATTACCCGTATGTGTAAGTTCAGTAGTGCCAAATTCTTTTCTGGATTCTGTAAAAGCAGGAGCCTCATTAATAGAGATAGGAAATTATGACACGTTTTACGAAAAAGGCATTAATTTTTCAGATAAAAAAGTTTTAAGCATTACTAAGGAGACAAGGGATTTATTGCCTAATATTCCCTTATCAGTAACTGTTCCTCATACAATGCCCATTGATAAACAAGTTGATCTTGCTATAAAACTAGTGGAAGAAGGTGTTGATATTATTCAAACAGAAGGTGGTACTAGTTCTACACCTTACTCTGCAGGAATCCAAGGCTTTTTTGAAAAATCAGTACCAACTCTTGCAGCTACCTATGCTATCCATCAAGAATTTAAGAAACAATCTTTAAATGTACCAATTATGAGTGCTTCTGGATTAAGCCAAGTAACTTGCCCACTAGCAATAACTTCTGGAGCCTCAGCAGTTGGAGTTGGATCTGCAGTTAATAAATTAGATGATTTAATATCAATGATTGCGGTTGTTAGGGGCTTAAAAGAATCTTTGAAAAATTCAATAATTGGAGAAAAAATTTCTTAACATAATAATAACCTTTAGCTATTAGCTTGATGAATAACTATAAGCTTCAAGCTCCTTACGAGCCAAATGGAGATCAGCCAGAAGCTATTAAAAAATTAGTTAAAGGTGTTAATAGTGGTAAAGAGTTTCAGACTCTTTTAGGAGCTACTGGAACTGGTAAAACATTTACTATTGCAAATGTAATCCAACAAACAGGAAGGCCAGCCCTTGTATTAGCTCATAACAAAACGCTAGCTGCACAGCTATGTAATGAATTAAGGGAGTTTTTCCCAAAAAATGCTGTAGAGTATTTCATCTCTTACTACGATTATTATCAACCTGAAGCTTATGTCCCTGTAAGTGATACTTACATAGCTAAAACTGCTTCAATTAATGAAGAAATAGATATGCTTAGGCATTCTGCAACACGCTCATTATTTGAGAGAAAAGATGTAATTGTTGTAGCTTCAATAAGTTGTATTTATGGTCTTGGTATACCGAGTGAGTATTTAAAAGCTGCAGTTAAATTTGAAGTTGGAAAATCAATAAATCTACGTTCTTCTTTGAGGTCTCTTGTTGAAAATCAATATACGAGAAATGATATTGAAATTACAAGAGGTAGATTCAGAATTAAAGGTGATGTTTTAGAAATTGGTCCAGCTTATGAAGATAGATTAATAAGAATCGAATTATTTGGTGATGAAGTCGAGGCCATTAGATATGTTGACCCAACTACCGGAGAAATACTTGAAAGTTTGGAACAAGTTAGCGTTTACCCAGCGAAGCATTTTGTGACTCCAAAAGAAAGACTTGAGAGTGCAATAAGTGCAATTAGAAGTGAATTAAAAACTCAACTCGATAAATTTACATATGAAGGAAAATTATTAGAAGCGCAACGTTTAGAACAACGCACGAAATATGATTTAGAAATGCTTAAAGAGGTTGGATATTGCAATGGAGTTGAGAATTATGCTCGTCATTTATCAGGCAGAGAGGAAGGTTCACCGCCAGAATGCTTAATAGATTACTTTCCTAAAGATTGGTTGTTGGTAGTTGATGAGAGTCATGTAACATGTCCTCAACTTCATGCGATGTACAACGGTGATCAATCTAGAAAAAAAGTTTTAATAGATCATGGTTTTAGATTGCCAAGTGCTGCAGATAATAGACCTTTAAAATGTGAAGAGTTTTGGGAAAAATCAAAACAGACATTATTTATTAGTGCAACTCCCGGTCAATGGGAATTAGATCAATGTGATGGTCAATTTATTGAGCAAGTTATAAGACCAACTGGAGTATTAGATCCTGTAATTGATGTAAGACCTAGTGAGGGCCAAATAGAAGATCTTTTAGCTGAAATAAGAATTAGAGCTGAAAAGAATCAAAGAGTACTAGTGACAACACTTACTAAGAGAATGGCTGAAGATCTAACTGATTTTTTATCTGAAAATAAAGTTAGAGTTAGATATTTGCATTCCGAAATTCATTCAATTGAAAGAATTGAAATTATTCAAGACCTTAGAGTGGGCGAATATGATGTTTTGGTTGGAGTTAATTTATTAAGAGAGGGATTAGATCTTCCTGAAGTATCGTTAGTCGCCATTTTAGATGCTGATAAAGAAGGTTTTTTGAGAGCAGAAAGGTCATTAATTCAAACGATAGGAAGAGCTGCAAGACATGTTGAAGGTGTTGCCTTGCTTTATGCAGATAATTTTACAGATTCAATGAAAAGAGCAATATCTGAAACTGAAAGAAGAAGAACTATTCAAAAAAAATATAATCAGGTCAATGGTATTACACCAAAACCTGCAGGTAAAAAGATAGAAAATTCAATATTATCTTTTCTAGAACTTTCCAGAAAATTAGATTCTGGAGGTTTATCTAAAGATTTAATAAATATAGTTAATAATAAAACTGACGCAATTCTCAATTCCAGCGATAATCAATGTTTGCTCGAAGAATTGCCTGATTTGATAGAAAAATTAGAAATTAAAATGAAAGATGCTGCAAAAGAATTAAATTTTGAAGAAGCAGCAAATTTGAGGGATAGAATCAAAAAATTAAGACAAAAATTGGCAAGAAATAACTAAAATTACTTATTTATCTAATTCGAAATAATTATGAATCGCACTTACTGCTTTGTCACAATCTTTTTCTAAGACAATACATGAAGTCCTAATTTCACTAGTGGCAATCATTTCTATATTGATATTTTGGTCAGCCAGTGCCCTAAATATTTTTCCAGCCGTTCCAACCTTAAATGCCATTCCCGCTCCTACAGTACTTACTTTGGCTATCGCAGGGCCATCTTCAATGTATGAGCCAGGTAATTTTTTTCTTAAGGCCTCAAAAACTAAGCTAGCTTTTTTCCTATCTTGCTTATTCATTGTAAGACTAATATCCTTAGTTTTTAAAGAAGAAATTCTTTCAGACTGCACGATCGTATCGAAAATTAAATTATTTTCAGCTAATGCTAAACATATTGATGCTGCTACACCTGGACGATCAGGCACTTTTCTAAAACTTACTTGAACTTGGTTTTTATCTAATGCAATTCCTCTTACTTCAGGTTGATCTTCTCTTTCGCAAATTGGATTTAAAAATATTTGTGTATCAGATAATTTAAATTTATCTGCAACAAATCTAATAGCTTTTGGAAGATTATTAATTTCAATTACACAGCTTACTTTAATTTCGCTAGTAGCTATTAACCTTACATTTATATTTGCTTGAGATAAAGTATCAAATAAATCAGCTGAGACACTTGGCCTCCCCATGATTCCTGCACCTTGAATACTTAATTTAGTCATGTTTTTCTTGAGATTGTAATCACCTCCCAATTGACTAGTTATAAGTTCACATTGTTCTTCAGTTTTTTTAATTTCCAATTCACTTACAGTAAATGTAATATCGTTATTATTTCCGTCATGTGTTGTTTGTATGATTAAATCGACATTAATACTTGCTTCTGATAATTTTTCAAATATTTTTGCTGCAATCCCAGGTTTATCAGGAAGGTTTGAGATACTGAATACTGCTTGGTTCTCTAATACTTCAAGACTATTTACTGTTTTTGTTAATTCTAAGCTTCCTCTTTTGAGAGGGAGAGGTTTGATATGGCTTTGTAAAATAGTTCCATTTGAATCGCTTTGACTTGATTTGACACATAATTTAATTCCATAATTACGAGCTATTTCTACAGCTCTTGGATGAAGAACTGATGCACCAACGCTTGCAAGTTCAAGCATTTCTTCACAACTAATTTCATTTAAGAGTTTTGCATTTGGAACAATTCTTGGATCAGTAGTAAGAACTCCAGGTACGTCTGTATAAATTTCACAAGTTTCAGCTCCTAAAGCTGTTGACAAGGCAACCGCAGAAGTGTCTGACCCACCTCTTCCCAAAGTTGTAATTTCCATTGATCCGGTATGGCTTAATGATGTACCTTGAAATCCAGCAACTACTACAACAAATCCTTGATCTATATAGTTTCTTATTCTTTCTATTTTAATGTCAAGGATTCTTGCTTTTCCATGAATTGATTCAGTAATGATTCCTACTTGGCTACCTGTCATGGAAATTGCGGGTATTCCATATTCATTTAATGTCATTGATAGCAAAGCTATTGTTACTTGCTCTCCAGTTGAGAGAAGCATATCTAATTCTCTTCGATTAGGATTTTTGCTTATTGATTCTGCTAAACAATTTAATTTATCTGTAGTATGACCCATCGCCGAAACAACTACGACAATATCATTACCTGCCTCTTTACTTTGACAAATGGTAGTAGCAATATTTTTAATTTTTTTTATATCACCGACAGAAGTACCGCCAAATTTTTTTACTAGTAAAGCCATATTTAAATCATAATGTAAATTCTTAAACTTATTATGTGGTTAAATTAAATTAATTAAATTCTCGGTAAAAACATTTAAAGGATTATTACCTTGTTTTAGTAATGATTCAATATCTAATAAGATACTTATCAAATTAATTAAATATTCTTGTGATATATTTTTTACTTTTTTTCGAATAAAAAAAATTCTTCTTGGATTAGAAATGCCTGCAAGATTACAAATCTTTTCTGCATTATCGTTACCTGAATTAACTGCTAATTTTATAATGGTATGAATTCTTATTTGACTAATTAAGCCTGAATTTAGTCTTAAAGCAGGCTCTCCTTTCTGTAAGGAATAATTTATTTCAATGAGGCTTTCATTGATTTTTTTTTGTAAGAGAAGATCAATGATTTTGAAAATGTTGGATTGATGATCACTAAATATTTTTTCTACATCAATACTTTTAAGAAAAAGTTGTGAATTCGAATCACTTACTTCTGCAGAAAGGTATGTTTTTGCTTTGGCTAATTCATTTATTATTTTAAAGCTATCATTTCCAACAGAATCAACAATTAATTCAGCTGCATTTTTTTCAATTTTGATATTCATTTCATTTGCTGCATCTTCTAAAAATCTTTTTTGTCCCTCAAAGTCCCAGATTTCTGGTAATGTAAATGAGTTTTCTTTGGCTAAATTATTTTTTATAAGCTTTTGTAAAAATTTAGTACTCTTTAGTCTTGAATCTGGTTTTTTTGTATTTTGTAAAATCAGATAAGTATTTTGTGGTATGTTGTCATAAATTTTTTCAAATTTAGTTCTTAGATCCTCATTTTTTGCAGTAAAAATTGGATTATTTTTCAATGTAACTATTCTGCATCCATCTCCAAAAGGAGGTGTAAGAACTTCATCAAAAGCTTTATTTACTTGCTCATTATCGTCTCCATTTAAATTAGTGACGTTTATTTCTTTCCATTCTTTAGATACTTCCTTATCAATTAATTTTTGAATAAATGTATTTTGAGCACTTAAATCATTACCCCATAATATTTGTATTGGCATAATCGCTCAATAAAAATCATATATTAACTATGATTACTTTTAACATAAATAAAATTTAATGGTAATAGATCATCCAATTTTTTTGGAAAGTATCAGATTTATAAGATCTCATTTAAGAGCAAATGATCTAAATTATTTGGAAAAAAAAGTTTTAGAGAGATTAGTGCATACTTCAGGAGATTTTTCTGTTCAAAATCTTATAAATTTTAGTGAAGGTGCTTGTGAAAAGGGCCTTCAGGCACTCAAAAATGGTGCTCCGATTTTAACTGATACCGATATGGCTGCAGCAGCTATAAAATCTATGGTAGAAAATACCACTAAGAATAAATTATTCACTGCAAGAATGTGGTTTGGAAAAAATAATCATACAAAATTAACGAAAACTGCATATGGCTTAAGTGAAGGTTGGAAGGAGTTATCTATTGAAAATTCCGGAATGAAATCACCTCTTATTGTAATTGGCAGTTCTCCAACAGCTTTAACGTATTTAATTGATATTTTAGAGAATGAAAAAAATTTACCTAGTTTAATTATCGGAATGCCCGTTGGATTTATTGGAGTAGAGAAAAGCAAAAACAAACTAATTTCTACCGATCTTCCTAGAATTGTTTTGAATTCAACTAGAGGAGGTGCTGCGATGGCAGCTGCTGCAGTTAATGCCTTGTTGAGGGAGACTATTTAAAAAGTATTTATCTTATAAAAATGTGCAAAAATTAATCAATATCGTTATTTAATTTATTATTTTTTTCTAAAACATTTAAAACTGATTTTGCTTTTTCTATAACTTCTTTTGGAATTCCTGCTAATTTAGCTGCTTCTATACCATAGCTTTTGTTTGAACCTCCTTTAGCAATCTTATGACTAAAAATCAGTTGGTCATTCCTTTGCTCTACTAAAACTTGAAAATTTTCAATATTCTTATTTGAATTTTTTAAGTAATTCAATTCATGATAGTGCGTGGCAAAAATAGTATTACATTTGATTTTTTGTGCAAGATATTCACTTACCGACCAAGCTATTGAAAGGCCATCAAAAGTAGATGTCCCTCTACCTATCTCATCGAGCAAAACTAGTGAGCTAGAAGTTGCCTGATTTAAAATTGATGCAGTTTCAGACATTTCTACCATAAATGTTGATTGTCCGGATGATTGATCATCAACTGCTCCAATCCTTGTAAAGATCCTATCTGAAATTTTGATTTCAGCATTATTGGCAGGAACAAAGCTACCAATTTGTGCAAGAATTTGAATCAAACCAATTTGTCTTATAAAGCAACTTTTTCCGCTTGCATTTGGGCCTGTTAGTATAATTAATTTTTGATTATCTTCAAAAGAGATATCATTCGCTATAAACTTTTTATCATTTAACAATTGCTCTACTATTGGATTTCTTCCCTCAATAATTCGTGTACTATTTTTTTTAGTTGAATCATTAATTGGTATTAATAAAGGTTTTTTAAAATTGTTTTCTACTGAAGTAATTGATAAACCAAGCAATGCATCAAGAGATGCTATGGATTTTGCGATTAATCTTATTTCTTTTGTTTTTTCAGCAACAATATTTCTTAATTTGCAGAAAATTTCATATTCTCTTGATGACGCTCTACTTTTTATCTGGAAAATCTTATTTTCTTTATTTTTAATTTCTGAAGTAATATACCTTTCCTCATTAGTCAGTGTCTGCCTTTTAATCCAATGTTGAGGAGCTAAATTAACTTTTGATTTATTAATAGAAATGTAATAACCAAAATTTTTATGAAATTGAATTTTTAGGTTTGAAATTTTGCTAATTTTTCTTTCTTTTAATTCTTCTTTATTTAGCCACTCAGAGTAATCATCCATTAAGTTGCGTAAACCATCCAATATGTTGTCAACACCATCGTGGATCATCCCGCCTTCACTTATATTTAGAGGAGGATTTTCTATTAGTTTAAAACTTATAGTATCAGCTAATTCTAAGAGTTCTTCATCAATATTTTTTAATTGGTCAGTCCAATCTGGGAGATCGTATTTAAATAATTCAATTATTGATTTTAGTCTAGGCAATTTTTTTAGACCTTCCGCTATTGCAATTAAGTCTCTAGGACTTGCATGACCTGCACAAGCTCTACCTGCAAGTCTTTCTAGATCCCCCATTGCTCTAAGTAAATTTTGGGTATCTATACGTAATTGTTTAGATTCAATAAAGTTTGTAATTATATTTTGTCTTTTATAAATTTCATTAACGTTTAATAGTGGTGCATCTATCCACCTTCTTAAACATCTTGCACCCATACAAGTATAAGTTCTATCAATACTCCATAGTAGCGAACCTACATAATTATTTTCTCGTTGTGTATTTTTGATTTCTAAGTTCTTTTGAGTTTGATAATCAATAATTAATTTGTTATGACCAAATTGAATTTGTGGAAAGTCTAATGAGATTTTTACAGAAGAATCTTTATCTAAATTTGAAGGATTAATTTTTTCTAAATAATTTAATAAACCTCCAAGTGATCTAGTCGCATTGATTAAATTTTTTAGTCCTATTCCCTCTATACTTGCAATATGGAAATATTTTTTTATTAGATAATTTGCTTCATTAATGCCAAAATTAGTATCTTGAGAAACAGTATATGTAATTTGACTATTCCCTTTAATTAATAAATTTCTTACTTCATTGCTTCCAACAATGATTTCTGAAGAATCTAATTTAATAATTTCATCAAATAGTTTTAAAAGAGATTGACCTTCTAGAGTTATTAATTCTCCTGTACTTACATCAGCTTTTGATATACCCCATTCATAAGCTTCATCTGAGTTTTCTTCTGATAAGTAAATAGCAGTAATCCAATTATTTTTCTTCGCTATCAACATCCCCTCTTCAATTACAGTTCCGGGAGTAATAATTCTTGTTATTCCTCTTTTAATTGGAGTCCCGTAATTGCCAGAACTTTTTTCTAATTGGTCGCATATAACCACAGAATAATTTTTTTTAATTAAATCAGCACAGTATCTCTCCAATGCATGATAAGGAACCCCCGCCATAGGGATCTTACCAATCTCTTTCCCAGCATCTTTACTGGTAAGTGTTATTTCTAAAAGGTTAGATATTAATACAGCGTCCTCAAAAAAACATTCAAAAAAATCTCCCAATCTATATAGCAATAACCTATCTTTATTTTCTTCTTTTAGAGTTACATAATGCTTCATTACAGGAGTTAATTTCAGTTTTGAAATTGTTTTATAGCTATAAGATTCTTCATTGATGCAAACATTTTTGTTATTTGAAATTAAATCAGTCTTGAATTTATTTATTAAATTAGTTGAATTTTTTCTTTGTCTAGGTCTTTTTTGCGATTCTTTTTTTAAATCTTCCAAAGATAAATCTTCTGGAATTTTTGTTATTTCTTTTTGCTCATTATTTTCATTATCAATCGCAAATAAATTTTTTTGTATTATCGTATCTTCTTGCATACTTTTTTAAATCCTAAATAGATATTAGGTAGAAAATATTTTTTTGCATCTCAAAGTGGCTTAAAGTATGTAAATTTTCTCTAAAAATTCTCATTTTCATGAGATTATAGTATTTATAATAATTTGAAAACTAGAACTCAATTATGCAGGCCGTTAACTTTTTCTTTGTAAATGCTCTATTATTTGCTTCTCTAATAGCGGTAGTTGGAGTACCTGTTTTATATGTAACTCAACCTTCTAATGAGGAGGGGCAGCGAGAAAATAGGAGAAAAATTTATTCCATCGCTGCTGTATGGGTTGTTTTGGTTTTTGTTACAGGAATTGTTTCTTCTCTGGTTTGAACTTAATACCTTTTCGTGAGAGTCTATTTATATCACTATGAAAAATTAAATGGCTATTTTTGAGGGCTCTTTTACTAATGTATCTACTTTAAAAGTAGGAATTGTAATAGCAAGATTTAATGATTTAATTACAAATAAAATACTATCTGGTTGTCTGGATTGTCTAAAAAGACATGGACTAGATACTTCTGAATTAAGTAGTCAAGTTGATATTGTTTGGGTACCTGGTTCATTAGAATTACCAATTGCAGCAAAAACTCTCATGAAAAAAAAGAATTATGATGTTGTAATTGCCCTTGGAGCCGTTATACGTGGTGAAACTTCTCACTATGATGTAGTTGTATCTGAAGCTAGCAAAGGTATTTATCATGTCTCAAATGAAAATAATGTTCCAATTATTTTCGGAGTTTTAACCACCGATACTATGCAGCAGGCTTTAGAAAGAGCAGGGATTAAGAATAATCTTGGTTGGAATTATGCTTTACAAGCAATTGAGATGGGATCGTTAATTAAAAATTTAAATAAATAAAAATAATTATTTTTCTTATTAAGACCTTCTTTGAGATAATATAGCAATGTTGTGCGGATGTAGCTCAGTGGTAGAGCATCTCCTTGCCAAGGAGAATGTCGAGAGTTCGAATCTCTTCATCCGCTTTTTAAATTTGCATCTCTTAGAGTATTAAAATTAATAATTTTCCAATGACAAGGGTTATTTCCAGAGAGGATTTAAGAGGTTTATTTACTAAACCTTATGGTGCAGATGCGCCAACAAAACAAAAATGGGAAGAATTTTATGATGAGAATGTTACTTTTGTAGACCCAACGCAAGAAACAGAGGGATTAGATTCTTATATCAAAGCTCAAGAAAAACTTATTAAAAGATGTGACGATGTTTTTTTAGAAACTCATGCAATCTCGATAAGTGGAAGTTGTGGTTTCGTTGAATGGACAATGGGTTTAAAAATTATGGGTAAAGAATTTATTTACCCCGGAACTACTCGTTTATTATTTGGGGAAAATGGATTAATTAAAGAACACAGAGATTATTTTGATTTTTGTGGGCCAACTTTTGGACCAATCCCTATTTTAGGTCCTTTTATAAAATGGCTATATAGTAAATTTGTCTCTTAAAATTGATTAGATTAAAAACAAAACTACTTGAATATTATCGATTTCTTAAGAAAAATAATTTGCAAATATTTAGGTTTATAGCTTCTGGATTAGTAGCATCAGGTATTAACTTTTTAGTTTTTAATTCAATATATTTAATGTTTAAAAAAATAGTTATAGCATCATTTTGTGGTTACTTTATAGGAATCTTATTCTCTTATACGCTTGCTAAAATTTGGGTATTTCAAAATAAATCAAGACAAAACTTTTTTAGATTTTTCCCTGCCTTTTGTCTTATTTATTTTTTAGGGGGAGTGGAAATGTCTTTTGTGATTGTTTTTTTAAATCAATTTTTAAATAATCATAAGATTGCGTGGTTATTTGGTGCCTTTATTGGATCCTTAAACAACTATTTTGGCTCAAAATATTTTTTGTTTAGGAAGTAATCACTCAAGTTTCGCGAATTAATAAATTTTGAGAGGTAACTTCTTTAAAATTAAATTGAGAATAAAAGTCCTTTTTATTCGTGGTCATTAAATACAATTTTTTTGTATTTTTAATTTTTTTTGAAGATAAAAGATTTTTAACTATTAATGTGCCAAAACCTTTGCCTTGGTGATTTTGATCTATGACTATATCCCAAAGAACCCCTCGATAAATCCCATCTGTTAGAGCTCTGCCAAAACCCACTATTTCGTTGCCAACCCAAAGACTAATAATAACATCACTGTTGGCGAGACATTTTTTTAGGTCATTAATGGTTCTATTTTTTGCCCAGAAAGTGTTGCTGTCAAGTAATTTTTGTAGTTTATTTAATCCATTTGTAGGCTTTAGATTGGGACCTAACCCAAAAAGCCTTAAGCCCATGGCGCCTTTGGAATGATTTATTAGAGATATTGCCTTCATGTGTTTAAAAGTTTTATAAGAAATTTAAGAAAATTTGATTTTTTTGGTAATTTCAATCTAAATACCCTAGTCGATCATTTCTATAAAATAAAGAGATAAGAATATTCTTCATTCTGTTGTAACGCACTAATTTATAATGTTTGTAATAAAATTGACTTTTAAAGGCTAATACTTATGCTAAAACTTTTGTTAGGTGATCCAAATACACGAAAGTTAAAGCGCTATCAACCAATTGTTGAAGAAATTAATTTTTTAGAAGAGGAAATTTCTAAACTGAATGATGATGATTTGAGAAAAGAAACAAATAATCTTAAAACAAAAATTTCATCAGAAATAAATGTTCAAAAACAAAATCAACTCTTAGAAGAATTTCTTCCAAAAGCCTTCGCAATCGTGAGAGAAGCAAGTAAACGTGTTCTTGAAATGCGACATTTTGATGTTCAATTAATAGGGGGAATGGTTTTACATGAGTGTCAAATTGCTGAGATGAAGACTGGAGAAGGAAAAACTCTTGTTGCAACATTACCTTGTTATTTAAATGCTCTAACTGGGAAAGGGGTTCATGTTGTTACAGTAAATGACTATTTAGCTAGAAGAGATGCCGAGTGGATGGGACAAGTTCATCGTTTTTTAGGTTTATCCGTTGGTTTAATTCAGCAAGACATGAGCCCAGTGGAGAGAAAGAAAAATTACGATTGTGATATAACTTATGCTACAAATTCGGAATTAGGATTTGATTATTTAAGAGATAATATGTCTACAGATATTAATGAGGTAGTCCAAAGAAAATTCAATTACTGTGTGATCGATGAGGTTGATTCAATATTAATCGACGAGGCTAGAACACCTTTAATTATTTCTGGTCAAGTTGAAAGACCTCAAGAAAAATATCAAAAGGCTCATGCATTATCTTTGGCGCTAGTTAAAGCAAAAGAATTAAGTAAAGATGGTATTGATCCAGAAGGTGATTATGAAGTTGATGAAAAACAAAGAAGTTGTATATTAACTGACCAGGGTTTTGCTAAATGTGAAGAGTATTTGGGTGTTGGTGATTTATATAACCCTCAAGATCCCTGGGCACACTATATAACTAATGCTTTAAAAGCCAAGGAATTATTTATTAAAGATGTAAATTATATTATTAAAAATGATGAGGCTGTCATAGTGGATGAATTTACAGGTAGAGTAATGCCAGGAAGGCGGTGGAGTGACGGACAACATCAGGCAATAGAAGCAAAAGAGAGTCTTAAAATTCAGCCTGAAACTCAAACATTAGCTTCTATCACTTATCAGAATTTTTTCCTTTTATATCCTGGTTTAGCTGGTATGACGGGAACTGCAAAAACTGAGGAGGTTGAATTTGAAAAAACTTATAAACTGGAATCAACAGTTATACCAACTAATCAAATAAGAAAGAGACAAGATTGGTCTGATCAAGTATTTAAAACAGAGATAGGTAAATGGAAAGCAGTTGCTAAAGAAACTGCACAAATTCATAGGGATGGTAGACCTGTTTTAGTTGGTACAACAAGTGTTGAAAAAAGTGAGTTGTTAAGCTCCCTTTTAGCTGAAGAAAAAATTCCTCATAATTTATTAAATGCTAAGCCTGAAAACGTGGAACGTGAAGCGGAAATTGTTGCTCAGGCAGGAAGAGCAGGCGCTGTTACTATCGCGACTAATATGGCAGGAAGAGGGACGGATATAATTCTTGGTGGTAACAGCGATTATATGGCAAGACTTAAATTAAAAGAGACTTTAACTCCCTTGTTGGTTAAGCCAGATAATGAGCATAAGCCTCCAATTCCAAAACAAAGAATTCCAAAAAATAAGGGTGGCTTTTCTTCAAAAGTGAAATCAAATTTGAAAAAGAACATTACAAATTATTCAACAAGTCTTTTTCCTTGCAAACTGAATGAACAAATTGAAAATAAAATCTCTATTTTATCTAATGAACTTGTTAGATATTGTGGGGATAGACAACTTTCTGTCTTGGAGTTGGATGACATGATAGCTACAGCCGCAGAAAAAGCTCCTACTCAAGATAAATTGATAAAGCTTTTGAGAGAATCTTTATCAGACGTAAAAGATGAATATGACAAAGTTTTGATTCATGAGGAGAGAAAAGTAAGAGAAGCTGGTGGTTTACATGTCATAGGTACAGAGAGACATGAATCAAGAAGAGTGGATAATCAACTTCGAGGTAGGGCAGGAAGACAAGGTGATCTTGGTAGCACAAGATTCTTTTTATCTTTAGAAGATAATTTATTGAGGATTTTTGGAGGCGATAGAGTAGCAAATTTAATGAATGCATTTAGGGTAGATGAAGATATGCCTATTGAATCAGGAATGCTTACAAGGTCTTTAGAAAGTGCTCAAAAGAAAGTAGAAACATATTATTACGATATTAGAAAACAAGTTTTTGAATATGACGAGGTTATGAATAATCAAAGAAAAGCAGTTTATAGCGAAAGACTAAGAGTCTTGCAAGGAACTGATTTAAAAAGGCAAGTTATAGGATATGGAGAAAGAACTATGAGCGAAATTGTAGAGGCTTATATAAATCCTGATCTACCTCCTGAAGAATGGAATATTGTACAATTAATCTCTAAAGTCAAAGAATTTATTTATTTATTGGATGATCTTAAAGCTGATGATGTCAATTTATTGTCAATAGAAGAATTAAAAAACTATCTGCAGGAGCAGTTACGAATAGCTTATGATCTCAAGGAATCTCAAATAGAAAAAATTCGTCCAGGATTAATGAGAGAAGCTGAAAGGTTCTTCATTTTGCAGCAAATTGATAATTTATGGCGAGAACATTTGCAATCCATGGATTCCTTAAGAGAATCAGTCGGATTAAGAGGTTATGGCCAAAAAGATCCTTTAATCGAATATAAAAATGAAGGTTATGATATGTTTCTTGAAATGATGACTAACATGAGGAGAAATGTTATTTATTCAATGTTTATGTTTCAACCTAAAACTGATACGGACGAAAATAACTAAATTAAGATTTAATCATCTCCAAGAAAGTCAATAATTTCTTTGTCTTTAAGATTTTGGGCATCGCCGAGTTTAGATATATCTACAGATTCTGAGTTAGTTATACATTGAAGGGTTTTTTGTAACTTGCGAATTTCACTCTCAAGTAGATCTATTCTATCCATTAAATTTTTTATCACATTTGCTTCTGCATCTGGTAAGGCGGAATGAGCCAATGGATTAACTTTGACCCCACTTTGGTGCACTATTCTCCCAGGAACTCCAACTACAGTACTGTTCTCATCTACATTACGAACAACTACTGAACCTGCTCCAATACGAGTATTAGATCCTACTGTGATTGATCCAAGAACTTTTGCACCAGCACCAACAACAACATTTTCCATTAAGGTTGGGTGTCTTTTTCCATGACTTTTGCCAGTACCGCCTAATGTCACTCCTTGATAAAGCAGACAATTATTTCCTATCTCTGCTGTTTCACCAATCACAACTCCCATGCCATGATCAATGAAAACCCTTTTACCAATTTTGGCTCCAGGATGAATTTCAATGCCTGTTAATAATCTATTAGTATGACTTAACAAGCGAGGAATTAAAGGAATTTTTAATTGCCATAACTTATGAGTGAATCTATGAATAACTATTGATTGAAAGCCAGGGTAGCAAAGAAAAATCTCTAATATTCCTCTAGCAGCAGGATCCCTTTCTTTGATGATTTCTATATCTGATTTAAAAGTCCTTAACATCATGGTTTAATTAATCACTCCAATTTCTTTTTTTAATAGATTTATTGTTTCGATACTTAAATAATTTTTAGCGCATATTATTTGAGGTAATCTCATAAGCTGAGACCGATTTTTTAATAATGTATTTTCTACAACTGATAAACTAGGACCATCACAAACTATATGGTTCGAAGCTTTTAAGAGTGATAGTAATCTACTATTATTATCTGAGATTGCCGTCATCAGCATCAATTCACTTCCTCGCATGCTATGAATGATAACTTCTGCGGCTCTTAATAAACCAGGACTAATGCTGACGATACCTACACAACTTCCAGCATTTAATTCTTTGATAATTTTTAATTCTTTTTGAAAATCGCTCAAGTCAACTGCAATAGCTCGGACTCCATATTGTTTTGCAACTTTTTCTAGAGGCTGCAAGAAATATCTACTTGTCACAATAGTACCATTATTTGAATTACTCAAAACTTTTTCTAATTCTTCCATAGGAATAACTTCTACTGGGACATTAACTTTTGGTGAGAGTTCTTCTGCTATTAGCATAGAAGCTCCTATATCCTCTCTTGGAGTACTAACTAAAATTCTGGCTCCGCATTTTATACGCCAATCAATTTCATTGGTCAATATTTCTCTTGTTTCTTGTAACGTGCAGCCAATATTTATGAAATCATCAATAGCCTTCTTGGCTTCTTGATCTGGTGGTTTATTTATTTTATTTTTTGAATAAATTGATTTTTTAAAATCTCTTTTCGTAAGATTATCTCTTACATAGATACCTGATCCAGCTATAGCTTCAACAACCCCATCTATCTCTAGCTGTCTGTAGACTTTACTTATAGTATTACGATGAAGTCCAGTCTGCATTGCAAGCTGTCTGGTGCTTGGCAGTCTGTGTCCAGGCGGATAATGTCTTGCTGCTATTGCAAAGCAAATTTGATTGTATAATTGTGTTGATGCCGGGATATCACTTTCTTGTTGTATATGGAATCTCACTGTAGAAAAATCCTGACTAACTAAATATTATCCATAGTGACACTTTAACATTCGGCATAGTTTTTCCGATAATAATTTCTCAATCTGCATCTTTTTTAATTAAGGGAGTTTTTCTAGGGCTTAAAAACATAATCATGTTTCTCCCTTCCCTTTTTGGCTTTTGCTGTACTTCTGATTGCTCTTCTAAATCATTAGCCATTTTTAAAAGTAGTGTTTCAGCTAAATTTGAGTGTTGAATTTCTCTACCCCTAAAAATTACTGTGCATTTTACTTTATCTCCTGATTTTAAAAATTTAGTAGCTTGGCCTATTCTTACGTCATAATCATGCTTATCAATTTTGTATCTCATTTTTACTTCTTTAACTTCAGTTTGATGAGATTTCTTTTTTGCTTCTTTTGCTTTTTTTTCTTGTTCAAATTTATATTTTCCATAGTTCATGATTCTACAAACAGGAGGATTTGCTTTTTCGCTGACCAAAACCAAATCAAGTTCTCTTTGAGAGGCTATCTCTAATGCTTTTAATCTATCTATGACTCCTAATTGTTTCCCATCTGAATCAACAACTCTCAATTGAGAGTATTTTATTCTTTCATTTATATTAGGGAGCTCTCTAACAGGAGCGCGGCGGTCAAATCGAGGGCGTGGTGGCATTCAGTTCAGTTAATAAATTGATTGGATGATGAACAAAATTTAATATTTATAAAATTAGCCTATAAAAGACTCTATTTTAATTATTGCATCTTTTAGCAGGTTTTTGTTATCGAGCCAAAGTGGATTATTTTTATTACGGAACCATGTTTTTTGTCTTTTAGCAAATTTTACAGTTTTTGTAGAAGTAATCTCAATTGCTTGATCAATTGTTAAGTGATTATTTAAGACTTCCTTAGATTCAAGGTAACCAATGGTTGATAACATTGGGAAATTATTTCCATACTGAGAAATAAGATGTTCAGTCTCTTCAACAATTCCAGAAAGAAATATATTTTTTGTTCGTTGTAAAATTCTTTCTTTTAGATTATCTCTATCCAATCCAAGCTCTAATATTCTCCAGTTAGGCGGTTTTTGAACTTTTTGACTTGATATAGGTTTACCTGTTACATAAAAAACTTCTAGAGCTCTTATCGTTCTAATGTGATCGGCAAAATTGATTTTTTTTGTTGAAATTGGATCACAATTTTTTAAAAGTTCCCAACACCCTTGTTGACCAAGTTCTTCTAATTGTCTTCTCAAATTATTTTGGGGAGGTACATTTGGCACAAAAAACCCTTTAGTTATTGAGTTCATATATAAACCACTTCCTCCAACAAGAAAAGGTAAATTATTTTTATTAATTTCTTGTGTTATTGATTTTTGAGCAATTTCTTGAAATTGTTTTACATTAACTGGATTAATAGGCTCTTTAATATCTAATAAGAAATGCTTTATTTTTTTTTGTTGTTTTTCAGATGGTTTGGCTGTTCCAATATCCATAAATTTGTAAATTTGTCTTGAATCAACATTATGTATACGTGTTTTAAAGTATTCTGCAATTTCAATAGCTAATTCAGTTTTACCACTTGCTGTGGGTCCAATTAAAACTATTACATGAGGTTTGTAAGAAGACATATGAATTTCTGAAGAAAAATCTAAAACCTATATAATTAAAGTGATTAAATTTTTCATGGACTTAGAGCCTTTCTCTTATTGTGATGGTAAGTTTAATTAAAGAACTTTTAAAATAATACTTTAAAAGTTAATTGTTTTTTTTTAAATATTAAATGAGTGAGGACAAAAGATCTAATAAAATCTCAAATGAATATGGCGCGGAACAGATTCAGGTTTTAGAAGGTTTAGAACCAGTTCGTAAACGCCCGGGGATGTATATAGGTTCTACTGGTCCAAGAGGTTTGCACCACTTAGTATATGAGGTTGTTGATAACTCAGTTGATGAAGCACTTGCAGGACATTGTGATCATATAGAAATAGTTCTTCAAGCAGATGGATCAGCTTTGATCTCTGATAATGGACGGGGCATACCTACAGATATTCATCCAAGAACTGGGAAAAGTGCCTTGGAAACTGTACTGACTGTTCTTCATGCTGGAGGCAAATTCGGAAGTGGTGGTTATAAAGTTTCAGGCGGTTTGCATGGAGTTGGAATATCTGTAGTTAATGCTTTAAGCGAGTGGGTTAATGTTACTGTGTATAGAGAGGGCAGTGAGTTTAGTCAAACCTTTGAAAAAGGTTTATCAAAGGGGGAATTACAAGCTAAAAAGCAATCTATAAAACCATTTAGAAAAGGAACCACTATTTGTTTTAAGCCTGATAAAACGATTTTTTCTGGAGGAATAGAATTTGAATACGCTCTTCTTTCATCTAGGTTAAGAGAACTTGCTTATCTTAATGGTGGCGTAAAAATTGTTTTTAGAGATGAGAGAAATGTATTATCAAATGGTTCTTTTAGAGAAGAAATTTATTTGTATCAAGGTGGCATTAAAGAATATGTTGAATATATGAATGCAGAAAAGGACTCTATTCATCCTGAGATAATATATGTTGATTCACAAAAAGAGAATGTTTATGTAGAGGCAGCTTTGCAGTGGTGCTCTGATGTATATTCAGATAATATTTTAGGTTTTGCAAATAATATTAGAACTATTGATGGAGGTACTCATATTGAAGGATTAAAGACAGTTTTGACAAGAACATTCAATAATCTTGCAAAAAAGAGAGGTAAAAGAAAAGATATTGAAAAAAATTTAGCTGGTGAAAATATCAGAGAGGGGTTGACTGTGGTTTTATCGGTTAAAGTTCCAGATCCCGAATTTGAGGGGCAAACAAAAACAAAATTAGGGAATACTGAAGTAAGAGGAATTGTTGATTCTCTTATTGGGGAGGCTCTTACAAAATATATGGAATTCAATCCTGGCATTTTAGATTTGATTCTTGAAAAAGCAATTCAATCTTTTAATGCAGCAGAAGCTGCAAGAAGGGCTAGGGAATTAGTAAGAAGAAAAAGTGTTCTTGAAAGTTCAACGTTACCAGGTAAATTAGCAGATTGTAGTTCTAGAGATCCTTCCGAATCTGAAATTTATATAGTTGAGGGAGACTCTGCTGGAGGTTCTGCAAAACAAGGAAGAGATAGAAATTTTCAGGCAATTTTGCCTCTCAGGGGTAAAATTCTTAATATTGAAAAAACTGACGATACTAAAATATACAAAAATACAGAAATTCAGTCATTAATAACAGCTTTAGGATTAGGAATAAAAGGAGAAGAGTTCGATGTGACCTCTTTGAGATATCACAGAGTTGTAATTATGACGGATGCTGATGTTGATGGTGCTCATATAAGGACTTTATTATTAACATTTTTTTATAGATATCAAAGAGAACTTGTTGAAAAAGGATTCATATACATTGCTTGTCCTCCCCTTTATAAAGTTGAAAGAGGTAAGAATCATAAATACTGTTATAACGAGAATCAATTGAAGCAAACAATTGAAGGTTTTGGAGAAAATGCAAATTATAATATCCAAAGATTTAAGGGATTAGGTGAGATGATGCCAAAACAATTATGGGATACAACTATGAATCCTCAGACTAGGATGATGAAAAGGGTTGAAATTGAAGATGCGCTTGAAGCCGACAGAATATTTAATATATTAATGGGAGATAAAGTTGCACCAAGAAGAGAATTTATTGAAACTCATAGTAGCAACTTAGACATGGCAACTTTAGACATATGATTAATAATATTCTCAAGAATTTTTGCTTAATTACATTTGCCTTAATTGCTCCAATTACATTACCTGCTGGGGGAATACAAAAAAGTTTATATCAAAATGAGTTTTCTAATAATACAAACGAAATTATATTGAATTTAAATACTTCTCTTTATTCTTTTCCTGGAATCAATGCTAAAGAATTATTGGATCTTAATGTAGGTACAACTTTAACAGTTTTACGTAATTGGAAAGTCAGCGAAAATGAACTTTGGATTAGGGTTGAGTTGGCTTCTAACAAATTTTTAGACGATCCTAATAAGATAAAAAAAGGCTGGATAAAAATGTAAATCTTGGATTTAAGTTCAATATGTATCATCTTACTTAGTAGTACTTTTGGATTAATACTGAGAATATTTATACAAAATAATTTCAAAAAAAATATAGGTTTTGATATTCAGAATACTTCAATAGTGAATTTCATAGCATCATTTTTTTTAGGAATTTTAGTATCATTAAATTTCTTGAATAACCAAATATTATTGTTATTTTATATCGGTTTTTTAGGATGTTTTAGTACATTTTCTTCTTTTATATATCAACTATTTCTTCTTTTTAAAAAGAGGAAATTTTTAAGATTAGTTTTACATTATATCGAGGTAATAGTTCTTTCTTTTCTGTTCTTTTATCTAGGTTATTTTCTTATTCAATATTTAAAATGAAAATAAAAAAAATTGTTTATATTCTTTTAGCTTGTTATTTAGGAACTTTTTTTAGATTATATATTGATAATAACTTTATTATTTCATTACTTGGTTCATTTTTTGTTGGTTTTATTATCAGTACAAAATTAAGTCACTTAACTAAAAAAATTTTATTTAGTGGTTTTTTTTCTTGCTTTACATCCTTTAGCGGATTTATATATTTTTTATACAAAATTTTTCATCAAGGAGATTTGATAAAATTTTTTATTCTTTTTAATTTAATCATAATTATAAATCTTTTCACAATGTATTTTGGGTACTGGATAAGTAGAAAAATGACATAGATTTCATATAATGATGTTGTTACTTTGACAAGGAATTATATTTATGAATGAGAATAATCTTGAAACTGCTACATCCTTATCTTCAGATTTAAGTACTCCAGAAAATATTACTATTCAACTTGAAGAATTGCTTATCGCAGGAAATTATGATGAGGCAAAGTTACTTTTAGAACCTTCCCAACCAGTCGATATTGCGGATGCTATTGGAAGTCTTCCATTAATATTGCAGGCATTAGCCTTTCGGTTGTTAAAAAAAAATGAGGCAATTGAGGTTTATGAATACTTAGATCCAATAGTTCAGCAAACTTTACTAGACAGACTTCGTTCAGGAGAAGTTTTAGAAATTGTGGAGAAAATGTCTCCTGATGATAGGGTTCAACTCTTTGATGAATTACCGGCTAAGGTTGTTCGGAAATTTTTGTCTGCTCTTAGTCCTGGGGAAAGGAAAGTTACGGCTGAATTGCTTGGATATGAGCCTGAAACTGCTGGGAGATTAATGACAACTGAATTCATAGATCTTAAAGAGATGCAAACAGCAGCAGATGCTCTTTCTTTAGTTAGGAAAAGAGCTCCATTTACGGAAACAATTTATAGTTTATATGTAACAGACAAAGAAAGACATTTGACGGGCATTCTTTCTTTAAGAGATCTTGTAACTGCCGATCCTTCTAAGCCAATTGGAGATGTTATGACAAGAGATGTAGTTAATATTTCTACAAATACTAATCAGGAAGAGGTGGCAAGAGCAATACAAAGATATGATTTTTTAGCTCTCCCAGTTGTTGATAAAGAAAAAAGACTTGTTGGAATAGTAACTGTCGATGATTTAATTGATGTTATAGAGCAAGAGGCAACTAGAGATATTTATGCAGCGGGAGCAGTTCAACCTGGAGATGAAGATGATTATTTTCAAAGTAGTTTATTTACAATAGCTCGTAGAAGAATTTTGTGGTTGTTAATTCTGGTTTTGGCAAATGGTTTAACTACAAAAGTTATAGCGATGAATGATCAAATACTAAAAGAGATAGTCTTACTAGCCGCATTTATCCCTTTGCTTATAGGAACTGGGGGAAATGTTGGTGCTCAAAGTTCAACGGTAGTTATTAGAGGTTTAAGTACTCAAAAATTGAAGTCTCTTGGTGCAATTAGGGCCGTAGTTAAGGAGGCAATAACAGGCGCTCTTTTAGGTATTTTGATGATGTTAGTAGTATTTCCTTTTGCTTGGTGGCAAGGAGAAGGACCTTTAATAGCTTCTGCTGTAGGAATTAGTTTAATATCCATAACGACTTTAGCTGCCACAACAGGAGCTATTCTCCCTTTGTTGTTTGACAGGATGAAATTGGATCCAGCCTTGATGTCTTCTCCTTTTATAACAACTGTTACTGATATCGCAGGTGTATTTATTTATTTAAGTACCGCAAAATGGTTATTAAGCACTTCATTAATCTAAATTCACTAGGTAAATTTACTCATTTTTGTGAAAATGTGGATTTTTTTGTTTAACTTTACATTTCTTAATGGTATTGTTTACAAAACAATATTTAAATTTTATGTCTCCTGAAACAGAAAATGAGAATAAATTAGCGACAATATCAAGTTTAAAAGCTACTAACGATGTCGACCTTGTCAGATCTTATTTAAGGGATATTGGTAGAGTCCCACTATTATCTCATGAGCAAGAAATTACTCTTGGTAGGCAAGTGCAAGAATATATGCAAGTAGAAAGGGCTGAATTAGAGATTATTGATTTAACTGGAGACAAGCCAAGTATTGAGGAATTATCAAACAAATTAAATTTATCTACTTCCATAATAAAAAAAAGATTGAGAGCTGGACAGAGGGCTAAAGAAAGAATGGTTGCAGCTAACTTAAGGCTGGTAGTGAGTGTTGCAAAAAAATATACTAAAAGAAACATGGAATTACTAGATTTAATCCAAGAGGGAACGATAGGGTTGGTGAGGGGAGTAGAAAAATTTGATCCAGCTAGAGGTTATAAATTCTCAACATATGCATATTGGTGGATTAGACAAGGTATTACTAGAGCAATAGCTGAAAAAAGTAGGGCAATAAGATTACCAATTCATATAACTGAGATGTTGAATAAGCTAAAAAAAGGCCAAAGAGAGTTAAGTCAAGAAATGTCTAGAACTCCAACTGTAAGCGAACTTGCCAAGTACGTAGAGCTTCCCGAAGAAGATGTTAAAGACTTGATGTGCAAAGCTGGGCAGCCAGTTAGTCTTGAAACAAAAGTTGGTGATGGTGAAGATACTGTTTTACTAGATTTACTAGCGGGCGGTGAGGATTTACCAGACGAACAAATAGAAATGGACTGTATGAGGGGCGATCTTCATTCACTTTTGCATCAATTACCAGATCTACAATGTAGAGTTTTAAGGATGAGATACGGAATGGATGGTGATGAGCCAATGTCCCTTACAGGTATAGGCAGGGTGCTTGGGATCAGTAGAGATCGAGTAAGGAATCTAGAACGAGACGGATTAAGAGGTTTAAGAAGACTTAGTGATAATGTAGAAGCTTATTTTGTTTCTTGAATAAATTCCAATATTAATTTATTTGTTTTTTCAGGTTCTTCATCATGAGGACAATGACCAGCATCTTGAATAATATCTAATCTTTTAATATTACTGAATTTTTTCTTCCACTCTTTTGCTTCAGTTAGGGACTCCCAAGGATCTTTTTCTCCCCAAATTAATTGGATAGGTCCTTCAACTTTTTCGAAGAGGTCTGTTGCAAGATAGTCATCAAATAAATTAATAAAGCCTCGAAATGCTTCTTTAGAGTTTGTTCTTTTAGAGGGTCGATAAAGTATTTCAATTAATTCTTCATCAATATTTTTTCCTGAAGGATAAGCTTGCTCAAGTATTTTCTTTATAACTTTTGGATTAGCAGCTCTCGTAAAAAGTGTATTGCTTATTATTCTTTGCCTTACTAAAGTTTTTAATACGGGCCTGAGTAAATTCATTAAAATATCATTTTTTTTCAAACGTTTATCATCCATAGTTCTTTGCGCACAATCAATTAAAATCACACCTTTACAATTTTCCTTGAGAATTTCAGCAGCTTTCAATGCAATAACACCACCAATTGAGTTCCCTACCAAGTAAACAGGAGATTTTATTACCTCTGAACAAAATGTTGAGATTTGATTACTCCACAAGTCAAATGAATATTTAATTGAATTTTCTTTAGAAGGTTCGTAATTTAATAACGCGCTAGGCTGACTGCTCTCTCCAAATCCTAGTAAATCAATTGAGTAGCAATTAAGTACTTTGCCAAGAACATCTTGATTATGTCTCCAATGTTTTTTTGATGCACCAAATCCATGCACTAATAAAATATTATTATTATTTTCGCAATTAGAATTTTTTGATAAAGACCATGAAATTTCCCAATTTTCCCATTGCCAATTTTTTGATTTATTTAAAGACACTATGAAAAAGTATTTAATTAAACTTTAATTAAAAAAAAAATGATTCGTTTTTAATTAATTATTCTTAGAAAAGAAAAAAGATTTTATTTTATGAAAAAGACTAAGGTCGTATGCATAGGAGAAGCCCTAATAGACAGAATTAAGAATAATTCAAATCAAGGATTTACAGATTTTTTAGGAGGTGCTCCCGCTAATGTTGCTTGCGCATTAAAAAAATTAAAAATAGATTCAGTATTTATTGGATGTTTAGGAAGTGATGAATTGGGAAAAAATTTTATAGCGAAATTTAATGAATTGAAGGTAAATTTAGATTTCTTGCAATTAGATCATGATTCATCTACTCGCGTTGTTAATGTCGATAGAGATGAATTTGGAGATCGTTTTTTTTCAGGATTTGAAACAAACTCCCATTCATGCTTTGCTGACGAAGTTCTTAGAAAACAATTAATTGAAAAAGAACTTCCAAATTTGGAGAAAATTTTTCAACAAACAAAATATTTGGTTACTGGAACTAATGTAATATCATCACCAATATCTTCAGAGACTATTTTTTTTCTTATAGAACTGGCCAATAAATTTGAAGTCAAAATAATTATTGATTTGAATTGGAGAGAGGTCTTTTGGAATTATTCGAGTTTTTCATCAGAAATTAGTAAAATTGAGCGAGCAAATTTAATCAAAAAATTTTTAAATCATGCAGATGTTTTAAAACTTGCTAAGGAAGAAGCTTTTTTGTTTTTTGAACAAGAAGATCCTTATTTAATATCTCACCAAATGTTAAAAAGACCAGATGTAATAATAACTGATGGGAAAAACCCTATTACTTGGTATATAAATGGATTACAGGGATCTACTGATACTCCTAATTCAACAAAAATTGTCGATACTACTGGAGCGGGTGATTCGTTTCTCGCTGGTTTAATTTCAAAATTTGTTTCCGCTAGCAATCTTACGAATGAATCACAAATAAAAGATTGTGTAAAGTTCGCAAGTGTTTGTGGAATGTTAACTTGTCTGGGTGAAGGTGCAATAGAGCAACAACCTTATTTCGAAAAGGTTAATAAATTTTTAGGATCCCTTATCTCATAGTACCTCCCAAAATTTTTTGCATAACTAATTTCTATTTTCCAGAAATTTTCAATAAGTGGTTCAATTAATTCAGGCCATTCAATAACTAAAATTGCTTGGCTTTGTATTGCTTCTTCTTCTTCAGAAAAAAAAAGTTCCTTTGCTGAAGAAATCTTTTCTAACCTGTATAAGTCAAGATGAATAAGTGGAATTTTTCCAGAATTATAGTGATGCGATAAAGCAAATGTAGGGCTTGTAATATCCTCAGAGATAGATAATCCTTTAGCAATGCCCTGTACAAATGAAGTTTTACCTGCTCCAATTGGACCCTGTAATAAAACAATTGATTCTGGATGTAATTTTTGTGAGAATTTTTCTCCTAAATTTAAAGTCTCTTTTAAATTTCCAATAAACACAAAATTACACAAAAATCATTTATAGTTTAATAGAAAAAGTACTCACTAGATATGGTTATCGCGAATTCAGTTAAAACCTCTGCACCTAATTATGTAGTATCTGATATTGCCTTATCAGACTTTGGACGCAAAGAAATAAAAATAGCCGAAACTGAAATGCCTGGATTAATGGCACTTCGAGAAAAATATCAATCTCAAAAGCCACTTAAAGGTGCAAAAATAGCTGGAAGCCTTCATATGACGATTCAGACAGCAGTATTAATAGAAACTCTTGTAGAACTTGGTGCGAGAGTGAAATGGGCTTCATGCAATATTTTTTCAACCCAAGATCATGCTGCAGCAGCTATCGCAGATCAAGGAATCTCTGTATATGCAAAAAAAGGGGAGACTCTTGATGAATATTGGCAATATACTCATAATATCCTTGATTGGGGTTCAGATTCTCCAAATATGATTCTTGATGATGGAGGAGACGCAACAGGTTTATTAATACTTGGTAGCAAGGCTGAAAAAGATTTGTCTGTTTTAAATAATCCTTGTAATGAAGAAGAAATTGCTTTATTTAACTCTATTAAGTCTAAGTTAAAAAATGATAGTAACTTCTACTCCAGAATTAAGAGTAATATAATTGGTGTTACTGAAGAAACTACCACTGGAGTTGCAAGACTTTATCAATTACAAAAGCAAAATGACTTACCTTTCCCCGCTATTAACGTTAATGATTCAGTAACTAAAAGCAAATTTGATAATTTATATGGCTGTCGTGAATCTTTAGTTGACAGCATTAAGCGCGCGACAGATGTAATGATTGCTGGTAAGGTCGCTTTAGTAATAGGTTTTGGGGATGTAGGAAAAGGTTCAGCTCAGTCACTAAGAGGACTTGGTGCAATTGTAAAAGTTGCAGAAGTTGATCCAATTTGTGCTCTTCAAGCAGCAATGGAAGGCTATAGTGTGGTTACCTTAGATGAAGTTGTTGAAGATATAGATATATTTGTTACAGCTACTGGTAATTATCAAGTGATAACCCACGAAAATTTAATAAAGATGAAGAACGAGTCTATAGTTTGTAATATTGGACATTTTGATAATGAAATCGATGTAGCTTCATTAAAGAATTATCCATGGGAAAATATTAAGCCTCAGGTTGATCACATAACTTTACCTAGTGGAAATAAGATAATTCTTTTAGCTGAAGGTAGATTAGTTAATTTAGGATGTGCCACTGGGCATCCAAGTTTTGTGATGAGTAATTCTTTTACTAATCAAGTATTAGCTCAAATTGAACTTTTCAATAAGTCAGAGCATTATTCTAAAGAGGTTTATGTTTTACCAAAACATTTAGATGAAATGGTAGCTAGATTACATCTAGATAAAATTGGTGCAAAATTAACAAAATTAACTAAAGAACAGGCTGATTATATTAATGTTTCTGTAGAGGGCCCTTATAAACCTGAACTTTATAGATATTAAGTTTGCATTTAATTTTCGTAAATTTTCTCACTTCTATTCCTGACTATATCAGTTTGGCTGTTGAAAAAAATTCAACATTGGCATACCTCACTATTTGTTTGGCTATGTTTTTAGAAAATATAATACCCCCTATCCCTTCGGAAATAATAATGCCATTAGGAGGTTTTTTTGTTTATCAACAAAAATTAAATTTCTATATTTTAGTTTTTTGGGGGTTATTTGGCACGATATTAGGATCATTGCCTTGGTATTATTTAGGCAGGCTGGTAAATGAAAAAAGACTGTCAAATTTTTTAGATAAAAAAGGAAAATATTTAGGAATTTCTTCTGATGACTTAAATAAAAGTAAAAGGTGGTTTGAGAAATACGGGGTTTCTTTAGTTTTTTGGGGAAGATTAGTGCCTGGTATAAGAACTTTAATTTCAGTTCCTGCTGGCATAGAACTTATGCCATTAAGAACATTTTTGATTTGGACTACATTCGGTAGCTTAATATGGGTCGCTCTTCTCACTTATGCTGGTTTCTTATTTGGAGAAAACTATCCAATTATTGAAACCTATTTAGATCAAATCAAATATGTTGTGAAGCCAATTCTAATATTGATTTTCTTATATTTTTTAATAAAACTAATTATTAGATTTTTTAAAAAATTTAGAAACTAAAAAGGGATATTACTAGAGTTGGCGTTGTTGGAGTATTGGTTATTTTCAGACTCTTTTCGTGAGCTTAGCAAATTTAATCTATCTACTCTAACAACTGGTTTATATCTATCTTCCCCAGTATTTTTATCTTTCCAACTATCAATTTTAAAGCTTCCTGTAATTCCAATTAAAGATCCTTTTTTTACGTAATCTGCTGCTATTTGGGCTTGTTTGCCCCATATTTCTAAATTAAACCAGTCCGGCTCTTCATCTCTGCTTCTTCTGTTCACAGCTAAAGTAAAATTAGCTACGATACTACCAGATTCAAAATATCTGACGTCTGGTTCTTTACCAGCTCTTCCAACAAGATTGATAGTGTTAATTTCCATAATTTTTTTTTTTAATACTACTCATATTTTGAATTTTTGCTCAAAGTTTTACGTGCTATTCATAACTAAATGAGAGATTTATGAGAGCTGAGCAAAAAATAGATATATTATTTATAAAAATGACTTCTTATCGTGATTTTCAACAGATTTAAATTTTCCAGAGATATTGGCATAGATTTGGGAACGGCCAATACTCTTATACATGTATCAGGCAAGGGGGTTGTTTTACAAGAGCCCTCCGTGGTGGCTATGGATTTAGAGGAGGGTGTCCCATTGGCAGTTGGAGAAGAAGCCAAGTTAATGCTAGGAAGAACTCCAGGCAATATTAGAGCTGTAAGACCACTAAGAGATGGTGTTATCGCAGATTTTGATGCAGCAGAGCAAATGATAAAAACATTTATACAAAAATGTAATGAAGGTAAAGGTATATTGGCTCCAAGAATTGTTATTGGTATTCCAAGCGGAGTTACTAGTGTTGAGCGAAGAGCAGTCAGAGAAGCTGGATTAGCGGGAGCCAGAGAAGTTCACTTAATTGACGAACCTGTTGCTGCGGCAATTGGAGCTTCTTTACCAGTAACTGAGCCAATTGGAACCATGATTGTTGATATTGGTGGTGGCACTACCGAGGTTGCAGTATTAAGTCTTGGGGGAACTGTATTAAGTGAATCTGTTCGAGTCGCTGGTGATGAAATCAATGAATCAATTGCGATATATCTTAAAAGAGTTCACAATTTAGTAGTTGGAGAAAGAACTTCTGAAGAAATTAAGATCAAAATTGGATCTGCATTTCAAGATGATGATTTTGATAAAACTATGTTAGAGGTAAGAGGTTTACATCTTTTATCTGGTCTACCAAGGTCAATTACATTGACATCAGGAGAAATTAGAGAAGCGATGTCAGATCCACTTAATAAAATTGTTGAAGCTATAAAACGAACTCTAGAGAGAACACCCCCTGAATTAGCTGCAGATATAGTAGAAAGAGGAATTATGCTTGCAGGAGGTGGAGCTTTAGTAAGAGGTATTAATGATTTGGTGAGCGATCAAACGGGAATTTTCACTCACATAGCAGAGAACCCGCTCCTGTGCGTGGTTAATGGTTGTGGAGAGGTTTTGGATGATTTTAAAAAACTTAAACGAGTTGTTGATACTCCAGATTTCATAGGGAACGCGATTAGAGATTAATGTTATGTTAGATATCCGACGAATTTCTACTAGTCGTTGGTGGCATAAAAAGAAAAATTGGTTATTTTTTGCAATTTTTTTATTTTTGGTTTTTGTAAGGATATCTAAAGGTTCCCTATATAAAGATTTTTATTATTTTATTTCAAAGCCTTTTTGGCCTGGTCAGTTTCAGAAAGAAGTTATTCTTAAGAGTTCAGAACAAGAATCTCTAATAAAATTAAATCTTTTAAAAAAGGATAATGACAGATTGCGAGAAATTTTAGATCTTCAACAATCATCTAACAGTGATAATATTTCAGCTGCAGTTATTTCTAGAAAAATTGGTAGTTGGTGGAGACAAATAATCTTAAATAAAGGTTCAAAAGATGGTGTGGAAATTGGAAGTACTGTTGTTGGTCCTGGTGGATTATTAGGAATAGTAGAAAGTACTTCTTTATTTACTTCTTCAGTAACATTATTAACCTCTCCAGAAAGTAAAGTAGGTGTATGGGTGGATAGAATTAAAATTAATGGACTTCTGATTGGTTCAGGAGATGATTCTCCTAATTTAATACTTTATTCAGATGATATTGATATAAAAGTCGGAGATTTTTTGTCATCTTCTCCTGCTAGTACTTTATTACCTCCAAATATCCCTATTGGTATTGTTCAATCTGTCAATAATTCATTAAATTCAAAAAAAACTGCAAAAATATCTCTTTTAGCAAAACCTCATTTAATAGATTGGGTCCAAATTTTAAAAGTGAATGTTAATGAATAAATTTATAGTGAAGAAATCATCAATAATTTGTTTTGTTTTTATCCCAATTATTTTTTTTTGGCATCCAAATTGGCTTGGATTTTTAGGTATCCAGCCATATTGGCCTTTATTTTGGTTGTTGCCATGGTCAATGATTAATGGGTCAATTAATGGCGTAATATTTGGTTTGTTTTTAGGTTTGATTCTAGATTCTATAACTTTGGATAATTTCACACAAATACCAGGTTTAATTTTATGTGGATTTTGGTTTGGGAGAATTAAAATAAATAGTGATATTTTGGTGGGACATTTTAGGTATGGTTTAGTTTGTTGTTTGGGAAGTTTTTTATGCGGGACCTTGTATTTTTTACAAATTTTGTTTAAAAATTTTTCAGACAGTACTTTTTTACTGTTTATCCCTAGTGTTCAGAATATATTAGCTGAAGTTTTTCTTACAGGGCTTTTTGCTCCTTTAATTTGCTCCCAACTATTGAGAATATTTAAATATTCAAGGTAGAAAGGTATGAAAATTCATTTCTCTTTAAGAGTAAAAGGTATTCGAAAAAAGTCATATTCTTAAAATATTTAAACTTTCTTTAAATCTATGGAATATCTCTTTGAGGGTTCGTAATGTTATATTTTTAGTTGTTAGAATATATTTTCAATGCAATAACTATTTGCTTTGAAATATCTGAAAATCTTTTTTAACTATGTCAAAAGCAAGAATTCTAGTTGTTGATGATGAGCCAGCAGTTTTGAAGGTATTAGTAACGAGACTTCAGCTAGCTGGATATCAAGTTTATTCTGCCACTAATGGAGAAGAAGCTCTTGAATCTTTTCATAGAGATTCTCCAGACTTAATAGTTCTTGATGTTATGCTCCCAAAAATGGATGGATTCGCAGTCTGTAGAAGGATTAGAGCAGAATCAGTTGTGCCAATAATATTTTTAACTGCACTAGAGGCGATTTCAGAGAGAGTTGCAGGATTAGATTTAGGTGCTGATGATTACTTATCAAAACCATTTAGTCCGAAAGAGTTAGAAGCTAGGATTGCTACTATTTTGAGAAGAATGGGCCCTTCTGTATCGGTTACGGAAACTAAAGAAGTACCATCTGGCAAAGGAGTTATGCAATTTGGAAGTTTAGTTGTTGATACAAATAGAAGACAAGTATCTCGAGCTGGAGAGAGAATTAGTCTAACCTACACTGAATTTAGTCTTCTAGAATTATTATTTGATGAACCTGGTAAGGTTGTACCACGAGCAGAAATATTAGAACAGTTATGGGGTTATCCTCCAAGAAGAGCTGCAGATTTAAGAGTTGTAGATGTATATGTAGCGAGATTAAGAGGTAAATTGGAACCAGACCCTAGAAATCCAGAATTAATATTAACTGTTAGAGGTATCGGTTATGCATCTCAGAGAGTTGGTGAAACTGCAACATCTTTGGCAAGTTGAGCCTAAGTCTGATAATTTAATTAAATAAAACTAATATATAAAATAAATTTTGTCTGAAATTAAAGAAGTACGCTTACAAAAAGTTAATTCGTTAGTTAGTAAAGGATTTCCTTCTTACGCAGAAAAATTTAGAATTTCCCATACTACACAAATTCTTATTCAGAAATTTGGTTTTTTAGAAAATGGTCAGGATGATGACTTTAGTGTTTCTATTGCGGGAAGAGTGATGGCAAAAAGGGTAATGGGTAAAATTGCCTTCTTTACAATAAGCGATCAAGAAGGTCAAATTCAGCTTTATTTAGAGAAAAAGATTATCAATTTAAATTTAGAAAAACAAAAATTGCTTTCTTTTGAAGATATTAAAGAAATAGTAGATATTGGCGATTGGATAGGTGTTCATGGAACTATAAAAAAAACTAATAAAGGTGAGCTTTCAGTAAAAGTAGAAAGATGGGAAATGTTATCCAAATCATTACAGCCTCTACCAGATAAATGGCATGGATTGACTGATATTGAAAAAAGATATAGACAACGTTATTTAGATTTAATAGTAAATCCTCACACTAAAAATGTATTTAAAACAAGGGCAAAATGTATTAGTTTTATAAGAAAATGGCTTGATAAACGGAATTTTTTAGAGATAGAGACTCCAATTCTTCAATCTGAAGCTGGTGGCGCTGAAGCCAGACCATTTATCACTCATCACAATACATTAGACATTCCTCTGTATCTGCGAATAGCTACAGAATTACATCTAAAAAGAATGGTTGTTGGAGGATTTGAGAAGGTTTATGAATTGGGCAGAATCTTCCGCAATGAGGGGATAAGTACAAAGCATAATCCAGAATTTACTTCAGTTGAAATTTACCAAGCGTTCTCTAATTATGTCGATATGATGGACTTAACAGAAGAACTGATTAGGGATGTCGTAGCTAATGCTTGTAGCTCCTTGGTTATAAATTATCAAAATAAAGAAATTGATTTTTCTAAACCTTGGTTAAGAGTATCTATGAAAGATATAGTCAAGAAACATACAGGGATTGATTTTGATTCTTTTAATGGAAACTTTCAAGCAGCAAAACAAGCTGTTAAAAATATAAATGTTGAATTTTCTAATAAAGTTAATACTATGGGAAGACTTTTAAATGAGGTCTTTGAGCAAAAAGTAGAGTCACAGCTTATAGAACCCACTTTTGTTATCGATTATCCTGTTGAAATTTCTCCTTTAGCTAGGCCGCATCTTGATAATAAAGATATGGTCCAGAGATTCGAATTATTCATTGTTGGTCGAGAGTTAGCCAATGCTTTTAGTGAGTTGATAGATCCAGTAGATCAAAGAGAGAGAATGCAATTACAGCAATCTCTTAGAGATGAAGGAGATTTTGAAGCTCACTGTATAGATGAAGATTTTCTCGATGCTTTAGAGATTGGTATGCCTCCCACGGGCGGATTAGGTATAGGTATTGACAGACTTATTATGTTAATTACAAACAGCCCATCAATTAGAGATGTAATTCCTTTTCCATTGTTAAAACCAGAAATAACTTCAAATATAAATGAAAAATTACCCTTGAATGAAGTAGAATAAATAAATTAATCCAATACGAAATTTTTTAAATGAGTGGTGAACGTGTTGGTTTCCGTTTTAAACACGCGGATGCAGTAGTGAAAAGAAATCCTCAAGGCCGATCAAGAAGAGGATGGGTTATAGAACCAGTAGAGCAAACTACGAGTAGGGGTACGAAGATGCCTGCTTACAAAATTCGCTGGAGAGATAGTGAGAGACCTGAAACTGTTTTACAGCATATGTTGATTGCAGATCCGGATCCATCCCCTCCTCCAAGTTCAGTTAGTTTAAATTCATAGTTTCAATAAATCTGAATAAATTTTTTATCTTTTTAGTAAAGAGTTGATTTCTTTTTTCACACTTTTTTGTTTTTCAGCTTGTCGTTTGTCATGTAATTTTTTTCCTTTACCGACTCCTATTGTTAATTTTATCCATGATCCTTTTAAATAAAGAGATAATGGAATAATGGTCATTCCTTTTTTTTCAGTATTAGATTTCAGCTTTATTATTTCTTTTTTATGTAGAAGTAACTTTCTATTTCTTAATGGATCATGATTAAAAAAAGAACCTACATTATTGTGTGGTGAAATGTGAACATTTAATAATAAAATCTCACCATCTCTAAATGAACAGTATCCATCTCTTAAATTTGCTTTGCCGTTTCTAATAGACTTTACTTCAGTTCCTAAAAGCTCAATTCCAGCTTCAATTGTTTCAGATATTTCATATTGAAATTTTGCATATCTGTTCTCTGCTAAACGTTTAAAAATATTTTCTTTTTTAATATTTTTTTGAACTTTGCTTGAATTTTTTGCCATTTTTCTTTTAAAAAATCTTTCTACTCAGAACAATTGCAATTAACCTTTCATTATGGCAATAATTTCCTCCAATATAGGCGATAATGAATTTTCTTTTCGTAAAAAAGAGCTTAGGCTTGTTGATTCAAAAATTATTCCAGAAGAAAAAAGAAATAATATCAATTTAGCAAGGCCCGTTACTTTACGAGATTTTATTGGCCAAGAACAACTTAAGTCTTTTTTAAGAATAGCGATAGATGCTTCAATTTATAGGAAAGAACCTTTGGAGCATACTCTTTTATATGGACAACCTGGTTTAGGTAAGACTACCCTAGCTTTTTTGATAGCTCATGAAATGAATACAAAATGTAGAATAGCTACAGCACCAGCAATTGAAAGACCAAGAGATATTGTAGGTTTACTGCTTGGATTAAAAGAAGGTGAAGTTTTATTCATCGATGAAATACATCGTTTAAATAGGTTAACTGAAGAATTATTATATTCTGCAATGGAGGATTTCAGATTAGATTTAACTGTCGGCGCTAATAGAGGTGCTCGCTGCAGAACAATAAATCTTCCTAGGTTTACTCTTATTGGCGCAACAACTAAATTAGCTTCAATCAGTGCTCCTCTAAGAGATAGATTTGGTATATCTCAGAAAATTGAATTTTATACAAATGATGAACTAAAACAAATAATTGTTAATTTTGCCCGATTAATAAATCTTAATTTAGATAGTGATGCATCTTATAATCTTTCGAAGATAGCACGAGGGACTCCAAGAATTGCTTTAAGACTATTAAGACGAGTTAGGGATTATGCTCAAGTTGTTGAAAAAACAAATGTTATCTCCGCAATTTTAGTAAAAAAAGCTTTAAATTCTTATCAAATAGATGAAAAAGGCTTGGATTCTCTAGATAGACAATATTTATCTTTTTTAAACCTAAATAGTAATATTCCAACTGGCCTCGATTCAATCGCGGCTGGGTTGGGAGATGATTCTTCAATGTTAGAATTTGTAGTTGAACCATATCTCATTAAAATTGGTTTTCTTATGAGAACGCCTAGAGGAAGATTGCTTACTGATTTAGGAAAAAAGTACATTGATTCAAAAAATGATAACTTTTAAAAAGTTAAAGGTTTGTTTTTTATTAATTTTTGTTTTTGTCAATATTTTTTATATTGAACCATGTTATTCATTGTCTTCGAGAGAGGATTTTTTTAAGAATGCATTGGATTTAAGTTCAGGAGGACAATTTAATCTTGCTTTACAAGAATGGAATCGCTATCTCGATTTATATCCTGATGATGCTGCAGGTTTGAGCAATAGAGGAAATGTAAAACTTGTCATAGGAGATTTAGAGGGATCAATAGATGACCAAAATAAATCAATAAGTTTGAGTCCAAGTGAAATTGATCCTTACATTAACAGAGGTATAGCAGAGGAAGCATTAGGTCTATGGGCACAAGCAAAAAAAGATTATATGTTTGTTATTTCAAAAGATAGTAAAAATTTTTCAGCATTATATAATTTAGCTAATGTTGAAGGTTCAACATCACAATGGGAAAAAGCAAGAGATTTATTTTCAAAAGCTGCTTTATATAATCCTGGATTTGCTATGGCAAGGTCGAGTATGGCTTTGGCAGATTACCAGTTGGGGAATATTGATGAATCTGAAAAAGAATTAAAAAAATTAATTAGACGGTATCCAACTTTTGCAGATGCTAGGGCAGCTCTAACAGCTTTGAATTGGTACAAAAATGAATTTGGTCAAGCAGAGAGTAATTGGATATCAGTAACTGAATTAGATCCTAGGTATAGTGAGGAGGAATGGTTAATAAAAGTGAGAAGATGGCCTCCAAAACCAACTAAAGATTTAATGAACTTTATCGATTTGAAATAGGTAATGAATAGAGAGCATGTTTTTAAAAAAATTGATTCATTTAATGATGAATTAATTAATATAAGAAGACATATTCATGCACACCCTGAATTAAGTGGACTTGAGAATCAAACAGCAATTTTGATAAGTGGCTATTTAAAAAATATTGGTTGGAATGTCAAAGAATCTGTTGGTAAGACTGGAGTTATAGCTGATTTTGGGCCATCACATAAAGGTATTATTGGATTAAGAGTCGATATGGATGCTTTACCAATATTGGAAGAAACTAAGTTAAGTTTTTCTTCAAAAGTAGATGGTGTTATGCATGCATGTGGTCATGATTTGCATGTATCGATTGGGTTGGGTGTAGCAAAAATTATTAAGGATTTAAAACTTAATTTTGGAACTAGGATAATTTTTCAGCCCGCTGAAGAAATTGCAAGTGGAGCTAGATGGATGATTAAGGATGGTGCAACTAATGGTTTAACCCATATTTTGGGAGTTCATGTCTACCCAGATTTATCTGTAGGGACTATAGGGATTCGAGAAGGAAGTTTAACTGCAGCCGCTGGAGAACTCAAAGTTGAGATTAAAGGAAAATCAGGTCATGGTGCTCGACCTCATGAAGGGGTTGATGCTATTTGGGTGGCTTCAAAAGTTATTTCAGGAATTCAAGAATCAATAACACGAAAATTAGATCCTTTAGATCCTGTAGTAATAACTTTTGGTAAAATAAATGGCGGTAATGCATTCAATGTTCTCGCGGAAAAAGTTAATTTAATTGGCACAGTTCGATGCACCAACGTTAAACTTTTCAAAAATATTGGTTACTGGCTCAATGACAATATCTCTTCAATAGCTAATAGTTGTGGAGCTGATGTAAAAGTAATTTTCAAAGAAATCACTCCGCCAGTTAATAATAATTCCGAAATTAATAGAGTCTTCAGAGATTCAGGAATTGTGGTTTTGGGTCAACAAAATGTTATTGAATTACAAAAACCATCATTAGGGGCTGAAGATTTCGCGGAGTTCTTAAATGAGATTCCAGGAGCTATGTTTAGGTTAGGTGTTTCAAATTTAAATGGATGCGCTCCATTGCATAGTTCTAAATTTGATCCAGATGAAAAAGCTATTGCTGTTGGAATTAAAGTCATAACAGAATCCATAGTAAAATTAAATAATGAAATAATTAACGTAATTGATAAATGAAAATTAATAGAGGATTTTTTTTGTCTTTTGTTGCTCCTTTCATGATTCTCATATCTGCTATTGGCTTAATATTAAGGGAAAATAATAAGAAGATTTTTTATTTACCTATTGGCTTAATGGGGATTTCAATTATTTTGGAGAAAGATTTAAGGAGAAAATTGGATAGAAAAAATATTTTAAGAAAAATAAAGTCTTATCAAAAAGTTAAATAAAAATATATTATTTATTTTTACTCAATATTTGATGACTATTTTTTAGAAAAGAGCTATGAATAAATAAATACTAGGGGTGCTGAGGCATTTGGCTTGGCTGAGATCATACCCTTTGAACCTGAATCATAAATCCTGATACAGGGAAGTGGAAATTTGATCAAACTTTAGTAATAACACTTTTAAAATTAATAAGTTATGAGAAGTTCCTGGATTCAGCCTCGCCTTGGAAAAGACAATGTTACTCAGATGCATTTTGCGAGGAGCGGATGCATCACTGAAGAAATGGATTATGTTGCTAAAAAAGAAAATTTACCTCCTTCTTTAATAATGGAAGAGGTGGCAAGAGGAAGATTAATTATTCCAGCTAATATAAATCATTTAAATCTTGAGCCAATGTCCATAGGCATCGCTTCTAGATGTAAAGTTAATGCAAATATTGGCGCTTCCCCTAATGCTAGTGATATCAATGAAGAAGTAGATAAGCTCAAATTGGCCGTTAAATATGGTGCTGATACGGTTATGGATCTTTCTACAGGGGGAGTAAATTTAGATGAAGTTAGGCAAGCGATTATTCATGAATCTCCTGTCCCTATAGGAACAGTTCCTGTGTATCAAGCTTTAGAAAGTGTACATGGCTCAATAGATAGATTAACTGAAGACGATTTTCTTCATATCATTGAAAAACATTGCCAACAGGGAGTCGATTATCAAACTATTCATGCTGGATTATTAATAGAGCATTTGCCAAAAATCAAAGGCAGAATTACTGGGATTGTAAGTAGAGGGGGAGGTATCTTAGCTCAATGGATGCTACATCATTTTAAGCAAAATCCTCTCTATACAAGGTTTGATGATATTTGTGAAATTTTTAAGAAATATGATTGTACTTTTTCTCTAGGAGATTCACTTAGGCCTGGGTGTTTGCATGATGCTTCTGATGATGCTCAGTTAGCTGAATTGAAGACACTAGGGGAACTTACTCGAAGAGCGTGGGAACATAATGTTCAGGTAATGGTTGAGGGTCCTGGCCATGTACCTATGGATCAAATTGAGTTTAATGTAAGAAAGCAAATGGAGGAATGCTCAGAAGCTCCCTTTTATGTATTAGGCCCATTAGTAACAGATATATCTCCAGGTTATGACCATATATCAAGCGCTATTGGAGCTGCCATGGCAGGTTGGTATGGGACTTCTATGTTATGTTATGTAACCCCAAAAGAACATCTTGGTCTCCCTAATGCAGAAGATGTTCGAGAAGGTTTAATTGCGTATAAGATAGCTGCTCATGCTGCTGATATAGCTAGACATCGAGCAGGAGCTCGTGATAGAGATGACGAACTTAGTAATGCAAGATATAAATTTGATTGGAATAAACAATTCGAACTTTCATTGGATCCAGAACGAGCAAAGCAATATCATGATGAAACATTACCTGAAGAAATCTTTAAAAAAGCCGAATTTTGTTCAATGTGTGGACCTAAACATTGCCCGATGAATTCAAAAATTTCTGATGAATCTCTTGATCAACTTAAAGGAAAACTTGAAGAATGTAGCACTTCGGTTTAGTTGAAATTAATACTTATAGAATTTCTTTTGTCTTATTAACAACATTTTCTACTGTAAATCCAAAATTTTTCATACATTCACCACCTGGTGCTGATGCACCAAATCTATCCATACTGATACAAATCCCATCAAAACCTGTATACTTATGCCAACCAAATGAATGGGCAGCCTCTACTACCACTCTTCTAGTCACACTTTTAGGTAAAACACTTTCTCGGTAAGATTCTTCTTGTTCTTCGAATAGTTCTACGCAAGGCATAGAAACAACTCTAGTTTTTTTACCTAAGTTTGAAATCTCTTTACTTGCTTCGATGCAAAGATTTAGTTCGCTCCCTGTACCAATAAATATTACATCTGGTGCTCCTTCGCAATCAGAAACTACATATCCTCCTAATGCAACTTTATCAATGGAAGTATTTTTTTGATTTGGCATACCTTGTCTACTTAAACAAAGGGCGGAAGGTCTCTTACGATTTTGAATGGCTAGCTTATAAGCTCCACTAGTCTCATTCCCATCTCCTGGCCTGAAAACTAGCATATTAGGCATGGCGCGAAGAGAGGGTATAGTTTCGATAGGTTGATGCGTTGGGCCATCTTCACCTACACCAATTGAATCATGGGTTAGAACATAGATAACTCCTAATTCGCTTAGTGCCGAAAGTCTCATTGAACCTCTCATATAGTCAGCGAAAACAAGGAAGGTCCCACCATACGGTATGAGACCACTATTGTGATACGCAATACCATTTAGTACAGCTGCCATAGCATGTTCTCGTACACCAAAATGTAAGTATCTTTTTTCAGGACTATGTGATTGGAATGATCCAGTTTCTCCTTTGATATCCGTGTAGTTAGAGTGAGTTAAATCAGCTGATCCTCCAATTAATTCAGGCAGGTTAGGACCCAGGGCACCTAAACATATTTGTGAATGCTTTCTAGTTGCTAAACCTTTATCATTAGGCGAATAGGAGGGAAGATCTGAGTCCCAATTCTGAGGTAATTGTCCTGTTAACATTCGTTTTAACTCAGCACCTTCAGAGGGATATTTTTTCTGATATTCATCAAATGTAGAATTCCATTTTTTCTCTAAAACTTCACCCTTATTGATTGATTTTCTAAAATGTTCATAAACTTCATTTGGTATTTCAAATGGAGGATATTCCCAATTCAAAAACTCTCTTGTTAATAATGCCTCTTCTTCTCCAACTGCCGCTCCATGAATTCCAGCAGTATCTGATTTATTAGGGGATCCATAACCTATGGTGGTAGAAATTTTTATTATTGAGGGTTTATCTGTAATTAATTTTGCTTTTTCGATAGCTTCAGTTATTCCTTTAACATCATGATTTCCATCTTCAACATGTTGGACATGCCATCCATAAGCTTCATATCTTTTTAAAACGTCTTCAGTGAAAGAAACATCGGTACGCCCATCAATTGTAATTTGATTATCGTCATAGAGTGCAATTAATTTTCCAAGCTTAAGATGGCCAGCTAATGAGCAAGCCTCTGATGCGATACCTTCTTGGTTACAACCATCGCCCATTATGACGTAAGTATAGTGATCAACGATATTAAAATCAGGTTTATTGAATTTAGCTGCTAAATGAGTTTCAGCTACTGCTAAACCAACTGCATTTGAAATTCCGGCTCCAAGTGGTCCAGCTGTAACTTCAACCCCTTCAGTTTCGAATGTTTCTGGATGCCCAGGAGTTTTGGATCCCCATTGTCTAAAATTTTTAATATCTTCTATGGAAACTGATTTGTAACCTGTCAGGTGAAGCAAAGAATATAACAACATACAACCATGACCAGCTGATAAGACAAAACGATCTCTGTTGAACCATTTTGGGTTTTTGGGATTATGGTTAAGTATGTTTTGCCATAATGCATAACCCATAGGAGCACAACCCATTGGCAAACCAGGATGCCCACTATTAGATTTATTTACTGCATCTACAGCAAGCATTCTTATACTATTTACACAAAGTGATTCTAATGAAACAGATGCAGCGACCATTGTTTTAAATTAAGGTAAGTTGGAAATACAGACTTGGTTGTCTTTAAATCATTTTGCTGAAAGCAAGGCAAACGTTGTGACCACCAAAGCCGAAAGAATTAGAAAGAGCAACTTTTACTTGAGTTTCTCTTGCATTATTTGGTACATAATCGAGATCACAATCAGGATCTGGATTGACGTAGTTAATTGTAGGAGGGATAAAATTATGTGTCAAAGAAAGTATACAAGCTACAGCTTCTATACCTCCAGAACCTCCTAGAAGATGACCAGTCATCGACTTAGTAGAGCTTACAGGAACAAGGTAAGATCTGTCTTTAAATATAGATTTAATTGCAGAAGTTTCATTTTTGTCATTAGCTGATGTGCTTGTTCCATGAGCATTTATGTAATCAACTTTATCAAGGCTGAGAGAACTGTCTTCAATGGCTAGTTTGATAGCTTCTGCTCCTCCAATCCCACCAGGGGATGGAGCAGTAATGTGATGAGCATCGCATGTTGTTCCATATCCAAGAATTTCTGCATAGATTCTTGCATCTCTTTTTTGTGCATTTTCTAAAGTTTCTAAAACAAGAATTCCAGATCCCTCTCCAATAACAAATCCATCTCTTTCTGCATCAAAAGGTCTACTCGCTGTTTGAGGACTTTCGTTCCTGAAAGAAAGAGCTTTAGCACTGGCAAAACCAGCTACTCCAAGGGGAGTAATACTTGCTTCTGCACCTCCACAGATCATTGCATCTGCCTTTCCGAGTTGGAGTAATCTAAAAGAATCACCAATTGCATTAGAACCTGCAGCACAGGCAGTGGAAACAGATGAACTTGGTCCTTTTGCACCTAAGGCAATTGCAGCTAGTCCAGTCGCCATATTAGGGATCATCATTGGTACTGTAAATGGACTTACTCTTTTTGGTCCTCTATGACTCAGTATTTGAGCTTGACTTTCCATGGTTAGTAAGCCTCCGACACCTGAGCCAATAATTACTCCAATTCTTGAAGCATTAGCTTCTGTAATTTCAAGTCCAGAATCATTAAAGGCTTGCTTTGCTGCAATAACCCCAAACTGTGAAAAACGATCCCATCTTTTGGATTCTTTAGCTTCAATAAAATTTTCAGATTGAAGGTTTTTAACTTCTGCTGCAAATTTACAAGGATGTTCTGCAGGATCAAAGAGAGTAATCCCTGAGACCCCATTAATCCCTTTTTGAAGACCGAGTAAATATTCATCAATGTTGTTACCAATCGGAGTAACTGCTCCGATACCAGTAATAACTACTCGATGGAAATTTGGCATTCTTGATTAACCTTTTTTTTCTTCGATGAATTTAACTGCATCTCCAACTGTTGCGATGCCCTCAGCTGCTTCGTCAGGGATTTCAATATCAAATGCTTCTTCTAGAGCCATCACTAATTCAACGGTATCTAGAGAATCTGCACCCAAATCATTTTGGAAGTTGGAATCTGATTTAACTTCTCCTGCTTCAACGCTTAATTGCTCTGAAACAATTGAACAGACTTTTTCAAGGATTTCTTGTGACATAGTTTATGGAATTTACTAATTATCTATAAGATTTTATGCCCTAGAGTTAACAAGAGTGAAGCATATCTTAATTTTTTTAATTTCTTTGTAAGACAATAGTATTATATAACGAGGTTCAAAAGACAATTTTTACATGTCACACGCAGTTAAAATTTATGACACTTGCATTGGTTGCACCCAATGTGTAAGGGCTTGCCCACTGGATGTTTTAGAGATGGTTCCATGGGATGGCTGTAAAGCTGGTCAAATTGCTTCATCCCCTAGAACAGAAGATTGTGTAGGTTGTAAAAGATGCGAAACAGCTTGTCCAACAGATTTTTTAAGTATTCGTGTTTATTTAGGAGATGAAACATCTAGGAGCATGGGTTTAGCCTATTAACTTTATTGTGCAGTTTAAAGAGAGTCCATGTTTTAATAAATACTCATTTTTTTTCAATATAATTGAAAAAAAAATAACGTATGTGTGGAATAGTTGCTGTTACAGGTTATAAAAAAGCTTTACCGTTATTAATTAATGGTTTAGAAAAACTGGAATATAGAGGTTATGATTCAGCAGGCATCGCGATTATAAACTCTGAAACAAAAAATATTACTTGCAATAAAACAAAAGGAAAACTTAAAAATTTAATAAATAATCTTAATGATAAGAATATTCCTGGCACTGTTGGCATAGGTCATACTCGTTGGGCAACTCATGGAAAACCTGAAGTCAAGAATGCACATCCTCATACAGATAGTTCAGGGACCATAGCAGTTGTTCAAAATGGCATTATTGAAAATTATCAGGACATAAAAAATAAATTAGAGAAAGAGGGGATTATTTTTAATTCTGATACAGATACAGAGGTAATTCCTCATTTAATTCAAAGAGAATTAAATACATTAAGTAAGCTTAATCTTGAGAATAATGGTTCAACACTATTAGTAGCGGTAAGAAACGTAATTTCTGATTTAGAAGGATCCTATGCATTGGCAGTTTTATGGTCGGGTGCGCCTACCTCTCTGGTTGTCGCAAGAAGACAAGCACCTTTAATTATAGGTTTGGGAGAGGGAGAATTTATATGTGCTAGTGATACTCCAGCTATCGCAAACTTTACCAATATTATTCTACCTTTGGAGGATGAAGAAATAGCCTTATTAACCCCTCTAGGAATTGAAATATATGACTCAAATAACGAGAGACAATATCGAAATCCTGTTTCTTTAAAAGTCTCAGAGCAAATAATCGATAAGATGGATTTTAAACATTTCATGTTAAAAGAAATATATGATCAGCCAGAGACTGCAAAAAATTGGTTGAAAAACTATTTAATTAAAAATTCAGAAAATGGACAATATCATATTAATTATCCCTTTGATACATCTTTTTTTGAAACAATTGAAAGAATTGAAATTATCGCTTGCGGTACAAGTAAGCATGCTGCAATGGTGGGTAGCTTTTTATTAGAACAATTCTCAGGTATTCCTACAAATGTATATTACGCAAGTGAATTTCGATATTCACCTCCTCCTCTACTTCCAAATACATTAACTATTGGAGTTACTCAATCTGGAGAAACTGCTGATACAATTGCTGCTATGGATATGGAAATTAAGAGACGTTCTTCAATTGAAGATAAAAAGTTTAAACCTAATCTTATTGCAATAACAAATAGAAAAGAGAGCTCGATAGGTAGGCAGGTTTCAAACATAATTGATATTTGTGCCGGAATAGAAGTGGGAGTTGCTGCTACAAAAACTTTTTTTGCACAATTACTTTCTTTTTATGGATTAGCTATAAACTTTGCCCAAATCAATGGCAGTCAAAGTCAAGGTGAAATAGATAAATTAATTTCAGAACTTATAAAACTTCCTCCATTATTAGAAGATCTTCTAGAAAAACATAATCAATCCTCAGAAAAGCTTGCACACGACTTTTTTAATATTAAAGATGTTATTTTTTTAGGAAGAGGTATAAATTATCCCATTGCTCTTGAAGGAGCACTGAAACTCAAAGAAATTAGTTATATACATGCAGCTGGATATCCAGCTGGTGAAATGAAACACGGACCTATTGCTTTGTTAGATAAAAAAGTTCCTGTAATTTCCATTGCTTCTCCTGGGGAAGTTTTCGATAAAGTTATTAGTAATGCTCAAGAAGCAAAAGCTAGAGATTCATATTTGATTGGAGTAGCTCCTGAATGTAATGGAACTGAAATCTTTGATTATTTAATGCAAATTCCTTCCTCCAATGAATGGGTTACACCCTTACTTAACATAGTTCCTTTACAATTGTTGAGTTATCATATCGCCGCTCATAGAGGACTTGATGTGGACCAACCAAGAAATTTAGCCAAAAGTGTAACTGTAGAATAATTAATTTTTTATAAATTTTATTTTTTAAATTTATAGTTCTAAAAGTCCTTTTGGAGGATTGATGATAAGAAAATTATTTCTTATATCGATAAGTGGCACTATCTCTTTTACAAATGGTACTAGAGCTTTTTTTTGATTCTTAAATAATTCAATTACTAGTAAATTATTTTTCTCATTTTCTAAATTAATAACTTTTCCAATTATTTTTAATTGATTATTTTCTAAAGTTTTGACTTCCAAATTTATAAGATCCAATAAGTGAAATTCTTCTTTTTTTAATTTAGGAAGTTTATTAGTTTTTACAAGAATTTTATATCTTATAAATTGCTCTGCCTGATCTCTAGTATTTATCTCTTTGATCTTAATAATGAAGTTTTCTTTCCCATGCTGTTTGAAACCAGAACTAAGTTTTATTTTTGAGGGGGGTTCATTTGCTTTTTGTAACCATCTTGTTCCCGGTTTTAAAAATCTTTCTTCAAAATCACTTAGAGATTTAACTTTTACTTGTCCATTAATTCCATAACATGATGTGATCAATCCAACAACTAACCATTCATTTTTATCTATCATATAATGTATCAGTTATAGTGTTTTATGGAATTATCAACTAAACCCATACTACCAGGTTCTTTTGTTGTCGTAAAAGATAATAACTCTATTTATAGAGGATATAAAGGATTTGTACAGAGAGTTACCAAAAAAAAAGCAGCTGTTCTTTTTGAAGGAGGTAATTGGGATAAACTTATAACTTTTCAGTTGACTAATTTAGAAATAGTTTAATTAGATTTTCCCTATATTTATAAATTTTTCTATTAAATCTCTTGCTGCATTTGTCTCCGCTTGTTTATGGGATTTACCAAATGCAGAAGATTCTTTTAAACCTTCAATAAAAATATCGCAAGAAAATCTTTTTGGATCCCCATTTATTTTTGAGATTTCGATAATCTTATAGATTGGCAAATCTAAACCTTTACTTTGGCACCACTCTTGTAATACCGTTTTAGACTTGAATTTGTATGGAGCTTTTAAAAACATTTCTGAATCCTCCTCCCAAATATCATCTAGCCATAAATTTACTTCCTGTATTGAATTAAAGCATTTATAAATTGCACCTATGAGAGCTTCCGTAGCTTCTCCAATAATAGTGTTTTTTGAATTTTCATCACCAAGAGCTTTTGGCCCTTTAATTATTAATTTTTCTATACTAATTTTTTTCCCTAATTTGATTAACCATTCGTCACTTACTATTTGAGCTCTTAGCTCTGATCTTTCTCCAACACTCATTTGAGGAAATTTTTTTTCAATAAAATTTGAAGCAGCTAATCTAAGTACAGCATCCCCAAAGAATTCTAGTTTTTCGTAATTTATTATTTTGTTATCTGAGGAATGGATTAATGCTTGATTGAACTCTTGAATCACTGAAATATTTTGTGTTTTAATTATTTCAGAAAATCTTTTTGATCCAATTTTTAAGGATTTTAAAAAAGTAATTATTTGATTAATTCTCTTTCTTTTAATTATATTTGTCATATGGTTTAAATAATCAAAATAATTAAAAAGCAGGTCATAAGCCGGGTTCTGTTCATCTTTAAAAGATGGGCAATCATCTATCTAGGGCTGGAATTACTTCACAGCCTCAAGCGGCGCTTAAAAGTAGATTGTGAAATGGTCATAAATCTACTAAGCCTTGCTCCCAGCCGGGGTTTACCTAGCCAACACTTCTCAATGTTGCTGGTGCGCTCTTACCGCACCCTTGCACCCTTGCCATACAAAAGTATTAGGCGGTATGTTTCTGTGGCACTATCCTCACGGTTACCCGCACTGGGAATTACCCAGCAAGCCTGACCATTTGGGAGCCCGGACTTTCCTCAAAAAAGTTTTGTTTTGTTTCCAAAATAAAACTTTTCTGCGATTGCCTCTCCTGCTTTCATTTAGCATAATGCTTATTACTCCAAAAATCATCTATATGGGGCTGTAGCTCAGCAGGATAGAGCAACGGTTTCCTAAACCGTAGGTCGTGGGTTCGACTCCCGCCAGTCCCGTAAAATTAATAAGCTATATGTAGTATGTGTGCAAACTTGCCACTCTCTAGCTAGCGTATGTTTAGTAATAAATCTTTTATGGCTAAGTTGCATGATATGCGTTTAAAGCTTCTAATTCAACAAGAGCACGAACGTATCTCTAAATCCCAACCTAATGATTTAGATCTTTCAATAGTTCAAGCAAGATGTTTATGTTGGCTAGCATTATTGGCAGAAGCTCATGAAGATCAAGCAAATGATGCTGAAAAAAGAGGAGATGCAGAACAAGCAATGGGATGGTTTGCTGATTCTATGAGATTAAGAGATGTTATTAATTTGGTTACTAGTATTGAAATACCTTTGCCAGATAGTCCAGATTCACTTGATGAAAATGACGAATTATTGGATGGTCCTACAATAATGCCCAAATAGTGAGATGATATAAGAAGAGTTTTATTTTCTTTTGGCTGAAGAACCGTGTCAATGTCCTGATTGTCAGAGATTTTATAGGGAGCATGATCGTTTAATTAGGGAATTTCCTACTTTTAAACAGCAACAAGAACTAAATTGGGCATCAATTCAATCCTTCAGAACTCTTTGTAATAAGGTTACTAATGAATTGCAGAGACAATTATCTGAAAGAGAATCCAATAAAGACATTATTTCAGAAGAAAAACATATTTCTGATATTGAAATTACTGAAGCTTTAGATGAACTTGAAAGTGTTAATGCTTATTTATATTCCATTGAAGCATTAATGGAAAGAATTTTTGATATAAAAATTTCTAACAAATTTGAATCAAAATTTAAAGAAATTGCAAACGAATTAGCACCTGATCCATTAAATGTAGACAGATTAATTTTGAACAGATTATTTCATCAAACTCCAGATTTTCCAGATAAGAAAAATTTTAATTAGTTAATTCTTCGAAATCGCATGTAATTTCTACAGGCATTGGAGAGACTTTCCAAATAGATTTGCAGTATTCTCTAATAGATCTATCAGACGAAAAATATCCCGATCTGGCGGTATTTAATAATGCCATTTTATTCCAAGATTTTTTGTCGTTCCACGATTTACTAACTTCATCCTGTTTGTTTAAATAATCTTCGAAATCAGCCATAACAAAGAATGGATCATGTCCAGTTAAGCTATTTAATAAAGGTTTAAATAATTCTTTGTCACCGTTACTAAAGTGTCCAATTTCAATTAGACTTAATACCTCTTGTAGTTCTGAAGATTTATCGATAAAAGTTCTTGGTAAGTAATTATTATTTTTTAAATCCATAATTTCACTTTCAGTTTTTCCAAAAAGAAAGAAATTTTCTTTTTTTACAAGATCTCTTAATTCTACATTAGCTCCATCTAAGGTTCCAATAGTAAGTGCTCCATTCATTGCAAATTTCATATTTCCTGTACCAGATGCTTCTTTCCCGGCAGTTGAAATTTGTTCAGAAAGATCTGTAGCAGGATAAACTATCTCGCCAAGTTTTACATTATAGTCAGGTAAAAAGACAACCCTTAATAGACCTTCCATATCTGGATCCGAATTAACCACATCAGCAATACCATTGATAAATCGAATCATAAGTTTTGCCATAAAATATCCAGGAGCAGCTTTACCTCCAAATATTATTGTTCTTGGAACTTCATATTTGCTTGTACCATTTTTGATTCTTAGATATTGAGCAATGATTTGTAATGCGTTTAAATGTTGCCTTTTGTATTGATGAATTCTTTTTACTTGTACATCAAACAAACTAGATGGATCAACTAGAATTCCTGTTTTGGAATGGATAAAACTAGCTAATTTGCGTTTGCCATTTAATTTTGTTTCCTCAAATTTATTTAAAAAATTGGTATCATCTTTTTTCCTCTCAAGCTTCTTCAGAAGTTCCATATTAGTTATCCAATCAGGTCCTACCTCTTTTTCTAAGAGATTGGATAGGGATGGATTCGAGAGGGCAACCCATCTTCTTGGAGTAACTCCATTAGTTACATTTGTAAATTTTTCAGGCCATAAATTTGCAAATTCAGGAAGAAGCTGTCTTTTTATCAAATCTGAGTGAAGAGTAGCGACCCCGTTTATATGATGTGCTCCAATCGTAGCTAAGTGGGCCATTCTTACTGATTTTGAGCCTTCTTCATCAATTATTGATAGTTTTTGAAGGATTTTGTCATCGCCAGGATATCTTAGTCTCAATTGTTGTAGAAATCGCCAATTAATTTCATAAATAATTTCTAGATGCCGTGGAAGTAGATCATTAAATAACACTAAATCCCATTTTTCTAAAGCTTCTGGAAGTAATGTATGGTTTGTATAGGCAACTGATGAAGTTGTTATATTCCAAGCTTTATCCCACCCTACTTGATATTGATCAATGAGAAGTCTCATTAATTCTGCTACTGCAATAGCAGGATGTGTATCATTCAATTGGACAGTCCAATGCAGAGCAAATTCTGTTATTGGTATTGATCTTTTCTCAAGGCTTCTCAACATATCTTGAAGAGAGCAGCTTACGAAAAAGTGTTGTTGTTTAAGTCTTAATCTTCTGCCTTCATCAGTTCCATCATTTGGATATAAAACTTTAGAGAGAGTTTCAGATGCGACTTTTTCTTCAACTGCTCCGTAGTAATCACCAATATTGAAGGCATAAAAGTCAAAACTTTCTGTAGCATCAGCTCTCCATAATCTTAATCTGTCACATGTGTTTACTCTATATCCCAATACTGGTACATCATGAGGAACTCCAATTGCATGTTCTGAAGGTATCCATCTTGATCTGTAGTTTCCTTTATCATCTCTATAATTTTCAGTTCTACCTCCAAAACCAACAAAGCATGATTCATCAGGTTGTGGAAGTTCCCAAGGCCATCCACCTTTTAGCCATTTATCAGTAACTTCAACTTGCCAACCATCTCTAATTAATTGATTAAATATGCCAAATTCGTAGCGAATACCATATCCAACTGCAGGAACTTGTAGAGATGCTAATGATTCCATATAACATGCTGCAAGTCTGCCTAGTCCACCATTACCTAGACCAGGCTCTTCTTCTACTTCAAGAATTGTTGACAACGATTCAATCCCAAATCTCTTTAAAGCATCTTCTGCTTCTTGAGTAATACCAAGATTAAGGAGGTTATTACTTAATTGAGGACCTATTAAAAATTCTGCTGATAAGTAAGCTACAGTTTTTTGTGGTTTTTTCCTTATAGCTTCTTGACTGGCTAAATATCTTGTCATTAGTCTATCTTTGACAGCGTAACTTAAAGCCATATACAAGTCGTGAGGACTTGCTGAAGTAGCTAACTTTCCGAGAGTATAAAATAAATGGGCTGTCATTCCTTGAAAAACAGCATCAGAATCCATGCCAGCTTTTTCAGGATCTAAGTAACAGCCAGGAGTAGGCAAGCGAAGATCAAAGGGTTCGTTGGAATTCATTGAATTAGCCATATAACTGACAATAGCTATTTTTTATAAAATTTCTTTCTAGTAACTTCAGATCCACACTTGTTGTATATTTTTGCTTTTTTTTTACATATTTCTTAAAGGGGGCCCTCAATAAACTATCTTCCAATTAGGTAGTTTATTTTTTACACTTGAATGTACTCTTTACTTGCTGAATTAAGTGCGCATGATTTAGAAGTCGCCGAAACTTTGATAGGAGTAATAAGATTTCTATTAATATTTTTAGCTGCAAGAGCATTAGCAGAAGTATTAGTAAGATTAAGTTTACCGACGATTGTAGGTGAACTTCTTGCAGGGGTTGTAATAGGAGCTTCAGGATTTCATTTATTAATTCCACCCTCAGCTGGAACTGAACTTAATGAAGGACTCGTCAATGTCATTAGTTCATTAGCTTCAATCCCCCCGGAAGCTGTACCTGATGTTTATTTCGAAAGTTTTCCATCTCTACAAGCAGTGGCAACACTTGGTTTATATGCACTTTTATTTTTAACGGGATTAGAAAGTGAGTTAGAGGAATTAGTAGCTGTTGGAGCTCAGGCTTTTACAGTCGCTATGGCTGGAGTGATTTTGCCGTTTGCCTTTGGAACTCTTGGATTAATGTTCATTTTTCAAGTGGATTTAATACCAGCAGTTTTTGCTGGGGCGTCTATGACCGCAACAAGTATAGGAATTACTGCAAGTGTTTTTGGTGAGTTAGGATATCTAAAAACTAGAGAAGGACAGATTGTTATTGGAGCGGCTGTTCTGGATGATATTTTGGGTATTGTTATTCTCGCAGTTGTAGTCGCCCTGGCAGCCGGAGGTTCTTTAGAAATTGCTCCTATCGTTAAATTAGTTGCAGCAGCTGTAGTATTTGTCATTGCTGCTATAGCATTAAGTCGAACAGCAGCACCGGGTTTTGATTGGTTATTAGACAGATTAAAGGCTCCAGGAGCTGTAGTTGTAGCCTCTTTTGTGATACTTGTCTTGTGTTGTTTTGTGGCAACTGCCATTGGATTAGAAGCAGCTTTAGGTGCTTTTGCAGCTGGATTAATTCTTAGTAGTTCTAAAAATAATCATGCAATTCAACAATCCGTTTTGCCTTTAGTATCATTATTCGCAACTATTTTTTTCGTCTTAGTAGGAGCTGGAATGGATTTATCAGTTATCAATCCACTTGATCCAACAAGTAGGTCAGCTCTTGTAGTCGCAGGATTTTTATTAGTTGTTGCAATTATTGGAAAAATCGCAGCAGGATGGGTATTTTCAAGTGATAAACCTACAAATAGATTAGTTGTTGGTTTAGGTATGATGCCTAGAGGAGAGGTTGGTCTGATTTTCCTTGGTTTAGGAACAAGTGCTAAGTTGTTAACTCCTTCTCTTGAGGCGGCTATTTTATTAATGGTTATTGGAACTACATTTCTTGCACCCGTTCTTTTAAGAATTGTTCTAAAAGATAAGCCCCCAAATGATGGTAATAAAATTTCAGATGATGTTGCAGCTGATCCTGTTGGTCTTCTTTAGGAAATAAGTTTATTAGAATCAGCTAAAATTAGGATTTTTAATAAATGGAAAAATCAGCTCTGATAGATAGTAATGTTAACTATGACTGGAATTTTTTAAATTACCCAATACATACTGTTTCTGCTAAGCCTGAGAAAATATCAAAAGAATGCGCAATTTTACTAATTCATGGTTTTGGAGCCTCTACGGATCATTGGAGATTCAATATCCCTACTTTGAGTAATAAATACGAAGTTCATGCTATGGATCTACTTGGTTTTGGAAAGAGTCCTAAGCCTCAAGATGTTGAATACTCAGGATCTTTATGGAAAGATCAGGTTGTCGCTTATGTAAAAGAGAAAATAAAAAAACCAACAATTATTGTTGGAAATTCATTAGGTGGTTATGCAGCTTTAGCAGCTGGATCAGAATTAAATGAATTAAACGCAGGAGTGATATTACTAAATGCTGCAGGATATTTTAGTGAAGAAAAAAATATCAAGAAGAATATGCTGCAAACTTCAATTGAAACAGTTGCGGGCATATTTTTGAAAAATATTGTTCTTCAACGTTTGATTTTCGAGAATATGAGAAATCCAAAAAATATTAAGAAAACTTTGAATCAAGTTTATGTTGATAAGAAAAATGTTGATGATTTTTTAGTTGAGTCCATAAGAAAGCCTTCACTAGATTTCGGAGCTTTTAATGTTTTTAGAAGTGTATTTAACCCATCAGGTCCTCAGGGATTACCGTTGGATAAGTTATTCGCAAAACTCGATTCACCATTGTTACTGCTCTGGGGAGGCAAAGATCCTTGGATGAATACTCCAAAAAAAAGAAATCTATATAAAAAATTCACACCAAAGAATACAAAAGAAATTATTCTCGATGCTGGACATTGTCCTCATGATGAAATACCTGAATTAGTTAATCAGCATATTTTGGATTGGGTTGATTCTCTTTAAGTAACAGTTGTGCAAATTAAATTATCTAATAAAGAACAAGGAATTTTTGTATTTCAATTAAATAAAAACAACTATATTAAATTCTGTCCTGAAAGAGGAGGTTTGATAACAAATTGGGTTTCGGATGGTGAAGAGATACTTTATTTCGATGAAACAAGATTTATGGATAAGACAAAAAGTATTAGGGGAGGTATTCCAATCTTGTTTCCAATTTGTGGAAATCTAAATACTTCTAGTTCAGTATTTGGAAAAGATTATGTGAACTTAGCACAGCATGGTTTCGCTAGGGATTCGCAATGGCAATACTCTTTTAATGAAAATGAAAAATCTTTATGCTTATTTTTAAATGAATCTAAAAAAACCAAAAAATATTATCCTTTCGATTTCGAACTAAGAATAGAGGTCACCTTGAAGATGAACTGTTTAGAATTTGAAATTTTAATCCATAACAAAACAGATATTCCTATGCCTATAAATTTTGGATTGCATCCTTATTTTAATGTTTCTGATTTCAAAAATTTAGAGTTTATTGATAATCCACTTAATTGTCAGGATCAAAAAAGAAACGTTATAAGTAATACTTTGGATGAATTAAACAAAATTAATTTAGGAGTCGATCTACTTATGTATACTTCTGGTAGAAGCTCTTTTCGAGATAAAATCTTTAAAAGAGAGGTAATTTTAAATCATCCATATCCTTTTGATTTAGGCGTTATTTGGAGTGATCCTCCAAGAAGAATGATATGCCTCGAACCTTGGACTAGTCCTCGAGATTCTTTTGTTGAGGGATTTAGAAACATTATGATTCCTTCAAATGATAGTAAAAGCTTAAATGCCTCAATACAAATAAAATCTTTTAAGTAATTATGCAATACTTATGAAATTTGTCGTTATAGATGATGATCCAACAGGCTCTCAAACTGTTCATGATTGCTTATTACTGCTTAAGTGGGACTGCTCAACTTTAGTCAAAGGTTTTGAATCTAAATCTAATTTATTTTTTATTTTGGCTAACACAAGGTCACTATCGGAAAATGATGCGAAATCAACAATAGAGGAAATTTGTAAAAATCTTAAGACTGTAATTGCTTCTCAAGCCTATGAAGAAGAAATTATTTTTATAAGTAGAGGAGACTCTACTCTTCGAGGACATAACTTTTTAGAGCCAAGTGCCCTAAATAGTTGCTTAGGTCCTTTTGATGCTACTTTTCATATTCCAGCTTTCATAGAGGGTAAAAGATTAACAATTAATGGATCACATTTTGTTGATAAAACCCCTATTAGTCAAACTATTTTTGCAACAGATAAAATTTTTGGATATGAGACAAGTAATGTCAAGAATCTTTTATTTCAGCAGAGTAAATCGCAAATAAATTTTGAAGATATTCAAAATCTTTTTTTGTCAGATATCGAAATGCTAAATGATGAAGAAAATAATATTGTTTTTAAAACACTTAAAGAATTGAAGAATAATAAACATTTAATCGTAGATGTAGAAAATTATTCTCAACTAAAAAAATTTTCTTTAGTAATTAAAAAATTAATTAAACAAAAAAAATTCCTTTTTCGAACTGCGGCAAGTTTTATAAGTTCAATTTCTGAGAAAAAAAGTGTTCCTCAGAGTGAAATATTTTTTTCTAATTTAAGAATAAGAAATGAAGAAAAGAGTTTTCTTCCGGGACTGATAATTGTTGGATCTTATGTAGAACTTTCAACAATACAATTGAATAATTTATTAGAGATAAGTAATTGTAATCCAGTTGAATTAGATGTTTTTGAATTCTTTAAAATTACTTCATCAGAGAATAATCAAAAGCTAAGGAATTTGTTTAAAAATAAACTTGTGAAAGAAATTAGATTTTCTTTTGAGAAAGGAATAACTCCTGTTTTGTTTACTTCAAGAAAATTGATGTCCTTAGATTCTTCTGAACTATTTAATTTTTATAATTTACTTGCTTGTTTTATTGCTGAATTAGTCGCAGATTTGAAGAATGAAATAGGATATTTGATTTCAAAAGGTGGAATAACAACAAATTTGATTCTTAGTAATGGACTTAATGCAGATTATGTTTATCTTGAGGGACAGATATTAACAGGTATTTCAGTGGTGACTTATAACCTAAAAAATGACAAAAAACTTCCTATTGTTACTCATCCTGGAAACATTGGTACTAAAGATTCACTGGTTAATATTTGGAAAGTTTTTGAAAATAAAAATAATTTTTAAAATTAGAAGTTTGAGATAATTTCTTCAGCAAAACTGCTGCAGGATAAGGGTTCTACTTCTGGTTCTATTAAGCGTGCTAGATCATAGGTAACTTTTTTTTGCTCTATTGCCTTGCTTAAACCATTAGTAATTAAGTTAGCTGCTTCATCCCAACCAAAATATTCAAGCATCATTACACCACTAAGAATTACTGAGCCTGGATTAATCTTGTTTAAGCCTGCATGTTTTGGAGCGGTACCATGAGTAGCTTCGAAAATTGCTGCATTATCTCCAATATTTGCACCGGGAGCCATGCCTAGGCCTCCAACAATTGCTGCAGCTGCATCAGAAATATAGTCTCCATTAAGGTTTAATGTTGCAAGAATTGAATATTCTTGAGGTCTAGTTTGAATTTGTTGAAATATACTATCAGCTATCCGATCATCAACAAGAATAAGTTCTCTCCATTTTCCATCTCCGTGAGAATTTGATATTGATGCAATAACTTCCTTAATTTCTTCGCAGATAAATGCCTTTTTGTTTTCAGTAAGCTTATCAAAACCCGGTTCAATTTTTCTTGCATTATTCTCAACTGTAATTTCTGGATTTTTCTGAACATTATCTAAAATCCAGCTTTCTCTTTCTGTAATGCAATCTTCTCTAAATTCATTCACGGCCAATTCATATCCCCAATCTCTAAATGCACCTTCTGTGTACTTCATGATATTGCCTTTATGTACAAGAGTTACATGCCTTTTATCACCTGATAATCTTTTTGCATGCTCAATAGCTTTTCTAATATGCCTTTGACTACCAAATTTACTAACTGGCTTTATTCCAATTCCTGATCCATTTGGTATAGATCTATTTTTTAAATTTTTACTATTTGGTATGACGATGTTATTTAAGTGATTAATTAATTCAAGACAATTATTATCCTCGGCTTCCCATTCAATTCCCATGTAGATATCTTCAGTATTTTCTCTATAAACAATAACGTCTAAATTTTGGGGATTTTTGTGAGGGCTTGGAGTCCCTGAATAATATCTGCATGGTCTGACACAGCTATATAAATCAAAGATTTGTCTTAATGCAACATTAAGAGATCTAATACCTCCACCAATGGGGGTCGTTAAAGGA
>NZ_CACOFR010000009.1 GCF_902626525.1 uncultured Prochlorococcus sp.
GAAATTGCAATTGCCTCTTTACTCCAATCAACTTTATAGTCTGATTTCTCAATCATTCTTGCGTACGTAATTTCTCTACCAAGTGTAATTTGTTTTATTAATTGAAAATTAGTATTTTTTTTTATATTTTCTTCTAGTAAGGAAATAGCATTAAAAAATAATTTTGCAGATAATATACTAAGTTTTTCCGTCAATGTATATAAATTTTCATTATTATCAATTTTTATTTTTTCCTCCAATAATATATCTCCAGTATCAAGACCCTCATTCATTTTCATAATTCCTACTCCAGTATATTCATCGCCGTTTATTAAGGACCATTGGATTGGTGCAGCACCTCGCCATCTTGGAAGTAATGAGGCATGTGCGTTCCAACAACCAAATTTTGGGATTTCTAATATTTCTTTGGGTAAAATTTTTCCATAAGCTATAACAATAAATAAATCGCATGATAGTGATTTGAGTTCATTTATAAAATGTATGTCTCCCCTAATGGTTTCTGGAGTATAAATTTTTATAGATTTTTTTTTGGCATAGCTTTTTACTGGTGAAGATATTAGTTTATTTCCCCTAGATCTTTTCTTATCTGGTTGACTAACTACTCCAATCACTTCGTGCTTAGATTTTATTAATATATCAAGGCTCGCAAGTGAATATTCAGGTGTACCCCAAAATATAATTCTCACGTGTCACCAGTTATTGATAATGAATCAACCCATATATGTGGAGAAATACCACTTGTTGTAACCTCTTGATTTAATTCAATATTTACTATGTTTTTCAAGAGGTATTTAATATCCCCTGCTACAGTCGCTGATTCTATTGATACTTTTTTACCTTTTTTATAAAGCCATCCATCAAATGGGAGAGAAAATGACCCTTGACTCGCTTTTACACCTGCATGGATTGCATTTAATTCTTCAATATAAACAAATTCTCCCTCATAACTAGAGTGATCTAGCGTTGTTTTTAGATCGTAGTCGCCCTTTGATTTCTCAACTACTATCCAATCAGGAGATACCGAGACTTTTGACCCAAGTCCAGCGTGGCCAGTGGGAATTGTTTTAAATGTTCTTGCAGTTGATTCAGAATGTATGAAATTTTCTATTTTCCCCTTATTAATTAAACATAGTTTTCTGGTAGGTGTTCCTTCTCCATCAAACGGTGCTGAAGAAATATTCTTTTTGTGAAGACCATCATCATAAATATTAAGCGCTTCTGTGGATAGTTTCTCTCCAATAGAATTTTTATTAGATAAGCTAACTCCATCTAGAATGCTTCTAGCATTAAACATTGAGCTAAAGGCATTAAAAATCGTTAAAAAAGACTCTGGGGAAAAACATATTAAATATTTATCAGTTTTGATGGACGAATAATTTAAATGAGAAATTGTTTTATTAGAAGCTTCTTTAATACACGATTCTATATCGATATCATTGACTCCATATCCTATTTTTACAGAACCTGAGCTACGAGGTTTCTTACCTTTCTCTTCTGCTCTTGCGTATAAATATAGTGCAGCTTGACTTTTGGTATAACTTCGAAAAGCACCATCACTATTTGCATAAACTCTCTCAAAGAAACTCTCTGATAAGCCATTGTATGGAACAGAATTTATTGATTCATGGCTTTCTAATAGTTTTACTTCCGCTTCTCTTAAAAGAGTGAGTAATTTTTTTATTCCAACAGGATTTCTTTTCTTTTCTTCATTAACTTCAATAGGATACTTCGCTAATGGTGAAAATTCTGTACTTTCATTTTTATTGCCAAAATCTGAAGCAATATTTGCTTGATTTAAGGCCTTTTTAATACCAGATTTACTAATATCACTTGTTGTAGTAATGCCAACTAAATTAGATTCGTTCCAAACTCTTATAGTTAAAACTTGTTTTTGTGATGCCTTAAGTTGTTTAGCTTCCCCTTTATCAACTTGCACTGAATAATCATTAGAAAAGCTTGCCCCATAATCCCATTTTTTAAGATTTAATAAATCTGCCGCTTTGGAGATTTGAGTTGTTAATTCTCTTGATTTCATATCCTATCTTCCACCAACAGTGATTGAATCAACTTTAATATGAGGTTGGCCTACAGTTACGTTTACACTTCCACTAATGGATCCACAGAATCCAGGAGCTAATTCCAAGTCATTTCCACACATTGATATTTTTGGCATAACTTCTTTGGCTTCACCAATTAAAGTTGCTCCCTTAACTGGTTTAGTTAATTTTCCATTTTTAATTAGATAACCCTCTTCTACCGCAAAATTAAATTGTCCTGTAGCACCTACACTTCCTCCTCCCATTGATTTACAATAAAGACCATCGCTAATACTATTTATTAGATCCTCTTTGGAGTATTCACCTTTCGATATAAAAGTATTTCGCATTCTTGAAGCTGCGGCAAATGAATAATTTTGTCTCCTTCCACTTCCTGTCCTTTTATGGCCAGTTCTTAATTCACCTGCCCTGTCGGAGATGAATTTTTTTAGAATTCCATCTTTAATTAAAATTGATTTCTCAGGTTCCATTCCTTCGTCATCTATTGATAATGAACCAAAGGATCCTTCTGATATCCCTTCATCGATTGCTGTTACAGATTCATGTGCAATTTTTTCATTCAATTTATTTTCAAAGGGAGTTGTTCCTCTCTCTATTTGAGTAGTTTCTAGTAAATGTCCACAAGCCTCATGAAATATAACCCCACCAAATTTATTAGCTAATATAACAGGCATTTGTCCAGCCTCAACATAATCTGCATACAACATATTCATTGAACTTTCAATCACATCATTTGCAGCTTTTTCATGATCCCATGTTCTAAATTCATCAGGCATACCTGATGATCCAAATCTTCTACTTCCATTAGATCTATATTGGGCCTCACTAGCAATTACATTAAGACCTACTGTTTGATGTAACCTAATATCTGATGCGTATGTTCCATCACTTGAGGCTATGATTACTTCCTGTAAATTTCTTGAGTAACTTCCTTTCCTAGCAATTATTTTGTTATTTTTTTTAAGTGACTTCGTGCTGATTAAAAGTTTTTCGCTTATTTCGTGAATAGATGGCACTTCATCAATCCATGTTCTTTTTGATAAAGTGTAGTCCCTATGTTTATTTAAACCGTTAAAAACTTTTTTATTTTTTTTGTTAGTTATATCTAACATCTCAATAGCTTGAGATACAGATCTCATTAGACCATGTTTTGTTAGATCATTTGTGCTGACAAATCCATCTCTTTTATCTTTGAAAATTCTTATACCTGCACCTTTGCCAAATGATGGGCTTACACTCGTAATAAAATCCTCTTCAGCTAGTACACTTGAGTTATCAGTATTTTCTATAAATATTTCAATAAAATCAGCTCCAAGTCCCATCCCATAAAATATAATTTCTTCTAATAAATCTTTATTGCAACTGCCAAATTCGATTTCATTTGATTTGATTTGTGACGAAAGCATATGAGTCTATAAATTTACTCCGTATGAAAGATTATCTAATCAGAGGTTGGAAATCTTTGCTATCGAGTGGTTTTAATAAGTATAGTCTGATTAGCTCGTAACCGTTTGAAATATAAGTAGGTAACTTATAAATAGTTTTTACAAACATTGAACTTTTTTTCTTATCAATTTCTGAAAGGCGTTTATTATTTTCTACTATTTTTTCAAGCCTTTTGTAGAAAGAAGAATGATTAACATCTAATACTACAGGGAAGACCCTAGCAGCAGTTTCATTGGTTTTTTCTATAACGTAAACGTCATATTCTCTTGCGTTTAAACCAAGGGCCTCATAAAATTCCTTCCTGCCAACATCCCTTATATACATTGTTGCGAAGACAGCTAATAAGAAGAATCTGCACCACAATTTAGCTTGAAAACCTCTGACTGTTGAGGGTTGTGCTTTCATTAAAGCATCAAAAAAATCTCCATGTCTATTTTCATCTTGACACCAGTTTTCAAAGAAATTAAATATAGGAAATATTTTATCATTTGGATTTTTTTCAAAATGCCTATAAATGGCAATATATCTCCAATAACCAATCTTTTCTGATAAGTAAGTTGCATAAAAAATAAATTTAGGTTTGAAAAATGTATAATCTTTATTTGCAGTTAAAAATCCAAGATCTAATTGTAAATTAAAATCACTCATAGATTTATTTAAAAAGCCTGCATGCCTTGCTTCATCCCTAGCCATATGAGCAAAACATTCGGCTAAAAGTGGATTTCTATCTTTAATTCTTCTACTTAATTCTTTGTAAAGTAAAAAACCTGAGAATTCTGAAGTACAACTTTGTTCTAGAAATTCTATAAAAACTTCCCTAGTTTTAGGATCTAACTTATCAGCTGCTCCTTCAAATTCTTTATTTCTTACAAAGTGATGTCTATTATAATCTTTTCTAAATTCCTCGCAAATAGCTTCTAACTCCTCTTCATTAATGGATAAGTCCATCTTAGCCATTTCATCAAAATCGGTAGTATAAAATCTTGGGGTCAGAATGGTTTCCTTCGCTGGATCTTTACCTCTATTAACAGTAGATTTATTTTTAATATCTGGAGTTTGAACCATTTTTATTTAGTCAGTAATACTATTATTTACTATTATTTGTATTTTTGAGTGAAAAGTTAACTTGGTGTTATTCTTTTTTTAATTTACTCCTATTAATTTTTGTCCATTTAATCTCTGAAGAACTCTTGAAATAATTAATTTAAGGGTTATTTTTTTTTCATCAATAAGAAATGATTCAATAATACTAGGTTTTTGATTTGGTTTTGATAGCGAAATACTTTTTAATGAACTTATGTCCTCTTTTTCAAAAGAAAGCCAAAAGGTGCAAGTATCCTTAATTTCACAGTTAATTACCCAACATTTATCTCCAGCAATTGGTCTATTAGTATTCTTGAGATTAATTTCGTTAATTTCTAATCCTCTTTGTATTATTTCTTGTGTAAAAGCAGGAATGAAATGTATATTAATAAACTCTTGAAACGGTTTCTTCTCTATAGGGAGTTCTTTCTTTGGTTTTGGAATAGTTTTACTCGCTTGATCATTTTCAATTTTTACTTGAACTGAAGATTTAATATTCTCACTTGATTTAGTGTCATTTTCACTGTTTTTATTCTTATTTGTTTCGTTAGTTTCACTTTCTGATTTAGAAGTTATTATTTCTTTAGAGTTAGATTTATTTGTAGTGTCAGAAATTTGTTTTTTAACTTCATTAATATTGATTTCTTTTGTTTGATTATTTATTTCTTTAGGTTTAGATGATTTTATTTCTTCGGAGTCAGGTTTTGCAGTATTGCCAGATAGCTCATTACTAACTTCATTAATATTGATTTCTTTTGTTTGATTATTTATTTCTTCAGGTTTAGATGCTTTTATTTCTTCGGAGTCAGGTTTTGCAGTATTGCTAGATAGCTCATTACTAACTTCATTAATATTGATTTCTTTTGTTTGATTATTTATTTCTTTAGGTTTAGATGATTTTATTTCTTCGGAGTCAGGTTTTGCAGTATTGCTAGATAGCTCATTACTAACTTCATTAATATTGATTTCTTTTGTTTGATTATTTATTTCTTCAGGTTTAGATGCTTTTATTTCTTCGGAGTCAGGTTGGTTACTATTACTAGATATTTTATTATTGTGTTCTGAATTTTCTACCATAAAATTTAAATTACTTTTTTTATTATAAGTAATAAAATTAATTTTTTAACTTTAAATTATCAAATTAATTACCAATCATTTTCCTCATTATCCCAGTCATTATTACTATTAGCATTACCTGAAAAATCTTGATCATTTTTTAAATTATTTCCTCCCGCATTTTTTATTACTCTATAATTAACTGATATTGTTGGTTGAGAATCTCTAATATCTCTTTGAGGAGGCATCTCTACGTTGGATTTCATATCTCTTTCATTATTTAGAGATTGATAATTTTCTTCAATATTTTCAAAATTATTTTTTTTATAATTAATTATTGTAGTATTTAGCATGATCGTTATAAATAAACCGGAAAAGAACGAAATATTGATAAGTTTACCTATTCTTACTTCTTGGACAGTCCACTTAAAGTATCTAAATGAAGTCCTCTGATTATTATTTGTAAATAATAAAGTTTGAAAAGTAATTATAAAAAATATAGTTAGCAATAAAAAATTTTTTTTAAAAATCATTTTAAAAGATAACTTTTTTTATTACTTGGTTTGATAATTCCATATATTCTTTTGGTTTATTTATGTTAATTCTAAATCAATTTGATATTTAAGAATATCGACTTTAATAATTTTTACTTCTATTTCATCTCCTACTTTATATGAATTCTTGGATTTTCTTCCAATCAACAAATTTTGTCTAGATCTATATTCATACCAATCATTATTAAGAGTGCTTACATGTACGAGACCTTCTACATTAAGTTCTGATATTTCAACAAAAAAACCATAACTTTGGACTGACAATATAAATCCACTATACCTATTACCTAATAATTTTTCTGCCTCTCTTACTTTTTTTATACTAATGATATTAGATTTATATTGGTTTACTTTATTGTTATATTCATTAAGCTTATTTATTACAAATTTATTAAATAAGTTATCTATATTTTTAGTAACTGATGAATTAAATATTTTCCAATTTACTAATCGCCATGAATTACTTTTCATTATATTTATTTCATTAATATTATTTTTCTTTGATTTCTTCCCATTTATTATCATATTAAAAATACAGTACTGATTTATAAGGTTAGTTAAGTCATAGCCTGGAATTGTCCATGGAGAAATAAATAGTTTTTCTGATTCATCAGTATCTAAATCTTTAGTAATTAGGCTTACTCCATTTTCCTTAAATTCATTAATTAAAAGTTTATGTAAGATTCTTTTTTTATTATCATCATCACATAACTTGAGCATCTGACTAAATAATAAATTACCATCTTCATTTAGTTCTAAATCATTGCCAATAAATTCTGAATACTTTATGATTTCATTTACATTTATGTAATCCAACCCCTTTGATATATATCCAGCACTATTTAATCCATATTGATTTGAATGCTTGAACCATATTAAATTCCCTTCATGTAAAATTGGTGATAGATATGTTTGACAATCTTCTTTTATTAATGGTTCAAAGTATCCTTTTGAATATTCAGCTGGGTTGTGAATAAAGAATTCATTAAGTGATTTTATTTTATTGATTGGCGTAGGAATTTCAACTTTACCTTCTAATAGATGTTTTTGCCTAAATGATGTTGAGATTTCCAATATTTTATCTAAATTTTCTATATGCTCTTTTATTGGTTTTAATAAACGTGAAGTGATTCTAGATTTACTTTTTCTAGAGAGAAGAGCTTCAGTATGATCACTTTCAACAATAAGAGAACATTTAACTAAGGTTAGATGAAATGACCATTCAGTTATTTCATTATCGCTATTTAAATGCATGCATAAACTTATTGCTTCATTTTTTTCTCCTAAGTTAAATTTAGATACATTAATTACTTCGTCACAAAGATAGTTTTGCCAATTATTCAATAAGGGTAAAGATTCAAAGCCATTAATGAATATTTCTAATGATTTTTTATTATTTAGTTCTACTCTTTCTGAAAGATTATTTGTATGTATCCACAATTTAGTACTTTTATCATTTTCCAGTTCTATTTGAATCATTGGGAGTATTGGAGCATTATCAGAATGCCAACTTTTGAATAAATAAGAGTTTTTATCTGATAAGTCTATTCTTTCCCTTTTTTCGAGCTTCTTTGGTTCAATAAAATTATTATTTTTTGATTTATTGATATTGCTTTTAGCTAAAACAAAATCATTATCTAATTCCTCATTATTAAGTTCTAGTTCTTTTGTTACATGACCTAATCCTTCTTCTTGGCCTATGGGAAATCTATCAATCTCAACTTTAACTATATTTTTTTTTTCTGATTTGTAAGTATACTTTTCATCCTCATTTGGAAGTTTTATTTTTGAAAGAATCCTATCATCGATAGGAATTGCGTATACATCATTATTTATTATTTCTACTTTAGAAAGAAGAATCTGATTTGATCTTTCAAGAATACAGTCAACTATTCCTTCTGGTGATCTCCTTCTATATCCATCCTTTATTATCCTTACTAAAACTTTATCTCCATTCCATGCATAATTAAGTAGATTTTCTTTAATATATATATCTTCTTTGTTGTTATCTCTTACTGCAAAACAATAACCTTTGCTACTGCACCTTATCTTAGCAACAATATGAATGTTATCTTTTGTGCAGATATATTCATTATCTTTATTTTTATTTATTATTTCAAGTTTTTCTAAAGCTGTAAGAGCGATATCCAATTTATCCTTATCTGATTTCTTTGTAATTTTTAATGATCTGCATAATTTTTTATACTCTAACCCCTCTGACTGATTCAAATTATCAATTATTGAAGATGTTGTGAACATGTTATGAATGAAAATTATAAATTAATTAGATTTTCATTCTCCATTATTACACCTTTTATCCAAGCTTAAAACTAATTATTTTATTTGGCTTCTTTTTCTTCTTTGTTGATAGCAAATGAATTTATAAAAAGCCTAATACCAATAATTAAAAATGTTATGGAGGCTATTGATTTTAGAATTACCTCAGGTAAGAAACTTGAAATAGACCCACCTGTTAAAGCTCCTAGTAAACTAGCAAAGACAAGTGCAAAAGAAGATCCTAAAAAAACTGCTAATGGTTTATTTGAATTTCCGCTTATAGTTAATGTTGCTAGTTGGGTTTTGTCACCTAACTCAGCTATAAAAACTGTCAGAAATGTTGATAATAATAAACTTAAAATCATTTATAAATAATTTTTGAAAGTATCATAGGCTAGAAATAAACTTACAAATATCATTAAAGCGCCGGTAAATAAAGCAAATTTACTAGGTGAAATGTTTTTTGATAGCCATTTACCAATTAGTACACCTACAACACTGGAGCTTATTAAAGCAAAAGAACTTCCAAGAAAAACTATTATTGGTTTTCCAGATTCTGCTGAGAGCATAAGAGTGGCTATCTGTGTTTTATCTCCGAGTTCAGCAATAAAAATTGTTGTAAAAGTTGTAATGAATATTGATAAGAAACTTTTTTCTATCCTAACTTCTTTTTTTTCTATATCCCTATTCATTTTTCTGATATAGCTATTTTAAAATTTTTCATTTCTTTACTTTTGTATCCATAATTTGAGGAAATATGTTGTTTACAGCAATCTATAAGAAATTTATCACGATATTTTAAATATCCTTTAAATGCGATTGAGAATTTATTAACCCGGCAAAAGTGAGGTCTATTTTCGTAAATTAGGCATTTTTTATTTTCTCTGTCCAAATTTTTACACCAGCCGTCTTTATCTGTCATTGAATTAATTAAAGCGATATCTTTTTTATTAAGTTTATCTTCTAGATAACTCCTTTCATTCAAGTTGAATTTACAACAAGCTCCGCAATTTTCTATACATGTCCATGATTTCATAATTTAATTCAATCTTGTAACGTATTAGTACAGTTCTATCTTTTATTTGTAAAAATAGTATCACAAAACATATTTATTATCATGGCAACACTTATCCCATTAGCTGTAGTAGCGCTAGCAGGACCAGCAGTTATAGCTCTCGTTTTTTATCGTAGATAAAAATTTTTCTTAAGTGACTTATCTTAAAGGTGTTTACTGGGATTTAGATGGCACTATTGCAAATACTGAGTTAGAGGCACATTTACCTGCTTTTAATAATGCATTTAAAGACTTAGGTATTAATTGGAATTGGGATACAAATAAATACATCCAACTTTTAGAAATTAATGGAGGTAAAAATAGGATAGATTACTATTCTAAACAAATAAATTATCCATTAACAGACGATTTAATTATTAAAATTCATGAAAAAAAACAGTCACATTATCTGAAAATTATAAAAAAAAATTGTGTAAACTTTAAAACTGGAGTTTTTAGATTAATAAATGAACTATATAAAAAAAAAGTAAGACAATTTATTGTAACTTCCAGCTCTAAAAAGCAAGTTAATTTACTAGTTGAATATTTATTTAATGGATTCAATCCTTTTGAATTCATTATTTCAAGTGATGATGTTGAATTTAGGAAACCAAATCCATTACCTTTTTTAAAGGCAATTCAATTGAGTAGCATTAAAACATATAATTCAATAGTTTTCGAAGACTCCAATCCTGGATTAAAATCCTCTTTAGCAGCTAAATTACCTACAATTTTTGTCCCATCCAATATTCCAACGGTTCTAGATAAAAGTATCAAATTAGATTGTATATTAGATAGCTTAGGTGATGAAAATAATCCGGCAAATGTCGTTAAAGGACCTAAACTACAAAAAACATATGTCGACTTTAGTTTCCTAAATAATTATTTGAAGACAATTAGAAATGCAAAAAACTAATTTTTCAAGAATTTCCTATCAATTAAATAATTTATTATTTGGTTTTCTTAAAGATACTTGGAAGTCAAAATCAATTGCTCTAATTTCTGTCTTGACAGGTTATTTTTTATTTGCAAATTTTCTAACAAAGTTTATATCTGAAGGTAAAAATGAATTAATTATGGTTCCAATTATTATTGTTTTTATTGAAATTATTATAAGAATTAAACCTTCTTCAAAATCAAAATTTTATGATTTATGGACCATTTTTGATAAGTTACGAATTGGTGCAATTTATGCCATCATTCTTGAGGCATTTAAATTAGGATCTTAAAACTATTCTTCTTCTTCTTCTTCATCTATAGGGTAAACAAATCCTTGAGCTTTCCCAGTTAAAACTGATTTACCTAAAGATATAGCTTTTTGAGCTGCTATTGCTGCTTTTCCTTTCCAAACCGCATGACGTTGGTTTCTTTTGCTTTTTGATTTTTTCTTCTTAGGTACAGCCATTCTGTTTCTTTATTTCCATATAATAATATAACCTTTAAGTGGTTATCTCCAAAATTATTGATTATATTTTATTTATATACTTCAATTTTCTAAATAAGCTTATATGCTTTATTAATCACTTATATAAATTTAGTGTTCTTTAAATCAAAATTCTCATATTCAAATTCTAAATCAAGTTATTCGGACCTTCTAAAAGATATAGAGTCGGGAAATATAGAATCCATATTTTTCTATCCTAGACTGAGAGAAATTGATGTTTTGTATAAAAATGGCGACAAATTTAAAATACCTATACTTTATAATGATCAGCTAATCCTTGAAAAGGCTACTGAAAATAAATTAAATCTTACGATTAACAATAGTAGAAAAGAATCATCAGCAGCTAATTCATTTGCCTCAATTAGCCTTTTTCTGATTTTTATATTCGCTATAGTTTTAATCTTGAGGAGTACTTCTAAATTAGCATCTAGAGCTTTTGGTTTTAGCAAAAATAAAGCTAAATTTGTAACTATTGATGATGTGGATACGAGATTTGATGATGTAGCTGGTGTCCCTGAAGCTGCTCAAGAATTAAAAGAAATAATAACCTTTTTAAAAGAACCAAAAAAGTTTGAAATTCTTGGAGCAAAAGTTCCTAAAGGAGTTATTTTAATTGGCCCACCTGGAACTGGTAAGACATTATTAGCCAAAGCTATTGCTGGTGAATCTGGAGTCCCTTTTATTTCGATAGCAGCATCAGAGTTTGTTGAACTTTTTGTAGGTGTTGGCGCAAGTAGAGTTCGAGATTTATTTGCGAAGGCAAAAGAAAAATCTCCCTGTATAATTTTTATTGATGAAATTGACTCTATTGGTAGACAGAGAGGTTCTGGAATTGGAGGTGGTAATGATGAAAGAGAGCAAACTCTTAATCAGCTACTAACAGAATTAGATGGTTTTGCCGATAATTCAGGTATTATTGTTTTAGCAGCTACAAATAGACCAGATATACTTGATACAGCATTATTAAGACCAGGTCGATTTGATAGAAAAATTGAAGTAATGCTTCCAGATATAGATGGAAGAAAAAAAATTCTTTCAGTTCATTCTCTTTCAAAACCTCTTTCAAGCAAAGTTGACCTAGGATATTGGGCTTCAAGAACAGTTGGTTTCTCAGGAGCAGATCTTGCAAATTTGATGAACGAGAGTGCAATTCACTGTGCTAGAGATAAATCCAAACTCATTAGTGATTTACATATAGAAAATGCTCTAGATAAAATTACTATTGGGCTAAGAACATCATTAATAATTTCTTCTAATATGAAGAATATTATTGCTTATAACGAAGCAGGTCGAGCGATTGTTTCAGCAGTGAGAAATGGAATTGAATCAGTAGATAAAATTACAATTTTACCTAGATCTAGATCTTTAGGAGGATATACAAAAATTTCCCCTGATGAAGAAGTAATTTCTAGTGGCTTGATTTCAAAAAAATTATTATTTTCAAAAATTGAAATTGCTCTTGCAGGAAGAGCTGCCGAAACTATAGTTTTTGGAGAAAGCGAAATCACACAATGTTCCATAAACAATATTTCTTATGCGACTAATATAGTTCGCGAAATGGTTACTAAATATGGATTTTCAATTATTGGTCCAATTTCTATGGACTTTGAAAATAGTGATATGTTATTAGGAGATGGATTATTTAGAAAGAAATCTACCATAGCTGAAAATACAAGTTCTAAGATTGATAATGAAATCATAAAAATTTCTAAAATTTCATTAAATAATTCAATAGAAATTTTAAAAAAAAATAGAGTTTTACTAGATAAATTAGTTGATATACTTTTAAACGTAGAAACCATAGATAAAAAATTATTTGAATCAACATCCTCTAAATTGTTGAAAGTTTGATTTATTTGTTTTAAATTAAATTAATAATTAAATATTATTCTTGATTATTAAGAACAACTCAACAAGTTTTATAATTATAATTTCAATTGTACTCATAATTCCATTTGTTCAGAAACAATGGTTTAATTTGTATTTATTTAATAATAATGATATTTCCTTTCATTCAATTCTTTACTATTTAAGCGGCCTTATAACCCCTTTTCTGATATGTTTAAATTCATTAAATAACTTCACTTACTATAAATTTTCTAATAATAAAATTAATAGTAAAATTATAATTAAAGGAAAAACTTTATTATTATACGTATCAATAAATTTGATACTTCTCTCTTACTTAATAGTTAATTATTTTTATATTAATTTTGATTTTATAACTAATTTATTTTGGGATGGTATTAAATTCCAACAGCCTGACAATTATCAGTTAGGTTATTTCAACTTTTTTATTGCTATTTTATTAATTTTTAATGTGTCCAGAATCCTTTTAAAGAAATTTATATTGATAAATTTCTCTTTGATTTCTTTTTATATTTGGTATTTACAAATTAAGAATATTAATGTTGATGATCAGTTCCATATCTCTAAATATCATTTAACAGATAATATTAATCTAATAAATGTTTTAATTCTATTTACTATAGAAATAGCTTATTTTACTTGGTCTTTTCTATCATATAAGAATAACTTGAGCAATTGGATGATTCAAATTCCTCAAAAAGTGGATATAAACAATATTTTTAAAATTTTTATTTTCTATTTTTTTATATATATTTACTACTCAATACCTTCTTAAAATTGTTAAGTTTCTAAAGAGCAGAGAAGTATTCTTTACTGCCTTTTGGATCTTCTAACATTGTTTTCTCGCCAGGTATCCAGTTTGCAGGGCATACTTCATCTGGGTTAGCAGCAACGTATTGGTAACCTTGAAGGATTCTTAATGTTTCGTCAACATTTCTGCCTACAGGAGCTTTATTAACAGTTGTATGCATAATTATACCTTGTGGATTTATAAGAAATAAACCTCTATCCGCTTCTCCATCATCATTAAGAACATTGTAAGCTTGGCAAATTTCTCTTTTTAAATCAGAAACTAATGGATAATTAATATCACCTATTCCTCCTTCATTTCGCGGAGTTTGTATCCACGCTAAATGACAATGTTTGCTATCGACTGATACTCCAAGTATTTCAGTATTGAGTGATGAAAAATCTTTGTATCTATCACTAAAAGCAGTGATTTCGGTTGGGCAGACAAATGTAAAATCTAATGGGTAAAAGAATAAAACAACCCACTTTCCTCTTAGATCTGAAAGTGTGATCTCTTTAAACTCTTGATCATATACGGATGTAGCACTAAAATTTGGTGCTTCTTGTCCAACTCTTAAACTCATAGAAAAATTTGTCCTTATTTGAATTATTTATGGTCAAAATGACCGTGTTTAACATTATAATTTTAATTACAATAAATTAGCAAGTTTTTTTCTAATTCAATGAAATGGCATTATTCCTTCACTAGAAAGTTTACAATTTTGAATCATAATAAACTTTTAAAAAATCTAAAAAAGGAATTAATTAAATATCCTATTAATAGACTTGAAAATAAAGATTTAAAATAACCAAATTTTTCTTTTCTTGAGTTTTTTCTTCAAATTGTTTAGATTTAATAAAAAAATTTATTATTGTCAATATTTTTAAATATGTCTAATTACTTTGAGAGACTAAAGAAGAAAATTAAATTAAAAAAGTTTGATTCTAAACAACCATATGGTGCTTGGGTTTTCGTTTTATTGTTAAATATGATTGGTTTTGCAGGTTACTTCTTTCTAAAAATAAATAATATTCAATTGGGTAATTAAAAATTTATCTTATTTCTTTTTTAATTGAACGACAAAAATTTTTTAGTCTTTCATCGCTTGTTAAGTCGGGTAGAGTCCATACTGATTCTGTATCTGGCATACGATCATTGCTCCATTCTTTAAATTCCTCGTTTATTGACGCTTTGTTCAATTTTGATAACAAGTTTTTTCGTTTTTTTATATATCTTTTAATTACTTTTAAATTTGTTTTTATATATTCTCTCATAATAAATACTATCTATATTAATAATCTATCATCTTTTCTGCTCTCCTTTTTGGGATGCATTAATTAGACGTTTTGTACTGCTTGAAAAAGTCCAAATGAATAACCTCCTATAAGTATCCAGCCAAGTACGCTAGAAATTATTGTAGATCTTCTGTTGTGTCTTCTTATTGCTGATTCAATCATCTCATTTACTTCTTCTCTATTGAGATATTCTTGATCTGAATTTTTTTTCATTGTTTTTTTTTTTTTTTTTCTTACCTACCATAAACGAATTTAAATTAAAGTGAGTTTCAGCTTTAATTTCTTAGGAAGAAATTATAAAATTTGATGAACATAAAATTTTTTTGAAGTAGTTAGTAAATATAAAGAATCTGGAGTTAATTTCTTAAAACTTAGATAATATAAGTTTAAAAATAATAAAATTTTTTCATACAAACTTAAATGAACATTAATGACAAATCTGTTATAGAGATGCTTAATAAAATTATTGTTATTGATAGGCTAGATAAAAGACAAATACTCCAAATGATAAATTTAATTTCTGTATCAAATAATATCAATGAATTAAAGGATAATTTGAATTGGGAAGATTCAAATTCATTGCATTAAATTACCAATAAGATGTTTAATTATATGTTATTTAAATATCCAAATTTAGTATTTAAATAAATATTTAATTATAGAAATGAAGATACTAAATTGTAATTTTTAAAAATTTATTTAATACATTTTACGTATGAATTAGTTAAATATTTTTTGGTGCAAAAATTTTTTGTAGGATATTATTTCTTGATTACTTATATTAAGCGTAGATTTATTTTCTTTGTTATTTGCTTTAACTATCACTATAGTAGTGAATATTATTAAAAGTATTATTAATAAATCACCAACTGTTATTCCTCTATCTTTGATATTCATGTTAAGTTTAAATATTATTTAATATAACTGTTTTTATTTAATAAATTTAAAATTTTTACAAATTTATTAACTAATAAATATGAAGGAAATATAAAAAAAATATAAAAATTAAAAGACATAACTTTGATAAATCATATAAATATATATGAGGTAATTAGTATATGGATTTCCAAAAAAAAATTATTAGTTATAGAACACCTAATTTTTATTCTAGTGAAATGATGCTTACTAGAAAATCGCTTAATGAAAATCAACTTAAATATACTTATCAAAAGCAGTTGATTTTAGATTTAGATTCTAAGCATAAGGAATGGTCAAGAAATTTGTCGGAAGCTAATTATAAATGCTTTTATTAATTATATTTAAAAGTTTGTTTCGTTTATTAGTTTTTTTTTCTTCCCAAATAAGTGTCGCTTCATCATTAATAATTGGCTTAGCTTCATAAGCTAAATACCATAGAATAAATCCTGCAGGTAATATTAGAATATGCATAAAATTTAAGTTGACTTATATCAAATATAGTGCAACACTTATAATATGCAAGTGTGACACTCAAATTAAATTATTATGCCCTCTCAAAGAAAAAGAATTGGGTTTTTGCCGAGTGAAGAAGTTCATGAAATTATTGATAAATTATGTAAAGCCAATCAATTTAGTCAGTCCAAAGTTACAGGTTTATTAGTTGAGGAAGCACTAAGGTTTAGAGGAGTACTAAATAACGCTCCTTCGTTTAAAACAAGTAATAGTGAATTTTTGTCAAATGATTATTTAGAGAAGAAGAGTTTATCAGAAAAAAATAAATCATTAAATAAAATAGATATTTATAAATTAAATAAAGAGTCAATAACTCATGACATACAGATGATGCATGAATTTATTAAGTTTAAGTATTTTAAAAAAATAATGAAGGAAAATGAAATCACTCTTGAATAAGAGGTGTCACACTTATAATTTTTTTATGTTTAATTTGATTTCGCATTTTGATATGTGAATACAATATAAATAGTTAAGAAACTAGTCCTGAAAAATTGTTGATCAAACATAATAAATTATTTTTTACAAGAAAAATTATTAAATATCCAAATAATATTTTTTTGATATTTGACTTTAAAGATAAAAATTCTTATTAATTCCTTGAAATTATACGGACTAAATTCTCGTGGAGAAATGAACCTTAGCCCGCATAAAAAAAAATAGCAAAATAAATTAATTTAAACAATAATATCTAATTTATTATTAAAAAGATTTATGTTAAAAAAATTTTTATATATGTATGTACCTTCTTTAAGGTTGACTTTAAAACCTCTCCTTTAAAAAAAAACTTTTTTTAGAATATATTACAAAAAAACTTTCTTTCAATCATCAATTTCTGTATTTATTGAATGGAATGTCGAATTTAATAATCTTGAAGAGCAAAAAAGTTTCTAAGTAAAGCCAACTATCAGTTTTATTTTAATTTTCAATAAATTTATTATTTTTCTATGTTTTTTCTATTGGTGCCATAGTTAATCCTTTCCTAACTAATTGCTCATGATATAGCTCTGCCTGTTCAATATTACCTCTCCATACTTCTGCAGAACCTAGCTTGTCAACCTTTATGGTTAAATCCCAAGCTCTTTTTTCACTTATTCCTGGGATAATTTTCATTAGACAATTTGCAACATGTTGAAAGGTATTAAATTTATCGTCAAGAACTATTACCTTTGCTTCTGGATATTTGGCTTTCTTAATATCAACTACTGTACTTGGTGTATTGATAACCATTTTGATTTCTCGTAGGTAAAAATAAAAATTAGGTTTAAACTTTTTTTATAGATTTACTATAGAGTGTCTCGAGCGTGACTTGAACACGCGACCTGCGGGCTATGAATCCGCCGCTCTAACCAGCTGAGCTACCGAGACATGAAAATATTGTAAGACATTGTTTGTACCTATTATGAATTTTGATAATTTATTTGTTTATTAGCCTCATATATAGCAATACCGCATGCTACAGAAAGATTTAAACTCCTAACCCCTTTCTTATCATTTTTTTCAGTTTGTAAATTTGGCATAAATATTGATATTAAAAAGTCACTTTTATCAATAATGCACTCTGGTAGCCCTGTGTCTTCTCTTCCAAAAAGTAATATATCATCTTCTTGAAAATTAAAATTCTTCAAATATGTGCCATTTTTTTTGCTAAAAGATATTATTCTTTTTCCTTTTTTTGACTCTAAAAAATTTTTAAAATTTCCATAGGTATTAACCTGAACTAAAGGCCAATAGTCTAATCCAGCTCTTTTTAAATATTTATCATCAAGTTTAAAACCAAAGGGCTCTATTAAATTTAAAGGAATTTTAAATGCAGCACAAGATCTTGCAACATTTCCCGTATTCTGGGGGATTCTAGGTTCAAAAAGAGCAACTTCCAATTTTAAATAGGTATTTCTAAACTTATTTCATCTATTTTGATTGCTCTGCCGTTTATTGCAAGCCAATTATCATTGGATATTTTAGTAATTCTTTTTTGTAACTCTCCTATTCTTTCAATATAAATATTACCAACCTTATACTCTGACACCAAACTCCAACCAACCTGCTCTCCAACAATTAATGTAATGCTTTTCCTTTCCTTTAAAATACTTATTAGTGAATACATCTTGGTTAACCATTCTTTATTTTCTATATCAATACTCTCCATAACAAAACCACCTATCGAATCTATTAATAATGGACCTTCTTCCTTGCTTAATGTTGTTATTAAATCTGTTGTCTCTATTAATTTCCAATTCTCTGGTCTTCTGTTTCTATGTAATCTAATTTTTTCTTGCCAATCTTTATCCTCGGTTTTATTTTCTGATAATGCTACATATGTTAAATTCTTTGTTTTTTTTGCTAAGTGTTCTGCAAAATTACTTTTCCCACTTTTAGTTCCTCCTGTAATAAAAATAATATGTGATGAATTTTCAACAAAAATTGAATTCTTATCATTCATTGGTTCCCTTTCTATTTAGAGAAGTACCACCATGTTGCTAAGGGAATAATCGTAGCAGCAATTAACAAACCAACAACTATATAAGTAGCCGTTGAATTTGCAGTATCTTGGCTTCTCATAACATTAAAATTTGGATCAACTACTGGGTTATCAATAGATGAGGGTTGACTTTTTTCAAAATTAATATTTGTCTTTTGTTGGGTTACTGCTAATAAATTTTTTATATTACTTATTCCCTCTGCATATGAGGTTGTTGGGATGATGATAAATATTAAACCAGCAACAATAGAAGAAAAAAAATATTTATTAAAAGTTGAAATCATTTGTCGAGTTTTCGTTAATTATATATTAAAAAAAATATGTTTGAGTATCATTGAACTTACTAACCAATATAATGTTTGCATAATTTATATAGGAATAACATTATATATATATGGGATTTAATGGTAAATCATTAATAATAATTGGTTCGATAATTTTTATTTTTCAAATAGTAAATTTCTTCTCAATAGAATCAATTACACCAGAGTTACAAAGAGCACAAGTACTTGCTGCAATATCCTCATTAATTATTATTTTAATAGGATTCTTATTTAAACAATTTGAACCTTTAGCTGGGATGAAAGCAGATCTTAAAGGAGAAAATAAATTTTTATTTGATACAAATATTCCCAGTGATGTTATTGATGAACTTGCTTGGGGATCAGAAGCGATATTAACTTCTACTGCTGCTGCATCAATATTAATACACAATGATGGAAGAAATATTTTGAGAAGAGGTATTATCTCAAGTAATCATTTTAAACCAGGAGAAACTTGTCTAAGATCAATAAAAGATATGAAGTTAATATCATTAGCTAATACTAAATTTTATCCAGGAAAAGATGAATTTTCCAATTTTTGTCCTAATCTTCCATCTATATTAATAGTACCTATTAATAGTAAGTCTTTTATATTAATAGGAGGGTGGAGTTCAAAATGTTTTACAAAATCTGATGAAAAATGGATAAATAACTGGTCAAAAAAAATCAACAATATTTTTTTTAAAAATAATATTTAAAAATAAATTTTAGATCGAACTCTTTTATCAGTAGAACCGAAACTTAAGGATTCTTTATTAATATTATAATATGCATTTTCTGATTTTATTTGATATTTATTTTTATTATATTCATCTTTAATTATATATTTTACTGGATTAAAAAATTCAATTATATTATCTGCTCCCATTTTGGCTTTTTCTGAGGTTAATATGACATTTTTATTTTCAAATCTTATATTACCTTTTAACAAATAATTTGTTTCATCTATATTCCAAACAAAATTATCTGCATATAGGTAATCTTCATCTTGTTTTATAGTTTTTAATATTACATTGCTTTTCAATTCAAGGACTTTATTATTATCTGATAATATTGATTCATCAGATTTAAGAACATACTTTGTTTTACCGTCTTGAAAAATATTTATAGTTGCTTTTTGAAATTGGTATTTATTTTTAAAATTATCGTAAGTTGAATATGGACTTGTTATGGAGTATTTTTTATCTCCATTCGTTGAGAAAATATTCAAATCTAAACTATTAATTTCTTTTGTTACTTTATTTTCATTAATTACGCTAGGAGTACACCCAATAATAAGAATTGGAATGATAAATATTGACTTATAAATGTTATTCATACTCAAGCTTGTTTATTATTGGATCTGGTTGAGGAAGAGTTGAGTTACTAATTAATAAACCCCATCTAAGTTGATCTTTCCAAGGAATCTCTTTTTGATACATCGAACCTAGTTGTATATCTATTTTCGAGGATAATTCAGGCAATAGAGGCAGTAATAATAAACCTATTATTCTTGTGCTCTCTAGAACATCGTAAATGATTTCTTTAACAAGGGGTAATTTATCATTCTCTTTAATTAACAACCATGGCTGATTGTCATTTAAATATAAATTTGTATTTATTGCAAGGCTCAAAACTTCATTAGCAGCTTGATCTAATTTGTAAATATCGAGTTTATTTATATATTTTTCTACTGATATTTTGGCTAGATACTTTAATTTATTTTCACTCGATATTTTTTCAATATTAGGAACTTTATTATCAAACCATTTTCTAGACATAGACAATGTTCTATTTAGTAAATTACCAATTGTATTAGCCAAGTCATTATTGATAATGTCAACAAATCTTTTATCTTGAAAATCTCCATCATTGCCCAAAGATATATCTTTAATTAGGTACCATCTAACAGGATCATTTCCATATTTTGAAAGTAAGATGTCAGGGTCAAGTACATTTCCTAAACTTTTACCCATTTTTTGACCTTCTCTTGTAAGAAAACCATGTCCTAAAACTTTTTTAGGGACTTTCATCCCAGCAGAAATAAGCATAGCAGGCCAATAAACCGCATGAAATCTTAGTATATCTTTACCTATCAAATGAATGTCAGCTGGCCATCCACCATTAATTGACATTTCTAATGAATTATCTGTCCCATTAGAACTAATAGCACTTACATATCCAAGTAAAGCATCAAACCATACGTAAAAGGTATGATTATTATGATCTGGAACAGGAATTCCCCATGAGACATTTGTTCTTGAAATTGAAAAATCCTTTAAACCTCTGGAAACGAAATTTATAATTTCATTCCTTCTTTCAATTGGCTCTATGAAAGTGGGATTATTTATTATTTTCTCGATTTGTTCTTGATATTTTGAAAGTCTAAAAAAAAGATTCTCCTCATTTTTCCATTCTAAATTTCTTTGATGTATGGGACATTTATAGGTTTTTGAATTTTCAGGATTATCTTTAAATTCCTCACAACCGACACAATACCATCCTTTTTGTACGCCCATATAGATATCATCTGATCCTTTTACCCTTTCGTAAAATTCATTAACAACCATTTCATGATGTTTTGAGCTTGTTCTTATGAATTTATCAAATGATATATTCCAATTTTTCCAATTTACTTTAAAAATTTCCGAAATTTCATCACAATGAGCCATTGGCTCAACTCGCTTTTCAATTGCCGTTCTTTGTATTTTTAAACCATGTTCATCTACACCAGTAATAAAAATTACATTTTCGCCTACAAGTCTTTTGTACCTAGCTATGACGTCGCAAATTATTGTTGTATATACACTTCCTAAATGAGGTTTATCATTTACATAATATAAAGGGGTAGTAATGACAAAACTCATAAAACATTTTTTATTAATTTTAACAGATATTTTTAAACTATTAATGATTAATTATGTTAAATTCTAATTAATAAATAAACTCTAAAAGATTATTATCATTTATACAATATTTTACTTTATAGACTTTATTAATATACATTTCTATTGATACAAAAAGAGTAATAAGAATTTCTATTGTATACTCTGGAAAATAAACTAATGCAATATTTCTTTTATGATTAATCCACTTTATAAATATTAATTTGTAAAAAGGCTTATTTTCATTTTTAAAAAATAATGATAAATATTTATATCTATCATTTTTAATGATATTGTTATTCTCTATTTGTCTATTTTTTGAATAATCAATAATTTCAGTTATAGTATTGATATTCATAGGTGGATAATTATTTATTTTATTATATACCTGTCTTTGTATAATTAAATCTAAATATCTTCTTAGTGGTGAAGTACATTGTATGTACATTTGAAGACCTAAAGACTCATGATTATTTGGCTTTGTTGATATATAACTTTTCCCAATATATTGTTTTAAAATTATATATTTTATCTCACTATCTTTATATCTATTTAGTATTTCGTATGGATTACAATTTATTTTTTGAACTCTATATGCAGCGGCTAAATTATTTTTATTTAAAAATAAACTTGTTATATAACCCATTAATATCATTGCTTCAGCAACAATAAACTGTGCAATTGTTTGTTCTACATTAGTTAGTAATATTGTATCCTTATATAACCTAATTTTACTATTAGGATTTTCAATAATAATTGCTCCTTGTTTTTTTCTAAATTCAATACTTTTTTCTAATAATTTTCTAATTTCAATTAATTCAATTTCTTCTTTGGGTTCTAATTCTAATATTTCATTTGCATCTTCATATGTTAATTGATATTTTGGTTTTATAATTGCTTCAACTATTTCGTAATTATTTATTGAACCATCCTCTTTAAATTCAATTGCTGCACTTAAAGTTTTAGAAATTTTATTGTAGGTTAAATTTGCCTCATTAAGGATTTCTATCGGTAGCATGGGTTCATATTTATCTGTTAAATATAAGCTGCTATTTTTTCTTCTGGCATCAAGATCAATGTTTGAATCTTGCATAAACAATCTACATGGGTTACTAATATGTATCCATAGATTTTTTATATTTCCTTCTTTTATTTCTAAGGAAATAGCATCATCAACTTCATGTGGATCTTCAGAATCGATAATATAAGTTTTTAAATTTGTTAAATCTTTCAAATATTTGCAAAATAAACTATAGATCTATTAATATCCAACGATGTGTTTACCCTTCTGGATTTACGAAAGGTAAAAGAGCAACTATTCTTGCTCTTTTTACTGCTAATGTGAGATCTCTTTGTTGTTTTGATGTTAACCCAGTCATCCTTCTAGGTAGGATTTTCCCTCTTTCAGTTATAAATTTCTTAAGAAGCTCTACATCTTTATAATCAATAGGGTCTCCAGGTTTAATGGGTGATAATTGTTTTTTGAAAATTGAATTAGGCATGATTTGTTTGGATTATTTTATTTCTTTGTGAATAGTCATTCTATTTAAATGTGGATTAAACTTTTTTAGTTCTAATCTTTCAGTTGTATTTCTACGATTTTTTTCAGTAGTATATCTTGAAATACCATTGGATCTCTTAGGGTCTGTGCTTGTTCTAGCTTCAGTACATTCTAGGGTAACTACAACTCTTGTCCCTTTTTTTGCCATTTTAATTAATACGTTAATGTATAATTTTCTATTGTACATCTTCATCAAACTATTTTGAAGATATTCTCTTTTTGTTTGTTATCATCGCCTAAAAATATATATGAAAGTTTCTCAAAATTGGTTGAAATCATTAGTAGAAATAAACTCTACTCCTGAAGATCTTTCTGAAAAATTATCTATCGGTGGATTTGAGGTTGAATCACTTGAAGATTGTTCAAAAAATGTAGAGGGAGTTGTTTTAGGAAAGGTTTTAACTGTTTTAAAACATAAGGGATCTGATAAATTATCTATTTGTGAGGTTGATATTGGTCTTTCTAAGAATTTACAAATTATCTGTGGTGCTTCGAACATTCAACCAAACATTTATGTATATGTTGCTACAGTCGGCGCGAAATTAAATGCTGTTAATTTAACTATAAAAAAAAGCGAAATTAGAGGAGTTATAAGTGAAGGAATGATATGTTCATTTCAGGAGTTGGGATTAGAAGATTCTAGTGATGGCATCGCAATTATTGACGAAAATATAGCCTTAAAACATAATTTGGGGACTCCTGGGTCTAAATTACTTGAGTTAAATGATTTTATTTATGATTTAGCCATTACGGCTAACAGGCCAGATGGAATGTCAGTGGTTGGTATAGCACGTGAAATTTCTGCTCTTCTTGAGTCAAAATTAAATTTTCCAGTATTAAATCATAAATACAAAATTAAACTACTTAATAATATGCAGCTTTGCCCAGAAGCAATTACGACAAATTGTCTATACACAATTACCTATATTGAGGGTGTAAATGGAGAAAAAATTTCTCCAAAATGGCTTAAAGATCGCATAGAAAAATCAGGAATAAAGTCTATTAATCTTTTAGTTGATTTAACAAACTATATTCTTCTAGAGCAAGGTCAACCTTTGCATGCTTTTGACAAAGATAAGTTATCAAATTTAATTGGAAGAGAAGTTTCAGCTGATGATTTTTCTATAAGAAAGGCCAATGATTGTGAAAGTCTCGTATGTTTGGATGAAAAAAAATACAATTTGAATAAAAATATCACTGTAATCACTTGTTGCGATAAACCAGTAGCTATTGCTGGTGTTATAGGAGGTTTAGAAACTTCTGTGACCAATAAAACTTCATCTATTTATCTTGAAGGCGCTGTATTTAATCCAGTTACTATAAGAAAATCATCAAAAGAGATTGGAGTAAGAACAGAATCTAGTAGTAGATATGAAAAAGGTATTTCATCGAAAAATACAATAGATTCCGTTACAAGGATTATTAATTTGTTAGAAGAATTTTTCGAAATTAATATACCAATTATTAATACTTCGAAGTTAATTACTAATGATGAAATTTTTATAAAATTGAGAAGAGATCGTATACACAAAATTCTTGGTCCATTAATAATCAAAGGTCAATTTAATAAAAGAAATTTGTCTGATACTGAAATAGTAGACAAATTAAAACTTATAGGCTGTACATTAAAAAGTAAAGAATATGGCTGGGACGTAGCAGTCATTTCTAATAGATCTCATGATTTAACAAGAGAGATAGACTTGATAGAAGAAATTGCGAGATTAATAGGCTATGACAGATTTGATTTAAACCTTCCCAATCCAATAACCCCTGGAAAATTATCACCTTATCAATTGGCTTTAAGAAAGATAAAAAATGGTTTCATACAGAGTGGTTTTAACGAGGTACTTAGTTATTCTCTTGTTCCAGAGAATAATGATGAACTTATAAAGATTTCGAATCCTCTATTATCAGAAATTAGTTGCCTTAGAGATAATATTTGGAAAGAACACTTGGAAATTGTGAATCGTAATATTAAAGCTGGACAGAAAAGTTGTTATGTTTTTGAAGTGGGAAATGTTTTTTACAAAAATTCAAACCCTATTCAAGAAGAAATACTGAATGGTGCAATTTTTGGTAACAAGAAATTTGGGAAATGGTTAAATTCAAACAAGGATATTGATCTTAATTATTACCAGGCCAGAGGAAAGTTAAAGGAAGCTTTATCTTGCTTGAATATAAAAATTGATGATAAACCTTTTAATTCTTTTGATTTTCTTCATCCTGGAAGAACCGCAAAATTATTTATTGAGGGAAAAGAGGCAGGTTTTTTTGGTCAAATTCATCCAAAACTAATATTAGAAAAAAAGGCGTTAAAAAATGTTTATTTATTTAAAATAAAACTTGATAATCTTTTGGAAGCTAGTACAAGGAAAAATAAATGGATTCCCCTTTATGAAAAATATCCAATTGTCCCAAAAATGGAAAGGGATATTAATTTTATTTTTAATAAAAAATATTTGATTAACCAGATAACATCAGAAATAAAGAAAGCAGGAAAAAATCTATTAGAAGAGGTAAATTTAATTGATGTTTTTGATGATATTAATCTTGGCGATGATTTTATAAGTTATACATTTAGATTATCTTATAGAGATAAAGATAAAACATTACTCGATTCAGATATTCAATCAATTCATATAAATATCATCTCTAAAGTAGAGAAATGTTTTAACACAAAACTAAGGAATTAATATATCTTTTGTCTCGCATGAGACTAATACTAAGTCTACTATTGAATCTATTATAAGACAGTTAATAATCATATAAAACTAAATTATGTTGTATTATAATTATCATGATTAATCTTGTTTCTCTATTGCTGTCCTCACTTCTTTGGGTTCAAGTTCCTCAGTGGTCAGATGATTGGTCAAGATGTTCAGTTGACGTTCCAGATTCTTCTTGTCATTGGTATATAACTGCACCTGATAACACTTTTGGTGAAGGATTTGACTGGGCAAGTGCTCCATGGTTTGACGTTAACGGTTTAAATGATGTGCCAAGTGTTAGCAAGAAAACTGTTGTGCAAAGGCTACAAACTAAGTAGTACTGTCTATAAGGCAGTTCCTTCCACTTCAAACAGAAGATATAACAACGTTTTTAGTCAAATTATAATTAGCTGGACCGAAGAAGGACACAAATTATTTATTTTTATAAGATCTATATGTTTTTGATGGATGATGTATGTCAATTTTCCGGCTGACGCATTAATTATTATATCTTATTGATCTTAGGTAAGACTTTAAAAGAGACCTATTATTAGTCCCATATGAGATTTTTAATACACTTAATTTTATCGTGATTAATTAAATAACTTTTTATTGATGATCCATTCCAACTTATTATCTGGTCTAATTTTTATTAGTTAAAGAGAAATTATATATAGTGAGTGTACTGCACTCGTCTAATGTAAGACTATTATCTAGACTTATATTGAGTCTTATATAAGATTTATAGGATTAATTTCTGTATAGATTTTTTAGAAGCTGATATGCTTCATTTAATTTTCTCATTTGGTCTGTTGATCCTCCAGCATCTGGATGTGTATCTAGAGCACATATTTTATAAGCATCCCTAATCTTTCGTAATGTATGAGCTGACCCTGCTGCTGTTGATAAATTCAATAATTTAAGTGCACCATGCACTGTCATTGTCGAATCCAATGCTTCAAATGAATTTGATCTATTATTACGCTTAAATCTACTTACAAATCTTCTTACTAGAGTTGGTATTCTCTTAATTAAATCTGATGTTGCAAATGGGTCTTCTAAAACACCAATCATTAATAAAACTATTTCAAGCGAAGGATTTTTCTTCACCCAAAATGGGCATAATTCAGACATTAATTTGTTTGCTGCACTCCATGTAAAGGGTAGATTTTCTGTTCCGTCAAGATTTGGCCATATATCTCTACCAAACCAATCCATCGAAGACTCTATTACATGATCATTGGGAATAGTCCCATATAAGTTTTTCCAATGACTGATTAATGCTATTCGACATTTTATTAATTCATTTTCATTAATTGTATTAATTTGAATATCATTTATATTCTCTTTTGATTTTTCACTATTAATACTTCTTCTTAGATTAATTACTTTTTTTTCAACAAAATTTGGAAGGCTTATCTTAGCGTTAACTTTTTCATTACATTTATCATTAGTTGAAACTATTTTCTTTAGATTTAAGTCCTTAACTTCCTTTTTAATTTCTGGTTTAATTAATACTAATGCAGTGTTTTCATCAATATTATAATTTTCATTATTAGTTTTGTTCTCATTAAAGTTTAATACTTGCTGTTTATTCTTAGGTGTTAAATCATCTTCTTGAAGAAGTTCTGTAAGTAATTTTTCAATTACAGGGCCTCTAGCTCTAAATCCCCACTCTTTTCTTAGTTGATCAAACCTAGAAATTAGTTCTTCAGGTAAGTCAATTGATATTCTTTTGCTATTTGAATTTTCAGGAATATTCAATAATCTTTGTTCTTTGATAATTTGTTATTTATCTAATTTTATTCAAAATTAAGTGAAAGTCTATATTGAAAAGTCTTATTTAATTTAAATCCAATTTATTTTTAGGTCACAAGTTAATTAAGTATCTTTTTATAATAAAAATAAATTTTAAAATGTTTAACTGTTATTTTAATTCATCAAAAGAAAAAAAAGGTTTTTATCAACATAAGAAACTAGAAATGCTTAATTATATTAAAGATTCACTAGAACGCAAAATTGCTTCTGTTAATGCCTCTATTGAAGTTTTAGAAAGCCAAATAAGCAGGGATAAAGAACCTGAAGTTATTAATTAGTATTCAAACAAAATTTTCTAGAAGTTTTTCAGGGCCAAATTTTTTTAAATAATTAGTATCTGATTTTTCAGTTACTAGTATATATCCTGCGAAACCTAGACCATTAATACTGAATCCATGGATATGATCATTTCTTCTTTTAATAATTGCTATCCATTTATTAGTTATTAGTAGATTATAAGGATATCTCGGTTTACTATCAATGATAGGGTCCCCAATTCCAGATTTCTTGCATAACTTTAAATATGATTCAAAAAGAGAAATTGAATTCTCAAAAAAATTAAATTTAGATACATTGATATTCTTAATAAGTTTACTATCACCATTCATATTTAATTTTATTTTTAGAAACCACTTTTCTCTCGGGCATGATATCTCATCTTTTGATCTACGAAGAAGTTGAAAATGCCTGTGAGGTTGACTTGCTCCTGCAAATGGGGAACTATTGAAAAACCATAATCCACTAGTATCTTTATTAACTTTTTGGATCGCTTCCCAATCATTAATATCTAACCATCCATTTTGTGGTTTCCATTTATTTGTTATCAGCAAAATATGTCCTTTTTGTACAGGATACTTATTTAATATTAATTGATGATTATTACCAATTTTTTCAATTTCTAATATTTTATCCCATGGACAAAATGGATTTTGTTTAGGACCGTAAATTATTTTTTTGATAAATTTTGAAGTATCAAGCTTTCTTATAATGAAGTCATTTTTTTGATATAGATCGCTTGTAATAATTTCTGTTTTGAGAGGATATAATGATCCATCATTAATTGATAATCGAGTTTGATCTAGAGCTTTTTTCCAATATTTCTCTGAACTCATTTAAAAAAATTTAACATAGTTATTCTAAAAAAAATTGTAAATTTGTATTTATTTTTTATTAAATTGATATTCTTTCAATTTTTCTAATGTTACAGATTCTAAGACTATGATATTTGTTGATTCTAATATAACTTTTGGTGCTAGGCCGTCTAATAAGGCTTGTTTCCATCTATCAAGACAAATACACCAATGATCACCACTCTTAAGTCCTGGGAAGGAATAAATAGGCATGGGAGTTATTAAATCATTACCTTGTGATTTACTATATTTCAGGAAATTGTCATCCATTACACAACAAATAGAATGATTTCCTCCATCATTTTTGTCATAATTGCAAAATCCATCTCTGAACCAGCCTGTCATAGGTGAACAACTACAAACCTTAATTTTTTCTCCTAAGACATTCAATTGAGCTTGATCTTTTATAGACATAGTTTTTTTTTAAATAATAATAAATCACCAACATTTCTTAAAAAAAGGTTGACGAGTATGGGGGGTAAGGAGGTAATAATTCTAATAAGGTTTTTTTCATTATGGATTGGGACTTTACTGAAAACATTGCGTTTAAATCTCTTTATCACGCTTTTAAGGATAGTGACGAAACATCCGCATTAGAATTTTTATCCAGCGATGGTGCTTCATACTATCTAGAATTAACCCAGGATGCAGCAGGGGAGGGACTTGATCTTGGTGATAATGAAACAATGGATGAGCTAAAGGAAGAAATTATTGAATATCTAGAAAACAACTAATGATTTAGTTCATGCGCTGAAATATTTAGCTTTAGAGTGAAGAGAAATGATAGCTGTAGTGCTTTGTTCTGGATGAAGTTGCTCAGATTCATCCATTGTCAAATTAATTCTTTTTGCATCTAACAATGATAATTGTATGTTTGAATCAGAAACATTTGGACATGCAGGATATCCAAATGAATATCTAGCGCCTCTGTATTTTTGTGCAAGTATTTCTCTATTTTTGTCTGGTTCTTCATTCATAAAACCACATTCAGTGCGAATTAATGCATGGACATACTCAGCTAGAGCTTCTGCTAACTGTACAGTTAGTCCATGGAATATTAAATAATCACTATATTTATCTTCTTTAAATAATCTTTGAGAATATTCACTAGCATTATCCCCCATTGTTACTGCCTGCATAGGAAATATATCTATTGGTTTACCATTTTTTAAATCACAATAGAAATCAGCTATGCAAAGATTATTACCAGATTTTTGTCTTGGAAAATTGAATTGTGTAATTTTATTTAAAGTTATATCATCAAATAAAAAAATACTATTATCTTTTCTACCACATCTGAAATATCCATAAACTGCTTTTGGTGAAATGAGTTTCTTTTCTCTAATTATCTCTAACCATTTATCTAACAATGGGTTTGCATATGAATCCAAATAGTTATTGTATTCATCTACGCTTTGGTTTTTCTGTTTTTTAATTTGCCATTGACCACTAAATAGAGCTTTTTTATCTAGATAAAAAATTAACTTATTTAAATCTATATCAATGTCAAAAAGGACTTTAGTACCTAAAAAAGGGGGTTTGATAGGTTCTTCTTCATTTATAAAATTAGATCTTATAAAATTATCTTTTAAATTCAATTTAGCAGTCGCTGTTTGTTTGGTTATTAATTTATTTTTATTTTCAGAGTTTGATTTTGAAGAGGCTAAATTAATATTTATTCCCTCTTTATTAATAAATCCTTCTGTATTTGACCAATTTCCTTTCTTTTTATTGTCCATATATTCATTCATAAATTTTAAATCAGTAAAAGCATCTTTTCCGTACAATATTTTACCTTTATATATTTTGCTGCAGTCCTCGTTAACAAATTTGGGCGTTAATGCTGCTCCTCCTAATATGACTGGTACACTAATATCTTCATTATTAAAAGCCTCTAAATTATCTTTCATAAATGCAGTTGACTTTACAAGTAATCCGCTCATAGCTATGCAATCTGCTTTGTGCTTCTTTTGTGCATTTATAATTGCGGAAACATCTTGTTTTATTCCAAGATTAATAACGTCGTAGCCATTGTTGGTTAGTATTATATCTACCAAATTTTTCCCAATATCATGAACATCCCCTTTTACTGTGGCAATTAAAAGTTTTCCATTTGAGATGTTTTCATCTACTGAATCAATATGTGGCTCTAAAATTGAAACAGCAAATTTCATTGTTTCAGCAGATTGGAGTACAAATGGTAATTGCATTTGGCCTGAGCCAAATAAATCTCCTACAACTTTCATACCATCTAGTAAGAAAGTATTAATTATCTCAAGAGGTTTATATTTTTTTAATGCTTTTTTTAATTGATCTTCTAAGCCTATTTTCTCACCATCAATAATATGATTCTTTAAACTTTCTTCCAGAGTTAGGTTTTTATTTTCTGAAGATGCTTTTTTGAAATCTTGAATAGATAAATCTTGAAAAGCCTTTGTTAGTTCAACTAATGGATCATAAGTACAAATATCATCTTCAAATTCTCTTTTGTCATATATCAAATCTAAGCAAAGCTTCTTAGTTTCTTGAGAAATTTTTGATAATGGTAAAATTTTATTTGGTGCAATGATAGCAGAATCCAATCCTGCTTTAATGCATTCATCTAAAAATATTGAATTTAAATTAATTCTAGATAATGGTGAAAGTCCAAAACTTATGTTCGATATCCCCAATATAATATGAATTTCTGAGAAATTTTTACGAATTTTTGATATAGCAGTAATTGTTTCTTTAGCGTTTAATCTATCCTCTTCTATCCCAGTAGATATTGGAAGTGCTAGTGGATCAAAAAAGAGCTCATAATCTGATAAACCCCTTTCTCTGGTTCTTTTAACCGCTCTTTTTACAATGTTAAATTTATTATTTGCAGTTCTTGCCATTCCATCTTCATCAATAGTTCCGACGACAAGGCCTGATCCATAACCCAAGGCTAAATTTAGAACTTGATCAAACCTTTCATCACCATCTTCGTAATTGGTTGAATTAATAATACATTTACCACCAGCTGATTTTAATCCACTTTCCATTTTGTCAGCATCTGTAGAATCAATCATTAATGGTAAATTTATATTTGTAACTAGTCTTGAAGTTATTTCTTTCATATCTTTAACTCCGTCTCTCCCCACATAATCAACATTTACATCAAGAACGTGTGCATTTTCTTTTTGTTGTTGCTTAGCTATTGAAACTAGACCATCCCAATCGTCATTATTTAACAACTCCCTTACCTTTTTAGATCCACTTGCATTTAATCTTTCTCCTACAATTAAAATAGAATTATCTTGTTTGTAAGGCACAGAATTATATATTGATGATGCAGAAGGTATATAACCACATGAATTTTTCTTATCATTTTTGTTAGTGCTTTTGTTTTCGCTAATTTCATCGATTATTGAAGAAAGATATTTAATATGATCTGGAGTCGTCCCACAACATCCACCTATTAATTGCACATTAAAGTCGTATATAAAATTCATTAACTGCATTTTTAATTCTATTGGCTTTAATCTGTAGTGAGCCACGCCACCAACATTTTCTGGTAGACCTGCATTAGGAATACAACTTATAGCGAAGGGTGAATTTTCAGACAAATATTTAATGTGTTCCTTCATTTGTTCTGGACCAGTTGCACAATTAAGTCCAAGGATATCTATATTAAATGGTTCTAATATTGTTAATGCAGATGCAATATCAGATCCAACAAGCATAGTTCCTGTTGTTTCCATTGTTATAGATACCATTAAGGGTATATCAATATTTTTACTATCTAGTACTTCTTTTGATGCTAATAAGGCGGATTTAATTTGCAATACATCTTGACAAGTTTCTATTAAAAGGAGATCAACTCCTCCATCTATAAGACCATATATTTGCTCTTTATATGATTGCTTTAATTCATCAAAGTCTATATGTCCTAAAGTGGGTAATTTAGTGGTTGGTCCAATTGAACCAGCAACAAACCTTGGATTATCAATTGAAGAATATTTGGCAGCGGCATTTTTTGCTATTAATGCAGCTTTTTTATTTATCTCATATGCCTTATCCGCAATATCATATTCATCAAGAACTATTGATGAGGCTCCAAAAGTATTAGTTTCTATAACATGACAACCTGCCTCTAAGAAAGAATTATGAACCTTTTCAACTAACTTTGGTGAAGATAAGACAAGGTTTTCATTACAACCTTCTAATTCTTTTCCTCCAAAGTCTTTTGAAGTAAGATTTAAGTTTTGAAAGGATGTTCCAGTACCCCCGTCAAAAATAATTAATGGCTTTTCATCTCTATTTAGAAAAGTTCTGAAAGAATCCATTTTATGTAAAAATCTTTTTTATATTGAAATTCTGGTTACCCAATTATCATAGTCTTGAGAATGACCTTCTGTTATTTCTATAAGCTTATTTTTTAATTTATTCATTATTGGTCTTTCAACATTTAATTCAATTGATTCAATTTTTTTAACTGGAGTAATTTTTGCAGCTGTACCAGTAAGAAAAACTTCATCTGCTATTAATAATTCTGTCTTGTCAACAGGTCTTTCAATTACATTTATTCCAAATGATTGTGCTAATTCAATTACACTTGCTCTAGTAATCCCTTCAAGGATATCTTGATCAACTCCTGGAGTTATTAAATCTCCGTTTCTCACAATAAATAAATTCATACCGCTTGCTTCACTTACCTTACCACTGGAATTTAATAATAAGGCTTCATCAAAACCCGATAAACTAGCTTCTGTTTTAGCTAATGAACTAGTAATATATGCTCCACTTATTTTTCCTCTTAATGGTAGTGATCTATCTTCTTGTCTAGTCCAACTACTCATCCTACAAGAAACACCCTCAGGTGAAAGATAATCTCCAAGTTCAATGCAATATATAAAGAAATCAGTCTCAATATTGTGTAATCTTGGAGCTATACCTAAATCGCTTGTATAAACAAATGGTCTTATATAAATCGGTTTTTGTGGCTTGTTTCTTTTTATAACTTCTTCTAATGCGTTAAAAATATACTCTTCAGAAATATCAGTTAAGAGTAATTTTGCACTTTGAGATAATCTTTTTATGTGTTTATCAGTTCTAAACAAAAGGAATTCTTTTTTATTAGAAGGGTTGGGTATCGCTCGCATTCCTCCAAAAGCAGCAGTTCCATAATGTAGTGCATGTGTAGCTATTGATATTTTTGCTTCTTTAAATGGAATACATTTACCTTCGAACCAGGCGTAAGGAAGAAATTCATGCATATTTAATTTATTTAATTGAGGTAAACTTGTTTTATCCTACTTACGTATTCTAAACCCTATTTATATACAAAAATGCACAGGATATTAAATATAGCTGGAAATGAAAAGAATAAGGATGATTTAATAGAGCAACCAATCGCTGATTTTATTTTTATAACAAGTGTCAAGACTGATTTAAATCTCATATCAAACATATTGTTAGAAAATAAATTTTCTTCATTAAAAAATAATATTAGAGCTCTAGAAATTTCTAATTTAAATTCCTCAGCTCAAATAGATAATTATTTATTAAAAACAGTAAATTATGCAAAAGTTGTGGTTCTTCGATTATTCGGAGATAAAGGTACGTGGAATTATGGAATTGAACAACTTTTAAATTGGCAAGCAGCTAATAATAAAAGGAAACTAGTAATCCTGTCAGGTACTCGTGATCAGGATATTTCCTTATGTGAAATAAGTAGTATTGATAAGAATATTGCATTAAATATATCTAGGTTACTACGTTCTGGCGGACTGGATAACTATAGAAAATTCCTTAATTGTTTAAAATATCTCCAGAATGATGAAACATCAATTCCCGATGAATTTTTAAATATTACTTATTACTCAGATCCTTATTTATATGATTGGAAAATTGAAAAAGGCGAAAAAATAGGAATCATATCCTATAAATCACTTTTTTTGGCAAATGAAATTGATGTAAATAAGAAACTTAACTTGCAGTTAAGAAAATATGGACTATCCCCTAAAACTGTTTTTACTTCAACTTTAAAAGACAATAATATTCAAAAAAAATTAATAGAAATTTTTAAAAAAGAAGATATCAAATTAATAATTACTACAACTTCATTTTCTTCATCTCAAATTAAAAATAACGATTTAGTTGAATATTCAACAAATGTTTTTACAACTTTAAATATACCAATTTTGCAGCTTCTTTCATCTAATAGATCAAGGAGAAATTGGTTAAATTCATCAATTGGAATGAATTCATCTGATTTATTAATGCAAATAATAATTCCCGAATTTGATGGAAGAATTACTACTTGTCCTTCAGCATTTAAAGAAATAATATCAAAAAAAAATTCTCTTTACAGTCAAATAACTAGTTACAAAGCTGATCAAGTAGGTATCAAATGGATTTCAAAATTTGCAATAAATTATGTGAAACTTCAAAAACTTAATAATTTTGATAAAAGAATTTGTTTAGTAATAAGTAATTATCCAGTAAAGAATGGAAGAATAGGCAATGGTGTTGGACTTAATACACCATCTTCGATAATAAATATTCTTAACTGGTTAAAAGAGGAAGGTTATGACCTTGGATCGCATAATTATCCTAAAGATTCTAAGGAATTAATGTCAATACTTATAAAAACTAGAACTAATGACATTGAATCTCACAATAATAAACCATTAGATTACTTACCACTATGTAAGTATTTGAAATATTGGAATTTTTTAGAACTTGAACCAAAAAATATTATTGTTGATCGTTGGGGTGAACCATCTGATGCGATCGATCTTGATAAAGAAGGCTTCTCAATCAATGGTCTAAGATTCGGAAAAATAACATTATTAATTCAACCTCAACGAGGATATGATGCTTATACTGATAAAGATATTCATTCTCCTGATCTGCCACCTCCACATAGATATTTAGCGCAATATTTTTGGATAGAAAAAGTTTTTAATGCCAATGCTATATGCCATATTGGTAAACATGGGACTGTTGAATGGTTACCGGGCAAATCTATAGGTCTCAGCAATAAATGTTTCCCAAATATTATTTGTCCGGCTATACCTAATATATATCCATTTATTGTTAATGATCCAGGGGAAGGATCCCAGGCTAAAAGAAGAATCGCTGCTACTATTATTGATCATTTAACGCCTCCTTTGGATAGGTCAGAATTATATGGAAAATATTCAATTTTAGAAAATTATTTAGACGAATATTTTGATGCAAAATTATTAAATTCAAATCGTATTGAAATAATAGAAAAATCTATTTTTGAATTAATAAAAAAAGATTTTGTTGAAATTTCATTAAAAAATAAAAATATTTCAATAGAAGTAATAGATTCCTTTCTTTGCAAAATTAAAGAATCTCAAATAAGAACAGGTTTGCATGTTTTTGGTACTAGGCAGAATTACATTAATGAAATAAATTTATTTTTGTGCATTGCTAGAGTGCCTAATGCGAGGCGAATTGGTGTTGTGCAATATATAGCAAAACATTTAAAACTCGATTTGAATCCTTGGACAAATGAATATGATAAAAAGTTAAGTGAAAAGGATAAAAAAATATTATTTAAGTTTTCAAACAAAAAAATTTTAAACTTTAGAATGTCTATTGAATTTTTAGAACAACAAGCTAAATATCTAATATATTTGTTTTTTTACAAAAAGAAAACAAATATAAAAAATCTAGAAAAATTTAAAAATCAAAAAATAATAGATTATTTCCTAAATGATAAAAAACATAATAATTATTTTTTATTATTAAAAAATGAGATCCTAAATCCAATAATTAATTCTTCATATAATGAGAAATTATCATTTATTAATTCATTAAATGGCAAATACGTAAAAAGTGGTCCATCTGGAGCTCCTACCAGAGGAAAAACTGAAGCTTTACCAACTGGTAAAAATTTCTTTTCAGTTGATTCAAGAGGACTGCCAACTGAATCAGCATGGATTGTTGGTTGTAAATCCGCGTCTCAAATACTTGATCTATATAAACAAGACTATGGCGAAGATTTAAAAAAATTAGCAATATCTGTATGGGCAACATCCACAATGAGAAATGGTGGAGAAGACATATGTCAAATATTATATTTGTTAGGGGTGCAACCCATTTGGGATGGACCCTCAAGAAGAGTAATTGATTTAGAAATTATCCCATTATCTGTTCTTGATAGGCCAAGGGTTGACGTTACGTTAAGGATTTCGGGAATGTTTAGAGATGCATTCCCCCAGTTAGTTAATTTAACTTCTAAAGCAATAAATCTTGTTTCTAATCTTAATGAGAATGATAAATTTAACCCTCTTGCTGGAGCGTTAAAGAATGGTGATCCAATTAAACGTATATTTGGATCAGCGCCAGGTTCATATGGAGCTGGTCTTCAAGAACTAATATCAAATTCTAATTGGGAAAATATTGATGATTTTGGAGAATCTTTTCTTAATTGGAGTAAGTGGATATACAGTGATAATCATGAGCCTATAGAGGATAAAAAATCACTAGAAAATGCTCTTAAAAATGTTCAGTTAGTTGTTCATAATCAAGATAATAAGGAGCATGATATTTTAGATTCTGATGATTATTATCAGTTTCAGGGTGGTTTATCATCAGCAATTAAAAAAATAAATGGTAAATTCCCTGAAATGTATCATGGTGATCTATCTAAATTTGGATTATCTAAAATTTCTAAATTAGAGGATGAAATTAATAAAGTTGTTATATCAAGAATTCTTAACCCTAAATGGATTAATGGAATGAAAGATAATGGATATAAAGGAGCTTTTGAATTCTCAGCTACACTAGATTACTTATATGCATTTGATTCCACTACAGAAGTTGTATCAACGTGGTGTTATGAAGAAGTATATAAATCATGGTTATGCGATAAAGAACTTAATAATTTTTTTTTAGAGAATAATCCATGGGCTTTAAGAGATATTTCACAGAGATTTCTTGAAATTATCAATAGAAAAATGTGGAAGAATTGCTCTTCTGAAGTTATTGAAAATTTAAAGCAAATAATTATTAATACTGATTCAATAATTGAGAAAAACGAATTTTGATCTATCTTCCTAAGAGTGAAAATCCATGACTATCTGTACCGCATGATTTAAGCATTGAATATCTTTCAGTTAATTCTTCAATTTTGTCACAAACAAAATTGCTAGCTTGCCATATTGGATTAAGGTTATAGTCATACCAAACCTCAATACCATTAACTTTATTTTTGTGAGCTTCTGGAATTAAAATGCTAAATGGAATTCTATATCTAGCAGGATGTGCTAGAAATGATAAACCACCAGCAATTTCTATTGCTCTTGTGACAGAATTTATTTGCAAATCGTTTCCTATTGGGGACTCACCTAAAATATATGGTGAAAGAGATTCACTATTTATATCAATTCCTAAACCTAATACATGAACTAAACATCCCTTAAGTAAACAATTAATTTCTATCCCAGGAATTAATTTAAATGAATTTTTTGGATATTTTTTTAATAAGTTATTATCAGTTATATATTTATGAGCCAATATTGAATGATGATCTGTAATTGATAAGAATTGAAGTTTGTTTCGAAAAGCTTGATCTAATAAATCTTCAGGACACATACTTCCATCACTAAAATTAGTATGACAGTGAAAATTTATAATATGAGGACAACTATATTTATCGATTTTTGAGGTTAAATCTATTAACTCTTTTTTATCCATAAATAAAAGGTATTTAAAATTTTGATATTGAGTTTATTAAATCATCAACTTTTTTCCAATCTGTTAGTTCATATGTTTTTGAAGTATCCTTGGGACCATTAGTTATAAACATTATAAAAAGAATTGCTAATTTATTTAGTGTATCTAAGCTAGGATAATCTAATCTCCCTGCGAAAACCTCTTTGACTGTGGGTTCCCATTTGACTTTTTTTAAGAATTTTATAACATATGGATTTGTTTCAGGAGTTGATTTTTCAGGTTTTCTTGCTGTTAAGTTTAATGAAAAGAAAGCAGTTTTAACATTGTCTAATTTTTCAATATTTTTTTGAATAAATTTGTAAACATTTTTTCTATGGTATCCATATCTTACGCTTGCTCCAATAACGATTTCCTCAAAATCATTTAAATCGTAATCTGCTGAGTCTTCAACTGAAATTATACTTACTTTTTTTCTTCCTTTTAATTTTTTATAAATGTAATTACAAATTTCTTTAGTATGACCATCAACAGTGGAATATAAAATAAGAAGTTTTGATTTTCTCCAGAACACTTTAAAAGTAATTTAATTAAATCTTATTTTAATTCGAATTATCCTTAAAATCTCGCAATATCAACTTCTATGAATATTTAATATAAATTCTTTTTAATCATTATTGAAAAAATTAAAAATGTCATTGGCAGTGTTAGCTCCAAGTCCCTTTACTTTCATAAGATCTTCCTTACTAGCAATCCTAATTGCATCTACAGAATTAAAATGCTCTAATAAATCTTTTATTCTTGAAGAACCTAATCCGGGTATTTGTGTTAGTTGTGATCTATTCATTCTTTTGGATCTTTTATTTCGATGAAATGAAAGAGCAAATCTATGAGCCTCATCTCTTAATCTCCTAAGAAGCATAACTCCTTTTTGATTCATATCTGTATTAAGAGGTTTTGATAATCCTGGAACATATATTTCTTCTTTCTTTTTTGCTAATGAGCATAAAATAACATCTTTCTCAAGATTAAGATCTTCTAAAGCTTTGATAGCTGAATTTAGTTGACCTTTTCCTCCATCTATCATTATTAAATCTGGCCAATCTGAAAAAAGTTCATTATTAAAAGTGTTATTTTTTGAATTCATAAGATAACTAAGATCACCTCCATCTTTCTTATATCTTGACCATTTTTTAAATCTTCTATAAATCACCTCATAGATAGATGCATAATCATCACTATGACCAATATAGACATTATTATCTTTAATTTTATATTTTCTATAATTTTGTTTTGATGGTATCCCATCAATAAACACAACCTGAGAAGCAACTGGATCGGAACCTTGAATGTGACTAATATCATATCCCTCTATTCTTTTTGGATGAGTATTTAATTCGAGTATTTGAGATAAATCTTCAATCGCAGATTCATTATCTTGAATTCCATTTAATATCCTATTTAATTCTAACTTTGCATTCTTTTGAACCATTTCTATAGTTTTTAATTTATTACTTCTTTTTGGATTTAGAATTTTAACTTTTTTTTGTTTTAGTTGTGAAAGCCATTCTTCAATAGTTTGCTTTTTTGTAAATTCGTATTGAACTAAAATTTCAGAAGGTATTTCTATACTATCAACATTTATATAATGTTCTTCAAAAACTCTTTGAAGAATCTCACTTTCGGTAAAGCCATCTAATTTTTGACTATATCCAATTCTTCCAATTAATTTTCCAGATCTCATTTGAAATATTTGTATACTTGCTATATTTTTTTCCGATACAATTCCAAAAATATCTCTATTTATCGACGAGTCTGGTACTGATATTTTTTGTGATTCTGTTAATAATTTAAGACCATTTATTTGATCTCTTATTTTTGCAGCTTTTTCATACTGTAAATCATTAGATAAGTAAAACATTTTATTCTCTAAAATTTTAATTAAATCATCATTTCTTCCTTGAAATACCATTGAGGCTTGTTTTACAATTTTCCTATATTCTTCTGATGAAATTTTTTCGAGATCAACGCCAGTAATTTCTCTATAAAATGACTTTGATAATTTGCTATGTCTTAGGGGAAATATTTTTTTAATTAAAAATAAAGTATTTCTTAAAAGACCTACATCAACATATGGTCCATAATATCTATCTAAATTATTTCTATTTCTCCTTTTTCTAGTAATAAATATTCGTGGATATTTCTCACTCCAAGTTATACAAAGATATGGATATTTCTTGTCATCCTTTAAAAGAATATTAAAATATGGTTTATTTGTTTTTATTAAATTAGACTCTAAATTTAACGCTTCATATTCGCTATCTGTAATTATAATTTCGATTTCAGTTATTTGACGCACCATTAAACTTAATCTTGGAGTTAAATCTGAAAAATTATTGAAATAACTACTAACTCTACTTCGAAGTTTCTTAGATTTTCCAATATAAAGTAAATTATTTTCTATATCTTTAAATAGATAACAACCAGATGATTTTGGAATTTCCGATAGTCTTGATTTTAATAACGCCTTATTATTTATTAATTTATATTCAATTTTAAAATTATATTTCTTATCTATTTTTTCGATAGAGTAATTACTCATTTATAGCGGTTAACCTCCATAATTCCAGCCAGTTGAAAATAAATTTAGTGCGTCAACATCATTATTCAAATAAGCTGAATGAACTTCTCCTACAAAAATCGTATGGTCTCCATGTATAACACTCCCAACAACTTTACATTCAACTCCACCAACACTATCAACTAAAATAGGTAAACCAAGTTCTCCTAAATTAAATTCAACAGATTCAAATCTACCTCCTAAGGCTTTTTGTGGTTTAAAGAAAACAGCTGCTAGATCTTTTTGATCACTTTTGAGAACATTTAATGAGAACTTATTTGTGGATTTAATTATTTCATGACTGGAACCATCTGCTCTAACAGCCATAACGACTAATGGGGGGTTGAAGGAACCCTGAGTCACCCAACTAGCTGTAAATCCATTTACTTCATTTTTATCCTCGTCTCTAACGCCACAAATGAATAATCCGTGAGGTATTTTTCTTAATAAGATTTTTTTGGCTTCTAGATTTAATGTCATAATTGATTTATCTAATAAACTTATTTTAACTAAATTTCTTATTCGATCATAATAAATTCATGAAAATTCTTTATCCAGGTACATTTGATCCACTAACAAACGGGCATATTGATTTAATAGAAAGGGCTGAAAAATTATTTGGCAATGTAGTAGTTGCTGTTTTAGAAAACACTTCTAAAACACCAACTTTTAATCTTCAACAAAGAATTTTACAAATAAATAATTCGCTTTCTCATATACCCAATGTTGAAGTTATTTCTTATTCAGGACTCACTGTAGATTGTGCAAAGGATTTAAAAGCTAACTTAATTTTAAGAGGCCTAAGAGCTATGAGTGATTTTGAGTATGAACTCCAGATTGCCCATACAAATAAATCCTTGAATAAAGATATTGAAACTATATTTTTATCAACTAACACAAATTTTAGTTTTCTTAGTAGTTCTTTAGTTAAAGAAGTTGCTAAATTTGGTGGTGAAATTAATCACATGGTCCCCCCTTGTGTTGAAAAGGATTTAAAAGAATATTTTAAATAATATATAAAAAAATATTTTTTATTTACATGGTTTCGTGTAATAAATATCAAGTAATAATTTAAAAGCTTTTTCTTTATCAATATTAGTAGAATTTTGTATTATGCTAATAATTATAGGTTCATCATTTATATATAAAAAGCCAGATAATGCAAAGACATCTGAAAGAGTACCAGTTTTTCCAAAAAACTTTCCAGATATTTCACTATTTATAAATCGTTTAGCTAATGTTCCTCTTACTCCCATTATTGAAAGTGTAGATTGATAAGCTTTAAAATCATTAGAATATCTCATTTTATCTAAAAACAATGCAACTAACTTTGTTGTGATTTTATTTTTTCTAGACAATCCACTAGCATCTGCAAAGTATGTATTAGTTACTGGAAGACCTTTATTCTTTAACCAACTCTTGAGTTTTATATAATCATTATTGTTCCATGTATTTGAGGCATTTTTAAAAAGAGATTCAGCAGTAAAATTATGACTTTCAGAATTTATTAGAGTTAATAATGAGAGAATTGGATTTGAATATATTTTATTAATTTCTATTGAATTTTTTAAGTAAAATTTATTTCTTGAATCAACAAAATTAATATTCACATTTGAATTTAAAAATTTATTTTTTAAATAGTTTTTAATAAAATTTTTTAAAGTATAAATATCTTCATATTTACTATGATTACTTTCTATTGCAAGAGATGTAATTGGAGAACCATATTCATAAAGTTTATCAGTATTTGACCAACCTTTAGGCCATTGTAATTTTGAATCAATTTCTACGATATTAAAGTTAATAATTTTATTTTCTTTAACACTAGAAATTAGATCGATTATATTTTCATAATTCAGATCTGGATCACCTTGACCAAGCAAATAGTAATTGTTTTTATTTTTTTTTAATAAGGACGTTTTTAAATTATTATTTAATTTATATTTACTTAAAACATATGCCGATGATATTAATTTCTGATTTGATGCTGGCAACCTTGGAACTTTATCATTATAGGAACTAATTATTGTACCGTTCTTATTGACAATGGATACACTAAAGGAATTATCAAGAGTTTGATTTAATAAAGCATCTAATCTAGAACAAGTTTTATTTTTATTAATTATTCCAGGGAAATTAAAATAAATACTATTTAAAAAACTAACTTTTTTATTTATTAGTAAATATCTTATTAAGAAAGGAGATGTTACTAATGCAAGAACTATTAGGAAAAATGAATAAAGTTTTTTTTTCATATTCATTTTATAAATTTACAAAAATAGTTTCATTGTCTGGTTTAATCTCAAATTCTTTTATAAAAAAATATTTATTATTTTTTTGTTTGAAAAGTAACCAGTTACTTGGATATATATGCATAAGAGCAGCTTTATTTAATGGCTGAAGAAAATAAATATTTTTCCATGTTTTAACAAAGTTTTTGCGTCTCTCTCTAATAACACTACCTATACCAATATTTGCATCTTCAAATTTTGGATTTAATGAATAATGGTTTCCTTGATAATTATCAGACATAGGTTCAAATGAATCAAAATCATAGGGTTGAGGTAACATCGATATCATTACACTATCAATATTATTTATGTTATTTGATTCATTAAATGATTTAAAAGTAAAAATTTTATTTTTGATATCTGGATAGTCTCTTTGAGCCAAAGCTACTGCTCCTTGATCAGCAAATGTTATGAATACATTATTATTTTTAGCTAATATCTTATAAATAGTTAATCCAATTCTATTAAATTTCAATCCTTCAAAATTAAATTCTAGAGTAAATCTTTTATTTGAATCCAATAAACTTGAAAAAATTGCATCCTCCATATTTTTAAGAGATTCGTTTAAATCTTTAGGTAGTCTGTAATTAGTTTCCATTAAAATTTGTCAATACATATTTGAATAAGTTCTAAAAATTTATCTATTTCTGACTTATTGTTTATTGAACTTAAAGTAACACGAATATTTGAATATAGTTCATCATTTTTAAAACCAATATTTTTAAGTGTTGAACTAGCTTTACCAGATGAGCTTGAACATGCACTTCCACTGCTTATTGCGATATTATTTTGTGACATGAAATTAACAATCTTATAAGCCTTTATAGCCTCAAATCCTTTATTTAATAGTAAAAATGAAATATGATTGGGAAGCCTATTTTTAATACTACCGGTAATTATTATGTGATTATTATCCTTAATTTTTTGGAAAAAATAATTTTTAAGTTTATTTATATTATTTGAAGGAAATTCAGTTATGTAATCATATAATTTTATTTTTCCTTTAATATTCTTTAATGATTCATGCATACCAGCGATTAATGGCAAAGCTTGTGTACCTTGTCTAATTGAATATTCCTGAGTAATTGATATATCTTTATTTTTTAAAATTACTCTTGATTTTTCGTTGGTTAAAAGAATACCGATACCTTTTGGACCTCCAAATTTATGGGCAGATAAACTTAAAAAGTCACAATTAAGATCTTTCCAACTGAATATTCCATTACTTATTATTTGAGTTCCATCTAAATGAAATAATATATTTAATTCTTTACATTTTGAGCCTATAAATTGAACTGGTTGTATTGTCCCAATTTCACTTTGCCCCCAAATAATTGATGCAAGTTTAGTTTCTTTAGTTAACGTTTTATTAATATTAGAAATATTTAAAATACCTTCATTATTGACTGTCCACTCACAAATGTCCCAGTTTTGATTTCTTAGTTTGTTTACACATATTGTTGTTGCCTGATGTTCAACATTTGAAATAACAACCCTACCATTTTTAAAGGTCTCATAAATATTACTAAATACAATATTTGTCGATTCTGAAGATCCTGATGTAAAAATTATATCCTCTGGTTCAGCATCAAATATACAAGCAATTTTAGATCTAATTTTTTCAAGGTATTTAGACGATTTTATACCTAGCTCATATGTAGATGATGGATTATACCAGTAATTCTTATAAGTTGAATTTATTATATTTAAAACATTCTCAGATAATGGAGTTGTAGATGCATTATCTAAATAGATAAAATTATTTTTCATTAATTTACTAATATTGATCCTGAGAAAACTTTTTTAGCGTTGCCCGTCATAGTTACTTCACAATTATCTTTAGACCAATAAATCTTAAGATTACCTCCTGGTAAAGATACTATGGTTTCTGAATTACAAAAGCCTAATTTATAAGCTGCTACATGAATAGCACAAGCTCCTGTTCCACAGGCTAAGGTTGGTCCAGACCCTCTTTCCCAAACTTTTACTTTGATATTATCTCTATTTAGGATTTGACAGAAATGAACATTTGTTTTTTCTGGAAATAATTCGTGTTTTTCAAATATAGGTCCAAGTTTAGAAAGAGCAATTGACTCTAAGTCTTGTACAAAGAATATTAAATGTGGATTTCCCATTCCTACTGCATACCCTTTTTTATAAAAATTTTTCTCAACAAAATCATGTGATGGAACTGAATTAATTTTTTTTATGATTGTTGTTGGAATATTTTGACTATCTAAAATAGGAATTCCCATTTTTACAGAAATTTCTTCATTAATGTATTTTGCGATTTTTAAACCTGCTTTAGTCTCAATCTTATATTCCATATTTTTATTCTTAATTGAATCATTTATATGAAGATACTCAATTAAACACCTAATTCCATTTCCACACATTTGTGCCTCAGAGCCATCAGAATTAAAGATTATCATTTTTGCATAATTATCTTCATTAGCTTCTTCTATAAAAATTACACCATCTGCTCCAATGCCAAAATTCCTGTTACAAATTTTTTTTATATCAAAAAGTTTATTTTTATAATAATTTTTATATAAATCATTTCCTCTGCAATCAATTACGACAAAGTCATTTCCGTTCCCTTGATATTTTTCAAAAGTTATATTTTTCATTTCTAGAATATATATTTAGATTTAATTATAAATTATTCCTTTTAACAATCTATTTCTATTTTATACAATGAATATTAAAATAATAATTTAATAAATAAGAATTAAGTGATTTCTCCTGATAAGCAATATGAAGCTAATACCAATTTATATAATCCATCTGAAATAGAAAAAAGGTGGCAATCAATATGGACAGAAGAAAATTTATATAAAACCGGTGAATTAAAAGAGAATACTGATAAATTTTATGCCTTATCAATGTTCCCTTACCCCTCTGGTAATCTTCATATGGGACATGTTAGGAATTATGTAATTACAGACTTAATAGCTCGATTTCATAGATTTAAGGGAAAAACTGTTTTACATCCTATGGGTTGGGACGCATTTGGTTTACCTGCAGAGAATGCTGCGATTGAAAGAGGAATTAGTCCAACTGTCTGGACTAAAAAAAATATATCTCATATGAAGTCACAATTAAAGCTTTTGGGTCTATCAGTTGATTGGGATAGAGAATTTGCAACCTGTGATGAAAATTATTATGTTTGGACACAATATCTATTTTTAGAATTATACAAGGCAGGCCTTGTATATCAGAAGGAATCAGAAGTTAATTGGGATCCTATTGATAATACAGTATTAGCTAATGAACAAGTTGACTCAGAGGGTAAATCGTGGAGATCTGGCGCAATAGTTGAAAAGAAATTATTAAAGCAATGGTTTTTAAGAATTACTAATTATGCAGAAGAGTTATTAAAGGATTTAGAAAAATTAGATAATTGGCCAGAGAGAGTAAAAATAATGCAAGATAATTGGATTGGAAAGTCAATTGGTACAAATATTACTTTCAATATTAATAACAAACCTCAAGAGAAAATAACTGTATTCACAACAAGACCAGATACTTTATTTGGCGTTACCTATTTAGCAATTTCTGTTAATCATTCATTAATTAAAAATATTTCTAATCAGACAACCTTGCATGATATAGATAAATTAAAACAATATTTGAAAAAAAATAAAAATAATGAACTTGATAAAATTGGTATAAAAACTAGCTTATTAGCTATAAATCCTTTAAATTCTGAAAAAATACCAATTTGGGTGGCGAGTTATGTTCTTGATGAATACGGTACAGGTTCTGTTATGGGTGTACCTGGTCATGATCTAAGAGATTTTGAATTTGCTAAGAACAACAATATTGATATTAAGCAGGTAATAATAAAAGAAAAAAATGATCCAGTTATCGATCATGATAACGTTTATGAGGGAAATGGATATCTTATTAATTCAAATCAATACGATGGTTTAGAGAATAATATTGCTAAATTAAAAATTTCAGAGGAAGGCATCAATAAAGGATGGGCCGAAAATAAGATTCAATATCGTCTAAGAGATTGGTTAATATCTAGACAAAGATATTGGGGATGTCCAATACCGATAGTTATTTGTGAAAAATGCGGCTCTGTTCCTTTAAACCAATCAGAATTACCAGTTACCTTACCTGTAGACATAGAAATCTCTGCTAACAAGATTAATGCTTTAGTTGATAATAATTGGATAAATACAACATGTCCAAAATGTGGAATAGCAGCAAAGAAAGAAACTGATACTATGGACACTTTCATGTGTTCATCATGGTATTTTTTAAGATATCCATCTTCAAAATGTTTAACTAAGCCTTTTGAAAAAATTAATATTAATAAATGGTTGCCTGTAGATCAATATGTTGGAGGAGTAGAACACGCAATATTGCATTTGTTATATGCAAGATTTTTCACTAAAGCCCTGCGAGATAATGAATTGTTTGAAATTGATGAACCATTTAAAAAGCTATTAACTCAAGGAATGGTTCAGTCCGCGGCTTATAAAAACAATAAGACAGGTAAATATGTTTCTCCTTCAGATATTAGAGACTTATCAAATCCTAAGGATCCAATTGATAATTCAACACTTGAAGTACTTTTTGAGAAGATGTCTAAGTCAAAATATAATGGAATAGATCCCGAATTAGTAATTAAAAAATATGGGGCAGATACAGCAAGAATGTTTATATTATTTAAAGCTCCACCAGAAAAAGATTTGGAATGGGGAGATACAGATGTTGAAGGTCAATTTAGATTTTTAAGCAGAATTTGGAAGCTTTATATTAATTGTGCAAAAGATCTAAATAGTAAAAATAATTCCTATCCAGATAAGGAAAAAACTTTAATTAAGTCAATGAACATTGCTATAAAAGAAATTTCAAATGACATATTAAATAACCAATTTAATACTGCGATTTCAGAACTTATGAAGTTTTATAATGTACTATCAAATTCTATTAATGACGTAAATAATAATTTAAAAAAAGAAGCTTTAAAAATATTTTGTATTTTATTAGCTCCATTTGCTCCTCATATTGCAGAAGAAATATGGCATCTTATAGGATTTAAAAATTCTGTTCATTTAGAACAATGGCCCTCATTTAATGCCGATGCACTAAAAGAAGATTCCTATGAACTTGTAGTTCAAGTTAATGGAAAAGTTAGAGACAAGATAAATATTAAAAATGATATTGATGAAGATCAAATTAAGGATTTAACTCTTAAAAGACCTAATATATTAAAATGGATTCAAGATAAGGAGATAAGAAAAATAATTATTGTTAAAGGGAAAATTATGAATATAGTTGTTTAAGTATTTGTTTTTTGTATTACTAATGAATTAGGATTTGACCAATCACCCTTTACTAAATAATCGTCATTACCGAAACACATTTCACGGAGAATAAAGAATATAGGTTCGTTTACTGAATTATCAAATAATGATGTTATTTCATTTATAGAGTATTCTCCTCCTTGGTCTAATAAATTACTTACTTTTTTTTGATATTCAATAATATTTGCAGCTGCTTTCTTCCCAGCTTCAACTCCAGGTTGATCATATGCATTAATATTTACTAATTCAGCGTAGAAGGACACAGCCCTCTCAAATAAGGCGATTAAGGCGCCAAGTGAAAAACAATTTAATTGCTCTAATGTAATTGTAATACTTTGTCTGTTTTCACTAGAAAGTGCAGATCTCGTTCCTTGTAAAAAACCAGAGAGATATTCTTTGGGATTCTCTTTATCTCCAAAAATATTATTTGAAGGCGAATCCAATAGTTCAATAAAAATACAAAAGAAATTATCAATCCCATCTCTCAGTTGCTGAACATAAGCATGTTGATCTGTGGATCCTTTATTACCAAAAACGGAAATTCCTTGATTAACTACTTCACCGTTTCTATTAAATTTCTTACCTAATGATTCCATTACTAATTGTTGAAGATATTTGCTAAATACCTGCAACCTATCTCTATAAGGTAAAACGACCATATCTCTTTTTCCTCTGCCATCACCAGTCAAATACCATGCAGATGACAATAATGCTGCCGGATTATTTTTAAAATCACATAAACGAGTGGCCTCATCCATTAATGATGCACCTTTAATGAATTCAAATATGTTTTCATTAATAAGAGCTAATGGGAGTAATCCAACAGAACTGGTAATACTAGTTCTTCCTCCTATCCAATCTTGTAAATTAAAAATTTTTAACCAATTCTCAGAAGTGGCTTTTTTAAATAACATACTATCTTTCATCGTTATAGCAATAGCATTTGAATTCCATTCAAGAGAATTGTCTTCACAATGACTTTTAATTATATCCATAGCAATTCTAGGCTCAGGCGTACCACCTGACTTGCTTACTACTACGAATAATGTTGTAGATAATTTTTCAGATAATGACTCTAACTTTTCGCTAATTAAAAAAGGATCAACATTATCGATATAAGAAAAATTTAATCCTTTTGAGCACTTTTGAAGAGACTCTGTAATGAGTAATGGTCCTAACCCACTTCCACCAATTCCTATCCATAGAACATCAGTATACTTCTGATAATTTTTATTCTTAATATTTCCGTTTAAAATTTGTTTACCAAATTCAGAAATATCATTGATTTCTGTGCTAATTTCATGACTTATTTTGGGAGATGGTGAAATTTCTGGATTCCTCAGCCAATAATGTCCAACTTGCCTATTTTCATCAATATTTGAGATTGCACCATTTTCTAATTCTTTTATTGATAAAAAAACATCTATAAATTTCTCTTCTAATTTTTTTATTTCTTGATTTGTGAAATTAATTTTGCTTATATCTAGCCATATATTTAATTTCTTATCAAACCAAAGATAATTACAAAATTTATCCCAAGATTTAAAATCTTCATTCATTTTATATATTAGTTTCTTTTTTATTTAATTATATATAAACGAATAGTACTTAGATTTAAATCATTTAAATTTGTTTAAATTTATTTTTTAAAATAAATATGTTTTTGAATATAAACAATTAAAAATTATGGTTTTTTTTATTTGATATGAATTTATCATTAAATAAAATAAAAAATTTTGGATAAATCATTCAATTACATAATTTCACCTGAGTTATCAGAATATAAAAGATTTTCTCCAAAATTAAAAATTGGTATACTAGCTTCTGGAAAAGGAACAAACTTCCAAGAGTTAATTAATCTCTCTCAAAAAGGAGAAATAGATATAGAAATAAAAGTTTTAATAACGAACAAAGAAGATGCAGGTTGTATTAAAAGAGCTGAAAATGCAGAAATACCTTATAAAATAATACGAGCAAAAGATTTTTCGAAAAAAGAGTCTTTTGAAGTTGAAATTATAAATACTTTAATTAATTACGATGTTGAACTTGTCGTAATGGCTGGTTGGATGAAAATTGTTTCTCCATTTTTTATTAATAAATTCAGGAATAAAATTATTAATATTCACCCATCATTACTTCCTGCATATAAAGGTGGATCTGCAATAAAGGATTCCATATTAAATGGTTCAAAAATAACTGGTTGTTCAGTACATTTTGTTGAGGAAGAAGTAGATAGTGGATCGCTCATAATGCAAGCCGCATTATCAATTGAGGAGAAAGATGATTTAGTATCTCTTTCTCAAAAAATACAAAAACTTGAACATAAAATTCTACCTCACTCAATTACTCTTGCTGGTTTTTTGATAAGAAATGATTTTATGGAAAGTTATTAATTAAATCAAGCCCATCATCCATTGAAAAACCATTCATTATATTTAAATTTTGAATTGCTTGACCAGTCTGTCCTTTTAACAAATTATCAATTACAGATAAGATAATAATCTTACCATTTCTATTATCGACTTTTACAGATAGAAAAATTTGATTTGTATTCTTAACCCATTTGGTTGAAGGAAATGTGTCTACAGGTAAAACATTAATATTTTTAAAATTTCTATAAAAATTATCCAAAAGTATTCTGCAATCATCCGACGTTAAACCAGGATCTCTTAATCTACCGTATATAGTCGAATGCATACCTCTTGAGATTGGGACTAAGTGAGGGGTAAAAAGAAGTTCTATGTTATTTCCTGAGATTAATGAAGCTATCTGCTCAATCTCAGATGTATGTCTATGATTTATCAATCCATAGGCTGATAATCCCTCACCACATTCTGATAAAAGAAGCTTTTGATTCGGTTCACGACCACCACCAGAAGTACCACTTTTTGAATCAATTACTATACCTTCATTTTCAATAATTCCCTGCGATAAATAAGGAACTAGAGGAATAAGGGCTGAGGTTGGATAACATCCCGGACATGCAATCAATCTACCTTTGGAAATAGCCTCCTTATTTATTTCAGGAAGTCCATATACTGCCTCTTTACATAAATCATCATCATTTCTTTTGTAAATTGCAGCCTCTTTGGAGTATATTTTTTTCCATTTGTCTAATGACCTATATCTATAGTCAGCAGATAAATCTATAACTTTTACTCCACTATCTAATAATTTTCTTGTCAAAGTAGAAGATATTCCATTTGGTAAACAAAGCAAAGCAATATCAGATTTGTATGAGATATTATCGGCTGATATTTTTTCTATATATGGATCGGATTTAATATTAATAAAAGGGAAAATATCATTCCACTTTGATCCGCATGTTTTATTTCCTCCTAAATATGAAATATTATATTTTTTATTATTATTTAAAAGATTTACGGCTTGCATACCTCCGTAACCGGTAGCACCAACTATTGCAACATTCATTTCTTTGAATTGGCAGACTTTAAGATAGGATTATAAAGTGTTGAAATTAGGATTACTAAAACACTATTTTTCTATATTGATAGGAATAATGAAAGAAACAAGTCCCAAATCAAATAATGGAACAATTTTGGACGTAAATAAAAATTTTAAAATTGAATTTGATCCTATAAGTGATGCATTAGCTGCAATTAGAAATGGTGAATGCATAATTGTTGTAGATGATGAAAGAAGAGAAAATGAAGGTGATTTAATTTGTGCAGCCCAGTTTGCTACACCTCAACAAATTAATTTTATGGCTACTGAAGGAAGAGGTCTTATATGTCTTGCTATGCAAGGAGAAAAACTTGACGCTTTGGATTTACCTTTAATGGTAGATAGGAATACAGATGAAAATCAAACAGCTTTTACAATATCAATTGATGCTGGTCCTGAAAATAATGTATCTACTGGAATCTCAGCAGAAGATAGAGCTAAGACTATTCAAGTTGCAATAAATCCAAACACAAAACCTGATGAATTAAGAAGGCCTGGACATATATTTCCATTAAGAGCTAAAAAAGGCGGAGTTTTAAAAAGAGCCGGTCATACAGAAGCAGCAGTTGATATTGCCGCAATGTCTGGTCTCTATCCTGCAGGAGTTATTTGTGAAATACAAAATCCCGATGGCTCTATGTCAAGGCTGCCACAACTTAAAGAATATGCAAAACAATGGGGAATGAAATTAATATCAATAGCAGATTTAATAAGTTACAGGTTTCAAAATGAGAGATTTGTCTACAGGAAATCAGATGCTATGCTTCCAAGTATTTTTGGTAATTTTAAAGCTTATGGATATATTAATGAACTTGATGGTTCAGAGCATATTGCATTAGTTAAGCAAAAATCATCAAAATTAAGTGAACCTGTACTTGTAAGAATGCATTCAGAATGTTTAACTGGAGACGCTTTTGGATCATTACGTTGTGATTGTAGACCTCAATTAGAGGCCGCTTTATCAAGGATTGAAAAAGAGGAGGAAGGTGTTGTCGTTTATTTAAGACAAGAAGGAAGGGGTATTGGTCTAATAAATAAATTAAAAGCATATAGCTTACAAGATGGTGGATTAGATACAGTTGAAGCTAATGAAAAATTAGGATTTCCTGCTGACCTAAGAAATTATGGCGTTGGTGCACAGATATTAACTGATCTAGGTATAAAAAAATTAAAATTGCTTACAAATAATCCTAGAAAGATTGCTGGATTAGGTGGTTATGGAATAGAGGTAATAGAGAGGGTTCCACTAGTGATTTGTCCTAACGATAATAATGCTGAATATTTGAGTGTAAAGAAAACAAAACTTGGTCACATTTTTGATGAAGAAAGCATTAAATCGAGATATATAGATCCTTTTATATCAATTTTTCTTGACGGAAATTATAAATCTATTGACCTAGTCCCAATTAGAAATAAAGTTATTAGTTTTTGTAAAGAGCAAAATATTGATATAAAGCTTGAGAGTACACCAAGATTATTGGCATTTTGGAATAGACCAAAATTAATTTGGCGAATTTTACATGATCGCAATAGAAGTAACTCCAACATTACTGACGAAGAGATTAGGAATATAGAATCATTTATTGAGTTTTTGTCCAAATACGAAAAAAGTACAAAGATAGGAATTATTGTTTCTAGAAATATCGAGCAAGCATTACATCCAAAAAACAGTATCAAACTAATCAATACTAAATTTACAATAAATAATGAACTGTTATATTCATCAACAAGAAAATTTAATTTAGATAAGGAGACATTTAGTATAGTTTTTGAAAATTAATCAACTATTTTAGACTTGCTTTTAAAATTTTTGTACCGTTTTTAAGTTTTAGAACTACATCCATATCATCTGTTTTACCAAAAACTGTATGAACTCCATCAAGATGGGGTTGTGGTTCATAAACAATAAAAAACTGACTTCCTCCTGTATTCTTACCAGCATGAGCCATTGAAATTGAACCTTTTAAGTGTTTATTAGAATTAATTTCGCATTTAATATTATATCCAGGACCACCAGTTCCTGGCATACCAGAGGCTCCATCACGAGTATTTGGACATCCACCCTGGGCCATAAAACCTGGAATAACTCGATGAAATGAAAGACCATCATAAAAACCATCGCTTATTAAATTAGTAAAATTATTAACGGTATTAGGAGCTTCATTAGAGAAAAATTCAATATTAATATTTCCAACTTCGGTTTCAAATAATGCTTTTTTCATTTTTAATAAATTTATTTCATTATATATTAATCCTTAAAGCAACTTTTCAAGGTTTTCCTTAATGGTATTTATATCAAATTTCTCTTTATTATTGCTTTCCTCTTCCCAATCTTCAACTTCTAGGTTTTTCTGAGGTGGAGAAATTAGAAATCTATCTTCGGGAGTTGTTGGTACAAAATTCTTTTCAACTAATTTGCATTCATAATCTAACTTATTGCAAAAATCTCTAATTTCTTCTATATCGATCATTTCAACTGTTGGCAAAGGAAAATCTTGGGCTTCCAGTAATCCACAGTATCTTATTGCATCATCTTGGTCTTCAAACATAAGAACTATTGTTTTTCCCTTAAGTTCAATTGAATGAATTCCTTCCTTCTCTGTTCCTGAATTATATAAAAGAACAAATATTTCCATAATTTACTATTTTTCTATTGATATAATATTTGATTAAGACTCAGAAAGTGATAATTCTTGTAATCTTGTATATAAAGCAATTTCTTCATCGTTGATATCAGCAGGAATAACTACCAAGATTTCAACATATTGATCACCTACATTATCTTCGAATGTTAGACCTCTCCCTTTTAAACGTAACATTCTTCCGGTAGATGATTTTGGAGGAACTTGAAGGGTAACATTTCCATCAATTGTAGGAACTTCTACAGCACATCCAAGCAGAGCATCATGAGGGAATAACTCTAGTTTATAATGAACTCTTAAGCCATCGATTCTAAGACCACTTTCCGTTTGAACTTTTAATTGTAAATAATGATCCTTACCTCCTCTTGCAATATTTTCAAGCCTTAATCTCCATCCATCTCCTGCAAATGCTGGAGTATCAACTTCAACAACTGTTTTGTCTTCAAGTTCAATTAATATTGAAGCTCCACTCAAGGCCTCTTCGGGCGTTAATTCGATAATTGTCTCAATATCTTGATAAAGCTTAACTGGAGGTGGTTCTTCTGGTGATGTTGCAGGGTATCCAGAATTATAAAGTTCTTCATTTTCTAAATCTGTGTCTTCATCACTAAAAGGTTCATAAATATATTCATCGTAATTCTTAGCTGTATATTCATATCCAAATAATGTATCTAAATAATCTTGAAAATCAGGGAAGCCTGTTTTGAAATTGTTTTTTTCATAATTATCCTGAATATTTATATCTGAATTATCATTTCTTTTATTGGGATCACTTAAGAATTCATAAGCTTCGTTAATTAATTTAAATCTTTCTTCTGCATTTAAATCATTTTTATTTAAATCTGGATGCCATTTTCTTGCTTCTCTCCTAAAAGCCTTCTTAAGTTCTTTATCGTCGAAATAATGAGATAAGCCCAAAATCGACATATAGTCTTTTTTAGAGGAAATAGTCATTGTCCCATGGATCATCATCCCTAGAATTACCATACCTCGAATTTCTATAATTTCTATTCATTTGATTATCCCAAGGGTCATCATCCCAATAATCATCTGAGAAAAGTTCATCCTTTAATGAGCCAAATGTATTTTTAATACTCTGTAATGGATTATTATCAGTTTTTCTTTCTGCTGCGAATTTTCTATTTAAACCAAATAAAGCCTCTTGGAGAGAACTTACTGAAATTTCTAATTCATGAGGATCATCATCTTCTATATAATCTTCAACATCTTGAATAGCTAATTCAACAGCTCTTTGTTGCCTTTCAGCTCCATAAGGTCCAAATTCTAGTGAGGCATCTCTCAACCTTCTTTCTGCTTGCGCAATAAGAGTTAAAGCACTATTTTTTCTATCAATGACAGATCTTATCTTTCTATCTTCATTAGCTTTTGTTTTAGCTTCTTCAATAATTGAATTAATCTCTTGTTCATTTAAATTAGATCCCCCAGTAATTGAAACTGTTTGCTTTCTTCCTGTTGTTCTATCAGTAGCACTTACTTCTAGTAGACCATTAGCATCAATATCAAATGCCACTTGTACTTGGGGTATACCTCTGGGTGCAGGGGGTATTCCCGATAACCTGAATTTACCTAACGATTTATTTTCAGTAGCCAAAGGTCTTTCTCCTTGTCTTACTTGCACAACAACAGAAGATTGATTAGCTTCTGATGTACTAAAAACATCAGATTGTCTTACTGGTATAGGAGTATTACGAGGAATTAGCACCTTCATAAGACCACCAATAGTTTCTAAACCTAAAGATAAGGGTGTGACGTCATTTAAAAGCAAATCTTGTAATTCACCACTTATTATTCCGGATTGGATTGCCGCACCAATAGCAACTACCTCATCAGGGTTTACCGATTGACAGGGATCATTAGGAACAAGAGTTTTTACTAATTGTTTAACCATTGGAATTCTTGTACTGCCTCCTACTAGGACAACTTCATCTATATCTTCTGCATCCCACCCAGAATCCTCAAGAGCAATTTGTACAGGTTCTAATAATCTGTCTAATAAATCCTTTGATAATGATTCAAATAGTTTCCTATCTAAGCTCTCTTCAATATGTAATGGTCCTTCTTTACTTGTAGTGATAAATGGTAGAGAAATTTTTGTTTTTAGTAATCCAGACAATTCACATTTAGCTTTTTCAGCAGCTTCAGTTAATCTCTGTAATGCTTGTCTATCCCTCCTTAGATCTATGTTATGTTTAGCAAGAAATTTTTCTGCAAGCCAATCAACAATTTTTGTGTCAAAATTATTTCCTCCAAGTTGTGTATCTCCGCATGTAGCTTTAACATCAAAAACTCCATTAGAAATTTTTAATAGAGAGACATCAAATGTACCTCCTCCCAAATCAAAAACCAATACATTATTAGAGGAACTTTTTTCAAAACCATAAGCTAGTGCAGCTGCAGTTGGTTCATTTAGAATTCTATCTACCTTAATACCAGCTAATATCGCAGAATCTTTTGTAGCTTGCCTTTGAGATTCATTAAAATAGGCAGGTACTGTAATCACAGCGGAGTCTACAGAGTCTCCAAGGTATGTTTCAGCATCATTAATTAATTTTCTAATTAATGAACTGACCAACTCTTCAGAAGCATATTCTCTTTCAGTATTGGGACTAAGAACTCTAACACTTCCATTATTATTAGCTTTGACATTATAGGGAACAGAAATACTTGTTTCATCTAGTTCATCCCAGTCGCTTCCTATAAACCTTTTTAAATTATAAAAGGTATTCTTAGGATTCAAAACTAATTGTCTTCTTGCTTGTTCACCTATTACTATTTCTTTATCTTTTGTAAAACCAATTATTGAAGGTGTTGTCCTAGAACCTTCAGAATTTGCAATTACAATTGGACGACCAGCTTCAATAACTCCTACAACAGAGTTAGTAGTACCTAAATCAATTCCAACTATTTGCCCCATGATTTTAGATTGCTAATAAAAAGCAAAATTACTAATAACTTAATAAATTTTCTATATAGATATTTACATATAATAATAAAAATCAAATATTTTCAACTTAATTTAAATAAATAAGATTATTTACAACTTTTTAAACTCATTAACTAATTAAAAAAAAATATCTTTTTTATAAATGATTATTGATGTATTTGACCAGAATCAACTAAACTATACGGAGAGAGAGGGATTCGAACCCTCGATAAAGTTGCCTCTATACAGCATTTCCAGTGCTGCGCCTTCAACCACTCGGCCACCTCTCCCAAGACCCTATATTAACCTTTCATTACACCATTTTTGAGGAAAGTTATTTGAACAAAACTTTCACCGTCACTATCAAAAATAAACAAACCGGAAAAATTTACAAGGAGATTGTTAATTGTGATGAATATATTCTCAAGCAATTTGAAAAAAAAGGCTTTAAGCTTGCTTTCTCATGTAGGAATGGTTGTTGTACGAGCTGTGCTGTAAAAATAAAATCTGGGACCTTGCAACAACCTGAAGCTATGGGTGTATCGCAAGTCTTAAAAGACGAAGGTTATGCACTGCTTTGTGTTGCCAAAGCAACTGGAGATCTCGAAGTTGAAACAACATACGAAGACGAAGTTTACGATTTACAATTTGGACAATATTTTGGGAGAGGAAATACAAGAGTTGCTCCACCTTGGGAATTTGAGGAAGATTAATTATTATGTATGAATTAAAAGAATTAGAGGCTTTATCAAATGAAATAAACTTATCCAATTTATATGAAATAGCAAAAATTTCTGCTCAAATTGGTAATGAAATTTTAAAAATTAATTACAATAAAATTCAAAAAATATCATCAAAAGGGAGAAAAGGTGATCTTGTAACCAACGTTGATTTGGAAGTTGAAAAAAAAATAAAAGAATATTTATTAAAAGAGACACCCAACATATCTATTAATGCAGAAGAATCGGGAAAATTATATAAGTCCTCAAATTTAACATGGTGTATAGACCCATTAGATGGCACAACTAATTATTCCCATGGATATCCTTTTTTTGGAACATCTATTGGACTTGTATATAAAAATAAGCCAATAATAGGAGCTATATCAGTTCCTTATTTAAATGAACTATATTCAGCCTGTATCGGATTAGGTTCGTTCTGCAATGATAATGTACTTAAAGTATCGAGCCCTCGAAATCTTTCCAAAAGTTTACTTGTAACTGGTTTTTCATATGACAGATTTGAGACAGAGGATAATAATTATGCTGAATTTTGTTATTTAACTCATAAAACTAGAGGGGTAAGAAGAGGGGGGGCAGCAGCTGTTGATTTAGCATTTGTTGCTGCAGGGAAGGTAGATGGATACTGGGAAAGAGGATTAGAGATATGGGACCTAGCTGCCGGTGCTATTATTGTTAAAGAGGCTGGTGGAATTATTTCTGATTATCCATCAGGCGAATTTAATTTAAGCTCTGGAAGAATTCTTGCTTGTTCTCCTTGCCTTGAGAATGAATTAAAAAATGAATTAGCAAAAGTTTCTCCTTTAAAAAAACATCTCTACACGTAAAATATTTAAATATAAAAATGACAGATATAAAGGAAATTAAATTAGTAGATGTAAAAAACAATTCCAATATTATAAGTAACTTAAATAATATTTATAAAGTTTGGGGATATGAAGAAGTTTCACCTTCATTTATTAACACTTTAGAGACAATAAAAGGCCGTGGTGTTATTGAAGAAAATGAGGTGATTGGAATAGTAAGTAATAATTCATTATGTCTTAGGCCAGAAATGACAACATCCATTGTCAAGTTGTCATCTACTAGATTAATAAATAAGAAAAGACCTATTAGATTGTTTACCAATGGAATAGTCTTTAATAAGAAATTAAATAATAAAAATTCATTTAAGTTACAAGAAAAACTTCAAAGTGGAATTGAATTAATTGGATATGATACAAAATACCCGGAAATAGAAGTTATTAATATGTTGTTTGATGCAATAGATAATATTAATTTGAAGGATGACTGTAATTTATCTCTACTAGTCAGTACCACAAAAATAATGGACTTGATCCTGAATAAATATAAAAATAATAAAATTGAAGAAATTAAGAAAAGTCTTGTTAACTTTGATCAAGATAAATTATCTAAATTAGAGATTGATGAAGATGATAAATATATTTTGAAGGATTTATTATTCACAAGAGGAGAACCAATTTCAATATTAAAAAAATTGAAAGGTACTTATGGCACTAGCAGAATTCTCGACGACCTAAATTTTTTATTTAAAATATTATCAAAAATATCAAATAAATATGGTGTCAAGTTGCAACTTGATCCTACTTTTCAACCTCACTTGAATTTATACGAAGGAATAGTTTTTCAATTAATAGGGGATAATGGTAAAAATAAAAACGTTATAGCAAAAGGTGGGAGATATGATGAATTAGTGAGATATCTTAGTCCTAATGAAAAAATATTAAACGGGATTGGATTTACAATTTCAATAGACAATTTAAGAAATTTTATTAAGGAAGAAAAGTCAGATAAAAAAAAGATTTTATTAATGTTTAAAGATTCTCATTTATTTGAAAAAGGTATGAATGAACAAAAAGAACAACAAAAAAGAGGAAATATTGCTGTCTTACATTTAAATCCATGTGATGACTTGACTAAAGCTAATAAGATAATGAATGAAAATAATTGCACTGAGATTTTGTGGGTTAAATAAAAACTTTTTAAAATTAATTTATTCTCTTAATTCATATATTGTTCGGACAATACTCCTAATTAAGCTTGATTAACTAGTTTTTAGGAAATAAGATTTGTATGTTTGATTTTTTTTTTATGGAAAAAGGCGAAATTCGTATCAATACCGAAAATATTTTCCCAATTATCAAAAAGGCAGTATATTCTGATCATGAAATCTTTTTAAGAGAGCTTGTTAGTAATGGTGTAGATGCTATTAGTAAACGAAGAATGGCTTCTATGGCGGGAGATTGCGAGAATAATGAGGAACCTAAAGTAAAAATAACTATTGACCGTGAAAAAAATACCATAACAATATCTGATAATGGGATAGGAATGAATGATGAAGAAATTAAGAAATACATAAATCAAGTAGCATTCTCTAGTGCAGAAGAATTTTTAACAAAATACAAAAGAGATAATGATGAATTTATAGGTCATTTTGGACTTGGTTTTTATTCAAGTTTTATGGTGGCTGATAAAGTTGATATTTTGACTAAATCAGCAATTGGGGAATCAAAAGCATTCAAATGGTCATGTGATGGATCACCAAATTTCACGTTAGAGGAATCAGAAAGAGAGACAATTGGTACAGATGTGATTCTTCATTTACTTGAAGAAGAAAAAGAGTTTATTGAGCCTGAAAGAATTAAATCATTAATAAAAAAATATTGTGACTTTATGCCAATAGATGTCTTATTAGAAGGTGAGACAATTAATAAGAAGAATCCTCTTTGGAGAAAACAACCTAGTGAATTAAAAGATGAAGATTATATTGAGTTATACAAATACCTTTACCCTTTTCAAGGAGATCCACTGTTATGGATTCATCTAAATACAGATTATCCATATGATTTACAAGGTATATTGTATTTTCCTAAGTTGTCTGGTAGAGCCGATTGGGAAAAAGGAGAAATAAAACTATTTTGCAATCAAGTTTTCGTAAGCGACTCAATTAAAGAGATAGTACCAAAATATCTTTTACCTCTAAGAGGAGTAATTGATTCTACTGATATACCTTTAAATGTTAGTAGAAGTGCCTTACAAACAGATAGAAAGGTAAGGTCTATATCATCATTTATCTCAAAAAAAATTGCTAATAAGTTGAGGGATCTGATAAAAAATTCTCCAGAATTTTATTCAGAAATTTGGGATTCCATTTCTGCTTTTATTAAAATTGGTGCAATCGAAGATGAAAAATTTGCTGATTTAGTGGAAAATAGTATAATTTTCGAAACTATATTCAAATCAGATAAAGACGTAACTAAAGATATTGAAAAAAAATCTATTATCAAATCCAATGATAAATATTTCACAACTCTCGCAAATTACAAAGAACGAAATAAGAAGAATGACTCTAAGAAGATTATTTACTGTTCAGATTTAATTGCTCAGTCAAGTGCATTAAATATCTGTTTATCTGATGACAAAGAGGTTATAAAATCAGATCCCCTGATTGATGCACAATTTCTCCCATGGTTAGAAAGTAAAAACGAAGATTATCAATTCCAAAGAGTCGATTCAGAAATCAACGAACTAGAAGATAAGGAATCTAAAGAAATTGTAGATAAGGATGGCAAATCAAATACAGAAAATCTTAGAGATGCAATAGTCAAGGCACTTAACAATGAAAAAGTAACAGTTAAGGTCCAGTCACTTTCAAGCAAGGAGGCACCACCAGCAATAATTTTACTTCCAGAGCAAATGAGACGAATTAATGATATGGGTGCTTACATGGAGCAAAAAATTCCTAGCTTGCCAGAATATCATGTCCTCTTAATTAATAAAGAACATCCACTTATTGTTGGTCTCAACAAAATTAAAGGGAATAAAATAATCGTTGATAAAAAAGAGAATGTTGAAAATTCATTGGCATCTAAAATTGCTAATCATGTTTACGATATGGCTAAACTATCTGTCGGTGGATTAGATCAAGAACAGATAATTAATCTACAAAATAATAATGCCGAATTAATCTCAGAATTGCTTAAATCAATAACATAAGTTGTGTGTTAATATTTATAAAGATACAAATAAAGATAATATGTCAAGAGTTTGTGAACTAACTGGTGCAAAAGCTAATAATGGTATGGCTGTGAGTCATTCACATATTAGAACAAAAAAATTACAACAAGTTAACCTTCAAAAAAGAAGATTATGGTGGGAAGAAGGGAAAAAATGGGTAAATTTAAAAATTAGTACAAAAGCACTTAAGTCTGTTCAAAAAGTTGGCCTTGATAAAATTGCGAAATCAAATGGGGTTGATTTAAATAAATACTAAATTTGATGAAAAATTTGGTAATAAATATATTCATATCATTTTTCCTTTTAATAAATTGTTTTCCAGCATTAGCTTTTGACTTTGCTCCTGAAGTTGGTGACATTGCACCAAACTTCTATCTAAAAGGATTTAATAAAAAATTAAAAACAAAAACTAATTGGGAATTAAATGATTTTAAGGGTAAGTGGCTCATAATGTATTTTTATCCAAAGGATTTTACGGCAGGATGCACTCTTGAAGCTAAAGGTTTTTCAGAATTAAAAAATGATTTTTCAAAGTATAATGCCGAAATTGTTGGAATTAGTGCTGATAATCAAGATTCACACGAAAGTTTCTGCAGTGAAAAATCCATAAACTACACATTATTATCAGATCCTGAGGGAATAATTAGTGACAAATATGGTTCCTGGATTCCTCCTTTCTCAGATAGAAATACTTTTTTGATTTCTCCAGAGGGTAAAATAGCTTATAGATGGATAAGTGTTCTGCCCTTGAATCATGCTAAAGAAGTACTTAACGTATTAATGAAAAAAATATAAATTTTGCACGAATTATCATTTGGAACATGGTTAATACATATATCTTCTGTGATTGAATGGATTGCTGCCATATTTGTTATATACAACATTTCTACTAATAAAAAATATAATTTATTTTTTTGGTTAAGCATCGCTATGGTTCCAAACTTAATTGGTGCTATGTGTGCGATCACATGGCATATTTATGACAATCAAGAAATACTTTACGGTCTTGTAACACTTCAAGGAATATTTACATTTATAGGAAATTCAACATTAGCTTTAGCTGCAATAAAGATTTTTAGAGGTATAGAGACATATGAATAATTTATTTTATAACTTAATAATAAAATTAGGTTCAATTGACAATACAGCTTTGTTCGCTGCATCGATAATTCCATATTCAATATTTTTGTTTTACTTATATAAAATCAAATCAATAAATAAATTTGTAAAAACAGGTTTTTCTTTAACAGTTTTATTTGTATTCATTACAATTGTGGTATCTATTTTTGCTTTAAATTACTACGATAAAAGCCTTGTTGAGATTGACTTCCTGCATGGCTCAGCAGAATTTTTCCTAACACTAAGCGATTTTATTATATTGTTGGGTTTTATTAAAATGTCTAATAAAATAGAAGTTAACAACTCTTAAGACCTTTTACAATTTTATGTTTTTTTGATAAAAGTATTAGAGAATAGTTAAAAATAACAATTTTTATGATTAATACATTATTTGCAGCCGCTTCTGCTCCAGCAACATTTGAATGGTCACCAAAGTGTGCGGTTGTAATGATTGCTTGTAATATACTTGCTTACGCGATAGCTAAGGCAACTATTAGAAAACCTGAAGAGGGTTTTATGATGCCAAATGGGAAATTTTTTGGTGGGTTAAGTCATGGTGCATTTGTTGGAGCTAATTGTCTTGGACATTTATTAGGTATTGGTTCCATTCTTGGATTAGCATCACGCGGTGTTTTATAAAAATAATTAAAGTTTTTTTTTAATTATTTAAATTAAATTTATCAATAATTCTATCAGCCATTTGATGAGGCATGAGACCTAATTTTTCTTTGCTCTGATCAGGTGAAGCATGATCTACTAAAACATCAGGTATACCAATCCTGTATACAGGAATATTCACTTCTTTATCATTAAATAATTCAACGATAGCAGAACCAAATCCACCAATTAATGTCCCTTCTTCCATAGTTACTACTTTTTTAATTTTATTTGCTAAGGGCAAAATAAGATTTTCGTCCAGCGGTTTTACAAATCTTGCGTTAATAATACAAGAATTAATGTTATTATCTTTTAATATCTTTGAAGTTTCAATTGCCGATGCAACCATAGAGCCATAAGCAATAATTAGAATATCATCTCCCTCTTCTAGAACTTCGGCTTCACCTATATTTAAGGGTTCCCAACCTTCATCCATAACAGCTACTCCTAATCCAGAACCTCTTGGTATTCTTAAAGCTGTAGGTCCTTTATAATTAATTGATGTTATTAACATTCTCTGTAATTCAGATTCATCCTTTGGCGCCATTAAAACAAAATTTGGAATAGATCTCATATAACTGATATCGTACTGACCTTGATGTGTAGGGCCATCAGCTCCAACTATTCCTGCTCTATCAAGAACAAATGATACAGGTAAATTTTGAATTCCTACATCGTGTATTAATTGATCGAAGGCACGTTGAAGGAAAGTGCTATAAATAGCTACAACAGGTTTAAGACCATCACATGACATACCTGCTGCAAGAGTAACTGCATGCTGTTCAGCTATTCCTACATCGACATACTGTTCAGGAATATTTTTTTGTAATATATCTAAACCAGTACCAGTAGCCATTGCTGCAGTGATTCCAATAACCTTACTATCTTGTTCACATATTTTTAATAAGGTTTGACCAAAAATTTTACTGTAACTAATAGGTTTTGGTTTTTTTGATGGAATAGATTTACCAGTGGTTAAGTCAAAAGAAGATTGTGCATGATATCCAACTTGATCAGTTTCTGCATATGGATATCCTTTACCTTTTGTTGTTAAAACATGAACTAAAACTGGTTTTTTAAGTCTATGAGCAGCATTAAATGTATTAATTAAATTGCCAATATCATGCCCGTCAATTGGTCCCATATAAGTAAAACCAAGTTCCTCAAAAACAGCACCTACTTTTGGAACAGCTAAACGTCTAACACTACCTTTAATATTTTTAAATTCTTCTGGAATATCCTTACCAATTAACGGAATATTCTTAACACTTTCTTGGACACTATCTGATAAAAATTGTAATGGTGGACTTAGCCTTACCTTATTTAAATAGGTGGAAAGTGCACCAACAGGTGGGGATATGGACATGTCATTATCATTTAAAACAACAACTAATGGAGTATTTGGAAGAGTTCCTGCATGGTTAATTGCTTCAAGAGCCATTCCTCCAGTCAATGCTCCATCTCCAATAACGGCTACACATTTATAGTTTTCACCTTTTCTATCTCTTGCAATTGCCATTCCTAAAGCAGCAGAAATAGAGGTGCTTGCATGTCCAGCACCAAAATGATCAAATTTACTTTCACTTCTTTTAAGATATCCAGCTACTCCATTTTGTTGTCTTAGAGAATCAAACTGACTGTAACGACCTGTAATTAATTTATGAGGATAACCTTGATGACCTACATCCCAAACAACCTTATCGAAATCAAGATCAAGAGTTTGATATAAAGCCAATGTCAACTCAACTACGCCTAATCCAGGACCAAGGTGTCCGCCACTGGTAGAAACTACTTGAAGATGCCTTTCTCTAATTTGACAAGCAATTTCTTCTAATTGTGAAGTTGTTAAGCCTTGTAGTTCATTTGGATGACTTAACTCACTTAAAAGCATTACATAAAAATAGTTATATATATAATCTAAAACGCCGAGGTGCAAATTGAGTGATTTTTATAAAATAGATCATGTAATGTTTTATTAGATTAATAATTAGTGCTAAAAATAAGTATATGAATGAATATTTTGAAAAAATACTTCAAGCAGAAGTCTATGAAGTAGCAAAAAAAACTCCTCTCGAAAAAGCTCAAAATTTAAGTAATATGCTTAAAAATGATGTATTTCTGAAAAGAGAAGATCTTCAAGATGTATTTTCATTCAAAATAAGAGGAGCATATAACAAAATGAGCAAGCTCACTAAATCGCAGCTTGCTCAAGGAGTAATTACATCTAGTGCTGGTAATCATGCTCAAGGAGTTGCACTCAGTGCTCTCAAATTTAATTGTCAAGCAACTATATTAATGCCCATTACAACACCACTCGTAAAAGTTAACGCCGTAAAAAACCTGAAAGCTAAAGTTATATTATTTGGAGATAATTATGATGAAACTTATAACGAAGCAATAAGGATTAGCAAAGAAAGAAATTTATGTTTTATTCATCCTTTTGATGATCTTGATGTTATTGCAGGTCAAGGAACTATAGCTATTGAACTTGAACAACAATTAAACGAAAAACCATTTGCAATTTATATAGCAGTTGGTGGAGGTGGATTGATATCTGGAATTTCTATATACATTAAAAAAATATGGCCTGAGGTAAAAATAATTGGAGTAGAGCCTGAAGATTCAGATGCAATGTCAAAATCCTTAGAGGAATCAAAAATTGTTGAATTACCAACCGTAGGTCAGTTTGCAGATGGAGTGGCAGTTAAAAAAGTTGGTAACAATACATTCGATATTGGAAGAAAATATATAGATAAGATGATTAGAGTTAATACCGATGAAATATGTGCTGCTATAAAAGATGTTTTTGAGGACACTAGATCAATACTAGAACCAGCAGGAGCATTATCAATTGCAGGAATGAAAAAAGATATTTTGAATTCAAATCATTTAAATAAAAAAATGGTTGCTATTGCATGTGGCGCAAATATGAATTTTGAGAGGCTTAGATTTGTAGCAGAAAGAGCAGAACTTGGAGAGTGTAAAGAAGTTATGATGGCTGTAGAAATTCCTGAACGTGCTGGAAGTTTAATTGATTTTTGTAAGTTACTTAATAAAAGAAATTTAACTGAATTTAGCTATAGAATGTCTAATTCTAAGGATGCTCAGATTTTTATAGGAGTTGAAGTCTATGGATTAATTGATAAAAAAAATCTTATAAATGATTTTAGAAATTCGGAGTACTCATTTATTGACATAAGTGATGATGAATTATCTAAAAATCATCTAAGACATATGGTAGGTGGAAGATTACCAAAGAATTTTAAAGAAATGAATAATAAAAACTTTGTTGAGCTTTTATACAGATTTGAGTTTCCTGAAAGACCTGGAGCATTAATAAATTTCTTAAATAATATGAAATCCAATTGGTCTATAAGTGTTTTTCACTATAGAAATTATGGTGCTGATGTAGGAAAAATTGTTATTGGAGTTTTAATCGATAGAAATGATATTTTAGAGTGGAATAAATTTGTAAAAATACTAGGTTATAAATTCTGGGATGAAACTCAAAACGATACATATAAATTATTCCTTGGTGCATCAGACTAAATTTAAGGTAAATTAGTAATGATTTCTGTAATATAAAATCAATCAATCTGATCTTAATAAAAAGCCATTATCTGATATAGATCTAGTTACTAAAGTTGAAGCTGTTCTATATTTGAAAGGTAGACCAATAACAAAAAAAGAATTTTCAGAAATTACGAATTCTGATATCAACTCAATAAATGATGCAATCAAAGATCTAAAAAATAAATACTCTAATCCAAACTCAGCTATTGAATTAAATGAAGTTAATAATAGTTTTTCTCTAGAATTAAAATCTAGTCTTAATGAATTCGTGGATGATTTACTTCCTTCTGATTTGAAAACATCAGAATTAAGGACTTTAGCAACAATAGCAATCAAAAAAAAGATTCTTCAATCTGATCTTATACTTCTTCGAGGTTCAGGAGCTTATGACCATATTAAAGAATTATTAGAAAAGAAGTTTATTGTCAAAAGGAAGCAAAAAGATGGTAGATCATATTGGTTATCATTATCAGAAAAGTTTTTTCAAACTTTTGCTGTGAGTAATGAGTATCTATCAAAAATAGGTAGCCGTAATAATAAGCAGCCACAATAACAAAATGTTAGAATAAACAAAATTACAACATGATAATGGGATCTGAGATTTTTGCAGTTCTGGGCCAAACCTTATCAATTTATTCTTTCTTATTGATAATAAGAATCTTACTTACATGGTTTCCTGGTATTGATTGGAGCAATGGTATTTTATCTGCATTAACTTCAATAACAGATCCTTATTTAAATATTTTCAGAGGTATTATTCCTCCAATAGGTGGATTTGATATTTCATCTTTATTAGCTTTTTTACTTTTAAATGTTATTCAAAATTTAATAACAAATCTCAAGTATGCAAGCTTAGGATATAGCTAACTTTATCTATCGTCCCCAGAACCGCTTATCCTTCCTTTAGAAGATCTTAATTTTAATTTTTCAAGATTTTGTAATGCAACATCCTCTAAATTGAAATTTAATTCTGTACAAAGATTTGATATGTACCACAATACATCTCCTAACTCTTTTTTAATACCTAATTTTGATTCGTTATCAAATATTCCATTTTTATCTCTTATAACCTTTTTTACTTTTTCTGCTACCTCACCAGCCTCTCCAACTAGACCAAGAGTTGGATAAACATTATTTGAACCTAAATCTGGATATTGTGCTGTTTCTCTTGCTTTTTTCTGATAAGTTTTAAAATCCATGACTTAAACAACTAACTTTGGGTATGGTAAATTTATTTATATCTAGCAATAATATTTATATATGTCGAATATTGATTTAAAAAGAAGAACAAAAATTGTAGCTACTATCGGTCCTGCGACTCAGTCTGAAGAGATAATTTCAGATTTAATTAAAGCTGGGGTAACAACATTCAGATTAAATTTCTCCCATGGAGATCATAAAGATCATGAAGAAAGAATTAAAACTATTAGGCAGGTTTCGAAAAATTTAGATCTTGATATTGGTATATTACAGGATCTTCAAGGACCTAAAATCAGATTAGGACGTTTTAAAGATGGCCCAGTTAAAGTAAAAAAAGGGGATAAATTTGTACTGACCTCAAATGAAGTTGATTGTTCAAATTCTATTGCAAATGTAACATACGAAAAACTTGCACAAGAAGTTACTAAAGGGAAGAGAATATTATTAGATGATGGCAAAATCGAAATGATTGTTGAAAAAGTAGATACAAAATCTAATCTTTTAGAATGTTTGGTAACTGTTGGTGGTGTTCTATCAAATAATAAAGGTGTAAATTTCCCAGATGTTAAATTATCTGTAAAAGCTTTAACAGATAAAGATAAGGAGGATTTGAAATTTGGATTATCTCAAGGAGTTGACTGGATAGCTTTGAGTTTTGTAAGAAATCCATCTGATATTAACGAAATAAAAGATTTAATAAACAAAAATGGGCATTCCACTCCAGTAGTTGCAAAAATAGAAAAATTTGAAGCGATAGATCAAATTGATACTGTATTACCCTTGTGTGATGGGGTAATGGTTGCAAGAGGAGATTTGGGAGTAGAAATGCCAGCTGAAGAAGTTCCTCTTTTACAGAAAGAATTAATAAAAAAAGCTAATTCATTAGGTATACCAATAATAACTGCGACTCAAATGCTTGATTCAATGGCATCGAACCCAAGACCAACAAGGGCGGAAGTTAGTGATGTTGCTAATGCAATACTCGATGGTACAGATGCAGTTATGCTTTCAAACGAGACTGCCGTTGGTGATTATCCTGTAGAAGCCGTACAAACAATGGCTACTATTGCAAGAAGAATTGAGAGGGACTATCCTCTTAAAGCCATAGAGAGTAACTTAGCTAGTACTATCCCAAATGCAATTAGTGCAGCAGTAAGTAATATTGCTAGACAACTTGATGCAGGAGCAATTATTTCATTAACAAAATCAGGATCTACTGCACGAAACGTAAGTAAATTTAGACCTCCAACTCCTATTTTAGCTACAACCACCGAAAGGAGTGTTGCGCGAAGACTGCAACTTGTTTGGGGAGTCACTCCTATAGTAGTAAAAAATGATGAAAGAACTGCTAAAACATTTAGTTTGGCTATGCAAAAAGCTCAAGAAATGGGTTTCTTGAATCAGGGAGATTTAGTGGTTCAAACGGCTGGTACACTAACTGGAATAAGCGGTTCTACAGATTTAATAAAAGTTGGTTTAGTGAGGAAAATTGTTTCAAGAGGAATATCGATAGGCGAAATAGGAGTTACAGGTAAAGCAAGAATAATAAAGACTAACCTTGATTTATCATTAATATGTCCAGGAGAAATTTTATTTGTTCCAAAAGAACTATTGGAAAGTCTTCCATTAAGCAATAATATTGCAGGAATTGTTACGAATAAAACTGTAAATGAGGTTTATTCATTATTTAATAAAAAAAATAAAAAAATTTCTGCAATTTGTAATGTAGAAATTATTGATGATTATCAAATTCAAAATGGTGACATAGTAACATTGCAACTTAATGAAGGTGTAATTTATATGGGACAAATTGAAGATGATGAAGAAGCGATAGATAAATATAAATATGTCTAGAAATATCTCAATAAAAGAAGCCTTAGGAATGGCTACTAAAACATTAATATCTAACAAATTGAGAAGTTCTTTAACAATGCTAGGTATAATTATAGGAAATGCTTCTGTAATTACACTTGTTGGTCTTGGAAGAGGTGCTCAAACATTAGCAAAAAATCAATTAAGTAATTTAGGTGCAAACGTTTTATTTATTGTTCCCGGAAATAATGACACAAGAAGAAGAGGTATTTCATTTCCTAAAAACTTAACTATAGAAGATGCATTAGCAATAAAAAATCAAGTTCCAACTGTTAAAAAAGTTGCTCCACAAATTTCTGCTAATGAAATAGTGCAATCAAATTCTAAGAGCCTTAGTATATCAATTGCAGGAGTAACTCCTGAATTTCTAGATGTTAGAAGTTTCGAAATAGATAAGGGTAGATTTTTATCAACAAGTGATGTTAACAGCGCTAGAAGTTATGTAGTAATAGGTCCAGATCTTAAAGACGAATTTTTCAAAAATAAATCCTCTTCTCTTGGTGAAAAAATCAGAATTAAAGATCATACTTACGAAATAATCGGAATATTAAAACCAAAAGGTGCTGTTTTTGGAAGTAATCAAGACAAAAATGCCTATATTCCATTGACTACAATGGTTAATAGAATTACTGGGAAGGATCCGACATTTGGTGTAAGCTTAAGTTTCATTAGTGTTGAAGCTAAAGATAAAAATGCAACTAGTGCAGCAAAATTTCAAATTACTAATTTATTAAGACAAAGACATAAAATAATAAGAGATGACGATTTTGCAGTTAGATCACAAGAAGATGCGTTAAACATAGTAACTAATATTACTAGTGGATTAACATTTCTTTTGGCTGGTATTGGTGCAGTGTCTCTTGTAGTTGGAGGAATAGGAATAATGAATATTATGCTTGTTTCTGTTAGCGAGAGAACTGAAGAGATAGGGCTTAGAAAAGCAATAGGAGCTAAACAATCTGATATATTAATTCAATTTTTAATTGAGGCATTGATATTATCTACAATTGGAGGATTAATAGGGACAACAACCGGATTATCGGGTGTTTTGCTTTTATCTCTCATAACACCACTTCCTGCATCTGTAGGAATTACTACAACGCTATCCACCATGATCATTTCAGGATCAATAGGTTTGATCTTTGGTGTTTTACCCGCAAAAAGAGCCTCTAAGTTAGATCCTATTGTTGCATTGAGAAGTTTATAAATAGAATTTATAATTATGCTCAATTTTTATAAATTAATTGAGTTGTTGGTAAGTCTTCAGCTGTTAGTAATATCAACAATGATTCCTATTTATATTCCACTCCCATTTATTGATAAATCAAGTAATATCTATGAGTTACCAATTACATGGCAAATACCAACCATAATTTTATTAACACTTATATTCAATAAAAAAGTAGTTTTCATAGCATTTAGTTCATATATAGTCTTGGGATTATTTGTATTTCCAGTTTTTCATCAAGGTGGTTCATTAGGATATATGCTTACTCCAAATTTTGGTTATTTATTAGGTACATTTCCGTTAATAAACATAATTGGAAAGTTAAACAAAAAAAATAAATTAAATGTTCGCAACTTTCTAATAAATGGAGTTTTTGCAATAATTGTTATGCACTTAACAGGGATATTTTACAACCTAGCACAATTAATATATTACAATCAAATTAATATATTTTTATATAATCTAGGTAAATACTCAATGGGTAAAATTGGATATCATCTAATAATACTTATTCCATTAATAATATTAATTAAACCTATAAAATATTTAAAATTTCATAAATAATGATTAATAAAGTTAATAGAAGATTATATTTTTTCTCATTAAGTATTTTTATAATTTTTATTGATCAATATCTAAAATATTTAATTTATAATAATTCCACAATTTATGAAAATAAAGATTTTCTCTTATTTAAAATATATTTTGTTAAAAACTACGGAGCAGCATTTAACTTATTTAGTGGGAGTAGAATATTTTTATCTATAATAAGTTTT